>NZ_WJBG01000106.1 GCF_009709555.1 Streptomyces blattellae | reverse complement strand
GTACGCATTCAGAAGGAATGGGCCTGATCGGTGACGGTCGGTGAGAGTGGCTGGTCAGGTGGTCTGTGCGATGGGTGGCATCCAGAGTTTGCCGGTGAAGGCGCGGTGGATGGCCTCGAAGGTGGTCAGGCCGTGCTTGCGGGCGGAGTCGAGGTAGGAGCGCACGGCGAGCCAGGCCGTCGCGCCCGTGTCGGACTGATGGCAGCCGGAGATCTTCAGCTGGGTCTTGACCGGACGCAGGGCCCGTTCGCCGCAGTTGTTGGTGAACGGCACGTGCCGGGGATCGTCGGCGAAGCGCAGGACGTCGTGGGCCTGATCGCGAAGCCGGGTCAGGAGGTTGTGGGCCGGGCTCTGCTTCCGGCCCGGCACTTTGGGATGGAGACTGAGCCCGACCTTGATGCCCTGGTGGAACGCTTCGCAGTGCAGCAGGAGCGCACCGGGGGTGATCTCGGCGGTCTCCTGGTTCCGGACGCGTACGGCCTGGGTGTTCAGTCCGGCCAGGGCCCAGCGGATCTGCTGGTGCCACTTCTGGTCGGGAAAGTCCTCTTCGGCGGCGGTCAGTTCGCGGATCAGGTGGGCTCCGCACAGCTGATGGGTGCAGGAGTCGTAGCCGGCATACAGGGACAGTGAGTCGTGGACCAGGACGCCCCGGTAGTGCGGGAGCACCTTGCCGGCATCTGCTCCGGCGCGCGAGCGCGGGGCGAGGTGGAGCAGGGTGAGGAAGTCGGTGCAGGCCACGTGGAGCCAGCGCCGGGTGGTGCCGATGCGGGTGGTGGTCTCATCCGCGTGGAGCACGTGTCCCATGATCAGCAGGGCACGGATCAGGTTCAGACAGTCCTCGACCAGGCCGGCGGCCTCGGGGAGCAGAGAGGCGACCCAGCCGGTGGAGACCTCGGCCCCGGTCACGTCCCGGATCAGGATCGTGGTCCGCTCGACGGGGATGTGCTGGAAGACCAGCAGGTAGACGGCCAGGGCACGCAGGTTGGGGCCATAGGAGGAGGGCGATCGGGCGACCTGGCCGGGCATCGGCGAGGCGGTCACCGTCCCGCACGCGCACCGGCAGCGATGGGCCCGGTGCTCGGTCACCTTCACCGTGGTCAGCGGGATGTCACGGACCTGACGGCGCTCGAAGCCGATGCTGTCGTCCTCGCCCAGCGCCCGGCCGCACCCGGTGCAGGCCGCTGGAAGGTGGTCCTCGGTGACATCGGGATCAGCGACCATGCACAGCCCAGATCCGTCGGCACCCGGCTGGCGTCCCCGCTTGCGGCCGCTCTTCGGTACCGGCTTCTTCTCCGGCCGACCGAAGGTGTCCGAGGACGGTGGCATCGAGGAGTTCCCCGAGTTCCGGCCAAGCCGCCGCTCCAGCTCTGCCACCCGCGCCGTCAACCGCTCATTCGCCGCGGCCAGCTCCTCGTTCTGTCGCTGGAGCAGCCCGATCACCGTGAGGAGGTCCTCACGCGACGCAGACTCCCACCCCGACGACATGACCACGGATCCTGCCGCACCCACCCGCAACCTGTCACATCGTCAGACAGCGAAGCCGATCACGACCTGCTGAATGCTTACCGCGCATCACGGGCCGCCGTATCACTCCCACCGATCAGTAGAAAACCGATCAGTAGAAAACCGATCGGTGGAGAAGGAAGAGGGAGGCTCTGGCGAACCGAAACCCGCCGTCCGAAGAACGCGTAACGGACCTGGTTTTACGACGCCGCTGCCGCCCCGTCCATGCACAACGCGCAGTCGTGGCACTTTCGCTACTTCCAGGGCAGCCGCACCTTCCACTTGAGTGCCGATCCAGAGCGCGCCATCCCGCACTCCGACCCCGACAACCGTGCCCTTCACCTCGGCCGCGGCGCCGCCCTGCTGAACCTGAGGGTCGCGGTGGTCCACGGGGGCTGTGTCCGGTGACCCGGCTGCTGACCCACCCGGCACTGCTCGCGGCCGTGCGACTGACCGGCCTCGGGAGCGGCGAGAGCGACCTCGACGTGCTGTATCCGGCGATTCACCAGCGGCACAGCAGCCGCTTCCCGTTCGAGGAGACGGAGATCCCGGAGACCCTGCGGACGGCTCTCAGCGAGGCCGCTCGCGGAAGCCGAGGCGCGCAACATCACCGGCGGCGGCGCCGGCCAGGACCTGGCGCAATGGACCCGCATCGACGCTCCTGCGGTGAACACGGCCGCCAACGGAGTCCCGGACTATGCCTTCGGGCCGCGCAAGCGCGGAGGCAAGGCCCCCATGCGCGACTTCGCCGGCCCTCGGCAGGTGGCGGGGCGTGGCGCCGCGGACTTCGAACGGACCCCTCAGCCGGCCCTCCTCAGCACGACCCACGACCGCCCGGAGGACTGGCTGCGCGCAGGCCAGGACATGGAACGCGTTCTGCTACCGGCCACCCTTGAGTGCCTGTCCAGTTCGTTCGCCACCCAGGCCCTGGAGTGGACCGACCTGCGCCGGCCGCTGCGCGACCCGGTGTCCGGGACGGGCTACACCCAGGTGGTGCTGCGCCTGGGCTACGGACCGAGGGGTCCCAGCACGCCACGCCGCCCGGTGTCGGAGGTGCTCGACATCCTGCCCTGACAGCCCGAGGGACTGCCACCGGTCGGCGCCCGCCCCTCGCACACGAATCACCGCGTGATCTCGGGCCCGACCGGACCGGCTGACTCGCCGGTGAGCTGGGGCTCGACGTCCACGACGCCCTCCACGGCGCGCGCGAGGCGCACGGCCACCGAGATGAGCGAGGTGTCGCGGATGTGCCCGCGGAGGGTGACGACTCCCTCGTGCACGTCCACGTGGATGGCGTGGCTGAAGGCCGGGAAGAGGTAGGACACCACGGTGCGGCGGACCTCCTCCTCGATGTCCTCGTCCGGCCGCAGGAAGACCTTCAGCAGGTCGGCACGGCTCACAATGCCCTGCAGCATGCCCACGTCGTCGATCACGGGCAGCCGTTTGACGCGCCGGACGGCCATGATCCTGGCCGCCTGGGCCAAGGTGGCGTCGGCGTGGACCGTGATCGCGGGGGTGCTCATGAGCTCCTCCGCCGTCAGTGCCCCGGCCTTGGCGAGGTCGGACAGGCGTCGGCGTTGCTCGAAGAGGCTCGGGTCGCTGTCGCGGAACTCCTCCTTGGGCAGCAGGTCGGCCTCGGAGACGACGCCGATAACGCGCCCTTCGCCCTCCAGCACCGGCATGGCGCTGACCTTCCACTGCTCCATGGTCCGGACGATCTGCTTGAAGGGCGCGTCGCGTCCCACGGCCACGACCGTCTGGGTCATCACATCGCTCACGATGTGCGGGGTCTCAGGCATCGCACACCTCCTCATCTCGCCTCGTCAGGGAACCTCGCCCGCGCCGTAGGGCGCGTACAGGTCGAGCAGCCGAACCCGGGTGGACCTGAGCCGGCCCGCGATCACTGCGGCGACATAGGCCCACAGCTCTTGATTCAGCTCCGGGTCGTTCCCGCACAGCTCACGGACCGCGGCCGCATCGAACTCGTAGGCGCGCACCGGGCTGGCGGCCTGGGCCCCCAGGTGCCAGTGGTGGGGAGGGACCAGCCAGGACCAGCCCAGCAGTTCCCCGGCACCGAGGGTCTCGATGACCGCCGCGCGGCGGCCGGGCACGTGAACGTCGAGAGCGACGGTGCCCGTGTGGATGATCCAGAAACGGTCGGCTTGGCCGCCCTCGTTGAAGATGCGCTCGTCGATCTCGAACGACACCTCACGAGCGAGCGACATGAGCTGCTCGCGATGCTCCTTGGTCAGGGCGACGAGAACACCTGTCTTCGCAACCACGATCGCCCTCCCTTCGCCATGACCTCGAAGCGGAAGCGGGCTCGTCATCAGGCCGCTGCGACGCCCGTGACGGCGATGCGAGGAGCGGTGCCCCTGCTCTCCCGGCCGCATGACTCCAACAATCGCCGTAAATCGGCCCAGTGCAACCTGGGCCGAAGGCTCCCTTCGAGAGCCGGTGCATGTGTCGCGATGGGCCCAGGGCGGTGCGACGGTATCTGACGAGGGCTTCCCGCAATGGCCGGGCAGGAAGGTGGTGGTGACGACGGACCTGCCCGCTGGTCGTGGGCGTCGACGGATCGGGTTCCAGCCTGCGGGCCGTGGACCGGGCGGTGGGGGAGGCGGCGTGCCTCGGGCTGTCTGGGCGGCTCGTCCACGCCTCTTTGTGGGAGCGGTACGAGGGAGGCCGCCCCTCCTTCAGCCCGACGGTCCGGCCGAAGAGGTCATGGTCCAGCACATCGCCGCCGTCCTGCGCGGAACGTGCCCGGCTGAAACCGGAACGCCCACCGGGCGGGGGCCCACCGAAGGTCCGAGAGCGCCCCGTCCGGCATGCGCACCGGAGACGCGGAATCCACACTGGTTCGTAGGAGTACCGGTCGGGGCGGGTCAGGCTCCATGGGCTCTCCCCGCGCGGATCACGACGCTCGAAGGAGACGACCATGACCACTGCCCGGGAGATCATGCACGGCGGTGCCACCTGCATCCAGGAGAACGAGACGCTGGAAGCCGCTGCACGCAAGATGCAGGAACTGGACGTCGGAGCCCTCCCGATCTGCGGCGAGGACGACCGGCTCCACGGGATCATCACCGACCGTGACATCGTGCTGAAGTGCGTCGCCAAGGGCAAGGACCCCAAGACCATGACCGCGGGCCTCCTCGAACAGGGCAAGCCGGTCACGATCGACGCCGAGGCCGATGCCGACCAGGTCCTTCAGGCCATGGAGGAGCACAAGATCCGCCGGCTCCCGGTCATCGACAACCACCGCCTCGTCGGCATGATCAGCGAGGCGGACCTCGCACGTCACCTGCCCGAGGAACGGGTGGGCCACTTCGTCGAGGTCGTCTGCGCGGCCCGCTGACCAGCCGACGCCGTCACGCCGTCACCGTGCCGTGAACGCGTACCGCCGTGACCTTGTACTCGGGGCAGGACGTGATGGTGTCCGCGTGGTCGGAGGTGAGGCTGTTCACCCCGCTCGCGGGGAAGTGGAAGGAGCAGAACACCTGGCCGGGGGCGGTCCGTTCACCGACCCGGGCGACGAGCCGGGCCTGGCCGTGCCGGCTCTCCACGGTGAGCTGCGCGCCGTCCCGGACGCCGTACCGGAGGGCGTCGTCGGCGTGGAGGTCGAGGAAGTCGACCGGGTCGAGTGCGAGGTTGCCACCGCGGCGGGTCATGCTGCCGGAGTTGTAGTGCGCCCAGCGCCGCCCGGTGACCAGGAGCAGTGGGTAGTCGTCGTCGGGTTGTTCGCCGGGTGGGAGGTGGGGGGCCGCGGTGAGGTGGGCCCGGCCGTCGGGTGTGGCGAACCGTTCCGTGTAGAGCTTGGCCTCCCCTGGGTGGCCGGCGTCCGGGCAGGGCCAGGGCACGGCGCCCTCCCGGTCCAGTCGGTGGTGGGAGAGGCCGGCGAAGACGGGCGCGACCCGTCCACACTCGGCCAGGGCAGCGGCCGGAGTGGCGCAGCCCAGGTCCGCCCCCAGCGCCGCGGCGAGGGCGTGTACGACGTCGAAGTCGCTGCGTGCCTCGCCAGGCGGGGCCACGGCGGGGCGGACCCGCTGGAAGCGGCGGTCGAAGTTGACGAAGGTGCCGTCCTTCTCCAGCCAGGACGCGACTGGCAGGACGACGTCGCCGTGCAGATCCGGACGTGACGGCGGCCGTGCGGCGCGGCGAGGTCCGCGTAGTAGCCGGCCGGTCCGAGTGCGGCGGCTGCGGGCAGGCCGAGACCGGCGGCGACAGCCGGAGCCCAGGCCCCCGGGCCGTCCGCCGTTCCCGCCCTTGCCTCGGCCAGCGACTCGATCAGCAGGCCCCCCGGCCGCCCGCGCCGGTCGGCCAGAGCCCGGAACGCGTCGAAACGGCCTGCGGGGCCCACCGGAATCATGACCTCATCGTGGAGGCGGCCACCCAGGGCCGCAATCCGGATACCGGCACTCAATCCCGGACCTTCCCGGCCGCGGCGTGGCCCCCGCGACGGGACACCGGCCGAGCGGGACCGGTAGACGATGTACGGACGGAACAGGTAGCCGACCGGCGCGGTGAAGGCGTGCACCAGCCGGGCGAACGGTCAGACGGCGATGAGCAGCACGCCGATGAGGGTGTGCACTTGGAAGGAGAGCGGCGCGGCGTCCATGGCGTCGATGTCCGGGCGCAGCGTGAAGATGGAGCGGAGGAGACACCGAGCCTGTGCGCCGGGTACTGCAGCGGCTCTCGGCGATGCGGTCGGCCGTGAACAGTTCGGCGAGAGGAATCGCCGGTTCGGCCAACCGGCGATCATCGGCTGCATTCCGCGCCGCTTGATCAAGCAAGTGACCTGGCTTCTGTCGCCAGATTCCTACCGGCCGGGCCGGGCCATGAGCTGGGAGTGCCGTGGTGCGGACTTGACCGTCCGGCCGCATCACACTGCTTGGCTCTTCCCGAGACAGGCGGACGCCTCGCTGTGGCGATGGTCACGAACACGTCCGAAGCCCGTTGCGTAGGCTGGCGTCGGCCGTTCGCCGTGGGGCAGCGCAGGGGCCGGCCACGACTCCAAGCCCCACAGCAGCGGCCTGATGCACCGTCAGAAAAGTCGGCAATCGGTCAGCATGAGCCCTGAAGAACCTGGCGAAGGCTGCCCGGACGTACGACTCGTTCTAGGGTGTGGAAACAGCCCTTGACCTGCAAAAACGCAGGCAGGGAGCCTACTTGTGGGAGCGCACGACGTGTTGCGTACTATGTTCAAATCCAAGATCCACCGAGCCACCGTCACCCAGGCCGACCTGCACTACGTCGGATCCGTGACCATCGACGCCGATCTGCTCGACGCCGCCGACCTGCTGCCCGGCGAGCTCGTGCACATCGTCGACGTCACCAACGGCGCCCGGCTGGAGACGTATGTCATCGAAGGGGAGCGTGGCTCCGGAGTCGTCGGTATCAACGGGGCCGCCGCGCACCTCGTACACCCCGGCGACCTGGTGATCATCATCAGTTACGCTCAGGTCTCCGACGCCGAGGCGCGGGCGCTGCGGCCGAGGGTCGTGCATGTGGACCGGGACAACAGGGTCGTGGACCTGGGCGCCGACCCGTCCGCACCGGTGCCGGGCTCCGACCAGGAGCGCAGCCCGCAGGCCGTACCGGCCTGACCGGGCCGGCCGCACAGTACGGCCGTACATTTCGGACCAGGAGCGTGCCCATGAGCGAGATCCGCGACGACCGGGCGGCGGGCCGCCTGGAGGCCCTCGGCGGGGACGGCGAAGTCGTCGGCCACGTCGAGTACTTCGTCCTCGACGCGCCGGGGCACGCCCTGGTCCCCGTGCACACCCTCGTGGAACCGGCCCACGAGGGAAAGGGCATCGCGGGCTCCCTGGCGCGCGAGCTGTACGCCATGGCCCAGCGTGAGGGCATCGCCGTAGCCCCCCTGTGCCCGTACGTCGTGAAGTGGGCGGAACGCCACCCCGAGGAGGCCCCGGCCGCCGACCCGGACTTGCTGGGGGCGGCGATGGACTGGCTGGCGGCACACCCCGGCCGATTCTGAGGCGGCAACGACCCTTGCTGGCACTCCTGCACACCTCACCCGTCCACATCCCCGTCTTCGACGCCCTGCGCGACGAGGACCATCCAGGCCTGGAACTACGGCACTTCGTCGACGGGTCGCTGCTCGACCGCGCCCGCGCCGAAGGCCCCGAAGCGGTGACGGACGACATGCGTGCCGTCCTGCGGCGGGCCGTCGCCGCCGGTGCCCGGGCCGTGCTGTGCACCTGCTCGACCCTCGGCGGCGTCGCGGAATCGGCCGGCGCCGGGATCGGGGTGCCGGTGCTGCGCGGCGACCGTCCGATGGCGGCCGGCGCGGTGGCCACGGGATCCCGGGTCGTCGTCCTCGGCACGGTGGAGAGCACCTTCGGGCCGACCGTGTCGCTGATCGAGGAGGAGGCCCGCCGTGCAGGGCGCCCCGTGGACGTACGGACGCGTCTGGTGGCGGGCGCCTGGCGGTGCTTCGAAACCGGCGACATGGACGGATACGCACGACTGGTCGCCTCCGCGGCCGACGGGGTCACCGACGCCGACGCGATCGTCCTCGCCCAGCCGTCGATGGCCCCGGCCCGGCAGCTGACGACGACCGCGGTCCCTGTCCTGTCCAGTCCCCGTCAGGGCCTCGCGGCGGGGGCGAAGGCGGCGGGCCACCTGGACCCCTCGGTTGACTCCGGCGAGTGAGTGGCCGCACCGGGCCCGGGTACGCGGGGGAGTAGTCCAGAGCCGACGTTTCACCACTGGCCGGAGGACACCATGACCAATCCGCACCCCGACCCCGTACCGCCGGGCCCGACCCCGGGCCCCACGCCCGGCCCGGATCCCGTCCATCCCGAGCCCCCACCGTCCCCGGTCCCGACCCCGGAGCCCCCGCCGGCACCCGGGCCGCCCACTCCGCCACCCCCGGGCCCACCACCCGGCCCCGGCCCGGTCCCCGGCCCTGACCCGTCCCCGGTCCCACCGGGCCCGGAACCCGTACCGAACCCGGAACCGGGCCCACCACTGACGTGAGGTGAGAACCAAAAGCGGTGGGCGGCGCCACAGGACGCCGCCCACCGCAACGACAACGCGCCCGAAGCTGCTAGGCGGAAACCTCCGACCGATCCCCACCCCACAGCGTGTGGAACGAGCCCTCCCGATCGGTCCGCCGATACGTGTGCGCCCCGAAGAAGTCCCGCTGCCCCTGCGTCAGCGCCGCAGGCAACCGCTCCGCACGCAGCGCGTCGTAGTACGCGAGGGCCGCGGAGAACCCGGGCGTCGGCACACCCTGACGAGCCGCGGCGATGATCACCTCACGCCAGTCGTCCTGCGCCGCCGCGATCTCCTGCGCGAACGTCTCGTCGGAGAGCAGACTCGGCAGATCGGCCCGTGCGTCGTACGCGGCGCGAATACGGTCCAGGAACGCCGCGCGGATGATGCAGCCACCGCGCCAGATGGCGGACACGGCGCCGAGGTCGATGTCCCAGTCGTACTCGTCACGCGCCGCGTCGATCTGGTGGAAGCCCTGCGTGTACGACACGATCTTCGAGGCGTACAGCGCCTGTTCCACCCGGTCGGCGAACGCGCCCGCCTCCGCCTCGCCCAGCGGCGACGCCTTCGGCCCGGCCAGCCCGCGGGACGCCTCGCGGAGCGCATGGTGCCCGGACAGCGACCGCGCGAAGACGGCCTCCGCGATACCCGACACCGGAACGCCCAGGTCGAGCGCGATCTGCACGGTCCAACGCCCCGTGCCCTTCTGCTCCGCCTGGTCCACCACCACGTCCACGAACGGCTCGCCCGTCGCCGCGTCCACGTGCGACAGCACCTCGGCCGTGATCTCGATCAGATACGAGTCCAGCCGCCCGGTGTTCCAGGTGCGGAAGATCTCCGCGATCTGCGCGGGGGAGTACCCGGCGACATCACGCAGCAGCTGGTACGCCTCGCCGATCAGCTGCATGTCGGCGTACTCGATGCCGTTGTGGACCATCTTCACGAAGTGCCCGGCGCCGTCGGGACCGACGTGCGTGACACAGGGAGCCCCGTCCGCGGCCTTCGCGGAGATCTTCTCCAGCATCGGGCCCAGTGAGTCGTACGACTCCTTCGGGCCGCCCGGCATGATGCTCGGCCCGTGCAGCGCGCCCTCCTCGCCGCCGGAGACGCCCATGCCGACGAAGTGGATGCCCTGCTCACGCAGGTCGCGCTCACGGCGGCGGGTGTCGGCGAAGTGCGCGTTACCGCCGTCGATGATCATGTCGCCGGGCTCCAGGAGCGGCGCGAACTCCTGGATCACCGCGTCCGTCGGCTCACCGGCCTTCACCATGATGACCAGGCGCCGCGGCCGCTCCAGCGCCGCCACGAAATCCTTCGCGGTCTCGGCCGCGACGAAGTCGCCCTCACTCCCGAACTCCTCGACCAGGGCGTGCGTACGCGCCGACGTCCTGTTGTGCACCGCGACCGTGTAGCCGTTGCGCGCGAAGTTGCGGGCGAGGTTGCGGCCCATGACCGCGAGACCCGTGACGCCGATCTGGGCTGAATTGCTCATTCCGTTGGCTCCTAGTGACCTGGTTATCGGCGGTGCCCGTCGTGCATGCCCGCCAGTATTGCCCCATCGTCCATCCTGACGTGCCGGTACGCCGACCGCACATCCGGGTGGCGCGATGCCGCGCAGGCAGATACGCATGGAGGGCCCCGCCGCACTCAGCCGTCCCGGGTGGCTGAGCAACGCACGCCGATTCCTGGCCACTTGGCGTGACCAAGCGGCTGATTGCTGTCTTGTCATGGCCTGTTCCCGGCGCTTACTTTTGGCCCTCCTGACGCATGTCGAGGGGGCTTTTCATGGCCGTACGCGGCCGGCACCGCCGGTATCAGCCGAACAGGATCAACCGCGCCTCACTCACCGTCACGGCGGGCGGCGCCGGCATGGCGATACCGCTCATCGGCACCGGTGCCGCCCACGCCGCGGACGTCGAGACCTGGAACAAGGTCGCCGCCTGTGAGTCGACCAACAACTGGAGCATCAACACCGGCAACGGCTACTACGGGGGACTGCAGTTCGCGCAGTCGACCTGGGAGGCCTTCGGCGGCACCCGTTACGCGCCGCGGGCGGATCTGGCCACCAAGGACCAGCAGATCGCCGTAGCCGAGAAGGTGCTTGAGGAACAGGGGCCCGGTGCCTGGCCGACGTGCTCGGTCGAGGCCGGGCTGACCCGGGGCGGTGACGCACCCGACATCGACCCGGGCGGCAGCAGCACGAGCACGGCCCCGCGTACCCCCAAGAGTTCCCTGGCCGACGTGCAGCCGCAGAGCACGCCCCAGTCCCGGGCGGGCACCGCCGAGATGTACACCGTCGTCAGGGGCGACACCCTCTCCGGGGTCGCCGACAAGCAGGACGTACGGGGCGGTTGGCAGGGGCTGTACGCCGCCAACCGGAAGACGATCGGCGCGGACCCCGACCTGATCCTGCCCGGCCAGCGGCTCAGCCTGCGTGGCAGTGCCTCCTCGACGACGAGCACGACCGCCGAGCAGGCACCCAAGGCGCCCGCCCCGAAGCGCGAGTCGGCTCCCAAAGCGCCCGCCTCCGAGAGCGAGCCCAGAAGCGAGCCCAGAAGCGAGCCCAGATCCGAGCCGAGAAGCGAGCCCAGAAACGAGACCCGCAAGAGCGGACTCGTCGCACCGGTGAGCGCCGCGACCGGTACGCCGTACCACAAGTCGGGTTCCTCCTGGTCCTTGGGCTATCACACGGGCGTCGACTTCGCCGTCCCCACGGGGACCTCCGTGAAGGCCGTCGGGGAGGGGCGGGTCGTCAGCGCCGGCTGGGAAGGCTCCTTCGGCTACCAGGTGGTGATCCGGCACGCCGACGGCCGCTACACGCAGTACGCGCACCTCTCGGCGATCTCCGTGAAGACCGGGCAGGGCGTGGGCACCGGGCAGCGCATCGGCCGCTCCGGGTCCACGGGCAACAGCACGGGCCCGCATCTGCACTTCGAGGTGCGGACGGGGCCCGGCTTCGGCACGGACGTCGACCCGGTGGCGTACCTCCGGGCCGGCGGCGTCAGGATCTGATCCGCGTGCGGTGCCGGTCCAGGACCGGCCCCGGGATGTACGGACCGATGTAGAGGGGGCCGTACTGCACCGGGGGCACGCCGGTGTCCGGCCCCTCCTCCTTTTCGAGGTCCGGCGCCGGCGTCTGCGCCGGGACCGGAGCCTCCGTCGGCAGTTCGGCCGCGGGCTGCGCGAGCAGTTCCTTGACGGCCTCGGGGGAGTCACCGGAGTGCTGCGCGAGCACCTCCTCGACGGGCGTCGGCTCGGCCACGGGCGCCGGCGCGGCCGAGGGCTCGGCTGCCGCCGGCTGCGTCGTACGCCCGATCCGCTCCGTCGTCAGCAGGATCAGCCCGCCCGCCGCCACGACGCCGCAGCCCAGGGCGAGCACGGTGCCCGTGGTGCCGTAGCGGAAGGTTTCGCCGAACATCGTGATGCCGACCGCCGCCGCCAGTACGGGGTTCACGACCGTCAGTGTGGCCAGCGGGGCCGCGAGTCCGGCGCCGCGGTAGGAGGCCTGGGAGAGCAGCAGTCCGGCCGTGGCGAAGACGCCGATGGTGGCCAGAGACGGCAGGTCGGACGCCGAGACCCCGCCGCTCCAGTCGACCGTGACCGCCTTGGTGAACACCGAGGACATGCCGAACGCTATGCCGGACGCCGTGGCCAGCAGCATGCTCCGCACCGCCGGAAGCCGGTGCGCGGCCCGGCCCGCGATCATCAGCGCCACGACGGCACCCGCCGTGACCAGGGCCACGGCCGCCCGCTGGGTGGAATCCAGCGACTGCGTGTCGGCCGTGCCGACCAGAGAGAGGAGACCCGCGAGTCCGACGGTCGCCATGATCGCGCCCCGCCAGGCGGTCGCCCCGGACCTGCGGCCCACGAACATCGCCGCCATCGGCAGCGCGAACACGATGGTCAGCGCCCCCAGCGGCTGGACCACGCTCAGCGGTCCGTACGCGAGCGCCGCCACGTGCAGCAGACCGCCGAGGCCGTTCAACGCCACCGCCGCCCACCAGCTCGGCCGGCGCAGCGGCGCGTACTGCTGGTCGGGAGACGACTCCGCGACGCGCTCCTGCACGATCGCACCGCCCGCGTACGCCACAGCGGAGATCAGCGACAGCACGACGGACAACGCGAGGGCACTCATGAGCTGCTCCTCTGCGTGGGGCGGGGGCGCGGAGCCCGAACCGGCGATCGATCGTCTTCCATGCGAACACGATCTCGTGAAAAACCCTTCCCGTCGTCGTACCTGAGCACCCAATGGGTCCTACTGCCGTTGGAGTACGACCGCGCCTCCGTCCTCCCACAGGCGGGTGACAGCTCTCATGGCCCCCCTGGGGGCAACCCCTACGGGCCTTGGTACTACTGCTCTTCGTGGACCTCGACCCCGACCTCGCCGCGCTCCGCCCGCTCGGCGGGTTCTTCGTGCTGCGCACCACCGGAGCGCCGCGTCGGCCACTGCCGACACTCGCGGAGGCATATGCCGAAACCGCGCCGGACATGTACCGGAATCCGCTGACTCTCCGCATCCACATGGTGGCGGACGCCCTGCACGCTCCCGAGCCGCGGATCGCCGCCTCCGTGGCACAGCAGGGGCTCGCGGCCCGGCTGTGGTCGGCGGCGCTCGGCTGCGCGGTGCTGTACGGCCGGATCCCCGACCTCGATCCGCGGCTGCTGTGCTGGGACCCCGACGGCAGCGCACCCGACGACCTCTGGCTGACGCGGCTGCGTCCGCTGCCCGGGGACGCGGCGACCCTCGCCGACACCGTGCTCCACGCCCACCTGGAGCCCCTGACGGCGGCCCTGCACACCCGCCACCGCGTCGCCACCGGCCTGCTGTGGGGCAACGCCGCCTCCGCGCTGGCGGGAGCCGCCCGGCAACTGGACCTCTGGGCGCGGGCCGACGGCCGCCCCGAAGTGGCCGCCCGGACCCGCACCCTGACCACGGCGCTTCTCGGCCACCCCCTGCTGGCGGACACCGGAACCCTTACCGGCACCGCCTTCCGGCGCCGCAGCTGCTGCCTC
Source organism: Streptomyces blattellae (assembly GCF_009709555.1). Classification (GTDB taxonomy): domain Bacteria; phylum Actinomycetota; class Actinomycetes; order Streptomycetales; family Streptomycetaceae; genus Streptomyces; species Streptomyces blattellae. The sequence continues at coordinate 229,175 of NZ_WJBG01000106.1, read as the reverse complement.
TACTACCGCCTGCCGGGCGGAGGCGTCTGCGGCGACTGTTGCTTCACACGACCCCCGCGCTCTTCCCCGGGCGCCGCATCTGGGTGACCATGAAGGGGCCGGGCGCTGAGACAGGGGGTTGCGGGTGCGAGTGGGACTGCTGACCCGGGAGTACCCCCCGGACGTGTACGGCGGCGCGGGCGTCCATGTCGAGTTCCTCGCCCGGGAGTTGCGCGACCTCGTCGACCTGGACGTGCACTGCTGGGGCGAGGGCCGGGCGGAGGGCGTGCTGCGGCACCGCCCCTGGCCCGCCCTCGACACCGCCAACGACGCGCTGCGCACCTTCTCCGTCGACCTGGCCATGACCGCCGCCCTCGAAGGCCGCGAACTCGTCCACTCCCACACCTGGTACGCCAACCTCGCCGGCCACCTCGGCAAGCTCCTGTACGGCATCCCGCATGTGATGACCGCGCACTCCCTGGAACCGCTGCGCCCCTGGAAGGCCGAGCAACTCGGCGGTGGATACGCCCTGTCGGGCTGGGCCGAGCGCACCGCGATCGAGGCCGCCGACGCGGTGATCGCCGTATCCGGCGCCATGCGCGAGGACATCCTCGGCTGCTACCCCACGCTGGAGTCGGCGAAGGTCCATGTCGTCCACAACGGCATCGACACCACCCTCTACCGCCCCGACCCCGGCACCGAGGCCCTCACCCGCATCGGCCTCGACCTTGACCGCCCGTACGTCCTGTTCGTCGGCCGTATCACCCGCCAGAAGGGCGTGCCCCATCTGCTGCGCGCGGTACGGGACATCGACCCGGCCGCGCAGGTCGTGCTGTGCGCTGGCGCCCCCGACACTCCGGAGATCGACCAGGAGTTCCGGGAGCTGTTCCAGGAACTCAGCGGCGTCCGCGCCGGCGTGCACTGGATCCCGCAGATGCTGCCGCGGACCGACGTGATCCAACTCCTCACCCACGCGGCCGTGTTCGTCTGCCCCTCGGTGTACGAACCCCTCGGCATCGTCAATCTGGAGGCGATGGCCTGCGGAACTCCGGTCGTGGCCTCACGAGTCGGCGGCATCCCGGAGGTCGTGGAGCACGGAGTGACCGGTCTGCTGGTGGACACCGAAGGGCCCTTCGAGGCGGACCTGGCAGCCGCCCTGGACGCGGTGCTCGCCGACCCGCAGAAGGCCCGGCGCATGGGCGAGGCCGGACGGGAGCGCGCGGTAGGGGAGTTCGGCTGGGACGCGGTCGCCCGCAGGACGGTCCGGCTCTACCGGGAGATCCTCAAACAGGGGTAGGACGGCGGAAGATCCTTGATCAGGCTTAGTGGCCGCTGAGCAAGGGCACATCATGGTCAACCAGGGTGAGGGGAGTGGCCATGCGGCGTGGCGGACCTTCGGTGCTCGGAATCGTACTGGCGGGTGGAGAAGGCAAGCGCCTGATGCCCCTGACCGCGGACCGCGCAAAACCCGCGGTCACCTTCGGCGGCACCTACCGCCTCGTCGACTTCGTCCTCTCCAACCTCGTCAACGGCGACATCCTGCGCATCTGCGTCCTGACGCAGTACAAGTCGCACTCGCTGGACCGGCACATCACCACCACCTGGCGGATGTCCAGCCTGCTCGGCAACTACGTCACCCCGGTCCCGGCCCAGCAGCGGCTCGGACCGCGCTGGTTCCTGGGCAGCGCGGACGCGATCCTCCAGTCGCTGAACCTCGTCTACGACGAACGTCCCGAGTACGTGGCGGTGTTCGGCGCCGACCACGTGTACCGCATGGACCCGCGCCAGATGCTCGCCCAGCACATCGAGAACGGCGCGGGTGTGACGGTGGCCGGGATACGCGTCCCGCGCAGTGAGTCGTCGTCCTTCGGCGTGATCAGCTCCGCCTCCGACGGCCGTACCGTGCAGCAGTTCCTGGAGAAACCCGCCGACCCGCCCGGTCTGCCCGACGACCCCGAGTCCGTCTTCGCCTCGATGGGGAACTACATCTTCACCACCAAGGCCCTGATCGAGGCGCTCCAGCGGGATGCCGAGGACCGCAACTCCGTGCACGACATGGGCGGTTCGATCCTCCCGCAGCTCACCGAGCGCGGTGAGGCCCAGCTGTACGACTTCAGCGACAACCACGTCCCCGGCGAGACCACCCGCGACCAGGGCTACTGGCGTGACGTCGGCACCCTCGACGCCTACTACGACGCCCACATGGACCTCATCGCCGAGCGCCCCGCCTTCAACCTCTACAACCGGCAGTGGCCCATATACACCCACTCCGGCCAGCTCTCCCCGGCCCGCTTCAACGCGGGCGGCATCGCGGGGGAGTCCATCATCAGCGCCGGGTGCCTGATCCGCGGTCAGGTCACGCGGTCCGTGCTGTCGCCGGGCGTCGTGGTCGATCCGGGAGCGGTCGTCCAGGGCTCGGTGCTGCACGACAACGTGCACATCGGCCGGGGCGCGGTCGTGCGGGGCGCCGTGCTGGACAAGAACGTCGAGGTACCGCCGGGCGCGACGATCGGCGTCAACCCGGACCGGGACGCGGAGCTGTACACGGTGTCCAAGGGCGGGGTGATCGCGCTGGGGAAGGGGCAGCACGTCTCGTAGGGCCCGGGACATGGCGATCTCGGTGATCAAGATCGACGAGGAGAGCGGCTGGCTGCCCAAGTGGGGCTACGGCACCGTCGAGACGAACATCATGACCGGCGACCCGGTGACGCGCCGCTGCTCGGTCTGCGGCCATGTGGACGGACCCAAACCCCTCCACGTCAGGCGGTGGAACTGCCCGGCCTGCGGCACGCACCTGGACCGTGACGTGAACGCCGCAGTGAACGTGGAGAACGCCGCTGGGCGAGCGGTGCACGCCTGTGGAGCACCCGGAAGACCATGTCCGAAGGCCATGGCGGGGTGCGAAGAAGCAGGAAGCCAAGGAATCCATGCCGAAGCCCACGCCGCGTAGCGGCGCAGACTCCGGACCGGAAGGCCAGAATCCTCTCCCTCCAGGGAGAGGTTGCACGTCAAATCCAGTCGGCCCGGACGGACGGGGCGGACTACGGGCGGACGTATCTGACCACCGCCGATCTGCGGTCCCTGCGGTCGCTCGATTTCACGGTCGGCTCGCGCCCGTCTGAGTGGGGAACGTCGGCGGAGGCGGCGCCGCCCGCACTGAAGTAAACCCAGACACCTCATGAGTCCCGCCGCTTTCACGAGCGGCGGGACTTAATCTCTTGTTAACTGTGCGTAGCCTGATCGTACTTGACCGTAATTGGTTGGGGGCGGTTGACTGCAGACTCACCCATCGTCGACGCGAGGCAAGCCATTGACTTCTGACCTGCTCGCACCTCTCGACCTGGCGTTCTGGAACATCGAGTCCGACCGGAACCCCATGCACCTGGGCGCGCTCGGCGTCTTCGCCGCGAACTCGCCCACCGCCGGTGCCCACGCGGCCGATCTGCTCGCCGCCCGGGCCGCCGCCGTGCCCGGACTGCGGATGCGGATCCGGGACGTCTGGCAGCCGCTCACGTTCCCGCCGACGCCCGCGTCCGCCTTCGGTGGCGCCGCCCGTGTGCCCGTCGCCGACTTCGACCCCCTGGACCACATCCGGCTGCATGCCCCGGCCGCGGACTTCCACGAGGTGGCGGGGCGGCTCATGGAGCGCCCGCTGGACCGCTGCCGCCCGCCGTGGGAGGCGCATGTGCTGCCGGGGGAGGACGGCGTCTCGTTCGCGGTGCTGTTCAAGTTCCACCACGCGCTGGCCGACGGGCTGCGGGCGCTGACGCTCGCCGCCGCGGTCCTCGACCCGATCGACATGCCCGAGCGCCGGCCGCGCCCCGAACCGCCCAGGCGCGGCCCGCTCCCGGACGTGCGCAGGCTGCCGGAGCTGCTGCGGGGCGCCCTGTCCGATGTGGGCCGGGCCCTCGACATCGGCGCCTCCGTCGCCCTGTCCAACCTGGGCGTGAGTTCCTCGCCCGCGCTCACCACCGAGCCCAGCGGCACCCGCAGCACCGCCGGTGCCGTCGTCGACATCGACGATGTGCACATCGTCCGCAAGGCCGTCGGCGGCACCGTCAACGACGTGCTGATCGCCGTCGTCGCCGGCGCCCTGCGCCGCTGGCTCGACGAGCGTGGCGACGGCAGCGAGGGCGTCGCGCCCCGTGCCCTGATCCCCGTCTCCAAACGCCGTCCGCGTACCGCCCACCCGCAGGGCAACCGGCTCTCCGGGTACCTGATGAGGCTCCCCGTCGGCGACCCCGACCCGCTCGGCCGGCTCGGTACGGTCCGCGCGGCCATGGACCGCAAGAAGGACGCCGGACCGGGCCGCGGCGCCGGTGCGGTCGCGCTGCTCGCCGACCACGTCCCGGCGCTCGCCCACCGGCTCGGGGGACCCCTGGTCAGCCAGGGTGCGCGCCTCTGGTTCGACATCCTCGTCACCAGCGTCCCCCTGCCCGGCCTCGGCCTCAAGCTCGGCGGACACACCCTCACCGAGGTCTACCCGTTCGCCCCCCTGGCCCGAGGCCAGTCCCTCGCCGTCGCCATCTCCACCTACCGCGGCCGAGTCCACTACGGCCTCGTCGCCGACGCCCAAGCCGTCCCGGACCTCGACCGCCTCGCCACCGCCCTGACCGAGGAGGTAAAGACCCTGATCACCGCTTGCGCGCCGTGACCGGCGGGAGTGGGGGCTGCTTGCGCGCTGTGGCCGGTGGGAGTGGGGGGCTGCTTGCGCGCTGTGGCCGGTGGGAGTGGGGGCTGCTTGCGCGCTGTGGCCGGTGGGAGTGGGGGGCTGCTTGCGCGCTGTGGCCGGTGGGAGTGGGGGGTGCTTGCGCGCTGTGGCCGGTGGGAGTGAGGGGACTGCTTGCGCGCCGTGGCCGGTGGGGGATCGTCGCATGCGGTCTGTGGCGGGGGCGGGTGTGGTCGTTGTCTGTGCGTCGTGGCGGCGTGGACGTGATCGTCCTGTGGTTCCTGACCGGCGGGGGTGGGATTGCCGTTCCTGTGCCGTGTACCGGGCTGTGTGATCGTCGTCCGTGCGCCGTGTCCCCGGCGATGTGGTCGCCGTCCGCGCGTCGTGCACCGAGGTGGGTGCGAGCGTTGCCCGTGGTTCCTGGGTGCCGCGGATGCGATCACCGGTCGCCGGGCGGAAGCCGTGATCAGCGCAGGTTTGGCGTGCGGGCCGGTGCTCCGTAAAATTCCTCGTTCGAAAGCGGACTCGACCGGAGCGCCGCGCGGTGGATCAGGAAACGGCAGCGGCGATGACGGTGACAGAGGACGGCGCGGCGACCACGGACGAGGTCGTGTACGGGCCCGGCATCGACCCTGAGCGGCTGGCCGTCTGCCTCGGCGTGCTGGAGGAACTCGACAAGCTGGAGGTCGACCACCCCGACGCGATCGCCGTGCGGCGGGCCACCGCGGGCATCTACCGCACGGTCAAGCAGCGCCGCCGCCAAGAGCGCCGGGCCGCCAAGACCGCGCACGACAAGACGGTCACGGAGGCCACGGCGACCGGTTCCGCCGAGCGGATCGACGACGAGACCGAGGGCCTCCTGCCGTCCTCGCGGACCGAGGAGGGCAGGATCGCGGGGATACTCCAGCGCCCGCGCTCCTGCTACACCTGCAAGACCCGGTACGTCGAGGTCGACTACTTCTACCACCAGCTCTGTCAGAAGTGCGCCGCCGAGAACCGGGCCCACCGCGACTCCCGCGCCGACCTCACCGGCAGGCGTGCTCTGCTCACCGGCGGCCGCGCCAAGATCGGCATGTACATCGCGCTGCGGCTGCTGCGGGACGGCGCGCACACCACGATCACCACGCGGTTCCCGAAGGACGCCATCCGCCGCTTCAAGGCCATGGACGACTCGGCGGACTGGATCCACCGCCTGGAGGTCGTCGGCATCGACCTGCGCGACCCCGCCCAGGCCGTGGCCCTGGCCGACCAGATCGCCGGGCAGGGCCCGTTGGACATCCTGATCAACAACGCCACCCAGACGGTACGCCGCCTGCCCTCCGCGTACGCCGCGCTGGTCGAGGGAGAGAGCGCCCCGCTGCCCGCCGGTGAACTGCCCGCCCACCACGTCATCGGCGCCTTCGGCTCCGGCGCCGTCGACGGCCTCGCCGCACTCCCCGTCGGCGTCACCGGCCTCGATGCGCAGAAGGTGGCCGATCTCGCCCTGGTCGCCGGCAACGCCAGTGTGGAGCGGCACCGCGACGGCACCGCCATCGACGCGGGCGGCCTGGTCCCCGACGTCGTCGACTCCAACACCTGGGTCCAGTCCATCGAGCAGATCTCGCCGGTGGAGCTGCTGGAGACGCAGCTGTGCAACTACACGGCGCCGTTCATCCTGATCAGCAAGCTGCGGCCGGTGCTGGCCGACGCCGCGCGCAAGGCGCCCAGCAAGCGCGCGTACGTCGTCAACGTCTCGGCGATGGAGGGCGTGTTCGGCCGGGGCTACAAGGGCGCGGGCCACCCGAACACCAACGCCGCCAAGGCCGCGATGAACATGGTGACGCGGACCAGCGCCCAGGAGATGTTCCAGACCGACGGCATCCTGATGACCTCCGTCGACACCGGCTGGATCACCGACGAGCGCCCGCACTACGACAAGCTGCGCCTGGCCGAGGCCGGCTTCCACGCGCCCCTCGACCTGATCGACGGTGCGGCCCGCGTCTACCACCCGATCGTCAGCGGCGAGCAGGGCGAGGACCTGTACGGCGTCTTCCTGAAGGACTACGCGCCGGGCAAGTGGTGAGGCCGGCGGACGAGGAAGGGGCCGTCAGTCGACGGCCCCCAGGGGTGAGTTGCGCGCGGCCACCAGCTCCAGCACCGTGCGCCAGTCCTCCAGCACCCCGGCGTCGAACCCCGCGCCGCGGCCCTCCTCCTCGGCCTGACGCAGGCTGACCAGGTCGTCGTCCGCGGGAGTGCCGAGCCGGGAGTGGCGGCGTATGAGGCGGGAGACCCGTTCACCGAGCAGGCCCCGCACCGCGTCGGCCGTACGGTCGTCGTGCCCGGCCGTGTCACCGGGCCACAGCAGCTGCCCGACGGGCTGCACCAGGCCCGCTACTTGGAGTTCCTTGTCGGCGGGGCGGCTGCGGCGCAGCAACGCGGCGGTCCGCAGGGCGTGATCGTGCAGATCGACGCGGTCACCGGCGCGCTGCCGGGTGTCCCATGCGCCCCGGCACGCATACAGCAGATCCATCAGCTCCTCGACGCTGCGCAGTTCCATGCGTCAGTCCTCCCGCGAGACAGCCGTATTCTCACGGGAGCAGATCATGGCGAGCTTTCGGCACAGCCAACGGGACTTGAACTGCGCGACGACTGACACGGCTGTCTCGAATACGTCCTCACCGTTGTAGGCCGAACGAGTGATATTCGCGCAGGGCATCTCATGGCAAAACAGGGCATATCATTACCCAATGAACACGGGTGACTTGTGACGGTTACGCCAAGCTTTCAGCCCCATCGAGCGGACCCCCGCTCATTTGGTTACTCTGGTGGGGACGGGCAGCAGTACGGGGTCCTACCCACACCCATCGTCCGTTGCCGGCGCCACCGCGTCCGAACTGATCTCGACCCAGACCCGAGCGGGCGTCAGGCGCACAGCAGCAGAGTGGCCGGCACGCCCCGAGGGTGACCCGACACATGAGGAGTGCGCGGTGACACCGGAGAAGACGAATCGCGAACAGCGCCCCAAGGAACGCCCGGAGCGCGCGGGCCGGCGGCCCGGAGAGATCGGCAGTCTCGACGTGTGGGCCCGTTCGGCCCCCATCCGCCTGGCCGGCTACGAGGACGACCTCGCCGAGCCCCACATCCTGCCCAGCGTCGACTGACGACCCGAGCCAGGCCCCTTCGCGATCGCAGCCGCAGGGGGCGCGTGAATCCCGCGCCCCCTGAACTCCGCGCCCCCTGAAACCCGCCCTAGTCGAGGGGAGCCGTCCGCCGCCACGGACGCAGCTTCTCCATCTGCTCCGCCAGTTCCAGCAGCACCGCCTCCGTGCCTGGGGGTCCCGCGAGTTGTACGGCGCAGGGGGCGCCCGAGGGCAGGGAGCCGAACGGGACGGCCAGCGCGGGCCAGCCGGTGAGGTTCCACGGCGGAGTCAGCGGGGAGTAGTTGGTGTCGGCGAGCACGTTGCGCAGCCAGCCCCGCTCGTGCCAGGCCACGGCCTTGGGGGAGCGGCGGGCCAGCGCCGGGGTGAGCACCACGTCGTGCTCGGCGAAGAACGGCTCCAGCCTCCTGCGCAACTGCTCCCTGCCGTCACCGGAGGTGACCCGGCCCACGAAGCGCCGCCCCACGGCGGCGTGCACCCGGGTGCGCCGGGTCAGCTGACGCGGATCAAAATCCCTGGCGTCCACCGCCGTTCCCGCCGTCCAGTGCGCGAGCGAGGTGAAGCCCAGCGACAGGGGGTACGGCGGGTCCGCGCGCCGGACCTGGTGACCCGCCTTGGCCAGTACCCCGGCGGCCTCCCGGGTCGCCTCCGCATACGGCTTGCTGATGGTGACGCCGGCGAGCGGGCTGCGCAGGGACACGGCGACCTTGCGTGAGGCCGGCTCGTGCGGTCGTACGGCATCGGTGTCGGCGAGGACCGACAGCATCAGACGGGCGTCCGCGACGGTCGTCGCGAGCGGACCGTTCTCGGACATGCCGAACCAGTCGCCCTCGCCGATCCCCGCGGGCACCACGCCGTGGCCCGGCTTGATGGTGACGAGGCCGCAGTTGGCCGCCGGGATGCGCAGCGAGCCCATGCCGTCGTTGCCGAGGGCGATCGGCACCAGCCCGGCGGCGACCGCGGCGGCGCTGCCGCCCGAGGAGCCGCCCGCCGAGCGCGTCGTGTCCCACGGGTTGCGGGCCGTGCCGTGGACGCCCTCGCTGGTGCCGAAGACACACAACTCCGGCACGTTGGTCAGACCCACCACCACCGCGCCGGCCGCCCGCAGCCGGGCCACGGTGACATGGTCGTGGTCGGCGGGGGTGTCCGGGGTCGCGGCCGAGCCGTTGCGGTTCGACTCGCCCCGCACGGCGAGGTTGTCCTTGACGGCCACCGGCACACCGGCGAGCGGCAGTTCGGCCAGGTCCCCGCGCGCCGCCACCTCCTCGGCCTCGGCGAGCGCCGCCTGAGCGCGCACCACACGGAACGCCCCGACACGGCCGTCGAGCCGCTCGATCCGGGCCAGGTGCTCGGCCACCACCTCCCGGGGGGTGGCCCGCTTCTCCCGTACGGCGGCGGCGATCTCGACGGCGGTCCTGCCGGTCCAGTCGGTCACGTGCGCTCCTTCACAGTGCGTGTACCGGCGAATATGTAGGGAGAACTGTGCCCGGGACCGGGCGGCTCGTCGAGAGGGGGCGTGGCTCGGACATTCGGGCGGAGGTTCCTGGACTTTTCGTGCCGGTGTGCCCAGGAGTCCCCCGCTGAACAGCATGTCCTCCGATCAATCCCTCAACTATCCTGCCGTTCCGCCCCATTGACAGGGTCCGGGGCCCGCTCAATCATCGGACATCCGATGAATGGGAGCCGCTCACGGGTACGTATCCACGCACACCGACGATCAGTGGCTTTCTCGGTTTTCAGGGTGGAGTGGAATGGCTGAGCGAAGGAAGAGACGGTTCGCACTGACCGGCCTTGCCGCCGTGCTGATGCTCTTCGGAGTACCGGCGCAGGCGACGGCGCAGCAGCAGGCGGCGCCCCCGGTCACCGTGCCCGCGCTGACCAACTGGACGGCGGAGGCGGGCAGTTATGACTACGGGGACGGGACTCGTCTGGTCGCCGACTCCGAGGCCGAGCGCCGGGTCGCCCAGACCCTCGCCGACGACCTGAGGGACGCCGGACACGGCACGGTTCCCGTCGTGGGCGACGGGGCGCGTGCCGGTGACATCGTTATCGGCGTACAGTCCGGCAGGACCTCGCTGGGCAGCGAGGGCTACGAGCTCCACGCCGGCCAGCGGCTGTCGGTGACCGGAGCGACCGAGACCGGCGCCTTCTACGGCACCCGGACCGTCCTGCAACTCCTCGCGCAGGGCGACCAGATCCCCGCCGGACGCACGATCGACATACCGCGCTATCCGGAGCGGGGCGTCGGCGTGTGCGCCTGCTACATCCACGTCTCGATGCCCTGGCTGGAGAACCTCGTCCGCGAGATGGCGTACAACAAGGTCAACCAGCTCCTCCTCGAACTGAAGGTGCAGAGCGACGCCCACCCCGAGGCCAACACCTGGGGCTACTACACCAAGGACGAGATACGCGACCTCGTCGCCCTCGGCGCCAAGTACCACGTCGAGATCATCCCCGAGATCAACTCCCCGGGCCATATGGACCCGTGGATAGAGAACCGCCCCGACCTGCAACTCACCGACACCGACGGCAACAAGCAGCCCTCGCGACTCGACATCACCCGGCCCGAGGCCTTCGACTACTACACGAGCCTGATCGACGAATACGCGCAGGTCTTCACGTCCACGTCCTGGCACATGGGCGCCGACGAGTACATGCTCGGCTCCGACTTCGCCAGGTACCCGCACATCGTTCAGTACGCGCGGGAGAAGTACGGCCCCGGCGCCACACCCCAGGACGCGTTCGTCGACTTCGTCAACCGCGTCCAGGCCTACGCGGGCGCCCAGGGCAAGGAGCTGCGCATCTGGAACGACGGGCTCACCGGCGCCAACACCGTGCCCGTGGCGGCCGGCACCACGGTCGAGCACTGGCTGAACGTGGCCGTGAAGCCGAGTCAACTCATCGCGCAGGGCTACCCGGTGATGAACGCGGCGTACGCCCTGTACCTGGTCCGCGGCGGTTTCCACTCCGACACCCGGGGCCTGTACGAGCAGAGCTGGGATCCCCGCAGCTTCGAGGGCGAGAAACTCACCTCGGCCGACGGCATCACCGGCGCGAAGATCAGCCTCTGGCCCGACAACGGCCGCGGGGAGACCGAGAACGAGGTCGCCGAGCGGCTGTGGCCCGCGCTGCGCCATATCGCCCAGGCCACCTGGGGTGATCCGCAACCCGACGCCACATACGCCGAGTTCACCGCGCGCGGCACCGCTGTGGGGCACGCGCCCGGGTGGCGGGATCTGACGCGCACGCCGGTGGCCGACGGGACGTACACCTTCCGGACGGACGGGCTGTCGTTCACGGCCCAGGTGCAGCGCACGGCCGACGGCTATGTGACCCTGCGGACCGCGGACGGCTGCCTGGAGGTGCGCGGCGGCAAGCTGACGCTCAACGTGCCGCTCCAGCCGGGCGTCGCGGCGACCGCGCAGGCCTGCGCCGCCGCGAACACCCTGCAGCGCTGGCAGTTGGAGCCGGACGCCGGCGGCTACCGGCTCGTCAACGCCATCACCCAGATGACCCTGAGCCCGGACGACGGCCGGCTCGTGCAGTACCCGCCCGACCGGCTTCCGTCCGCCGTCTGGCATGTGAGCTGAGGCACGTGAGCTGAGGAGGAGGCTCACCGTGGCCACCAGGGCATCGGCGACCTGGTGGCCACCGCTCAGCGCAGGTTCTCCTCGAAGAAGTCCATGGTGGTCTCCATCGAGCGCGGCCACTGCCCGTAGAAGGTGTGGCCCTCGCCGCGGTAGGTGCGCAGCTCCACGTCCTTGCCCGCCTTCTCGAACGCGTCCACGGCGTTCCGGGTCCAGGAGATGGGGCAGGTCTCGTCCTCGGTGCCGTGGTGGATCAGCAGCGGCTCGGTGACCCGGTCGACGTAGGTGAGCGGCGAGAGCCCGTTCCAGAACTCCGGGTTCTCCTCGGGTGTGCCGTGCTCGGCCTCGACCTCGGCGCCGGCTGACTCCTGTCCGGGCAGCCGGAACTGGTCGAAGTTCTCATCCGGGCGCGGGCTGACCGGAGCGAAGGCGACAGCGGCGTCGAACAGGCCCGGGGCCACTGCCAGGACGTTGTAGACGACACCGCCGCCCAGCGACCGGCCCATCAGCCCGATGCGGTCGGCGTCGATCTCCGGCCGCCCGGACGCCTTCAGCGCCTTCGCCGCGCCGATGACGTCCTCGGTGTAGCCGAGCCGCAGGTTGCCGTTGTCGTCCGGGTCCTTGTCCGACCCGGCGTGGTTGCGGTAGTCGGTGTGCAGGACGACATACCCGTTGCGGGCGAGGCGGTCCTGTTCGCGGGCGAATCCCCTGCCGGTGGTGTAGACCTCCGGGTCGATATAGCCGTGCGCCAGGACCAGCGCCGGGAACGGCCCCTCGCCTTCGGGGATGTTCATGAGCCCCGAGATCGTCAGCCCGTTCGACTCGTACGTCACCTCGTAGCTGGTGTAGGCGTCGTTGCGGTCCACGACGGTGCCGAGCTTCAGGTCGGAGCCGGTGTACTCGCGCTGGATCAGGGCGGGGAGCGACACGGGCTCGACCGGGCTCGGGGAAGACGATGGCGTGGGATCCGCGGCGCGGGTCGTCGACGGTGGGCTGGTGCGCGCCGAGTCGTCGTCGCTGTCGCTCGACGTGCAGCCCACGGCGGCCGACAGCGCAAGGGCGAGCACGACACGGACTGTTCCCTTGAACCACATGGGACCATTGTGCCCATTGGGGCTCACCCTGTCCCCGCCGGGGTCATTCTCGCCCCGCGCCCGTACGGTCCCGCACGATCAACCGCGGCACCGGCACCCGCACGGTGCGCGCCGGGCCGCCGTCCGGCAGGGCGGTCGGTTCCGTCGCCGCCGTGCGCCCGAACTCCACGCTGTCCCGGGACAGGGCGGACAGCCACGGCCTGACCATGCGCACCCGGCGGGCCCAGGGGAGTGCTTCGAAAGTCCCGCCTGCCGCGCGGCGTCAGGCACGCACGCTCGCGGGGTTGCCGGAGCCCGCCCTTCGGGCGGACGGCGGCACTTTCGAAACACACCGTGCTTCGTCGGCGGCCTGCCGCCCGAGCAGAGCGAGCAGGCCGCGCGGTTCGAAGTGGGTGCCATGGGGGAGCTCTACACCTCGTCGGCACCTGCCCGAGCGGCGGATCACCGGCGGGTCCGAAGTGGCGCCGCTGGTGAGCGTGGACCGGGACGCGGTGGTCGTCACCGCGGTCAAGCTCGCCGACGACGGCAGCGGTGACGTGGTGGTCCGGTTCCACGAAGCCCACGGCGGTCGCGCCCGCGCGACGCTCACCGCGGGGTTCGAGGTCGAGGACGTCGCGGTGACGGACCTGCTGGAACGGCCGCTGCGGGAGACCTCGCCGCAGCGTGACGGCACCGGGATCACCGTACGGCTGGGGGCCGTTCCAGCTGATGACCCTGAGGTTGCAGCGGGCCTGACCTGACGGTGCGGGCTCAGCCGGCCAGCTGGGCCCGCAGCCACTCCTCCACCTCTCCCACATGCGCGGCCGCCGCCGCCCGTGCCGCCTCCGGGTCGCGGGCGGCGAGGGCGCGGTGGATCGCGGCGTGTTCGCGGCGGGTGCGCGCGAAGGCGCCCTCCTCCTGGTAGCCGCGCCAGACGCGGGCGCGGAAGGTGCGGGAGGAGAGGCCCTCCAGGATGGCGGCCATGGTGTCGTTGCCGGCGGCGACGGCGATCTCGCGGTGGAAGGCGAGGTCGTGGGCGAGGATCTCGTCGGGGTCGTCGGTCGCGTTCATCGCCGTCAGGTGCTTCTCCACCTCGGCGAGCTGGTCCGCGGTGATGCGCGCGGCGGCCAGCGCGGTCGCCGTGGACTCCAGGATGCGGCGGACCTCCAGCAACTCCACGAGGCGCGGCCCGCGGGACAGGTCGGCGACCACACCGAAGGTCTCCAGCAGGTCGCCGGCCTGGAGCTGGGTGACGTAGATACCGGAGCCGTGCCGCGCCTCCAGGACGCCGAGCACCGTGAGCGCGCGGATCGCCTCCCGCATCGAGCTGCGGGAGATGCCCAGCTGGACCGCGAGATCGCGCTCGGTCGGCAGCCGCTGGCCCGGCTCCAGCCGGCCCTCGGCGATCATCGTCTTGATCTGCTCGATGGCGCGTTGCGTCACCGTGCCCTTCTGCGGGGCGGTCTCGTCCACGCCACTCCTCCTGTCGCCGGTGCGCCCGCAGTCTAATCTTCGATGTGGTCGGACCACTATGGCCGGAAACCGTGAATATTTGCTGCGAGAGGGTGTTGTCGGCGCGAAGTGGTCTGATAAATATGCGGGCAACTGCTCGATCACGCTCGATGACGCTCGATGAGGAGCCGGCAGATGGCGGACGGATCCATGCGGAACGGACGGTGGCGAGTTACCCCGCGGATGGTGCGGATTTCCCCGCGGGCGGTGCGCGCGGCGGCGGTGGCCGTCTGCGGCGCCCTTGTGCTCACGGCATGCGGCAGTACCGAGGACTCCGGGTCCGGCAGTGCCGGAGCCGACGGCAGCGGCAAGGTCGGGGTGATCCTGCCCCTGCTGACCTCGCCGTTCTGGCAGTCGTACAACGACTACGTACCGAAGATGGCCGAGTCCGAAGGCGTGGACGCGCTGAAGACGGTCAACTCCAACAGCGATCCCTCCCAGCAGATCACCGACATCAACAACCAGCTCAACCAGGGCGTGAAGGGCCTCGTCGTGGCCCCGCTGGACAGCGCGGCCATCGAGGCGGGACTGGACCAGGCCGAGCGCAAGAACGTGCCCGTGGTCGCCGTCGACGTGGCCCCCGAGAAGGGCAAGGTCGCCATGGTCGTACGCGCCAACAACGTCGCGTACGGCGAGAAGGCCTGCGAGTACCTCGGCCAGCAGGTCCCGTCCGGCAAGGTCGTGCAGATCATGGGCGACCTCGCCTCGGTCAACGGCCGTGACCGCTCCGAGGCGTTCCGCGACTGCATCAAGAAGAACTACCCCGACCTGACGGTCCTGGAGATACCGGCCGACTGGGAGTCCGACACCGCGGCCTCCAAGCTCGACACGCTCCTGAACGCCAACCCGGACATCAAGGGCATCTACCTGCAGGCCGGCGGTGTCTACCTCGCGCCCACGCTGCAGACCCTGAGGTCCAAGGGGATGCTGAAGAAGACGGGCGAGGAGGGGCACATCACGATCGTCTCCAACGACGGCATCCCGCAGGAGTACGACGCCATCCGCAAGGGCGAGATCGACGCCACCGTCTCCCAGCCCGCCGACCTGTACGCCAAGTACGGCATGTACTACATCAAGGCGGCGATGGAGGGGAAGACCTTCGAACCGGGCCCGACCGACCACGGCTCCGAGATCGTCAAGCTGCCCAGCGGCATCCTGGAGGACCAACTGCCCGCGCCGCTGGTCACGAAGGACAACGTCGACGACCCCGAGCTGTGGGGCAACACGGTCGGATGAGTACCCCACTTGTCGAGGCGCGTGGCATCACCAAGCGGTACGGCCCCACCACCGCCCTGTACGACGGCCGACTCACCGTGTTCCCCGGCGAGTCCCACGCCCTCGTCGGCCGCAACGGCGCCGGAAAGTCCACCCTGGTGAACATCCTCACCGGACTCCAGCCCGCCGACGAGGGCACGGTCCGCTTCGACGGCGAGCCCGCACCCCCGCTCGCCGACCGGGACGCCTGGCGCCGCAAGGTGGCCTGCGTCTACCAGAAGCCCACGCTCGTCCCTGAGATGACGGTTGCCGAGAATCTCTTCCTCGCCGAGATCCACGCCGCCACATCAAAGAGGCTGGGCGTCAAAGGCGTCAAAGGCGTCAGGGGCGGCCGGGGGTCCGGGGGTTGTCCTCCGGATGGACACAGCATCAACCGGCAGCCCGTGCGGCGCGGCTTCATCAGCTGGCGCACCCTGAGGTCCGAGGCCGCCGCGCTCCTCGACACCTGGGACGTGCGCGTCGACCCCGAGGCCCGCACCGCCGACCTCAAGGTCGAGGACCGTCAAATGGTGGAGATCGCCCGCGCGTTGAGCTTCGGCGCCCGGTTCATCGTCCTCGACGAACCCACCGCCCAGCTCGACAACCGAGAGATCGAGCGGCTCTTCGTCCGCATGCGCGCGCTCCAGGACTCCGGCGTCACCTTCCTGTTCATCTCACACCACCTCCAGGAGGTCTACGAGGTCTGCCAGACCGTCACCGTGCTGCGCGACGCCCGCTGGATCACCACCGCACCGGTCACCGAACTGCCGCGGCAGGCCCTGGTGGAGGCCATGGCCGGGGAGTCCATCGACACCATCGCCGAACAGGCCGTGGCCCCCGGGGACGTCGACCACGACGCCCCCGTCCTCCTCGAAGCCCGCGGGCTCACCTCCCCGGCGTACCAGAACATCGACCTCACCGTCCGACGCGGCGAGGTCGTCGGACTGGCCGGCATCAGCGGCAGCGGCAAGATCGAACTCGCCGAGTCCTTCACCGGACTGCACACCCCGACCGGCGGAACCGCCCGACTGGACGGCGCACGGCTCCCGTTCGGCGATGTGCAGGCGGCCCTCAAGGCGGGCGTCGGCTGCGTGCCCCGTGACCGGCACGAGCAGGGCCTGGTCGCCGGCCTGAGCATCGGCGACAACGCCACCATGAGCGTCCTGAACAGGCTCGGCCGGTACGGCTTCGTCGGCACCGGCAGCAAGCGCCGCTTCGCCACCGCCCTCATCGACCGCCTCGACATCCACACCGAGGGCCCCGACCAGCCCGTCTCCGACCTGTCCGGCGGCAACGCGCAGAAGGTCGTGATGGCCCGGGCCCTCGCCTCCGATCCCACGTTCCTGGTCCTCATCAACCCCACCGCGGGCGTCGACGTGAAGTCCAAGGAGTCCCTGCTCGCCAGGATGGACAGCGCACGCGAGGACGGCACCGCCGTGCTCGTCGTCTCCGACGAACTCGACGACCTGCGGCGCTGCGACCGCGTCCTCGTCCTCTTCCACGGCCGTGTCGTCGCCGAACACCCGGCGGGCTGGCGCGACCACGAGCTGATCGCCTCCATCGAAGGAGTGGACCATGGCTGACACCAAGGCTCCGCCGGTGAAGCAGCCGCGGGTGCCCGACGCGCGGACCGCGCGAGCCGTGCTGCACCGCCGGGCCCGCGAACTCGCCCTCCTGCCCGCCTTGTTGGTGGTGATGGTGATCGGCGCGTTCGTCAATGACTCCTTCCTCACCGAGAACAACATCATCTCGATCCTCGGGTCGTCGGCCGCGCTGGCGATGGTGGTCCTCGCCGAGGCGCTGGTTCTCATCACGGGCAAGTTCGACCTCTCTTTGGAGTCGGTCGTCGGCATCGCGCCCGCGGTCGGCGCGCTGCTGGTGCTCCCGGCGGCGAAGGCGGGCTTCGGCACCGAACTGCCGACCCCACTGGCCATGCTGGCGATCCTGCTGGTCGGCGCCGCGGTCGGCCTGCTCAACGGCGTCCTCGTGGTGAAACTGAAGCTCAACGCCTTCATCGTCACGCTCGCGATGCTGATCATCCTGCGCGGTGTCCTCGTCGGGGCGACCGAGGGCAAGACGCTCTTCGACATGCCGGACGCGTTCTTCACCATGGCGACCACCACGTTGCTGGGGGTCCCGGTCTCCGTGTGGGTGGCGGCCGTGTCCTTCGCCGTCGCGGGCGCGGTACTCCGCTACCACCGAGTCGGCCGCTCGCTCTACGCGATCGGCGGCAATCGCGAGGCGGCACGTGCGGCCGGTATCCGCGTGGACCGGGTGATGCTCGGCGTGTTCGTCACCGCGGGCGTGCTCGCGGCGGTGGGCGGCCTGATGCGGACGGGCTACGTCGGTGCCATCAACGCCAACCAGGGCCAGAACATGATCTTCACCGTGTTCGCGGCCGCCGTGATCGGAGGGATCAGCCTCGACGGCGGCAAGGGCACCATGTTCGGGGCCCTGACGGGCGTTCTGCTCCTCGGAGCCGTCGACAACATGCTCACCCAGGCGCAGGTCCAGGCGCACTGGATCCAGGCCATCTACGGCGGAATCATCCTGGTCGCCCTCATGCTCGCCCGAGTGACGACGGGCCGCGCCCAGGACTGAACCCGCCCTGTCCCTGCCAGCTACCGAAAGGCCCTCTGTGTCCCAGACGCCCGTCCGCATCACCGCGGTCGATACCCATGACATCCGTTTCCCCACCTCGCGCGAGCTCGACGGCTCCGACGCGATGAACCCGGACCCCGACTACTCGGCCGCCTATGTCGTGCTGCGCACGGACTCCGACGGCGCCGAGGAGGGTCCGCAGGGGCACGGTTTCACCTTCACCATCGGGCGGGGCAACGAGGTGCAGGTCGCCGCGATCCACGCGCTGCGCCACCATGTGGTCGGACGGTCCGTCGACGAGCTGTGCGCCGACCCCGGAGCGCTGTTCCGGGATCTGATCGGCGACAGCCAACTGCGCTGGCTCGGGCCCGAGAAGGGGGTGATGCACATGGCCATCGGCGCGGTGACCAACGCCGTGTGGGACCTGGCCGCCAAGCGGGCGCGCAAGCCGCTGTGGCAGTTCCTCGCCGACGCCGAGCCCGAGTGGCTGCTCGCCCAGATCGATTTCCGCTACCTCACCGACGCCCTCACCCCCGAGGAGGCGCTGACCCTCCTGCGCCGCGGCCGGGACGGGGCCGAGGAGCGCAGCGCCCGGCTCCTGGAGCGCGGCTACCCCGCCTACACCACCTCCGCCGGCTGGCTCGGCTACGACGACGAGAAGCTCACCCGGCTCGCCGCCGAGGCGGTCGCCGACGGCTTCCGGCTGATCAAGCTGAAGGTCGGCGCCGATCTGGAGGACGACATCCGGCGCTGCCGTGTCGCGCGGTCCGTGGTCGGCCCGGACATCCGCGTGGCGATCGACGCCAACCAGCGCTGGGACGTCGACGAGGCCATCCGCTGGACCAAGGCGCTCGCCGAGTTCGACCCGTACTGGATCGAGGAGCCCACCAGCCCCGACGACATCCTCGGGCACGCCGCGATCCGCCGGGCCGTGGCCCCGGTGAAGGTCGCCACGGGAGAGCACGTCCACAACCGGGTCGTCTTCAAACAGCTGCTCCAGGCCGGCGCGGTCGACATCGTCCAGATCGACGCGGCCCGGGTCGCCGGCGTCAACGAGAACCTCGCGATCCTGCTGCTCGCGGCCAAGTACGGGGTGCCGGTGTGCCCGCACGCGGGCGGCGTCGGCCTGTGCGAACTCGTCCAGCACCTCTCGATGTTCGACTACGTGGCCGTCTCCGGCACGACCGACGACCGCGTCATCGAGTACGTCGACCATCTGCACGACCACTTCCTCGACCCGGTGGTGATCCGCGACGGTCACTACACGGCACCCACCGCGCCGGGCTTCTCGGCGGCCATGCGGCCCGAGTCCATCGCCCGGTACACGTTCCCCGGCGGCGCCTTCTGGGCAGCCGACCTCCAGACCCAGCAGAAGGGGCAGGCGGCATGAGCGACTTCGAGGGCCTGAGGGCCCTGGTGACGGGCGGTGCCTCCGGCATCGGCCGGGCCACCGCGCAGCTCCTGGCCGCGCGCGGCGCCCAGGTCGCCGTCCTCGACCTGGACCCGTCGTCCGTGGAGAAGCCGCTGCTCGCCCACCGCGCCGACGTCACCGACGACACCTCCGTCCGCGAGGCCGTCGCCGCCGCGGTCGCCGAGCTCGGCGGACTCGACATCCTGATCAACAACGCCGGCATCGGCGCCCAGGGCACCGTGGAGGACAACGACGACGCCGAATGGCATCGCGTGCTGGACGTCAACGTCGTCGGCATGGTCCGCGCGGCCCGCGCGGCCCTTCCGCACCTGCGCAAGTCGTCGCACGCCGCGATCGTCAACACCTGCTCCATCGCCGCCACCGCGGGCCTGCCGCAACGCGCCCTCTACAGCGCGACCAAGGGCGCCGTGTACTCCCTCACCCTCGCCATGGCCGCCGACCACGTCCGCGAGGGAATCCGCGTCAACTGCGTCAACCCCGGCACCGTGGACACCCCGTGGGTCGGCCGCCTCCTCGACGCCGCCGCCGACCCGGCCGCCGAACGCGCCGCCCTTCAGGCCCGCCAGCCCACCGGGCGCCTGGTCAGCGCGGCCGAGGTCGCGGGCGCCGTCGCCTACTTGGCGAGCCCGCTGTCCGGCGCCACCACCGGCACGGCACTGGCCGTCGACGGCGGCATGCAGGGTCTGCGGCTGCGCCCGGCGGGCCGGTGAGCACCCTCGGCAGGAGCGGCGTCGAGGTCACCCCGCTCGCCCTCGGCGCCGCCCCGATCGGCAACCTGTTCACCGAGGTCACGGACGAGCAGGCGGACGAAACCGTCGCCGCCGCCTGGCAGCGGGGCATCCGCTACTTCGACACCGCCCCGCACTACGGCCTCGGCCTGTCCGAACGCCGCCTCGGCGCCGCCCTGCGTGCGCACCCGCGGGAGGCGTACACGATCTCGACGAAGGTCGGCCGCCGTCTGGAACCGGCCGGCACGCCGGGCGACGACCTCGCGAACGGCTTCGCGGTGCCCGCCTCCCACCGCCGCGTCTGGGACTTCAGCGCCGACGGCATACGACGCACCCTGGACGCCTGCCTGGAGCGGCTCGGCCTCGACCGCGTCGACGTCGTCTACCTCCACGACCCCGACGACCACGCCGAACAGGCCTTCCGCGAGGGCTATCCGGCGCTGGAGAAGCTGCGCTCCGAAGGCGTCGTCCGCGCCATCGGAGCGGGCATGAACCAGGCCGGGATGCTGACCCGCTTCGTCCGTGATACGGACGTCGACGTGGTCCTGTGCGCGGGCCGCTACACGCTGCTCGACCAGAGCGCGCTGACCGGACTGCTGCCCGCCGCCCTCGCGCGCGGCACGTCCGTCGTCATCGGCGGCGCCTTCAACTCCGGCCTGCTGGCGGATCCGAAGCCGCAATCGACGTACAACTACGCCCAGGCGCCACAGGAGTTGCTGGACCGCGCCCTGCGCATGAAGTCCGTCGCCGACCGCCACGGCATCACCCTGCGGGCCGCCGCCCTCGCCTACTGCGCCGCGCACCCGGCCGTCGCGAGCGTCCTCGTGGGCGCGCGGTCGGCGGCCGAAGTCCGGGACTGCGCCGAGCAGTTCGCGGTGGCGGTCCCGGAGGCGTTCTGGGGCGAGCTGAGAGAGACCGGCCTGCTGTCCGACGAGGAGCCGTCATGAGAGTCGCCCTGCACACCAAGGTCCGCCCGGACCGGCTCGCGGAGTACGAGGCCGCGCACCGCGAGGTCCCGAAGGAGCTGACGGACGCCATCCGCGCCGCCGGCGCCACCTCCTGGACGATCTGGCGCAGCGGCACCGACCTCTTCCACGTCCTGGAGTGCGCGGACTACGCCCGGCTCCTCGCCGAGCTGGAGCGGCTGCCGGTCAACGTCGCCTGGCAGGCCCGGATGGCACAGCTCCTCGACGTGGTGCACGACTACTCCGACGAGGGAGCCGACGCGGGCCTGCCCGTGGTGTGGGAGCTGCCGTGACCGTCGACGCCCACCACCACGTCTGGGACCTCTCGGTACGCGACCAGGACTGGATCACCGGAGACGAACTCCGGCCGATCCGGCGGAACTTCACCGTCGCCGACCTGGAACCCGAGGCGCGGGCCGCCGGAGTGGACCGTACCGTCCTCGTCCAGACGGTCACCGTGCCGGAGGAGACCCCTGAGTTCCTCGCGCTCGCCGCCGCGCACGACCTGATCGGCGCGGTCGTCGGGTGGACCGACCTCACCCGCCCGGACATCGCCGACGAGCTGGCCCGGCTGCGTGAACTCCCCGGCGGCGGCCGTCTGAAGGGCATCCGCCACCAGGTCCAGGGCGAACCCGACCCGGAATGGCTGGTGCGTCCCGATGTCCGCCGTGGACTCGCGGCCGTCGCCGCCGCGGGCCTGGTCTACGACCTCGTGGTCCTGCCCCACCAGCTGCCCGCCTGCGCCAAGGCCGCCGCGGACCACCCGGACCTCACCTTCGTCCTGGACCACCTCGGAAAACCGCCCATAGCCTCCGGCCGGCGGGAACCGTGGGCGAGCGCCGTGCGCACCCTCGCCGCGCTGCCCAACACGGTCTGCAAGGTCTCCGGCATGGTCACCGAGGCCGACCCGGGGTCCTGGACGGTCGACGACCTCCGCCCGTACACCGACACCGTCCTCGACGCGTTCGGCCCGGACCGCCTGATGTTCGGCTCGGACTGGCCGGTGTGCACGCTGGCGGCGACCTACGGTGAGGTGCTGTCGGCGGCACAGGAGCTGACAGACGCGAGCGACCGCTCCCGTATCTTCGAGGCCACCGCCACCCGCGTCTACGACCTCTGAGCCGACCTCGTCAGCCGGGTCGGCGGCAGGTACTCCCGCACATACGTCCGCTCCCAGCACGCGCCCGTCTCCCGCAGCTCACGCCAGGTGGTGTAGCGGTAGCGGAAGAGGCGGGCGCGGACGAACCGCGGGGGCTCGCCGGGCGGGAAGGGCGAGCGGCGCAGCAGCTTCAGCGTGGCGCGGTCGCTCTCCAGGAGCCGTTCCACCAGGGCGCCGAACCAGGAGCCGGCATAGGCGGGCGACAGCGCGGCGAACCACATCATCCAGTCGAGCCGCAGATGGTACGGCGCGAACTGGCGCGGCCAGTGCCCGGGCTCGCCCGGCTTGCCCTTGAACTCGTACTCCCGCCAGTCCGAGTCCTCGTGCGGTACCGGGTCGGCCGTGCCCTCGACGACCACCTCGTAGCGGATCCGGCTGACGCTGCCGAACGCCCCGTACGTGTTGACCAGGTGGAGCGGGTCGAAGGAGCGGTTCATCACCTGGCGGCGGGAGATCATGTTGCGGACCGGCTGGTAGCTCAGGCCCACCAGCAGCGCGGCGACGGCGAGGACGACGATCTCGTACCAGAGCGGGGCGTCGGCGACGGACGGCGGTGTGGTGGGGAACTCGATCGCCGACAGGGCCAGCACGATCGTGATCCAGTTCAGCCAGGAGAAGTTGCCCGACAGCACGAGCCACAGCTGGGTGACGATCATCAGGGACGCCGCGGCCGTCGCGATCGGCTGCGGGGTGAACAGCAGCACCGGCACGACGAGCTGGGTGACGTGGTTCGCCGCCACCTCCGCCCGGTGCAGGGGGCGGGGGAGATGGTGGAAGAACCAGCTCAGCGGTCCCGGCATCGGCTGGGTCTCGTGGTGGTGGTACAGACAGGTCAGGTTCCGCCAGCAGGCGTCGCCGCGCATCTTGATCAGGCCCGCGCCGAACTCCACCCGGAACAGGATCCAGCGCAGCAGGAACAGGACCACGATCGGCGGGGCCACTTCCTCGTTGCCGAGGAAGACGGCGAGGAAGCCTACCTCCAGGAGCAGCGACTCCCAGCCGAAGCCGTACCAGGTCTGGCCGACGTTGACGATCGACAGATACAGCACCCACGGCACCAGCCACAGCAGCATGCCGCCCCACAGCGGCAGCAGCGAGTCCAGCCCCGCCACCAGCGCCGCCGACACCGCGCAGCCCGCCCAGGCCGAGGCCGCGAAGAACCGGTCCGAGTAGTGCAGTTGGAACAGGCTAGGGGCCCGCTTGAACGGCACCCGTGCGACGAACCGCGGGATCGGCAGCATGCCGCGCTCGCCCAGCAGCGCCCGGAACTGCAGCGCCGCCGTGAGGAACGCCACCAGATACAGAGCGGCCAGGGCCCGCTGGAAGACCAGCCGGCTCAGCCAGTAGTCGGGTGCGGTGAACCATTCCACGGGCGGGCACCCTTTTTGCGGCTAAACCGCCGCCGCTCTCGCGGACGTGGTTCAGCGCCGTCGTGGTTGCTCAATTGATGGTTTCGGTATGTGTCGTTTACATCATGGGTGCTTTCCGTGGTGTGTACCACATGGGCGTGGGGGCATCATCGGGGGATTCTTCGCTCACGGGTCGAAGAATCGGTGGAATCCTGGCAAGGTAGGCGCATGGTTGATCGGGGAGCGAGCGCCCTGTCACTCCCGGACGACTGGCCCGCCCACCCGGACCCGATCTTGGCGCTCAATCGCATGGGCAGCTTCGACTGGGACCTGGACACCGGCCTCCTGCACATGGACGCCCAGGCCCACGAGGTCTTCGACCTGCGCCCCGACGAATACGACGGCCGCCCCGAGACCCTGACCGTGCGGGTCCCGCGCCCGGAGGCCCACCGGATCGACGCCCTGGTCGCCCAGGCCATGAAGGACGGCAGCGAGAACTACGGCGCCTACTTCCGCATCCGCCGCCGCGACGGCGACCTGCGCTGGACCCACACCCAGGGCTCCATCCGCCGCGACGAGACCGGCCGGCCGCGCCGCATCATCGGCATCGTCCGGGACGCCACCCAGGAACTCTCCGAGATCGAGGCCCGCCGCGACGAGGCAGCGCAGGACGAGGCCCGCCGCCGGCAGACCAACGTCGTCCAGCTCACCACTGCCGCCCTCGCGTACGCCCGTACCGTGCAGGACGTCATCGACGTCCTCAAGGACACCAACGGCCTCACCCACCTCGGCGCCACCAGCCTGGTCATGGGCCTGGTCGAGGCCGGCCGGATCCGGCTGGTCGCCGAGGGCCCGGCGGGCAGTTTCGTGCCCGGCACCCTCATCACCCGCATCGACGAGCGCTACCCCATGAGCGAGGTCGTGCGCACGCTCGCCCCGCGGTTCATCGAGTCGCCGGAGGAGTTCGCCGAGGGCTACCCGATCCTGTGGCCGCACATCACCGACCTGAACATCACGTCGGCCGCCTATCTGCCGCTGATCGCGCAGGCGAAACCCATCGGCGCCGTGGGCCTGCTCTACAGCGACCGCCGCGGCTTCACCCCCGACGAGCGCAACGTCCTGGTCGCCCTCGGCTCCAGCATCGCGCAGAGCCTGCAGCGGGCCATGTTCTACGAGCAGGAGAAGGACCTCGCCGCCGGCCTCCAGCAGGCCATGCTGCCGCGCACCATCCCCAGCGTGCCCGGCGCCGACGTCGCCGTCCGCTACCGCTCCGCCGCCCTGGGCCGGGACATCGGCGGCGACTGGTACGACCTGATCCCGCTGCCGGGCGGCCGGGTCGGCGCCGTCATCGGCGACGTCCAGGGCCACGACACGCACGCCGCCGCCGTCATGGGACAGCTGCGCATCGTCCTGCGCGCCTACGCCGCCGAGGGCCACACCCCCGCCACCGTGATGGCCCGCGCCTCCGTGTTCCTGCACGAACTCGACACCGACCGCTTCGCGACCTGCCTGTACGCGGAGGCCGACCTGTCCACCGGAGTCGTCCAGGTGGTCCGCGCCGGCCATATCGACCCGCTGGTCCGGCAGACCGACGGGACCTGCCGCCGCATCGCCGTGGAGGGCGGACTGCCGCTCGGTCTGTCCGCCGAGTTCGGGGGCCTCGAATACCCCGTCAGCACCATCGAGCTCGATCCCGGCGACACCCTGCTGCTGTGCACCGACGGCCTGGTGGAACAGCCCGGCGCCGACCTCGACGACGGCATGCAGACCCTCGCGGCCATGATCAAGACCGGCCCGGACGACGTACGCGACCTCGCCGAACGGCTCATCGACGTGGCCGAGGAACGCGGCGGGGACGACGACGTGGCCCTGCTCCTGCTGCGCCGCCGCAGCCTGGACAGCCCCAAGCCCGCGGGCCGGCTCCAGCAGCACGTGGCACCCGGCGACCCCGAGGCCCTCATCCAGGCGCGGCACATGATCCGCGCCGCCGTCCAGGCCTGGGGCGTCGGCGAGCGGGCCGACGAGATCGAGCTCGTCGCCGACGAACTGATCACCAACGCCCTGATGCACACCGAAGGCTCCGCCGTGGTCACGCTGCGGCACCTGGCCGGCTCCGACCGGCGGCTGCGTGTCGAGGTGGAGGACTCCTCCAGCGCCCTGCCCCGCCGCCGTGACGCGGGCGAGTCGGGTGTCTCCGGGCGCGGACTGCTCCTCGTCGACCTGCTCACGGACGTGTGGGGCGTGGAGGCGCGGGGCGGCGGCAAGTGCGTGTGGTGCGAGTTCGTGGTGCGGGAACGGAGCTGAGCGTGTCGGTCCCGGATGGCACTCTGGACGTATGCCGGAACTGCCCGAGGTGGAAGCGCTCAAGGACTTCCTGACCGAGAACCTGGTCGGCCACGAGATCGTCCGGGTGCTGCCCGTCGCGATCAGCGTGCTGAAGACGTACGACCCTCCGCTCACGGCGGTCGAGGGCCGCGAGGTCACCGCCGTGCACCGGCACGGCAAGTTCCTCGACCTTCAGACCGACGGCGGCCCGCACTTCGTCACCCACCTCGCCCGGGCCGGCTGGTTGCACTGGAAGGACAGGCTCCCCGACGGCCCGCCCAGGCCCGGCAAGGGCCCGCTTGCGCTGCGCGTCGCCCTGGAGACCGGCGAGGGCTTCGACCTGACGGAGGCCGGCACCCAGAAGCGGCTCGCGGTGTATGTCGTACCCGACCCGCAGGAGGTACCCGGCATCGCCCGCCTCGGCCCGGACCCTCTCGCCGACGACTTCGACGAACCGCGCTTCGCGGCCCTGCTGGGCGACGAGCGGCGGCAGCTCAAGGGCGCCCTGCGCGACCAGAGCCTGATCGCCGGCGTGGGCAACGCCTACAGCGACGAGATCCTGCACGCCGCGAAGATGTCCCCCTTCAAACTGGCCGCCTCTCTCACCCCGGAGGAGACCACCCGCCTGTACGAGGCCCTGCGCAGCACGCTCACCGAGGCCGTCGAGCGCTCCCGGGGACTCGCCGCCGGCCGCCTCAAAGCGGAGAAGAAGAGCGGCCTGCGCGTGCACGGCAGGACGGGCCGGCCCTGCCCGGTGTGCGGCGACACGATCCGCGAGGTCTCCTTCAGCGACTCCTCGC
The DNA here is from genome assembly GCF_009709555.1 of Streptomyces blattellae. Classification (GTDB taxonomy): domain Bacteria; phylum Actinomycetota; class Actinomycetes; order Streptomycetales; family Streptomycetaceae; genus Streptomyces; species Streptomyces blattellae. The sequence continues at coordinate 202,605 of NZ_WJBG01000106.1, read as the reverse complement.
TGCAGTACTGCCCGACCTGTCAGACCGGGGGCAAGCCCCTGGCCGACCGGAGGATGTCCCGGTTGCTGAAGTGAGGTGCGCGGGGTCACCGCGTCGGTGAGGTGCGGCGGGTCGGGCTACTTCGCCTCCAGTGTCACCAGATGCTCGCCGTCCGTGGTGCGGACCTCGTACCGGTCGATCTGGCTGGTCTGCATCGACGAACTGCCGTGCATGGTGTTGGGGCGGGCGTCATGGCGGGGCGTCATCCAGTTGGTGACCGTCTCCTCCGAACCGTCGAGGCCCAGGACGACCAGACGGCAGGGGCGAGGCCCGGCCCCGTCCTTCACCTTCAGCTCGATATGGCTGCCCGAGGCGCCGTTCTCGGCCGTGACCTGAGCCCATACGCCCGACCGCTCGTCGGTCGCGGTGAGGCGTACGGCACTGTCGCCGCCGCCCGCGCTCATCGCGACCGCCGGCGCGGCGACAGCGATCGCCACGGAGGCGGCGACGGCGTACAGCACCCGCCGGCGCCCGACCCGCCGCCGTGCCGTCACCTCGCCGAGCAGCCGGTCAAGGAGCCGGGTGCCGGGCTGGGTCAGGGGGTTCACAAAGCGCGGTGTGGCCCGCCGGTACAACATCAGCTGCCGGGTCACCGGCCCGAACTCGGTCACGTGTGCCGTACAGCTGGGGCACTCCATGAGGTGGTCCTCGAAGCGGAAGGCATCCGCCTCGTCCAGCACGCCGAGCGCGTACGCGGCGACGTCGCGATGCCTCTCCAGGGACCTCATGCCGAATCCTCGTGCCGTTGGGTGCGGGTGGGGTTACTCCTTGCTCCCACCGGTACGCACCAAGCCGCTGAATCACTCAAGCCCCTGCCGAATCGCGACCAAAGGATTCGGAGCGGCTCGGGCCGAGGATTGGTCGGATCGGCGCCGAATCTCAAAAAAGATGGATGGCGAGATGCCCCAGCGGCAGCCCCAGCTGCCAGGCCGGGGTCCACACCTTCGGTCCCTCGTCCTCGCCGGCCGCCGCAGCGCCCCCGGGCACCGCGTTCAGGTCGGGCGCGAGCAGCTCGGTCTCCTCCAGCCAGCGCCAGGCCGCCTCCGCCAGCTCCAGGTCGGGCGCGGGGCCCCCCGACTCGATCGCCTCGGCGGCGAGCATCGCCAGCCGCTCGCGCACCCAGTCCTGCCACGGCTGGTCGTACGCCGTCAGCGAAAGCCAGGTCTCCAGCTGGGAGACGACCCGGATGCCGGACAGCTCGCCCTCGGTGTCGGACAGGAAGATGGTCAGCGCCAGCGCATCCCGTCCGGCGCGGAACTCGAAGGACGTCGGCGGCATCAGATCGCCGGTCCGCAGCAGCTCGTCGGCGATGTACTCGGCGTACAACCACGCCATGGGGACGGTCAGTTCACCGCCGCCGGTGCCGTCCGTGCTCTCTTGACCTCTGTGCAGCATCCCTTCCTGCCTTCCTCCGGTGCGTGCGCGTCGCCCGAACCCGGGCCCTTGGGCCCCGGCCCTATCCGGAACACGGATGAAGACAGCTGATTGCTCAACGGGGGTCTTCAGCAAGGCGTTTTACGGAGGCTTGACTCATCCATTGGTTTCACCGCAGGTCGGCCGCGTATCCCGGAAGCACCCTGCGCAGGGCGCGCAGCGCGTAGTACGCGCGGGACTTCACCGTACCGGGCGGAATTCCGAGCGTCGCCGCGGCCTCCGCCACACTCGCCCCGTGGAAATACACGAGCACCAGGACGTCACGGTGCTCCGGAGTGAGTGTCTTCACAGCCTCGCGGACATCGAGCGCCGCCGCGGCCCGCTCGGCATGGTCGGCCATCACGCGGGCGTTCTCCAGAACGGCGTCCCCGACCTCGGCGGGCCGCGCCTGCCGGGCCCGCCGTGCGTCTATGGCGAGCCGCCGTCCCACGGTCAGCAGCCACGGCCGTACGGAGTCGAAGTCATCGGCACGCAGCGCCTCGGGATGCTGCCAGGCGCGTACGAGCGTCTCCTGTACGAGGTCCTCGGCGCGCTGCCGGTCGCCGTCGCAGAGCCGGAGCAGCAGCGCGAAGAGAGGCCGGCCGTGCTCCCGCTGCACTGCGGCGAGCTCGTGCTCGGCGGTCGTCGTCCCGTTCGAGAGGGTTGTTCCGGCCGTCATGGCCGTATGGCATCGCAGGGTGTGCCTTTCGGACAGGGAGCGCACACGGATCTGCGGCGGACGGTCGATCGAGTCGACGAACGGTACGACGAACGGTCCTTGCGCCACTCCCGTGCGCGCCGGACGGCCTAACGAAACCAGTCGGATTGTTTGCGGAAGCGTGCAGACTCGTACTTATTTATCTGGAAATATGGTCGCAACGGGGTGAGCGATGATTGCACGCAGACAGCAGGTGGCCCTGGCCCTCACGGCCGTTCTCGCCGCAGGCGCCGCCTGCCAGGCCGAGGCCCGCGACGACGCCGCCCTGTCGGGGCGTCAGGCCCCCTCCGCCGCTGACGGATTCACACTCGTCGCCTCCGGCGACATCCTGCCGCACCACTCGATCACCGAGCGGGCGCGCTTCGACGCGGGCGGCACCGGCTACGACTTCCGGCCGATGTTCTCCGGGGTCGAACCCGCGGTCTCCCGCGCCGAACTGGCGCTGTGTCACATGGAGACGGTGTACGGAGAGAGCGGCGGGTACACCGGCCACCCCGCCTTCAAGTCCCCGCCCGAGTTGGCCACGGGCCTCGCCGCGACGGGCTACGACGGCTGCTCCACCGCCTCCAACCACAGTCTGGACGAGGGCGCGGACGGTGTCCGCCGCACGCTGGACACCCTCGATCGGGCGGGCGTACGGCACGCCGGATCGGCGCGCAACGAGACCGAGGCGCGCACCCCCACCGTCCTGCCCGCGGGGAAGGCGAAGGTCGCCCACCTCGCCTACACGTACGACACGAACGGTTTCTCACTGCCGCCGGGACAGCCCTGGGCCGTCAGCCTGATCGACGAGCAAGAGATCATCGCGGACGCGCGCGCGGCCCGGCGGGCCGGTGCCGACGTGGTCGTGGTGTCCCTGCACTGGGGCACGGAATGGCAGGACGCTCCCGACCGGCGGCAACAGTCCCTGGCCCAGGTCCTCACCGCCGCCCGCACCGGGGGCCGCCCGGACATCGACCTGATTCTCGGCACCCACGCCCATGTCCCGCAGGCGTACGAGAAGGTCAACGGCACCTGGGTGGTCTACGGGATGGGCGACCAGATCGCGGGCCCCATGCTCAACCACCAGGGCGTGCAGGACCCGCGGGGCAACGAGTCCACCCTCGGCCGCTTCACCTTCGCCCCGCCCACGAGGCCCGGCGGCCGGTGGGAGGTGACGAAGGCCGAGTTCGTCCCGCAACTGTTCGACATCGACGCCGGCCGGGTGGTGAATCTCAACGAGTCGCTGGCGAAGGGCGCCGAGGTACAGGGCGTACGCGACCGCATCCGAGACGTGGTGCTCAGCCGGGGCGCGGCGAACGACGGGCTGGTGATGGCACGGTAAGCGGCGCAGCGCCCCAAGGGGCGTGCGGCTGTAAGCGCTGGGGCGGGTGCCGCTGTTCGGTCACGCCTGGGAGGCGGTCCAAGACGCAGGTCCGCAGTCGTTGCCGAGACCCTGGGCGATACGGCCACCGGTGGTACACCTGCCGCCCTCCGGGCGGCCCGTCATGCGCCGCCCGGGTGGAATCATGCCGCCGCTGCGGTGTCGGCGTGGTGCGTCGGGGCCCGGAGGGGCGACTGATGAGTCATGCAGAAGGATCAGTCGCTCACCCGGCGCCGGGCGTTGGCCATCGGCGCCGCCGTCGCCGGGGCAGCCGGCACCGCCGGACTGCTCTCCGTGCACGCGGGGGACCAGCCGGTCCGGCCCGCCGCCGGCGTCGCGGGCCCGCAGACGCGCCGCGCCCTCAAGCCCTCCGCCTACCGCCTGCAGCCCCTCACCGGCCACGGTCCGCCGCGGGCCGCGGCGCGGCGCCTCCTCGTGCGGCGCGAGCCCTTTCTGCGTGTCTCCGGCCGCGGCCGGACCATGGTGCTGACCTTCGACGACGGCCCGGACCCCCGCTACACCCCGGACATCCTGGACACGCTGCAGGCGTACGACGTCCGCGCGATGTTCTTCGTCTGCGGCGAGATGGCCGCCGAGAACCAGGACCTGGTGGAGCGGATGGCCGACGAGGGTCATGTCATCGGCAACCACACCTGGTCCCACCCGCTGCTCACCCGCCTCACCCGGCGGCAGATCCGCTCCGAGATGAAACGCACCTGTGAGGTCGTCGAGGACGTGTCAGGCGAGTGGCCCCGCTGGTTCCGCGCCCCCTACGGCGCCTGGAACCGAGCGGCCTTCCAACTCGGCGCCGAACTGGGCATGGAGCCGCTGGCGTGGACGGTCGACACCCTCGACTGGACCGAGCCCGGCGCCCGCACCATCGTCGACCGGGTCGAGGACGGCGCCGCCCCCGGCGTCGTGGTGCTCTCGCACGACGCCGGGGGCGACCGCAGCCAGAGCGTCCGGGCCCTGCGCGACTATCTGCCTCAGCTGCTGGACGACGGCTATCACATCACCGTCCCGCGCCGGCGGCACGTCTGAAGGGCCGCGCCCGCCCGGCCGGGAACGCTCAGTGCACCTCGACCAGGCGGGCGAAGACGACGACGTTCCCGTCGTAGCCGTTCTGCTTGGAAAAGCCGCCCCCGCAGGTGATGACCCGCAATTCGGGGCTGCCCTTGGAGGCGTACACGCGGTCCCCGGGGAAGTTGTTCTTCTCGAAGACCTCGATGCCGTAGATCTCGAATACGGCCGTCTTCGCGTCCTTACGTGCGACCTCGACCCGAAATCCCTTCTTGAGGGCCCCGAGTCCGTAGAACACGGCGGGGCCCTGAGTGTTGTCGACATGGCCGACGATCACCGCGGTGCCCTTCTCGCCGGGGGAGACGGCGCCGGTGAACCAGCCGGCGAGATCAGGGTCCTCCGGCGGCGGCGCGTCCACCCAGCCGGCCGCGTCCAGGCCGACCGGCATCATGGGCGCGTCGACCTGGATCGCCGGGATCCTGACCCGGTCCGGCACGGCGTACGGCAGCGCGTCCGGGGCCCGCAGGAAGGCGCCCTGCGATGGCCGGGCCTCCGCGGCCGCCGCCGAGGCGGGCTGCGGGGGCCCCTCGTCGAACTCCCCCGAACCATTCCGAATGAGAGCGAGGCCGGTCAGCAGAACAAGCGCTATCACGCCCCAAGGAGCGCGTTTCTTCCGCTGCTCCTCCTCTTCGGCCACCTCGTACCCAGACATTCGACTTCCCCTCTCGACGCGGCCGTCGCCACGTCAATGGCGCATAGGAGAACGCTAAGTCCCACCGGCACCGCCAGCGACGGGGCAGCAGCGAACGGGTGGCCCGAACGCCGATTCGGTGAGCCATCCGAGTCGCCGCGAACAGGAATTTTCTGACGGTGCGTGACCTGCGGCAATATCCGATTGTGTGGTTTTCCTTGGGCGTGTCTTCTCACCAGGACGGACCATTCCCGAAATGCGGGCCCGAGCAGGGCATCTGAGGGTCTTTCTTGGAGGCCGCTTTCTCGCCGATCGACCGGGGACGGGTCCCGGGGCGTCTTCCGCGGAGGATCACATGCGTACTACTCGTTCCCTGGCGGTCTCGGCCGCCGCGGTCGCCGTCCTCGGGCTCGCCGCTCCCGCGGCCGTCGCCTGGGACGGCATGAACGACGCCGACAGCAGCGGGGGCTACGGTGACGGGTTCGGTGGCGACGGCGGCGACCGCGATGGCTTCGGCGGAAACGGCGGCTTCGGTGGCGACGGCGGTCGCTTCGGTGGCGACGGGGGTGATTTCGGTGGTGACGGGCGTGGTTTCGGTGGTGGTGGCGGTGATGGGTTCGGTGGCGATGGCCGTGGCGGCGATGGCGGCCGTGGTGGCGATGGCGGCCGTGGTGGCTTCGGCGGAAACGGCGGCAGCCACGGCGGGCGCTTCGGCGGCGACGGCCGGTTCTTCCCGAGCAATATCGTCGTGATGCCCAGGGTCATCCCCCGGGGCGGTCAGCTGACGGTCACGGTCGACGGCTGCCCCAACGGCGGCCACATGACCTCCCGTGCCTTCCCGCGGGCCAGGCTGTCGCCGATCAGAGGCCCCCGCGACACAGCGAGAGGCACCGCGATCGTCCACAACAACGCCAGGCCCGGCCCGTACGACATCACCGTCAACTGCTCCGGCTCCACCCTGACCCGGCCGGACGCCTTCACCGTCCTCGGTGGTGTCCGTGGCGGTATCGGCGGCAGCAGCACCACCGGGGCGACCCCGACCGACATGGTCATCGGCGGGGGTCTCGTGGCCGCGGCCGTCGTCGGCGGCGGGGTGTTCTGGATGCGGCGCCGGTCCGAGAAGCGGATCTGACGTCGCCTGTCGGTTCATTTCCAGGAGCGGATTCGCCCCGGACCCTTCGAAGGGTCCGGGGCGAAGGTCTGTGCGGGGCGGGGGAGGGGCCCGGTCAGGCGCCGTCCTCGTCCGTGCGGCGCCGCGAGAAGTGGTACGCCGCGCCGATCGAGCCGGTGATGAGCGCGAGGCCCAGCCCGATCTCCTTGAGGTCGAAACCGCCGAAGCTGCCGCCCTCACCGGCGTGCACGCCCCGCGGCGGGACCCGGTGGTCCGGCCGGCCCGAGGCGATGGTGAGGTCCACCTCCTGCCAGAAGGTGCCGCAGCTGAACTTCACCGCGTACACGGCGCCCTCCCGCGCGTCCCGGTCGACCACCGCCGTGGCCGAGTACTGGCCGCTGCGGATCGTCACCGTGTCGAAGACGCCCGAGGAGACGTACACGTCCCGGTCGCAGCCGGTGACGCGCAGGGACACCTGCCCGCCGGCCGCGATCGTCGTCGGCAGCACACTGGCCCGGAAGCCGATGTGCTCGTCACCGCGGGCGTGGGCGGCGGGGGAGGCCAGGGCCAGGGCGGTGACGCCCAGCAGTGCGGCCGAGGCGACGCGTATCGCGCGCATGGTGGAACCTCCGGTCCCCGAGGAGCAGCCGCGGACTTTTTCCGCTTGCGCCAGAAATGCACCTCGATGATCGAAACGCTAGAAAGGTGCACGCGGTGGCGCGATCGCAGTAGCGCGAACGGGTCAACCGCTGGGCCGCGCGGGGGACGGTGCTACCGCGAACGGGGGACAGCCGCGGTGTGGCGGCCGTCCCCCGAGGAATGTCCTGGCGCGGGGCCCGTCAGCCGCCGATGTGCGGGAAGAGCTCCAGGAACGGATCGGCCGAGGCCGTGACCCCCCGGCTGTAGGGGGCGTCGAAGTCCCAGATGAGGAAGAGCAGGAAGGCGATCAGCGCCGAGAACAGTCCGGCGAGGATCAGCTCGCGTGCCGTACGCCGGATCTGCAGGGCGAAGATCATCCCGATCGTGACCACAGCCCCGGAGCCCAGCCCGAACCACACCACTCCCGGCATCGTCTCCCCGGTCGAGCTGGCGCGGGCACTGCGTGCCTGGTCCGCCGCGGTGACCTGGTCGACGAGGGGCTGGTAGGCCTGCGCCTCGAAGTCGGTCTTCGGCTCGTAGTCGGTGACGTCCGCACGGATGCGGTCGAGGAGCTCGGTACCGCGCTCGGTGACCTTGCCGTCGTCGGACATCGCCTTCCACTCGGTGTCCACGACGTGTCCGACATAGGTGTTGACATCGTCGCGAATACGGTCACGAACGTCGGCGGGATAGACCCGGACCCGCTCCGAGATCTCGTGCAGGGCGACCGCCTCGGCCTGCACGTGGTCCTGCGCGGCGCTGCGCCCCTCCCAGACACCGGCGATGGCCAGGCCGAGGACGATGGCGTACACCACACCGATCCACATCGTCATGTACTCGATGACGTCGGGAGTCTCGCTGGGATCCTCGTCGTCCGCCGCCGTCCGATGGCGAACGAGGGTGATGATGACCACCACGACGCAGACAGCCAGCATCGCGAGGATGAGAACAAGCCATTCCGGCAAGAGGTGCCTCCAGAAATCAGCGCGGACGCAGCGCGGCGACTGCGGCCACCGCGGGCACGGTGATGAGCAGGACGAAGGTGAGCGGCGACGGAGCACTGTGCGTCGCCCGTTTGCGCGGTGCGGGGTGGTACGCCGGATAGCTCACCGAGGTCACGGACGGACGCGGGGTCGGCTCGGCCGACCGGGTCGGTGTCGGTGTCTGTACCGGCGCCTGTGTCGGTGTGGGGCTGGGCGTGGGCGCCGGCCGCGGGACCGCGGGCTGCGGAGCCGGTGGGGGCGGTGTGGGCCGTGGCTTCGCCGGCGGCTTCGGTGGGGGCGTCGGGTCCGGGGTGGGGGTGGGCTGCGGAGGCGTCGGTGTCGGTGTTGGAGTCGGTGTCGGTGTCCGGGGCGGGGTCGGCGTGGGAGTCGGTGTGGGCGTCGGGCAGGCGGGGTGGGTAGGCCAGGTGGCGGGAGTGGGCCAGGTGGCGCTCCCGACGACCGCCACCGCCTCCGTGCCGCCGGGGCCGGTCGAGGCGTACGCGCAGACATCGGCCGCCGCCGTGCCCGCCGGGACGCCGACACACATCCATGCCAGCGTGACCAGGGACAACACCCGTATGGCGACGGTGCTTCGGGTCGGTTCGGGTCCATGCACGACGAAGATCATGGGTCTTGGCGCACCGGCGTGCGCCCGAGCGACGTGGGAATGCCCCGAAGGAGGGACTTGGGGGCGTTGTTGGTTTGATCCGCAACACGTTCGCGTGTCCGGGGATACGCACGCGCTTACGAGCGGCGACGCGGCAGGGGCGCAGGTCGCGGGCCGGGGTGGCACAGGTTTCGGAAAGAAATCCGCGATGCGGTTGAACACAACGGCGGGCACCGCTCGTACCTAGGACCGTGCGCGGCGCAGCAGGGCGCTGCAACATCCTTGCGATGATCGGGGAGTTGACGATGAAGACCTCCTGGCGGAGCGCCTCACTCGTGGCGAGCGCTGCGGCTGTGCTGGCGCTGACGACGGCGTGCGGTCAGGAAAGCAGCCCGGCCTCAAGTCAGAACGTGGGCGCCACGGCCCCGGCCGGTGGCTACGGAACGGCAGGGGTCGATACCGGAGCCGGCGCCCAGAATGAGCAGAGCGGCGCCGACCAGGCCTCCACCGCGGGCCAGTTGGCCGTCTCCGCCAACGCGGAAGTCGGCAACATGGTGACCGACGGTGCGGGCATGACCCTGTACCGCTTCGACCAGGACACCGCCGAGCCGCCGAAGTCGAACTGCGACGGCGACTGCGCCACGACCTGGCCGCCGGTGCCGGCGGACGACGCCACGGCCGGCGCCGGCATCGACACGGCGCTGCTCGGCGAGGTCACCCGCGCCGACGGCACCAAGCAGCTCACCGTCGGCGGCTGGCCGGCCTACCGCTACGCGCAGGACACCACTCCCGGCGACGTCAAGGGCCAGGGAGTGGGCGGCAAGTGGTATGCGCTGGCGCCGGACGGCAAGAAGGCCCAGGAGGGCGGGCAGGCCGAGCAGGGCGGGGAGGCTGAGCAGGCCGATCTGCCCGGGCTGTCCACCCGTAACGACCCCGAACTGGGGGAGATCGTGGTCGACAAGAACGGCCACACGGTCTACCGCTTCATGAAGGACTCGCCGTGGCCGATGAAGACGGAGTGCACCGGCGACTGCGTGGAGAAGTGGCCGGTCGTCGACCCGGTCGCCGCCGAGGACACCGAGGGCATCGATCTGAAGGGGTCCGGTCCCCGGGGGCAGGGTTACGTGGTCTTCGACCGGCCCGACGGACTGAAGCAGCAGACCATCGACTGTGTGCCGATCTACACCTTCTCCGGTGACGAGAAGCCCGGGGACACCAATGGCCAGGGTGTGGGCGGCACTTGGTACGCGGTCGCACCCGACGGAAAGCCCGTGGGCGCCCCGGCCGGGACGAACTGAGCCAAGTCTTCCGGCGTCCGCCACGAACCCCGGTCCGCCCCCTCCGCACCGCACGGAGGGGGTGGACCGGTTTTGCCGTAATTCACCGCATGTCTTCGCACTCTTCGTGACTCTTCACCATGGGTCAGAACTCCTGAGAACTCTCCGAAACGCCTCGGACACTTTTAGTGGAGGCGATGCAGGGAATCAATTCGGCACGTGCCGCTGGCAGTGACCGGGAACGGATGGTCAATTTCCGTTTCGGCTCGCTCCTTTGGCGGGCGATCAGTAGCCTCAGCTCGAACACCGGATCGCCTACGCCTTGGAGAGATTGATGGAGCGTCCCGCCTGGGCCCCACGGAACATCGACATCTCGGTGCCGAGCGTGTCCCGGATCTACGACTTCTACCTGGGCGGTTCGCACAACTTCGAGGTCGACCGCGAGGCAGCCCGCAAGGCCATGGAGTTCTTGCCGGGGCTCCCCAAGATCATGCAGGCGAACCGGGCGTTCATGCGCCGCGCGGTGCGTTTCGCCGTCGCCGAGGGCATCACCCAGTTCCTGGACATCGGCTCCGGCATCCCGACCTTCGGCAACGTCCACGAGGTGGCCCAGGAGGCAAGCCCCGGCGCGCATGTCGTCTATGTCGACCACGACCCGGTGGCCGTGGCGCACAGCCAGGCGGTACTCAAGGGGAAAACCGGCACCGACGTGGTCGCGGCCGACTTCCGCAAGCCCCAGGAGATCCTCGCCGCCTCTCAGGTGCGGCGACTGATCGACCTGAACCGCCCGGTGGCGCTGCTCCTCGTTGCCATACTGCACTTCGTGGAAGACACGGACGACCCGTACGAAGCGGTGGCCGAGCTGCGCGACGCGCTCGCGCCCGGCAGCCTGCTGATCCTCACACATGCCTCGTACGAGGGAATCCCGCTTCCGCCAGAGCAGACCGAGGGCACGGTGGGCGTATACAAGGACATTCGCAACCCGCTGATCATGCGCTCGCGCGACGAGATCGCGCGGTTCTTCGAGGGGTACGACATGGTGGAACCCGGACTGGTGGCGATGCCGCACTGGCGGCCGGACACCGCGCCGGAGGACGAGGATCCTTATGCCTTCTCCGGTTTCGCCGGCGTGGGGCGCACGGCGTGAGCGCGGAGCCGGACGGGCCGGAGGACAGACTGCGCCGGTTCGCGACGATCTGGAGCCGGGCGGTGTTCCCGGTGACCTCGACCTCGCTGACCCGGCCCGAGCTGGAGGAACAACTGCTGCCGCTCGCCCGGCGGTTGAGTGAGGCGCTGCGGGCCAGGACCTTCGAGGCGGACGAGGCGCGGGCCGTGGGCGCCGCGCTGATCGCCGTGCACTGCACCGACCCGGAGGCGCTCAGCCGCACCCTGGACTGCGTGGACGCCTACCTGGTGCTGTACTGCGGCGGGGACGGCGCGCAGGACCAACTGCGCACGCGTGCCTCACGGTTGCAGCACGCCATGGCCGCCGGGTTCGCCACGGCGCTGCGTGAGCGGACCCTCGCCGAGCAGGAGGCGATCTCCTCGGCCGCGCTGAAGGCGCAGGGTGTGGTGGCTCAGGCCCTGCACGCGACGGAGGCCCGCTTCCGCGCGGTCTTCGAGGGCGCCGCCATAGGGATCGGGATCGCCGACCTGGAGGGCAACATACTGCAGGTCAACCGGGCGATGGTGCGCATGTTCGGCGGCGCCGAGCAGACGGTGCGCACCCGCAACGTCCTGGAGTGGACCCACCCCGAGGACGCGCCCCAGGTCTGGCGGCTGTACGAGGAACTCGTGCGCGGCGAGCGCGAGCACTACCACGTCGAGAAGGCGTTCTACCGTCCCGACGGAACGGTCCTGTGGACCAATCTGACGGTCTCGCTGCTCCGTGACGCGGACGGCAACCCGCAGTACCAGCTCGCCCTCATGGAAGACACCACCGAGCGGCGGCTGCTCAACCTCCGGCTGCGCTACGAGGCGACGCACGACGCGCTCACCGGACTGCCCAACCGCACGCTGTTCTTCGAGCGGTTGGAGAAGGCCCTCACCGCGAGCGACGGCCAGCGCTTCGGGCTGTGCTATCTCGACCTCGACGGCTTCAAGACCATCAACGACAGCCTCGGCCACGCGGCCGGCGACCGGCTGCTCGTCGAGGTCGCCGACCGGCTGCAGTCCTGCGCGACCGCGCCCGGCGAGATGGTCGCCCGGCTCGGCGGCGACGAGTTCGTGGCGCTGACCACCGGCCCCGACACCGAGCGCGAGGTGGACGAGCTGGCCATGCGCATCATGAACGCGCTGGTCGCCCCGGTCAGCGTCGAGGGCCGGGAGCTGACCGTGCGCGGCAGCATCGGCATCGTCGAGGGGCCGGCCGGGGAGCGCAGCGCGGCCGAGGTGCTGCGCAGCGCCGACATCACCATGTACCGCGCCAAGTCGGCGGGCGGCAACCGCTTCGAGATGGCCGACGCCGAGGCCGACGCGCGTGCCATCACCCGGCACGGGCTGACCACCTCGCTGCCGACGGCCCTGGACCGCGGCGAGTTCTTCATCGAGTACCAGCCGCTGGTCCACCTCGGCGACGGCAGCGTCCGCGGCGCCGAGGCCCTGGTGCGGTGGCTGCATCCGCAGCACGGCGTGCTCGGCCCGGACCGGTTCATTCCGCTCGCCGAGCACACAGGACTGATCGTTCCGCTGGGCCGCTGGGTGCTGGAGCAGTCGGTGCGCCAGGCCCGTGAGTGGCGCGAGCGGTACGGCGTGACCGGGGCCGGTGGCCCGCTGCGCATCAACGTCAATCTCTCGCCCTGCCAGCTCACGCATCCCGGACTGGTCCAGGACACCGTCGACATCCTGGAGCGCGCGGGCGTCGAACCCGACGCGCTGTGCCTGGAGGTGACCGAGTCGGCGCTGATCGGCGCCGACGACGATCTGCTCAAGCCGCTGCGCCGGCTGGCCGAGATGGGCGTCGACATCGCCCTGGACGACTTCGGCACCGGCTACTCCAACCTCGCCAACCTGCGCCGGCTGCCGGTGAGCATCCTCAAGCTGGATCGGTCCTTCACCCAGAGCATGCAGCGGTTCCCGGCGGACTCCGTCGACCTCAAGATCGTCGAGGGGATCGTTTCTCTCGCCCACGGCCTGAACCTCTCGGTGACGGTGGAGGGCGTGGAGACGGGCGCCCAGGCCGAGCAGCTCCGGATACTGGGCTGCGACACGGCCCAGGGCTGGTACTACGCCCGCCCGGGCCCACCGGAGCGGCTGCACGAGCTGACCCTGGTGGACGCGACGGGGTGAGGCTCCAGGGCCGTACGGCCTCGGTGGGGCAGGGCCGGTGTCGTGCGGCCTCGGCGGGCTGGGGCTCCGGACGTACGGCCTCGGCCATCGTCGTGGCGACTCGGGCCGGCACCGCCGCCGTGGCCGTCGACCGGGACTGCCGCGGCCAGGCGATGACGACGCCCGCGGACCGACAACGGCCGATCGCCCGCGCCCCGCGCAGCGTCAACGCTCCAGCAGCATCCGCTGCAACTCCCTTGCCGCGCGCGGCGGAGCCACATCGCTGCGGTGCGCCAGGGCGATGGTCCGGTGCAGGCCGGGACGGGCCAGCGGGGTGACCCGCAGGCCGCGCCCGGACCGGGCGGCCACCATGCGCGGTACGACGGCCAGCCCCAGCCCGGCCCGTACGAAGCCCAGGACCGCGTCCATCTCCCCGCCCTCCACCGCGAAGTCCGGCTCGAACCCCTCGGCACGGCATGCGGCCACGGTCAGTTCGCGCAGGTCGTAGCCGTGCCGGAACATCACAAGACGTTCGCCCTCCAGGTCGGCGATGCGCACCGCCCGCCGGCCGTGGCCGGGCTTGGGCGCGTCCGGCGAGGAGACCACGACCAGGTCCTCGCGCAGCAGCTCCACCGAGGTGAGCGCCGGGGAGGGCGTCGGCAGCGGCAGGACGATCAGCGCGAGGTCGAGGGCGCCGCGCGCGAGTTCCCGTACGAGATCGTGCGAGCCGCCCTCCTCGATCATCAGCCGGATGCCGGGATACCGGTCGTGGAAGGCGCGCAGCACGTCCGGCAGCAGACCGGTGCACACGCTCGGGGTCGCTCCCAGCCGGACCCGGCCGCTGCGCAGCTGCACCAGCTCCAGCACCTCGTGCCGTGCGGTGTCCGCGTCGGCCAGGATGCGCCGGGCCAGCGGAAGCAGGGCCTCTCCGGCGTCCGTAAGCGTGATGTTGCCGCGCGCCCGCAGGAACAGGTCCGCGCCCAACTCCCGCTCCAGCGCCTTGATCTGCTGCGACAGCGAGGGCTGCGCGACATGCACCAGGTCGGCGGCCCGGGTGAAGTGCCGGGTCTCGGCGACCGCCACGAAGTACTGGAGCTGCTGGAACTGCATGGAGACATCATAGGCAAGGGCTATCGAAACGAGCCGGACCATGTCTTGGACCGATGGGGCCGTTCGGCCCTAGCGTCCTGTGCCATGGCTCTGGCAACGCGGACGGACCGACGGCCGTCCATGGCACGCACGGTGTGGGACAGCTCCGTCGGCAAGAAGACCGTGATGGCGGTCAGCGGTCTGATCATGCTGCTGTACCTGGTCGTCCACATGATCGGAAACCTGAAGATCTTCTTCGGGCCCGGCGAGTTCAACGACTACGCGCACTGGCTGCGCACCATCGGCGAGCCGTTCATGCACTACGAGTGGACGCTCTGGCTCATCCGGGTCGTCCTCGTGGCCGCGGTCGTCGCCCACGCCACCTCCGCCTACCAGCTCAGCCGCCGCGACATCAAGGCCCGCCCCAGCAAGTACGTGCACAAGAAGCCCCGGGCCGACTACGCGACGCGCACCATGCGCTGGGGCGGGATCATCCTCGGCCTGTTCATCGTCTGGCACATCCTCGACCTCACGACCGGCACCGTGCACCCGGGCGGCTTCCAGGAGGGCCACCCGTACCAGAACGTCGTGGACACCTTCTCCACCTGGTACGGCAACGTCGTCTACATCGTCGCGATGCTCGCCCTCGGTCTGCACATCCAGCACGGCTTCTGGAGCGCCGCCCAGACCCTGGGCGCAGGCAGCCGCACCCGCGACCGCGCCTTGAAGACCACCGCCAACGTCCTCGCGCTGCTGCTCACGGTGGGCTTCCTCGCCGTACCGGTGGGTGTCATGACTGGAGTCGTGAGCTGATGACCTACACCGACTACGAGACCGGCGAGCCGGTCCTTGACACCAAAGCCCCGTCCGGGCCCGTCAACGAGCGCTGGGACAAGCGCCGTTTCGAGGCCAAGCTGGTCAACCCCGCCAACCGCCGCAAACACACCGTCATCGTCGTCGGCACCGGACTCGCCGGCGGCGCCGCGGGCGCCACGCTCGCCGAACAGGGTTACCACGTCGTCCAGTTCTGCTATCAGGACTCCCCGCGCCGCGCCCACTCCATCGCCGCGCAGGGCGGCATCAACGCCGCGAAGAACTACCGCAACGACGGCGACTCCGTCCACCGGCTGTTCTACGACACCGTCAAGGGCGGCGACTTCCGCGCCCGCGAGTCCAACGTGCACCGGCTCGCGCAGATCTCCGTCGAGATCATCGACCAGTGCGTGGCGCAGGGCGTGCCCTTCGCGCGGGAGTACGGCGGCCTGCTCGACACCCGCTCCTTCGGCGGTGTGCAGGTGTCCCGTACCTTCTACGCCCGTGGCCAGACAGGGCAGCAGCTCCTCCTCGGCGCTTACCAGGCCCTGTCCCGGCAGATCGCCGCGGGCAACGTCGAGATGCACCCGCGCACCGAGATGCTCGACCTGATCGTCATCGACGGGCGGGCGCGCGGGATCGTGGCCCGGGACCTGATCACGGGCAGGATCGACACGTACTTCGCGGACGCCGTCGTACTGGCGAGCGGTGGGTACGGAAACGTCTTCTACCTGTCGACCAACGCGATGAACTCCAACGCCACCGCGATCTGGCGGGCGCACCGGCGTGGCGCGTACTTCGCCAACCCCTGCTTCACCCAGATCCACCCGACCTGCATCCCGCGGACCGGCGATCACCAGTCCAAGCTCACGCTGATGAGCGAGTCGCTGCGCAACGACGGCCGGATCTGGGTGCCGAAGGCCAAGGGGGACACCCGGCCCGCGAGCCGGATCCCCGAGGACGAGCGCGACTACTACCTGGAGCGCATCTACCCGTCCTTCGGCAACCTCGTCCCGCGTGACATCGCCAGCCGCGCCGCGAAGAACGTCTGCGACGAGGGCAGGGGAGTGGGCCCCGGCGGGCAGGGGGTGTACCTGGACTTCGCCGACGCCATCCAGCGGATGGGCCGGGGGGCCGTCGAGGCGAAGTACGGCAACCTCTTCGACATGTACCAGCGGATCACCGACGAGGATCCGTACGAGGTGCCGATGCGGATCTACCCCGCCGTGCACTACACGATGGGCGGCCTGTGGGTCGACTACGACCTCCAGACCACCGTCCCCGGCCTGTTCGCGATCGGCGAGGCCAACTTCTCCGACCACGGAGCCAACCGCCTGGGCGCCTCGGCCCTGATGCAGGGCCTGGCCGACGGCTACTTCGTGCTCCCGGCGACCATCAACGACTACCTCGCGCGCAACCCGCACCAGGAGTCCGCCACCGCCGGACACCCCGCCGTACAGGAGGTGCTGGCCGAGACGGAGGACCGGCTCAACCTTCTCCTCTCCGTCGACGGCGACCGCACACCCGACTCCTTCCACCGCGAGGTCGGCGAACTCATGTGGGAGTTCTGCGGCATGGCCCGCACCGACGCCGGACTGCGCAAGGCCCTGGAACGCATCCCGCAGATCCGCGAGGAGTTCTGGCGGCGGATCAAGGTGCCCGGGACCGGCGAGGAGTTCAACCAGTCGTTGGAGAAGGCCAACCGCATCGTCGACTACCTGGAGCTCGCCGAGCTGATGTGCCTCGACGCGCTGCACCGCAGCGAGTCCTGCGGCGGCCACTTCCGCGAGGAGTCCCAGACCCCCGACGGCGAAGCCGCCCGCAGGGACGACGAGTTCACCTACGCGGCCGCCTGGGAGTTCACGGGCACGGGCCGGGCCCCGGCCCTGCACAAGGAAGACCTGGTCTTCGAGTACGTCCACCCCACTCAGCGGAGCTACGCATGAAGCTCACCCTGCGCGTCTGGCGGCAGCAGAACGCCGACGCCGAAGGCGCGATGTCCACATACGAGGTGGACGGCATCTCCTCCGACATGTCCTTCCTGGAGATGCTCGACACGCTCAACGAGGAACTCATCCTCAAGGGCGAGGACCCGGTCGCCTTCGACCACGACTGCCGCGAGGGCATCTGCGGCGCCTGCTCGCTGGTCATCAACGGCGACGCCCACGGGCCCGAGCGCACCACCACCTGCCAGCTGCACATGCGGTCCTTCAAGGACGGCGACACGATCGACATCGAGCCGTGGCGGGCCTCCGCCTTCCCGGTGATCAAGGACCTGGTCGTCGACCGGACGGCCTTCGACCGGATCATCCAGGCCGGCGGCTACATCACCGCCCCGACCGGCGCCGCGCCCGAGGCGCACGCCACGCCCGTACCGAAGCCGGACGCCGACTTCGCCTTCGAGCACGCGGAGTGCATCGGCTGCGGTGCCTGCGTGGCCGCCTGCCCGAACGGTGCGGCGATGCTGTTCACCTCGGCGAAGATCAACCACCTGAACGTGCTGCCGCAGGGAGCGCCCGAGCGGGAGACGCGGGTGCTGGACATGGTGGCGCAGATGGACGACGAGGGTTTCGGTGGCTGCACGCTGACGGGGGAGTGCGCCACCGCGTGCCCGAAGGGCATCCCGCTGGTGTCCATCACCAGCATGAACAAGGAGTGGCTGCGTGCGACCCGGAAGGTCGCCAGGCGCTGAGCGCTCCGCCGGCTGTGCCGAGTTCGTCCGCGTAGCAGCCGCAGCTCAAGGAACGTTCGCCGACAAGGTGCGGACGGGCGGGACCGGGGTGGTGCTCAGCCCGGTCCCGCCAGGCATCCCTGGCGCGATTCCTTTGTGGGACAAGGGAGTTGGGGCCTTGGAAGGGGTTCATCTTTTCGGTATCTTCACGACGGGTTCATTGGTCACACCCGCATCTCCTTCAACACCCCCCACTTCGAGCGGAGTTCGCGTGACAAGACGTCGTCATTCGGCATGGACGGGCAGCGCGCTGGCGGCTGTGCTGCTCCTCACCACCCAGAGCGGCTTATCCGCCGCAGCCACGCTCACCCCCCCGTCCGCCCCGTCTCCCACCACCGAGTCCAGCTCCACCTCTTCCTCCGCATCCTTGACCGCCCTCCAGGGCAAGCGGTTCACCCTTGTCACCGGTGACGTGGTGACCGTCGGCACGGCGAACGGTGAGCCCCACATCGACGTCGAACCCGCCAAGGGGCGTGAAGGCGTCGGCTTCCTGCAACGGGGCAACGGCACCGATTTCAGCGTCATACCCATGGACGTCGCACCACTCGTGGACTCCGGTCAGGTCGACGACCTGCTCTTCAACCTCAATGCCCTGGACCGCTTCGGTCTCGACGGCGAGTCGACCGACGACGCCGGGCTCCCGCTGATCATCCGGCACCGCGGCCAACGGCTGCCCGCCACCACCCGTGCCGAGGCCGTCCCCGGGGACACGTCGTCGCTGGAGTCGATCGACGCCACCGCCGTGACCCTGGCCGAGGACGACGCCGGCGCACTGTGGCAGACCCTCACCGAACCCGCCGAGGGCGCGGAAAGCGAACTCCGGCCCGCCATCCGGACGGTGTGGCTGGACACGCCGGTCGAGCTCACCGACGGGGGCGGCACGGCGGACGATCCGGAGACCACCCCCCAGGGCGACGTCGCCGTCTCGAACCTGGTCGAGCAGGTCAACGCGGACGGTCTCAGGGAGCGCGGTCTGGACGGGACGGGCGTCCGGGTCGCCGTCATCGACACCGGCGTGCGCGCCGACCATCCCGACCTGAGGGACCGGGTCTCCAAGTCCGAGAACTTCATCACCTGGGACAACGAGACGGGTGACGTGGACGGACACGGCACCCACGTCGCCGGGATCATCGCCGGTACCGGCGCCGCGTCCGGCGGCAAGTACACGGGCGTCGCACCCGGCGCGGAGATCCTCAGCGCACGGGTGCTGTCCGGTCCGCTCAGCGACCTCTCGCACATCATCAACGGCATGGAGTGGGCGGCCGACGAGGGTGTCGACATCGTCAACATGTCCCTCGGGTCGACGGTGCCGAGCGACGGCACCGACCCCTGGTCGCTGGCCACCGACGCACTGCTGGAGCGCGGTGTGCTCCCGGTGGTGTCGGCGGGCAACGACGGCCCGGGCGCCTTCACGGTCTCGCCGCCCTCGGCCGCCGAGGGAGCGCTGTCCGTGGGCGCGGCCGGCGGCGACGACGCGGTCGCGAGCTTCTCCAGCCGCGGCCCGCTCTACGGTGACTACAGCGTCAAGCCCAACATCAAGGCCCCCGGCGTCGCCGTGACGGCGGCCCGCGCCAAGGGCACAGAGGTCGGTGACAGCGACCCGGCCGGTCCGGGTGGCCCGGTCGACGACAACTACACCCGGCTCTCCGGTACGTCCATGGCGGCGCCCGCCGTCGCCGGAGCCGCCGCCCTCGTCATGCAGGCCCACCCGGACTGGACGCCCCAGCAGGTGGCCCAGGCGCTGGTCTCCAGCGCCCGTCCCAGCGCCGACGAGACCGTGTACGACCAGGGCTCCGGCATGGTCGACGCGGAGCGGGCCGTGGACCAGCCGGTCAGGGCCACGACGTCCACCGCGGACTTCGGCCGCCTGACCTGGCCCCGCGATGACGCGGACAGCGACCGCGAGGTGACCTTCACCAACGACTCGGACCAGGACGTCACTCTGGACCTCGCCCTCGACGTCACCTCCGGCCGCGGCGACCTGCCCACGTCCCTGCTCGGCCTGGCCCAGGACCGGCTGACCGTTCCCGCCGGGGGCACGGCCTCCGTGGCCGTCGAGTTCCGGGACAACGGCATCCGCTCCGGCGGTACTCTGGCCGCCCTGCTGACCGCCACGGCCGGCGACGGCGCGACCACGGTGGGAGTGCCGGTCGGCCTCACCCTCGAAACCGAGAGCTACGACCTCAAGCTCAACCTCCGCGACCACCTCGGTCAACCGGCCAGCGGCGTCTCCGTCGTCGACGTCATGCCCATCGGCCGGGACCTGGAACCGTTCGAGAACCCGCACCACATCACCGTCGGCTCGACGATCACGGTCCGGGCGCCCGCCGGCCGCTACGGCATCTCCGCGCTCGTCGCGCGCCGTGACGTCAGCGATGACCCCTATTGGCTCCACAGCGACGAGCTTCTCGCCGGGGAGCCGCTCGTACGGGTGGACGGGGCGGCCGAGATGACGCTCGGCGGCTCGGCGGCTCGGCGGCTCGGCCACACGGTGGACAACGACAAGGTGGAGCGCATCTACCACCAGGTCGGCGTCATCCAGCAGCAGAGCGAGACGCCGCCCGGGGCCGCGAGCCCGTTGAGCGCCACCACCTCCGTCTCGTACGGGCACCGGCCGCCGCAGTTCTGGGCGGTGCCGTCCACCACCCGCAGCACGGAATCCACCTACACGACGTACTACCGGGAGGACCTGGCCGAGGGCTACCGGACCGGCGCTCCGGAGGGTGCGCCCAACGACCCCGGCTACGACTACCCCACCGCCACGGGGCCGGTCTACTACCTCGCCGCCATCCGCGAGGGCGGCATCCCGGCCGACCTCACCCCCCGGGTCAGGGACTCCCAGCTCGCCCGGATCGAGGCCCGCTACGGCGCCTCCCAGGAGACCCGCGGCGGGCCGTCCTCGCTCAAGTCGAAGCTGGCCGTCCCGACCCTCAAGGGCATCCCGGCCGGCGGACGCCGCATCAACGTGGAGTCGCCGGGAACCCGTACGGAGTTCTACACGGCCTCCAGGGACATCACCTGGTCCCAGGAGCTGCGCGCGTCCTGGCAGAACGCGGACGCCCTGGACGCGCTGCCGCATCGCGCCCTGTACACGGAGTCCCGGGCCTACCGGCCCGGCAGCCGTACCGAGTACTGGAACTACCCCGTGGGCGCCCCCGCCCTGGCCGACGACGGCCGGCAGCTGACCCGTGCCGGCGACACCATCACCGTCGACCTGCCGATGGGCGGTGACTCCGACAGCCGGCACCTGTTCACCAGCGACGAATTCTTCGCCAGCTACGACTACACCCTGAGCCGGGACGGCGAGAAGCTCGCCAAGAGCAGGAACGGCGCCACGGAGAGTCCGCGCGACAGCGCGCTCGCCGCCTGGAACGTTCCGGCCGACACCGGCACGTACACCCTCAGGGCCCATGCCGACCGCAGTGCGTGGAACAGCGTGAGCACCGACGTCGAAGGCGTGTGGACCTTCCGTTCCGGTCCGGCCGCCGAGGGCGGGACGACCGCGCTGCCCCTGACGAGCGTGCGGTTCAAGCCGCCGGTCGACGAGTTGTCGCGGGCGGAGGACGACCGTACGGTCGCCGTCCCGTTCACCCTCCAGCGGACCGGCGACCAGAAGCGCGGCAAGGTGCGCGACCTGACCGTCCAGGCGTCGTTCGACGGCGGTACGACCTGGCAGCGGGTGCCGGTGGTGAACAACCGCGCCCTGGTCCCGCATCCGGCGGTCGAGAGCCTGCCGGCCGAGCACGTCGACAGCGACGGGCACGGATATGTCAGCCTGCGGGTCACGGGGGAGGACCGGGCCTCCACCTTCGACGTGACGGTGAAGCGGGCGTACAAGCTCAAGAAGTGACGTCGTGATGCCGAGGGCTGCGCCGACGACAGACGTCGGCGCAGCCCTCCGGCATATGGGCGATGCTCACCCCGTCCGGCCGGCGAAGATCCCGGCGAGCCGTCGGTACGAGTCCGTCAGGGCCGCCCGGTCGTAGGTGCTGGTCGTGACCAGGACCTCCTGTGCCGCGGTCTCCTTCAGCAGGATCTCAAGCTGGTGCGCGACCTGCTCCTCGGTGCCGGCGATGTGCCCGGAGAGTCCGGACTCGTAGAAGCCGCGCTCCCTCGCCGTCATGGTGAGCGCCTCGACGTGTTCGGCGGGCGGGAGGGGCGGGAAGGTGCCGTGGGTGCGCGCATACGCCATCGACCACGCCTCCGGGATCAGCAGGCGCCGGGCTGCTTCGGGGGTGGCGGCGACGGCGACCGTGCCGGAGACGACGACGTACGGTTCGCTCGCCCGGGGTGACGGGCGGAAGTGGGCACGGTAGTGGTCGATGCCGCGCTGCATCCTGTCGCGGTCGCGGAGGTCGCCGATCACCATCGGCAGGCCCGCGCGGGCGGCGATCGCGGCGCCCTCGCCCATGGCCAGTACGAACGGCGGGACGGCGAGGCCTTCCGCAGGACGTGCGTGCACTCCTGTCGGGGAGGTGCCGTCGAACCAGCCCAGCAATTCGTCCAGTTGGGCCGCGAAGTCCTCGGCGTCGTCCTTGTCGCGTCCCAGTGCCCTGCGGACGCCGTCCGTGAAGCCGACGGACCGGCCGAGCCCCATGTCGATCCGGCCCGGGAAGAGGGACTCCAGCACTCCGAACTGCTCGGCCACGACCAGGGGCCGGTGATTGGGCAGCATCACGCCGCCCGTCCCGACCCGGATCGTCCGGGTCGCCCCCGCCACGGCCGCGGCCAGCACGGTGGGCGCGGAACCGGCGACACCCGGGACACCATGGTGTTCCGAGACCCAGAAACGGTGGTAGCCGAGCCCCTCCAGGCGCTGCGCGAACCGTACGGTGTCACGCAGCGCCTCGGCGCTGGTGCCGCCCTCGCGGGTGCGGGAACGGTCGAGCACGGAGAAGCGGGTCGAGGCGATCAGCGAACTCATACCGGTTTCAACACCCGGGTGAGGATGGCATTCCCGCCCTCACCCGGCGTCGGGGCCCGGTGCGTCAGTCGGAGTCCTCCAGGCGGAAGCCGACCTTCAGGCCGACCTGCCAGTGCGCGATCTCACCGTCCTCCAGCTGGCCCCGGACCTGTGTCACCTCGAACCAGTCCAGGTTGCGCAAGGTCTGCGAGGCGCGGGCGATGCCGTTGCGGATGGCCTGGTCGACGCCTTCGGGCGAGCTGCCGACGATCTCGGTGACCCGATAGGTGTGGCTCGGCATGCGGGTGCTCCTCTCCGCGCTGACGACATGGCTGTCACACGTCACTCCACCGTGCCTCAGCTCGCGGCGGAGTGCGAGCGGTGTCAGCGGACCACGCTCAGTGACAGCGCGAACCGGCCGTCGCCGTCCGTCCACCAGTGGGCCAGATCGAGCCCCGCCGCGGACAACTCGGCGCGCACGCCCTCCTTCCGGAACTTCGCCGACACCTCCGTGCGCAGCTCCTCACCGGCCGTGAAATCGACGGCGAGATCGAGTGCGGGCACCTTCACGGTCTGCGTGAGAAGGGAGCGCAGCCGCATCTCGATCCATTCGTTCTCGGTGTCCCAGAGCGCCACGTGCTCGAACGCCTCGGGGTCGAAGTCGGCGCCCAGCTCGCGGTTGACGACGGTCAGGACGTTCTTGTTGAACGCGGCCGTCACCCCGGCCGCGTCGTCGTACGCCCGCACCAGCACCCGCTCGTCCTTGACCAGGTCCGTGCCGAGCAGCAGCGCGTCACCGGGGCAGAGCAGGGCGCGGACCGAGGCGAAGAAGGCCGCGCGTTCCGCCGGGACCAGATTGCCGATCGTGCCGCCGAGGAAGGCCAGCAGCCGGGGTCCCGGCGTGTCCGGCAGCTCCACCCGCGTGGTGAAGTCGGCGATCAGCGCGTGCACGCTCAGCCCCGGCCGCTCCGCGATGAGGGCGTGCCCGGCCTGGGCGAGGGCGCTGTCGCTGACGTCGACCGGGACGTACGTGCGCAGGCCGGTGAGCGCGTCGATGAGGTAGCGGGTCTTCTCGGAGGAGCCGGAGCCGAGTTCTACCAGGGTGCGGGCATGGGTCGCGGCGGCGATCTCATCGGCCCGGCTGATGAGGATCTCCCGTTCGGCGCGCGTCGGGTAGTACTCGGGCAACTCGGTGATCTGCTCGAAGAGTTCGCTGCCGTGGGCGTCGTAGAACCACTTCGGCGGCAGGGTCTTGGGCGTGCGGGTCAGGCCGTGCAGGACGTCGGCGCGCAGGGCGGCCTCGGTGGCGTCCTCGGGCAGGGTGCGGGTGACAACGAACGGGCTCACGTACGGGGCTCCTTCAGGGGTGCCGATGCCATGTCGTCGCTCGGGTCCTTGAGCGGGGTGAGCAGCACGTCGGTGCGGCTCGCGGTCAGGAGGGTGCGGTCGGGGACCTCCTGCCAGTGCGGGTCGTCGTCGTAGGGCTCGGAGGCCACGACCGTGCCGGGGCCCGGGAGGTACCAGAGGGTGTCGCCCCAGGCCGTCGCGGCGATCGTCGCGCCGTCCGTGAGCAGCAGGTTGAGCCGGGAGCCGGGGGCCGCCGCGGCGACCTCCGCGGCCGTGTCGGCGAGCGCCTGGCCCGCGGCGTCCCCGGTGCGCAGCCGGTTCAGCACCAGCGCCCAGACCAGTGCCGAGTCGCAGCGGGCCTCCAGGGACAGCAGGTCCACCGCCGGCAGTTGCCGGGCGAGCCGGGCGAGCGAGCCGGGCCAGCCCTTGACGGCGCCGTTGTGGCTGAACAGCCACCGGTCCGCGGCGAACGGCGCCGCCGCCGCCTCCCCGTCCGCGCCCGCCTCGGTCGCGTCCCGGACCGCGGCCAGCACAGACGTCGTACGGACGACCCGGGCGAGGTCCGCGAAGGACAGGTCCGCCCAGATGGGCCCCGTCCGGCGGTAGCGCGCCGGGACCGGGTCCCCTTCCGCGTACCAGCCGACGCCGAAACCATCGGCGTTGACGGTGCCGTACCGCTGCCGCCGGGGCGCCCACGACTGGCGGAACATACCGTGCGGCGGCTCCACCAGGAGTCGGCCCACCGGCGACAGCGGTCCGACATAGGCCAGATGACGGCACATCAGACATCCCCCGAGCGGGCCGTACGGAACCCGGAGAAGATCTGCCGCCGGATCGGGTAGTCCCAGTTGCGGAAGGTGCCCCGGCACGCGACCGCGTCCACGGCGAACGCGCCGCCGCGCAGCACCTTGTACTCGGGGCCGAAGAACACTTGCGAGTACTCCTTGTACGGGAACGCCTGGAACCCCGGGTACGGCAGGAAGTCGCTCGCCGTCCACTCCCACACGTCACCCATCAACTGCCGTACGCCCAGCGGCGATTCGCCCGCCGGGTAGCTGCCGGCCGGGGCCGGGCGCAGATGCCGCTGGCCGAGGTTGGCGCGCTCGGGCCCCGGGTCGGCGTCGCCCCACGGGTAGCGCATCGAGCGGTCGCCGGCCGGGTCGTGCCGGGCGGCCTTCTCCCACTCCGCCTCCGTGGGCAGCCGCCGCCCGGCCCAGCGGGCGTAGGCGTCCGCCTCGTACCAGCACACGTGCAGCACCGGCTCGTCCGGCGGCACGGCCTCGGTCGTGCCGAAGCGGCGCCGCAGCCACTGCTTGCCGTCACGGCGCCAGAACAGCGGCGCGAAGACGGAGTTCTTGCGGATGTGCGCCCAGCCCTCGGGCGTCCACCAGCGCGGGTCGTCGTAGCCGCCGTCCTCGATGAACGCCTGGTAGGCGCCGTTCGTCACCGGCGTCGTGTCGATGTAGAAGGGCGCCACCTCGCGCCGGTGCGCGGGACGTTCGTTGTCCAGCGCCCAGGGCTCGGTGGAGGTGCCCATGGTGAACGGGCCGCCGGGGACGAGGACTTCGGCCGGACCGGTGAACAGCGGGGCCGGCTCCGGGTCCGGGGCGGTGAGCGCCTGCGGGCCAGTGCGGAGCTGATGGGTGATCAGCATCGTCTCGTCGTGCTGCTGTTCGTGCTGCGCGATCATGCCGAAGGCGAACCCGGCCTCCGTGAGCCGCGTGCCGTGGAAGGCGGTGCTCTCCAGCACGTCCATGACCCGCCCGCGCACCTCAGCCGCATACCGCCGGGCCTCGTCGGGCGGCAGCAGGGGCAGCGAGGGGCGCTCGGCGCGCGGGTGCTCGAAGGCGTCGTACAGGCCGTCGATCTCGGGCCGCATCGCCTCCCGCCCCGCGACGGTCCGCAGCAGCCACTGCTCCTCCTGGTTGCCGATGTGGGCGAGGTCCCACACCAGCGGGGACATCAGCGGCGAGTGCTGCGCGGTGAGGTCGGGATCCTCGACACAGGAGGTGAGGAGCGTGGTGCGGTCGCGGGCCGTGGTGAGGGTGGCCAGCGCCTGCTCCCGGAGCTTGTCTTCGTCGGGGGCGGTCATGTGCGGATGTCCTTCCCGTGTGCGGGCCCGGGTGAGGTGGGGGGCGTGCCGTGCAGCCCGTCCAAGAGGTCGTCGGCGGGACTGCGGCCCTGGCTGACATAGCGGTCCAGATACGCCCGGACGGCGTCCGTGACCTCGGTGCCGGCGCCGAGCCGGGGCAGGGCGTCCAGCGCGGCGGTGAAACAGACGACCGCCGCCTCGTGCAGCTCGGGGTCGGCCAGGCCGTGCCGGGCCGCGTCGAGCCAGAGCGGATTGTGCGGCGCGGGCAGCGCCAGGGCGCGCTCGGCCAGCGGTTTCACGGTCCGGTAGGCGGTCTCGGCGGCCTCCGCGTCGTCGAAGAGGGCCGTCGTCACGGCGAGCGGCACGATCCACCCGTCGTCGCCGGGCTGCGCGTCGATCATCCGCAGTTCCAGATGGCCACGCGGTCTGACCGGCGGGAAGAGGGTCGTGATGTGGTAGTCCAGATCCTCGTGGGTCGGTGGCCGCGGCGCGGCCGATCTGGTCCACTCCCGGAAGGTCAGCCCGTCCGGGACGTCCCAGGGGCCGCCGTCCCGCCGTACGCACATCACCGGCGCGTCCAGCACATGCCGGGCCCAGGCGGTTCGCGGGTCCCCGTCCAGCGGGGGCGCCCCCGCGCGGCCCGCGCCGATCTCGACCCACTGCAGCTGCCGGCTGGAGCGCCAGCCGGTGGACCGCCGTGCGGCGAGCGGGGAGTTGGCGAACGCGGCGAGGAGCACCGCGCCCAGCTGATGCGCCAGCCACCAGCGCCGCCCGTGCCCGAGCGGACCGGGCTCCTCGTATCCCGCGTCCAGGCAGACCTGCACCGATGCCGAGGTGCACATCATGGCGCGGCCGGCCGGGCCGGTGCGGTCGAAATAGGTCTCCATGGCTTCGTAGCGCGGTTCGTGGAGGAACCGGCGGGGCGAGTGCCAGGGATCCTGGCCGACGCCGACGAGGCCGAGGTCGCTCTCGGCGAGCACCGCGCGGACGGCGTCGAGGTCCGCGGAGACGGTACCGATGACTTCCGTCAGGGAGGCGGCGGGCGGCGAGCTGAGCTCCAGCTGGCCGCCGGGCTCGACGGTGAGCGCCGACCTCAGGGGCACGGTACGCAGTGCGGCGTAGGCCGCTTCGAGTCGTTCGGGTGTCACGGGGAGCTGCGGTGTCCGCAGCTCGTGGACGAGCCATTCCACTTCGACCCCGAGGCTGCGGGGCGGGCCGGTCTTGAAGCAGATGCCGCGGACCAGCGCCTCGACCTCTGCTTCGGAGACGGCTGTACGAGGCCTCGTACAGCCATGTGCCGAATCGGACATGTCGGGATCCTCCTGAGATTCCACCATGCCACCGGTCCGGCTTCCGGGTGGGCCGGAGGTGGCACACCCGATCCACCCAAGACCCTCGCGTCGCTTCGCACAAGGGTGCGTACCGGCACGTCCGGGACCCGTCATCTCCGCGTCCCGGGCGCTTGTCCGAGCGTTTCCGGGGGCGGAAACCCTGTTGCACCGCATGACCAGCATCGCTCACGATGCGTGCATGAGCACGACGGGGGAGCGCGCGGGGCGTGCGCTCATGACGCCCACGGGGGTGGCGCCATGAGCGCACGCCTCCGTGGCATCGCGCGGGAGACGGCGCAGATCGTGACGGCGGGCGCGTACCGCGCCGCGGACGGCAGCGAGATCTCCCTCACCGCGGCGATCGAGGCCGCGCGGGACGGCACGCGGATGTACGGGCCGGACCCGGTGCCGGTGGCTCCGCCGCTTTCGGTGGACACGTTCTTCGAGGTCACCGGCGAGAGCAGCCTGGAGGCCGCCCGCCGGCTCGCCCCCGAAGTCGCCGTCCTGAACTTCGCCTCCGCCCGAAACCCCGGCGGCGGCTTCCTCAATGGCGCGCAGGCCCAGGAGGAGGCCCTGTGCCGGGCCTCCGCGCTGTACACCTGCCTGTCCGGAGTGCGGGAGTTCTACGACCACCACCGCGCCCACCGCGACCCGTTCTACACCGACCGTGTCATCCACTCACCGGCCGTACCCGTCTTCCGCGACGACGACGGCCGTCTGCTGGACGAGCCGTACACCGCCGGTTTCCTGACGGCCGCGGCGCCCAATGCCGGTGTGGTCCTGCGTACGGCGCCGGAGCGCGCGGGGGAGCTGCCGCGGGCCCTGGCGGTCCGGGCCGAGCGGGTGCTGGAGACGGCCGTGGCCAACGGCTACCGGCGGCTGGTGCTGGGCGCCTGGGGCTGCGGCGTGTTCCGCAACGATCCGGCGCAGGTGGCGGGGGCGTTTCGGGGGCTGCTGGTCGACGGACGGTTCAAGGGCCGGTTCGAACGCGTCACCTTCGCGGTACTGGACCGGGCGACGCATGCGACGGTCCGCGGCGCGTTCGAGCGGGCCTTCGCCTGAGTGTCCCGTAGGGGCACGGAGCAGCCGAGCGAGCGGAAGCGACCCGCCACAGACGGCCCGCGGCATGCTGCATCACGTCCAGCCGTACCGCAACCGCAGCCGGTGCACGACGGAGTTGAACCGCATCCGGTCCAGTGCGCACGCCTCCCGGCGCATGCCCTCCTCGTGCAGCCGCAGCACCCGGTCGACATCGACCCACGAGTCGCGCCCCGACGTGTCCCACGGCCCGTTCCCGATCGGCACCCACTCGCGGTGCCCGTCATGCCGTTTGCTCGACAACTGCACCGCGAGAAAGGTGCCGCCGGCCTCGCGCGCCACCACCAGTACCGGACGGTCCTTGCCCCGCCCGTCGTTCTCTTCGAAAGGCACCCACGTCCACACGATCTCCCCGGGATCGGGGTCGCCGTCGTGCGCGGGCGAGTACTCGGTGCGCACCCGCCCGACATCACCCGGCTCGGCTTCAGTGGTGGCGGTGGGCCCGTAGCGCCCCGGCACATCCTGCTCGGCAAAGGAAGTCACGCCCTCACGCTAGTGCCGCGACCCGCGCCCCCGTCAGGGGGCCCGGGGTACCGCGCGATCAACCACGTACCACCCGCAGTTGGCCGCCACAGCCGAAGCCATGGCGCTACGACTCCTTGTCGGCCTGCACCTATTCCACAGCGACCTTGTCACCAGGCATCCCATTGACCCCGGCCGAGCCGTCGGCAGGCACGGGCGCCCCGTTCATGGACGACAGCAGCTGCCGAGCCAGCCCCAACCCGGTCCCACCCATCGTGAGCGCCTTGGCGAACATGTCCGCCATCCCGTCCGCCCCGTTGAGCAGAACCATGTTGTCGACGTTGCCGAACGCGGACGCCCCGGCCTCCACGATCTCCGGCCACCGTTCGGCCAGTTGCTGCGCGATCACCGCCTCCTGGTTCTCCGCCAGCGCAGCGCTCCGTGCCTTGATTCCCTCGGCCTCCGCGAGCGCCTTCGCCCGCGCCGCCTCGGCGACGGCGAGCCCCTTGGCCTGCCGGGCGGCGGCCTCGGCCTCACCGGTGACCTGCGTCGCGGTTGCCTCGGCCGCGGCCGCGAGCTCGGTCTCCTTGGCCTTGGCCTGCGCCGCGGAGATACGGGCGTCGCGCTCGGCCTCGGCGAGTGTCCGTTTCTCGTAGGCCTTGGCGTCGGCCGGCTTGCGGACGTCAGCCTGGAGCTGTTGCTCGCGCCGGGCCGCCTTCAACTCCGCGACCCGGGTCTCCTGGACGACGACCTCCTGCCGGGCGGCGGCCTCGGCGAGCGGACCGGCCTGCTTGGCGCGCGCCGAGGCGTCGTCCCGCTCGGCCTGGTAGCCGGCCTGGAGGATCTCGCTGTCCCGGGTGGCCTCCGCCATGCGCGCGGCGGCCTGCTGCTCGGCCTCGGTGGCGAGACGGTTGGCCTCGGCCTGGGCGATCCGGGCGTCCCGCTGGACGGCCGCCGCGTGCGGCATGGCCAGGTTCTTGATGTAGCCGGTCGGGTCCTCGATCTCGTGGATCTGCAACGAGTCGACGATCAGCCCCAGTTTCTCCATCTCCGTACCGCACGCCGCCCGGGTCTGGCCGGTCAGCTTCTCGCGGTCCCGGATCATGTCCTCGACCGTCAACCCGCCCACGATGGACCGGAGATGACCGGCGAACACATTGTGCACCCGCTCCGAGACCCGCTTCTGCTGGCCCAGGAAGCGGCGGGCCGCGTTCGCGATGGACACGAAGTCGTCGCCCACCTTGAAGATGACCACGCCCCGGATCTTCAGCGGAATGCCCTGGAAGGTCACGCACTCCACGGCCAGTTCGGTCTGGTTCAGATCGAGGGACAGTTTGCGCACCGCCTGCATACCGGGCAGCACGAGGGTGCCGCGCCCGGTGACGATACGGAAGTTCATGCCCTCCGTCAGGCCCTCCATCTTGTGCTTGGAGCCCGAGATGATCAGGGCCTCGTTCGGTTCGGCCACGCGCCACATCAGTTTGAACAGAGCGATCAGTACCAGAGCGACCGCTGCGGTCGCTGCCGCGATGACGCCGATGGACATCGGCACACCCCCCTTGGACAGGTGCCCTTTCGGCACCGAACGTCGGGAGTTTCCCGCGCGGTCCGGCGGTGGTACAGATACCGGGGGACCGTTGTTGCAGTCCTGATGCCAACCGGTGGCGGAAGGCCGACGCACGGCGATCGAATTACCCGACGGACCGTCAACTGTCGTACGCCGCCGACACATAGACGGTGCGCGGCGGCAGATACTCGATCACCATCACGAGCGTCCCCGGCTCGATCCGGTCCTTCGCGGAGGCGGGGTACGCGAGAAAGTGCTCGGCGCCGCCCCGCACCCGGACGATCACCTCGCCGACGAGCCCGGGACCGACCGCACCGGTCACCCGTCCCATCAGCCCGACCATCGACGCTTCGTCCATGGTCACAGCGTACGGGTCACATCCCGGCCCCGAACCCGCTCACAAGGCCGCACCGGATCCGCTCACGCGCCGGGACGCGAACCCGCTCACGCGAACCCGCTCACGCGAACCCGCTCACGCGAACCCGCTCACGCGAACCCGCTCACGCGGCGGGCGCGTCCGCGGTCTCCTGGTCCGGCGGCCACAGCTCGTGCCAGCGCTGGTCCGCCTCCAACTGCGCGGCCAGCGACAGCAGAAGGGGTTCACTGTTCGCCGGGCCGAGCACCTGCGCGCCCACCGGCAGCCCGCCGGCCACGAACCCCGCCGGGACGCTGACCCCGGGCCAGCCCAGCACGTTCCACGGCCAGGCGTACGGGCAGGCGGCGATCATCGCGCGGTCGGTGGCCAGGCCGCCGAGGTTCAGCATCGAGCCGATGCGCGGCGGGGGAGCGGCCGTCGTGGGCGCGAGGATCACGTCGTACGACTCGAAGAACCCGCCGATACGGCGGTGCAGGACTGCCTCGGCCCGCCGCGCGGCACGCAGCGGGGGCCCGCCCAGCAGCCTGCCGAGCCGCGCGGCGTCCCGGGTGCGCCGGTCGAGGAGGTCGGGGAAGGGCACGTCGCGGACGCGCTCGGCGATCCCTGCGGTCGCGCGGGGGAGGAAGGCCAGGCCGATCTGGCCGTACGGCGGGTGGGCCTCCTCGACGGTGTGCCCCAACCGGCCGAGTCTCTCGGCGAGTTCGACGACCCGGGCCCGCACCTCCGGCAGGAGCCGTGCGGGCAGGGCGGTGAACGGCGGCTTCAGGGAGAGCGCGATACGCAGCCGTCCGGGGTCGCGGCCCACCGCCTCGGACATGTTCAGGGCGGGCGGCCGGTGCGGGTCCTGTGCGTGGTTGCCGCTGGCCGCGTCGAGGAGCAGGGCGGCGTCGGCGACCGTGCGGGCGAGGGGGCCGTTGACGGTGATGCCCTGGAAGGACTCGCCGAGCGGCCAGGTGGAGATGCGCCCGCGCTGTGGCTTGATGCCGATCAGATGGGTCCAGGAGGCCGGGATCCGCACCGAACCGGCGCCGTCCGAACCGAGCGCGGCGGGCACCAGGCCGGCGGCGACCGCGGCCGCGGAACCGCCGGACGAGCCGCCCGGGGTGTGCTCCGGGTGCCAGGGGTTGCGGGTCGCGCCGAAGGACGGCCCCTCGGTGAACGGCCACTGCCCCAGTTCGCAGGTGTTGGTCTTGCCGACGATCACGGCCCCGGCCGCGCGCAGCCGCCGTACCGCCTCACCGTCCTCGGCGACGGGCGGGAACTCGCCCGGACATCCGAACGCGGTAGGTTCCCCGGCCACGTCCATGTCGTCCTTGACGGCCACCGGCACTCCGAGCAGCGGCCGGCGCCCACCGGAGGCCAGTTCCCGGTCGGCCGCGTCCGCCTCCGCGAGCGCGGCCTCGGCCCGTACGATCCGAAAGGCGTTCAGCGATCCCTGGCTCGCCCCGATCCGGGCCAGGGCCTCGGTCACCATGGCCCGGGACGTCACCTCCCCGGCGGCCAGCGCACGGGCGGACTCCGCGAGGCCTGCGGCACGGTCGAGCGTCATGGGGGACACCTCCGAAGCACATTGTCTACCGAACGGTAACGTCCGCGGGGCGCTGACGGAACGCCCCTGGCCTGACAGCCGCTTCCCGGACTTCACACAGGCCTCACCTGGTCGCGTCCAAAGCATTGACGGCCCTACACCTCGCCCTTACCTTCTGACCGACTTTCCGAACTTTGTTCGGCATGTCGTACATCCCTGTCGGAGGGAGAGCCGCACATGACCACCACACGTCCCCCCACGCCGTCCCGACGCACCCTGCTGCGCGCGATGGCCGCCCTGCCCGCCACCGCACTCGTGCTCGGCGAAGTGCCCGGCCTGCTCGGCACGGCCGTGGCCGCCGCACCGCCGAGCGGCTCGGCCACCCGCTACACGATCGTGCCGTTCCTCAACAGCGACGACGGCACGGTGAACGTCTACACGTCGGACGACGCGACCGACTTCCGCCTGGTCCAGGCATCCGCCTACACGCCGCCCAGCAACCGCATCCGTGACGCGAGCATCTTCAAGCACACAAACGGTTACTACTACATCACCTACACCACACACACCTGGCAGGACACCAGCACCACCATCGGCTTCGCCCGCAGCTCGGACCGCGTCAACTGGACCTTCCTGTACGACTACACGGTCCCGATCGCCAACCTCTCCCGCGCCTGGGCGCCGGAGTGGTTCGTCGACAGCGACGGCAGCGTGAACGTGATCGTCTCCTGCTCGACGGCCGACGACGAGTGGATCTTCACGCCTTACCTGCTGAGGGCCACCAACTCCGCTCTCACGGCATGGAGTTCACCGGTGGCCCTGTCGGGCATCGGCGCCAACCACATCGACACGTTCATCGTGAGGATCGGCTCGACCTACCACGCCTTCACGAAGAACGAGACGACGAAGTACATCGAGTACGGCACCGCGTCGAGCCTCACCGGCCCCTACACCATCAGCCGGACCGGCAACTGGGCAGGCTGGGGCAGCTATCGCGAGGGCCCGGCGCTGGTGCAACTCGACAACGGCGGCTGGCGCCTCTTCTTCGACGGCTACGGCGACGGCACGTACTACTGCAGCGACAGCTACGACACCTTCGCCAGCTGGTCCGCGCCGGCCGCACTCCCCGCCGTATCCGGAACGGCCCGCCACTTCACGGTGATCAAGGAGACGGTCTCCGGCGGCCCCACCCTGGCCAAGGGCGTCACCCGCTCCTTCCAGTCCGCCAACTACCCCACCCGCTACTGGCAGACCCAGTCCTCCCTGCTCAACCTCCCCGTGGTCAGCGGCTCCAGCACGACCGCGGAGAAGCAGGCCGCCACCTTCTCGGTCGTCGCCGGCCTGGCCGACGCGAACGGCTACTCCTTCCGCGACGCGTCCGGCAACTACCTGCGCCACTACGACTTCCGCGCCCGCTTCGACGCCGGTGACGGCACGACCACCTTCGCCCAGGACGCCACCTTCGTCGCCCGCACCGGCACCAGCAGCGGCGCCCTGCGCTTCGAGTCGTACAACTACCCGGGCCACTACCTGCGCCACTACGGCTACCAGCTCCGCGTGGAACGCACGGACGGCACGGATCTCTTCCGGAGCGACAGCTCCTTCGTACCGGTGACGGCTTGGGGCTGACCTGACGCGGCTCCGCCGTCAGGCGGCCGACGGCACCGCGCCGAGCTGCTGGAGCAGCCCCAGCAGATCGTCCATGACCCATTCCCTGGCGACCTTGCCGTCGGAGAAGGTGTACATGCCGATGCCGTTCACTTCGATGGTCCTCCCGGTGGGAGCGATCCCCATGAACTCGCCGGTGTGAGTTCCGCGGCTGATGAAGCGGCCGACGACCCGACCGCCCTCCATGTCGAGCAGCTCCTCGATCGAGACCTCAAGGTCGGGGAACCCCGCGAGGAACAGTTCGAGCAGCTGCCCGACCGCCTGGGGACCCCGCGCGTCCTCCATCCCTCCCGCGCCCGTAGCTGACGACGCTGTCGTCCGCGAGGACATCGGCGAGCCGGGCCGTGTCCCTGCGATTGAGGACCGTTGCCCGACGACATGCCGAGCGGGCGGGAAGAGGCGCGCTCCTGCGACGCCCGGGTCCGCCGGCCCGAGGACGTCGCCGGGGCGGTCGCCTATCTGGTCTCCCGGGACGGCCAGTCACCAGGAGATCGACTAAATCGGAATACATGCGCCAGTTCTTTGGTTGACTTGTGCAAGCAGAGAGAGGTTGTGACCATGGAAATCGGCGCGTTCACGTTCGTCGACGTAGGCATCGGTGGCGGCGTGAGTCCGGCCCAGCGGATTCCGGAACTGCTGGAGGAGATCGCCCTCGCCGACGAGGTCGGGCTGGATGTGTTCGGACTCGGGGAGCACCACCGGCCCGGGTTCGGCGTGCCGGCACCGGCGGTCCTGCTCGGGGCCGCCGCGGCCCGGACGTCACGGATCCGGCTCACCAGCGCGGTGACGGTGCTCGGCTCGGACGATCCTGTGCGGGTGTTCGAGCAGTTCACGGCCGTGGACCTGGCCTCCCGAGGGCGGGCGGAGATCATGGTGGGCCGAGGAGCGCTGCTCGACTCGTTCCGCCTGTTCGGGCATGACGCGGGCGACTACGACGCCCTCTTCGACGAGAAGCTGCGCCTGCTGCTGGACCTGCGTGAGCCGGAGCCGGTCACCTTCTCGGGGCGGTTCCGGCCGCCGTTGCACAATGAACTGATCCTGCCGCGGCCGGTGCAGGACCGGCTTCCGGTGTGGGTGGGGGTCGGCGGCAGCCCGAACTCCGTCGTCCGCGCCGCGTCCCTCGGCCTGCCGCTGGCCCTCGGCACGATCGGCGGCACGGCCACCCATTTCGCGCCCATGGCCGAGCTCTACCGCGAGGCCCTGGCGCACTACGAACAGCCGGCCCAGCCGATGGCCGTCACCCTGCACGGCTTCGTCGCCGACACCTCCCAGAAGGCCGGCGACATCTACTTCCCCGCCGACGCCGCCCTGTTCAACACGATCGGCGCCGAGCGCGGCGTGCCCCCGCTCGGTGTGGCCGACATCGCGGCCAAGAACGGTCCGGGAAGCATGTACGCGGTGGGCTCGCCCGCTCAGGTCGCGGAGAAGCTGCTCCACCAGCACGAGGTGCTGGGCCACCAGCGGGCCATGGTGCAACTCGCCGTCGGCACCGTGGGGCACCGTGACGTGATGCGTGCCATCGAACTGCTGGGCACCGAGGTCGCTCCCGTCGTCCGTGCGGAGGCCGTCCGCCGCGAGAGCGCCGAGGCCGTCGGGTGAGCGGGGCTGCCATGAGTTCCTGCCCGAGGCCTCCGGACGAGAAGAGAAAGGTGGTTCGATGAACGTGTTCGATCACCCGCAGAACCGGCTCGTCGTCGACGTGTGGAGCGATGTCATGTGCCCGTTCTGCTACATCGGCGACACCGTGTTCGCGCAGGCCGTGGAGAAGTTCACCCACCGCTCCGATGTGGAGATCCGTTACCACAGCTTCCAGTTGATGCCGCACCTGCCCGCCGACCACGCCGTCGACCTCGACGAACTCCTGGAGAAGGAGCGCGGCTTTCCCAGGGCCCAGGCGCGGGCGATGAACGCCCAGGTCGCCGCCCGGGCCGCCCAGATCGGGCTGGACTTCCACATGGACGACGCGATCGCGACCAACACCCGGGCCGCCCACCGGCTGATCCACTTCGCCCGGAGCCAGGGCCGCCAGCACGACATGGTCCAGCGGCTGTTCCGCGCCTACTTCACCGACGGGCTCAACGTCGGCGACCACGACGTCCTCGCCGGCCTGGCCGCCGAGACCGGCCTCGACAAGGACGCCGCACGCGAGGCGCTCCACCGTGGCGCGTTCGGCGCCGACTTCGAAGCCGACGTACGACAGGCCCGGGAACTCGGCATCAGCGGCGTGCCGTTCTTCGTCTTCGACGCCAAGTACGCCGTGTCCGGCGCTCAGCCGATCGAGACGTTCCTGACGGCGCTGGAGACCGCGTGGACGGGTAAGTTCGCCGCGTCCGAGAGTCCAGCCGGCCTCTGAGCGACGACGCACCGAGGCGTTCCGCCGGCTCTGTCGACGCCCTCATCGCCGAGCGCGTCGACAGAGCCGACATCGCATGGACAGGCGGGCTTTGGGTGGTCGCATCGCCGTCGGCTACCGGCACTGTCGGCGTCCAGGCCGTGGTCGGGTGGAAGACCGGCGGGTACGGATGTACGTCGACCAGGCTGGTGCACGGGCCGTGGGCGCACGACGTGTGTCCTCGCTCGACGGCGATCGACCAAGGGGGGAGGCGGGCCTCACCCAAGATGAGCCGATGTTTTCGCGGGTGCATCTGACGGTCGGCTTCCCTGCCCGTCAGGCGACGCCGGAACTCCTCGCGCGCGTTCCGCGGACGGATTCGGCGGAACGCGGGCGCGCGGATTCACCAGCGCCGCCAGGCCCGTTCATCACCCCGGGACCAGCCGGCGTGTTGTCACTCTGCGGCGGGGGCTGCGGACAACTTCTGGAGGAATGCCTGGAAGTCGAGGTCCACCCAGTGCTCCACGATCTGACCGTCCTCGACCCGGTCGACGGCGGTCGCGGACAGGAAGGCGACGTTCCCCGAGGCCGGAATGCCGGCGAACTCACCGGTCTGCGTCCCGCCGAGAGTGAAGCGGGTGGCGACCTTGCGCCCCTCGGCGATCTGGTCCAGCACGACCATGGAGAGGTCGTCGAAGGCGACGACCATCGTCTTGTCGAAGGCGAGCCAGTCCGCGATCGTGAAGGCGTCGTCCATCGCGTGCGTGACCGCATCCGGGGCGATGTACCTCGCGAAGCTCGCGTCCAGATCCCTCTGGTTGTAGCTCTCGTAGAACGCCCGGGCGACACTCTTGGGAGACCCGGTCGAGGACGTGGAGCCTTGCGAGGGGGCCGTGTCCGCGTGCGCGGCGCCGGCTGCGGCGACCCCGGCGATCGAGGCGGCACCGAGGCCGGCACCGGTGCCGAAGAGCGATCTACGACTGATCATGATGTGCTCCTGATGACGGAATCAACTGACGCACCCGCGTCCATTACCGTAGCGCACGAAGGTCTTGAGCGGTTCCCGCTCGTGGAATGTGATGCGTCGGCCGACTCGCTTCTCCCCATGGACGTGCCCCAGAGCCGCCCTGCGGGCGGACGACGGGAATCCGGCCAGGAATCCGGCCAGGGTCCTGGTGCCGTCGGCGTCCGGACGGTGCCACCAGGCCGGCCAGCCGCCTCGAACCGGCGGCCGGCGGCTGCCGCGCGGCCGGTCCGTGCCACGCCCCCCTTGAGGTCAGGAGGGCACGGCGTGCTGATCGCCGTCATGCAGGCGCAGCAGGGCCCGGTAGGTCTCGGTCATGGACGGCGGTGCGGGCAGGGGGCCGGCGCCCGGCGCGGCGAAGGCCTGCAACAGGTAGGCGACGAGCCGGGCGGAGAACTTCTCCGCGATGTCGCCGGTGGCCGCCACGATGCCCGCGTGCGACACGAGCAGCAGGATCATGTCCTCGGGCACGAAGTCCTCGCGCAGGGTTCCGGCGGCCTGGGCGCGGGCGATCATCATGCTGATCTTCTCGTAGGCGCGGCGGCGGTCCTTCTCGATCCGCATGGAGCTGGGGAAGGTCATCGTCAGGACCTCGGTGAAGCCTCGGTCGCCGAGTTGCATGCAGGCCAGGCGTCCCACGAACGTGGTGAAGCCGTGCCAGGGGTCCGGGTCCGCCAGGGCCTCCTCGGCCGCGTCGGCGTAGAAGACGACCTTGTCCTTGAACACCTCGGCCACGAGATCGGCCTTCGAGGGGAACCGGCGACGCAGGGTAGGCTCCCCCACTTTGGCGTGCCGGGCGACCTGGCGCATCGACACGTCCAGCCCTTGGTCGGCGAAGATCTCCCGGGCCGCATCGAGGATGCGACGCCGGTTCCGCTCGGCATCCGCCCGCAACTGCCGGTCCACTCCCGCATCACCCATGCACTGATCGTACCGAGTCAGAACTGGGGTGATTGCGCCAACTAGAGCCGGTGTCGGTCACGCGAGGGCCGGGCAAAGGTACCCGCGCCGCCACCGGGACCTGCCTCCGGCCGGCCGCGCGAGCGTGCTCAACGGCCGTGGCCAGGGTCGGGTGGTGGGCCATGTTCGTCGGGTAATGGGCCACGTTCACGGTGCCATCGTCGAGCCGGCACCGCCACCGACGAACGGGAGAGATTCACTGAATCGTTGCGCGCTCTCCACTTATGGGTCAGCGCCCCGCAAGAGCTCAACCAGCATCGATGTCGACACAAGCCCCCCGTCACTACGGACCTTGCCGGCATAACTGGAATTACTGCGCCAGTTAGCGAGGTTATAGCCGATGGCAACCGGCGCACCACATGCGTCGCTCATTCCCCTGACCAAAGGAGTCGGTCATGTCCGACCTCACCGCAGCCACGTCGACCACGAGCGAGGCGCTGCACCGTTTCGCCGATGAGTACCTCCGTCTCGCCAACGCCCACGACGTGGACGGCCTGGTAGCCCTGCATGCGCCGAGCTTCGTCATGCACGGACCGGAGGGCGAGGCAGGGATCGCGGAGTACCGGGCGCTCATCAGTGGGTTCTTCGCCGCGTTCCCCGACGCCGCGCTCACCTCCGTTCACCTCCTCACCGAAGGCGACCGACTGGTCCTGCACTTCGAGAGTCCGCAGCCCGGCCGTCCGTACCCGCTCCAGCGGGCGCTGCCCGCCGAACTGGCGGCCCCTGTGGTCCGTCTCCACCAGGCCGACGACGTCCAGGTGACGTGTGGCGTCGGAGTGGCACGGCTCCTCGGTTCCGGCCGGGTCGACAAAGTCGAACTCAGCGACGGCCGGGTACTCGACGCCGACCTCGTCGTCGTGGGGGTCGGAGCGGTGCCGCCACCGGGTGGCTCGCCGACTCCGGTCTGTACGTCGAGGACGGCATCCTCACCGACGCCACCCTGCGTACCTCCGCCCCCGGGGTCTACGCCGTGGGCGACGTGGCCCGCCGGCCACGGAGCGGAACCGGGGAGACCGTCCGGGTCGAACACTGGACCAATGCCCGCGAACAGGCGATACTTGCAGCACACAACCTCCTCGACCCCGAGACCGCGGAACCGTA
This sequence comes from Streptomyces blattellae, assembly GCF_009709555.1. GTDB lineage: Bacteria > Actinomycetota > Actinomycetes > Streptomycetales > Streptomycetaceae > Streptomyces > Streptomyces blattellae. The sequence continues at coordinate 163,055 of NZ_WJBG01000106.1, read as the reverse complement.
CGCCGGGGTTCCCTATGTGTGGTCGGACCAGTTCGGCGAACGCCTCCAACTGGCCGGAACGGCACACGCGCCGGACATCCACTTCCTCAGCGGAGGCTCCGGCGAAGGTTCGTATCTGGCCCTGCGCGGCGATGGCGAGAAGGTCGTCGGCGCGGTCGGGTTCGGCTGCGACCGCCGTCGGTTCAACCAGGCCCGGCGCCTGGTCACCGCACACACCTCCTGGGACGAGGCTGTCGGCCGGGACGGGTGACCGCACACCCGTCCACCGAGAAAGGCGATCCATGGTCACTAGCACCGCTTCAGCAGTTCCGGTCGCACGGGACGACTCCCGTGAGGAGCTGCTGCGCACGCTCCACAGTGTCGAGAAACGCGTGCTGTGGCTCTCGACCGCAATCATCGACCACGCGAACCGGGTACGGCCCAACCCGACCGGGTTGAAGGTCGGCGGCCATCAGGCGTCGAGCGCGTCGATGGCCTCCATCATGACCGCGCTGTACTTCCACGAACTCACCCAAAACGATCGGGTGTCGGTCAAACCGCACGCATCCCCCGTCCTGCACGCCATCAACTACCTGCTCGGCGAGCTGGACCGGGAGTACCTCACACAGTTGCGGTCCTTCGGTGGCCTGCAGAGTTACCCGAGCCGTTCGAAGGACCCGGATCCGGTCGACTACTCCACCGGATCGGTGGGCATAGGGGCGACGGCACCCGTCTGGGGTGCCATAGCCCGGCGCTATGTCGACGGCCGGTTCGGCGGCGCGGGCAGCGGTCGCCAGTACTCGCTGCTGGGGGACGCGGAGCTGGACGAGGGGGCCATCTGGGAGGCCGTGCAGGATCCCATGGTGGCGGGCCTCGGTGAGATCGTGTGGGTCGTCGACCTCAACCGCCAGTCACTGGACCGGGTGGTGCCCGGGGCGGCGGCGGAACGCCTGCGCGGCATGTTCGCCGCGGCCGGCTGGCAGGTGCTCACCCTCAAGTACGGCCACCTTCTTGAGGAGTTGTTCGCCCGGCCCGGAGGCGCAGAGCTGCGACTGCGCCTCGACACCATGGAGAACCCCGAATACCAGCGGCTGCTGCGTTGTACCCCCGAGCAGCTGCGCGAACGGCTGCCCGGTGCCGGGACCTCGTCGGCGGCCATCGCCGGGCTGGTCTCCCAGCTGGACGACGACACCCTGCACAGCGCGGTGCGCAACCTCGGCGGCCATGACCTCGGTGCCCTGCTGGGGGCGTACGAGGAGATCGACGACACCCGCCCGACGGTGATCTTCGCGTACACCGTGAAGGGCCGCGGTCTGTCGACCGAGGGCCACCCGCAGAACCACTCCTCTCTTCTGACCGGCGATCAAGTGGCGGAGCTGGCGGCCCGCGTCGGCGTGGACCCCGCCGACCCCTGGGCGGGCTTCACCGAGGGCAGCCCGGAGGCGGACCTGTGCGCGGCGGCGGCGGAGCGACTGCGTCGGCCGCAGCAGGCCCCGCTGCCGCCCGCCCAGGTCCCCGCCGACCTCGGCAGGCCCGCCCCCGGCGGCACCGGCAACACCCAACAGGCGCTCGGCCGGGTGCTGCTGGACCTGACGCGCAAGGCTCCGGAGGTCGCCGGCAGGATCGTCACGGTCAGCCCCGACGTCAGTTCGTCCACGAACCTGGGCGGCTGGCTGAACAAGGTGGGTGTCTGGTCGCCGACCGAGCGCACCAACTGGTTCGCCGACGATGCAGAGACGATCCTGCACTGGCGTGAGAAACCTTCCGGCCAGCATGTGGAGCTGGGCATCGCCGAGACGAACCTGGTCGGGCTGCTCGGCGAGCTGGGCGCCACCTGGAGCCGTTGGCAGCAGCCGCTGCTGCCGATCGGCGTGGTCTACGACCCGTTCGTCAACCGGGCCCTGGAGCCCTGGTCGTTCGGCGTCTACGCGGGCGGCCAGTCCATCCTGGTCGGCACACCCTCGGGCGTCACCCTCGCCTCGGAGGGCGGCGCGCACCAGTCGATCACCACGCCGTCGCTGGGGATCGAGCAGCCGGATTGCGTGACCTACGAGCCGGCGTTCGGTATCGACACGGAATGGTGTCTGCTCCAGGCGCTGGGCAACCTCGGTAGACCGGACGGCAGTTCGGCCTATCTGCGGCTGTCCACCCGGCCGGTGGACCAGAGCCTTGCCGGCGTACCCACCGACCCGGCCGCACGGGAGCGGCGGCGCCGCCAGACGGTCGCCGGGGCCTACCCCCTGCGCCGCGCCGACGCTCCCGTGGTCACCATCGCCGTGGTGGGCGCCCTGGTCACCGAGGCCCTGGCCGCGGCCGACCGCCTCGCGGCCCTCGGCCGGCCGGCCGACGTGGTGTGCGTCACCAGCCCCGACCTCCTCTTCCGGGCCCTGCAGGCCCGGCGGGGCCAGGAGGACGCCCCCACCTGGATCCTCGACCAGGCCTTCCCGGCCGAGCGCGCCACTCCCCTCGTCACGCTGCTCGACGGCCATCCGCACACCCTGGCCTTCCTGGGCACGGTGAACAACGTTCCGGTCACCACGCTCGGCGTGAGCCGGTTCGGCCAGTCGGGAGCGCTGGACGACGTGTACCGGTACCACCGGATCGACGCCGACAGCGTGGTCGGAGCCGCCCTCGACCTCGTCGACTGAGCCGCCGCAGTACCAGCCCGGTCCAACGGACAACCGCCGGCCGAACCCTGTCCTGCCCGACAGTCGGCCGGCGGTTCCATGTCCGCACACACCTCAACCGGGCACCCACGCCGCGCACCCACGCCGCCACCATGTTGCATTATGTGTGCGAAGAATTATTGACGCCGACGTCACACCCAACGCCGACGGCTGAGCAGTCGCGGCGGGCCCGCGTACCGGTTCATCGCTGCCGTAGTGCGTGACCACGTCGGCGTGCAGTACGTCCCCGAGCGCGTCGTATCCTCCGCAGCTGATGAGTTCGATGTACCGGCACGCCAGGTTTCCTGGTTCCATCCGCGCACTCCTGGAATTGACTTCAGTGTTCATAGTTTGTCAGTAACGTCAGTCGCGGGGAGGGGGTGCTGTTCTGCTCGCTAACATCAAGGCCATGACGGAACGATCGAGGAAGGCCACCTCCGGCGCCGAGCCGGAGAGCAAGGGCACCTCAAGAGCCAGGAGCACCACGGGACGCCGATCCTCGAAGCAGGCCGCCGACAGCCCCACCCGGCAGACGGCCCGCCGAGAACTCGTGGAGAACGAGATCTGCGAGCAGGCGTCCCGGCTGTTCGCGGAGAAGGGCTTCGCGGGGACGAACCTGCAGGACATCGCCGAGGCCATGGGCATCACCCGGCCCGCGCTCTACTACTACGTGAAGAGCAAGGACGAGCTCCTCGCCAGGCTCGTGACACAGATCTCGGAGGCACCTTCCGCGGAGATCGAGGCGCTGGGCAACGACGAGACCCTCGACCCGGCCACACGGCTGCGCAAGATCGCTCACCTCATCGCCTTGCAACGAGCCCGCCAGCCCGCCAGGTTCCAGCTCCTCCTCCGCTCCCAGGCCGATCTGCCGCCGGCCGTCGCCAAGGCGAACAGGCTCGCGCAACGCGCCACCCTGACCTGCCTCGTCCATGTGATGGAGGCGGGCATCCTCCAGGGACAGTTCCGGCCCGTGGACACCCGGACAACAGCGCTCGCGGTGGCGGGCATGTGCAACTGGGTGGCCTGGTGGCACCACCCGGGCGACTCCCACATCACGGACACGGAGGTCGCGGATCAGGTGTCCGATCTGGCAGTGGCGATGGTGATCCGATCGGAAGAGCGGACCCCCGCGGTCTCCGGGCCGAGGGCCGCGCTGGCTCTGCTCCGGCAGGACCTGGACTACTTGGAGCGAATCATCGACGCCTGACACCACAGCCACCACGCGTGGCCTCCGGCCTTCCGGACCAGACCCGATCGACGGACCGGCGCCGGCTGCCTTCGCGCACTGGCGCCGCAGCCGTCGGTGCGGGCACCGCGCCCGCCTGTTCCGCGGTGGTGTCGCGGCGTCAGTCCTGGGCAAGCAGGACGAGCTTCCCGAAGACGCCTCCGGCTGCCAGCCGCTCGAAGGCGGTACGGGCCTGATCGGCGGGTACGTGGTGTCGATCAGCGGGCTCCGCGGGGTTTCCCGACCGCCGCCCCGACGACCACCACGGTGCCGCCCGCCCGCAGAGAGCGCAGCGAGTGGTTCATGGTCGCGCGGCCCACGCTCTCCAGCACCGTGTCCACCCGTCGCGGCAACCGGCCGCCGGGCGGCAGGGCCGCGTCGGCCCCGAACTCGCCGACGCGGGCCCGGTTCTCCTCGCTCCGGCTGGTCACGTACACATCGAGCCCGGCGAGCTTGCCCAGGATCAAGGCGGCGGTCGCGAACCCGCCCCCCCCGCGCCCTGGATCAGTACGGCGTCGCCCTTCTTCAGCCCCGCCTGACTGAACAGCGCCCGATAGGCCGTCAGATACGCCGTCGGCAGACAGGCGGCCTCCGCGAAGCTCAGCCGCTGCGGCTTGTCCAGCACGTTCTGCTCGGGTACGGCGACGAACTCGGCGAACGTACCGTCGTATTTCCCGGGACGGGTCGGTCCGATGTGCCGCTCGGGCGACACCGACGTACAAAATTACGCCGCCTGACTCTAGTGTCAAATATTCGACGAATGATAGGTTCCTTGGTGTGGAGTAAGTAAGGAGCGCCCCCATGTGCCACAGCGACATCCCACCGAAGCAGCCGACGCCGGACGCCGCACGCCGGGAGGTGGAGATCGCCCTGCCCACCGGCGAGACGATGCCCGCGCTGCACTTCGCCACGGACGCGGGCACGCCTCCGGTACTGATCATCGCCGACATGCTCGGCGTCAGCCCGTTCTACGAGCACCTCGCCGCCCTGGTCGCCGAGGCGGGCTTCCAGGCCCTGGTGCCCGATGTCTTCTTCCGTCAGGGCCCCCTGGCCGAACCCGGCAGCGAGGCCGCCGTCGCCCGCCGTGCCAAGCTCGACGAGCGCCAGAGCGTCGAGGACATGCGCGCCGCGGTCGGCTGGCTCAGCGAGCGCTCCGGGGGTGCGGCGGTGGGCGCGATCGGGTTCTGCATGGGCGGCACGTTCGCGCTCGACCTGGCGTCGACGCAGGGCCGTCTCGTGACGGTCGCCTACTACGGCTTCCCCGAACCGCCCGCCTGGGTGGTGGCTCCGCCCGAGCGGCCGATCGACCTCGTCGACTCCCTGAGCGGGCCCGTGCTCGCGTTCTGGGGCGAACTCGACGAGACGGTGGGCCTGGCCGCCGTGCGGCGCTACGCCGAGCGAGCCGCAGCCGCCAACCCCCGCTACGCACACGAGATCCTCCCCGGACTCGGCCACGGCTTCCTCGGTACGTCCGACCTCGCCGATCCCACCGACACCGGCGGCGCGACATGGGCACGGACCATCGCCCACCTCCGTGCGCATCTCGGCGTGCGGCAGAGCGGCCGCGAGCAGCGCCGTTGAAGAAGCCGAAGAAGTTGAAGAAGCCGGAGAAGACGCGGTCACTTCGGAGTCTTCAACTGGCGGAGCATCGTGGCCAGTTCCTCGACCAGCCGCACCTCCAACGGCGAAGTCCTCGGCTGTGACGTCCAGTTAGGAGAGCCGGGAGAACGGCCGTGTGGGCCGGCCGGGTGCCCGGAAGCCGAAGCGGCGACGTATGCCGGTGTCTGGGAAAAGATGCGTGTTCTGTGACTCTGTGGTGATCTGGGTTGTGGAGGGGGTGACCCCAGAGGAGATGGTGATATGCCTTCCACTGACAAGGCGTTCGAGGACATCACGGGCGTCCGGAGCGTCGACATCGAGGCGGCACTCGACCCTGCCGAGCCCGATGGTGTCTACCGCGACAGCCGTGAGTGCGCCGCGTTGGCGCTGCTTTCCGCCGACACCAAGCTGCTGTTGTCCCCGCCGACCCCTCGCCCCAAGAAGGGCTGAGCGGATCGACGGGAGCAGCTGAATGGAGCAGTCAGGCGCTACGACCCTCTTGCAGGGCGCGGTGCAGGACGTTGCGTCGGACGTGGTCTCCGCCCTGCGGGGCGGGGACCACGTGCGAGTGTCCGGCGCAGAGGCCGTGGACGGCCCTGGGGGAAGTCTCGCGCTCGCGGCGGTACGCGTGTTGGGAGCGGACCTGCTCCTGCCGCACGTCCTTTTCCGCACCCCGCCCGCCCCCGAGACGCTCACCGTGTTCCGGGAGACCGTGGAGGCGTTCCCGCCTCGCGCGGACGCGGCTCCCGCCGTCATGTGGAGCCACTGGGCCATGCGTCGCACGCTACGGCGGCTCGACCCGTCGCAGGCCGGCTCACCCGGCGGGGACGCGTTCGCGGAACCCGACGCCCGCTGGCTCGACGAGGCGACCTGGCAGGTGCTGACGCATCAACTCGCGGTCCTGGCCCCGCTGGCGGTGCCCGGCGAGGACTGCGCGGTGGCCCGCGTGGCCCGGCGCCGCACGGTCGACGTGGCCCGGGGCTTCGTACGGGCCGTGCGCCGCAGGGACTGGCCGCAGGCAGCCGGTGCCGGGCGCTGGCTGACCCTGCTCGACGGCGTACCGGACGCACTCGGTCTTCAGACGGGGCTGGACTTCGTGGAACTGATGGGCGGCACCGATCCCCGTGTGGCCCTGCAGGCACAGGCGGCACGCGTCGTTCGGGCGGCCGGAGCCCTCGTATGACCGCGATCGGCGTCGGCGAGCTCCGGGAAGTGGCGGCCGGCGCCTTCGCGTGGCTGTCCGCGCACCGCGGCGAGTTCACGCTGGGGGAGGACGCGCTCACCGCGGACGGCCACGTGGACGCCACCTGGAAGCCGCTCGGGGAACTGGCCCAGACCTGCGCGAGCGTATGCTCGCGGATCCCGCCGCCGGATCCGCTGCACGCGTGCGCGTCGGACCTGTTGCGGTTCGCGTGGCAGCAGACCGGCAGGGGCGAGCTGTTCCTCCGGCTCCAGGCGCTGGAGCCCTTCGCGACATACCCCCTGGAGGTCTACTCCGTCTTCGCCGCGGCCGGGCTGCGGCACCCCGGGTACGAGGCCGCAGCCGCCACGACCGCCCGCACCCGGGGCTGGCGGCTGACCGAGCAGGAACCGACCCGCAGGCTCGGCGTCCTGAAGGCCGAGCGCCGCAGCGGCATCAACCGGCCGGAGCAGGAGACGCAGGCGCTGCGCCGCACCTGGCTGGGCGGGCTGCCGGAACCGTGGACGTTCGAGCGCTCCTCGGGGTACGCGCTCACCCACGTCGTCTTCCACCTCACCGACTGGGGCCGCAGCCCTGAGGGCGTCCCCGCGGACTTGGCCGCCTATCTCGCCGACTGGCTGCCGCCCTGGCTCGACACCTGCCTGGACGCCGGGATGTGGGACCTGAGCTGCGAACTGCTGATCGTCGCCGCGAGCCTTCCGGCCCCGCCCGACCCCGTGACCCTTCAGGACGCCTGGGCGAGGATCGCGCGGGCGCAGCACGCCTCGGGCGCGCTGGCGGAGCAGGGCCCGCGGGGCGACGTGGGAGCGGACCCGGAGCCGGAGCCGGACTTCCGCCGCTGCTACCACTCCACCTTGATGGCCGCGTTCGCGGCGGCACAGACCCTCACGTGCCTCACGGACCAGGGCGGCATGCACCACCGGTACGGGGAACAAGGAGTGCCCGGATGACCGACACCCGTCTGATACACACCGTCGGCGTCCGCGCCCTGGAGTGGCTGTGGGCCCATCGCGACGGATTCCGCCTGGAGCCCGACGTCGACCCGGAAGTGGGCTTTCTGGAGCGCTTCAAACCGGTCGGCGAACTGGCCCTGATCTGCCGGGTGCTGTTCCGCGAGGGCGTGGCCGGATCGCAGCAGGCCGAGCTGGCACGCCGGCTCGTGGACCACACATGGCGGCACACGCTGGACGGCGGTCGCATGCTGGTACGCGGCCAGCGCATCGAACCGCTCTCGCCCATCCCGTTCGAGGTGTACCTCCCGTACAAGGAACTCGGGTACAGCGAACCCGAGGTGGAGCGTGCCACGGTCCTCTACCACCGGCTCAGCAGCTGGACGGCGCTGGAGCTGGACCCGACCCGCCGACTCGGACTGGCCGCGTTCCAGCGCCGCTTCGGCCTCATGCCCAGCCCGCCCGAAGCGGACCTCGTCGGCGCCACCTGGCTGGCCCGTACGCCCGAGCCCTGGACGGTCAGCGGGCACATCGCCTACGACATCACCCACGCGGTGTTCCACCTCACCGACTGGGGAGAGCGCCCCGACGGCCTGCCGCCGGACATCGCCGACTACCTCGCCATGTGGCTGCCGGTCTGGATCGACGACTGGCTGGACCTCAAGCGCTGGGACCTGCTCGGCGAACTCCTCGTCGTCGACGCCTGTCTGCCCCGGCCCACCCTGGACGAACGGGCCTGGGAGGGCTTCGCCGCCGCCCAGCAGCCCGACGGTGCCATGCCCGCCTTCGGGACGATGCCCGAGGGCGACCCTGACGAGGTGTTCGACATGGTCTACCACCCGACGCTGGTCGCCGCCTTCGCGTCCGTACTGGCCACCTCCCGCGCCCTCTCCGAGCTGGCGCACGCCACCCCATGACCGGCAGGTCCACGCCCTGGCCGGGCGGCGCCGAGGACATCGACCAGGACGGTACGGGCGGCCCCCTCGGCAGCGACGACACGTTGCGGGAGCGGCTGGAGAGCGCCGTCCACGCCGTCGACGCGCCCGACGCCGTCTTCGCCGTCTCCCGGTCCGGTCACCGCACCCTGCACTGCGGCGGCACGGCCCCGTCCCCGCCGGTCCCCCGGGAAGATCTGCGTTACGAGATCGGGTCGGCGTCCAAGGCGTTCACCGGACTGCTGCTGGCCCAGCTCATCCAGCGCGGCCTGCTGTCCGGGGGCGAGCCGGCCGCCGCCTGCCTGGACCCGGCCCGGCGGACCGGCCCGGCCCCGGTGACGCTCGCGCACCTCATCACGCACACCGCCGGACTGCCCGCCCTGCCGGCCGACTTCTATGTGCGGGCGGTTCGCGCCTGGCGCACCAACCCCTACGGCCGCTACCCCGCCGAGCGGGTGACCGAGGCCTTCCTGCGACACCGTCCCCGGCACCGTCCCGGCACGCGGTGGGAGTACTCCAACTTCGGCGTCGCCGTGCTCGGCCACGCCCTCTGCGCGGTCACCGGCACGGCGTGGGACGAACTGCTCGGCGCACACGTACTGCGTCCGCTCGGCCTGAGCGGCACCGCCCTGCGGCCGGAGGACCCGAAGACCGACGCTCTCGGCCACGGCAAGGACGGCCGCACGCGCGCCCGCGCCTTCGACGCGGGCGGCTTCCAAGCGGCGGGTGCCGTCCGCGCCACCCCGCACGACCTGCTGGCCTTCCTCGAAGCCCATCTCGACCCGGCCGGCTCCCCGCTGGCCGGCGCACTGCGGGCCGTGCGGACGCCCGTGCTCCGCCGTGGGCTGGGACACCGGCATGTGCACACGATGGCGTGGTTCCGGCACCCCACGAACGGCGGGCCGATGTACTTCCACAGCGGGGCGACCCTCGGCCAGCAGGCATTTCTCGGCTTCAGGCCCGACACGGGCACGGCCCTCGTCGCGCTGTGCACCCGCCGGTTCCGTGCCCGTGACTCCTTCGTCGCCACCGCGTACGCGCTCCTCGCGGAGCAGTAGCAGGCGATACGGGGAGCGGGCGGTGCGAGGGCGTCGCCCCCGCACCCGCCGTCGTACGACACCTACAGCTTCTGCCACAGGGCCGGAGTGGCACTCGGCGACCAGGTGCCCTGGGACTGGTGGGTCTGCAGGCACTGGTAGCGAACACCGGAGTGGGTCACCGTGGTGCCGGCCTCGTAGACGCGGTCGGCGGCCCATGCGTCCTGCAAGCCGTTGTCCTGCTGACCGGGCGGTCGGGTCCCGGCGGGCGCGGTCTTCAGGACGAGGCCGAAGTCCTTGAGGATCGGGTTGACCGGCTGGTAGAAGGTGGTCCCGCCGCTGGTGCAGTCGCCCGAGCCGCCGGAGGTCACGCCCTGCGCCTGGCTGCCGGAGACGTACGGGCCGCCCGAGTCGCCGGGCTCGGCGCACACGGTCGTCTTGGTCACGCCGTCGACGGTGCCCTGGGAGTAGTCGACACTCGTGTCGTGCTGCTGGATGGTGCCGCAGTGCCATCCGGTGGTGGAGCCCGAGCGGCAGATCGACGCCCCGACGAGCGCCTGGACCGAGCCGGTGACCTCCGCCTTCTCGCCGCCCTCGCCCTTGACGTCGGGCGTGGCGGTCCAGTCGGTGTTGACGCCGACCCAGGACATGTCCTTGCCGGGGAACGTGGAGGCCTTGAACGTGCCCTGGGTGGCCTTGTTGAAGCCGGTGGTCTCGTCGCCCGTGCCGCCGCAGTGTCCGGCCGAGGCGAAGCCCTGCTGCGTGCCCTTGGTGACGGAGAAGCCGATGGAGCAGCGGGCCGTGGTCTCGATGTAGTAGGCGTCGCCGCCGACGAGGTCCTCCAGCAGCCGCGGCCGAGCCGATGACACACGGACGCCGACGTCCTCGCCCTGGACCCCGGCCGCCTTGATGAAGGCGGTGGCGGCCGACTGCCTGACCGCCTGGACGACGACCCGGTTCGCCGGCACGTCGACGTACCAGACCGGCGTGTCCCGCGTCGGGACGCGGGCGGCGGCCGTGTCCAGCTTCTCCTTGACGGCCCGGAGCTCGCTCAACGACCGCTTGACGACGGCCGCCTTCGCGCCCTGGGCCCGGATGGCGGCCACGTCGGCGGCCTGCGTGGTCGCGACGGTGAGTTCGGCCGAGGTCGCCCCCCGCACCCAGGCCCCCGCGAAGCGCTCGCCCAGGGCGTTGCGGAGACGGCCCGCACGGACGCCCGCCTCCGCCTCGTTGACCAGACGCTCGGTCGCCTGACCCGGCGTCAGCCCGAGGTCACGCCGCAGGGCACGCAGCAGCGCCGCGGACGGCCGGTCGGCACCGACCGTCTGTGCGGCGGTGGATCCGGGCACCGGCTTGGGCGGCTCGGCCGCCGCGGTCGAGGTGATCCCGGTGAGGACGAGGATCCCGAGAGCGGTCAGGGCGGTGCGGCGACCGGCCGCGGCATGTCTGCCGACCATGCGATGTACCTCCATCGAGTACGGGTGGGAATGCGACGGAGTCAAGGCGTTCACGGAACGGCATGAGTCCATGTCAAAGACGCCGTGTTTTCGCGCTTTGGGGGACGTCGGGCGTGCCATGTGCGCTATACGGGCCGCACGCGAACCGGATGAGAGGAAAGCCGAAGTGGCCGACTACGCACTGACCCTCAGCGACTCGGAGATCGAGCGCTACCGGCTCATGGCCGACGCCGCCCAGCGGCGGGAACGCGACCTGTGGGTGGCCGCGGGCGCGGTTCCCGGCGCGCGGATCGCCGACGTGGGATGCGGACCGGGCGCGATCGCGGTGCGGCTGGCGGGCATGGCGGCCCCGGACGGCGCTGTCTGGGCGGTCGACCGGGACGGCGACGCGCTGGCCGTCGCCGCCGCGCTCGCCGCACGGACCGGTGTCCCCGTGCACACCGCCGGCGGATCCGCCGACGCCACCGGGCTGGCCGAGGGCACCTTCGACCTGGTGATGCTCCGGCATGTGCTGGCCCACAACGGCGGCCGTGAGCAGGCGATCGTCGACCATCTCGGCACGCTGGCCAGGCCCGGCGGCGGCGCGGTGTACCTCGTGGACATCGACGCGAACTCCTCGGGTCTACGGGACGCCCCTCCCGAGTTCGACGAGATGGACGACCGCTACCGCGAACTGCACCGGCGCCGCGGCGACGACCTGACCGTCGGCACCCGGCTCGACGAACTGCTCACCGCGGCAGGCCTGGAGGTCGTCGCCTTCGAAGGCCACATCGACGTCTTCGCACCCCCGCCCGGCATGCGCGGACCCGTCTGGGCCGCCCGCGACACCCTCGTCGCCGAGGGCCTGGCCACCCCGGACGACATCACCCGCTGGGACGACGCCTTCCTGCGCGCCGAGCAGTCCGGGAGCGGACGCCGTTTCTTCGCCGCGAACTTCATCGCCGTCGGCCGACGCCCCTGACGGTTCGCCTGGCAGGCCGGCGCGCAGTGGTTCCGGACCGCCGGCGACACCTGGCGGATCACCATGGACGACGCCCCGACCCGCAAGGTCGCCGCATACTGGCAGCGCCTCGTCGACCAGGACCTGGTGCGCGTCGAACCCGTGGACAGCCAGCAGTGGCGGGCGCACCTCCAGAACGGCGAGACCGTGGGCTACATGGCGGGCGCCTGGGCGGCCGGCTCGCTGATGAACTCCACGCCCGGAGGCAAGGGCAAGTGGGCGATCGCGCCGCTCCCGCAGTGGGACCCCGCGAAACCGTCCCTCGGCACCCAGGGCGGCTCCACCTTCGCCGTCACCAAGGACAGCCGGCACCCCGAGGAGGCACTGGAGTTCATCATCTGGATGGTCACCAGCCCGGACGCCCTGCGCGCCAAGCTCTCCAGCGGCATCAGCAGCGCCTACCCCGCCGTACCCGCGCTCGTTCCCGTGGCCCGCAAGGAGATGGACACCTCCTACTACTCCGGCCAGGACATCTTCGGCCTCTTCCAGCAGTCCGCCCGGCTGATCTCCCCGCGCTGGCAGTGGGGCCCGCGCATGACCTCCACGATCACCTCCGTCGAGGACGGGTTCGCCAAGGCCGGAGCCGGCAGCGGCAGCATCATCGGCGCCCTGCGCCAAGGGGAGCGCAGAACGCTGCCCGACCTGAAGAGTCTCGGCCTGTCGGTCACCACCAACTGAGGAGCGGCCGTGAGCACTGTGCTCTCCGAAGAACGCACGGGAACGAAACCCCCCGCCGCCAGTGCCGTCCGCGCCCGCCGCGCCGGACGCCGCCAGCAGCTGCTCGCCTGCGTCACGCTCCTCGCCCCGTTCACGGCCCTGCTCGTCGCCGTGTTCCTGATCCCCGTCGGCTACTCGGTCTACCTCAGCCTCTTCTCCCAGGACCACGAGGGCCTCGGCTTCGGCGGCGGCACCACCGTCTTCACCGGGCTGCGCAGCTATCTCGCGGTCCTCGACGACCCGAGCTTCCGCTCCGGCTTCGGCGTGATCGCCCTGTACTGCGTGATCTTCGTCCCGGTGGTCGTCCTCGGCGCGCTCGCGCTGGCGCTGCTCCTCGACTCCGGTCTGGTCCGGCTGCGGCGCACCGCGCAGATGATGCTGTACCTCCCGCACGCGGTGCCCGGCATCATCGCCGCGGTCATCTGGCTGTACCTGTACACACCCGGCCTCAGCCCGGTCATCAAGCTGTTCGCCGAAGCGGACATCCACATCGATTTCCTGGGCCTGCACACCGTGCTGCCGGCCATCGTCAACATCGCGCTGTGGAGCGGCCTCGGCTACAACATGGTGATCTTCTACGCCGCCCTCCAGGCCCTGCCGCGCGAGGTGATCGAGGCCGCCCGCATCGACGGCGCCGGCGGCCTGCGCACCGCGCTGTTCGTCAAGGTGCCCATCATCCGCGGCTCCGTCGTCATGGTCTGCATGTTCGCCCTGATCGGCGCGCTCCAGCTGTTCACCGAACCCACCCTGATGAACCAGGCCACCCCGATGGTCAACTCCCGCTACACGCCGAACATGTACATCTACGACGCCGCCTTCCGCCGCAACAACTACGGGCTGGCCTCCGCCGCCTCCGTCATCCTCCTCGTCGTCACCTGCGCCCTGTCGTTCGCCGTGACCCGCTGGGCCGGCCGCCGGGAGAGGAGCGCGCGATGACCACGCACCGGCTCACCAGCCGCGCCGTCGCCAACGTCGTCGTCCTGATCGCGGCCCTCTACACCCTGCTGCCCGGCCTGTGGCTGCTGCTGGCCTCCACCAGGAACTCCGACGCCCTCTTCAGCAGCAACATCCTCGACCTCAGCGACTTCTCGCTCTGGCAGAACATCACCGACCTGTTCTCCATGGAGGACGGCGTCTACGGCCGCTGGTACCTCAACAGCCTGCTGTACGCGGTCGTCGGCGCCCTCGTGGGCTCGATGATCAGCGTCGCCGCCGGGTACGCCTTCGACAAGTACGACTTCCCGCACAAGGAGAAGCTGTTCGGCCTGGTCCTCACCGGCGTGATGGTCCCGCCGACCGTCCTCGCCCTGCCGCTGTACCTGGTGGCGTCCGGCGTCGGCCTGGTGAACACCTTCTGGGCGGTGTTCATCCCGGTGCTGTTCAACCCCTTCGGCGTCTATCTGGCCCGCCTGCTCAGCAGCGGCTACGTGCCGACCGAGGTGCTGGAGGCGTCCCGGGTGGACGGCGCGGGGGAGTTGCAGACGTATCTGCGGGTCAGTCTGCGCATGCTCGGCCCCGGATTCGTCACGGTCTTCCTCTTCCAGCTCACCGCGATCTGGAACAACTTCTTCCTGCCCATGGTGATGCTCTCGGACCAGCACCTGTATCCGCTCAGCCTCGGCCTCTACACCTGGAACAGCTCCGCCACCGTCTCGCCCGAGTACTACCCGCTCGTCGTCATCGGCTCGCTGCTCGCCGTCGTCCCGCTGATCGTCGCGTTCGTGACGCTGCAGCGGTACTGGAAGTCGGGCCTGACCGCCGGAAGCGTGAAATGACCGAACCCCACCCGCATCGGCGCCGCCCGCGCGCCGTCCTGGCCATGGCGCGGCGGACCGCCCGCCAGGTCCTCGACGCCGACGCGCGGGCCCGCCTCGCCGACCTCACCGACATCGACCCGCGTCTCGTCCTGGACGACCTGACCACACCCGCCGCCCACCGTGCCCTCGCCCACGCCGAGTTGCTCGTCACCGGCTGGGGCTGCCCGCCCCTCGACGCGGCGGCCCTGCGCGCCGCGCCCCGCTTGCGCGCCGTCATCCACACCGCGGGCACGGTACGCCACCACATCACCCCCGCCTGCTGGGAGCGCGGCCTGGCGGTGTCCTCCGCCGCCGCGGCCAACGCCGTACCGGTCGCCGAGTACACCCTCGCCATGATCCTGCTCGCCAACAAGCGCGTCCTGGAGACCGCCCGCCTCTACCGCGCCGAGCGCCGCCGCGTCGACTGGAACGAACGCCACCCCGACGCGGGCAACTACCGCCGCACGGTGGGCATCCTGAGCGCCTCCGTCATCGGCCGCCGCGTCATCGGCCTGCTCCGCGCGCACGACCTGACCGTCCTGCTCCACGACCCCTACGTCGCCGAGGGCGAGGCCCACGACCTCGGGGCGCGGGCAGTGTCGCTCCCGGAGCTGTTCACACACAGCGACACCGTCAGTGTGCACACGCCGCTGCTGCCGGAGACCCGCGGCCTCGTCAGCCGCGAACTCATGGCACGGCTGCGCACCGGCGCCACCCTGATCAACACCGCGCGCGGGGCCGTGGTCGACCAGGACGCCCTCACCGACGAGGTGCTGTCGGGACGGATCCACGCCGTCCTGGATGTCACCGACCCGGAGGTGCTGCCCGCCGACTCCCCGCTCTACGACTGCCCGAACGTCGTGCTCACCCCGCACATCGCCGGCTCCAAGGGCGGCGAGCTGCGCCGCCTCGCCGAACTGGCCCTGGCCGAGGTCGAGTCGTACGTCCTCGGCCGCCCCTTCGCCCACCCCGTCCGGCCCGAACACCTGGCACGCCTCGCCTGAGGCGGACCCGAGACGAACAGGAGGCGTGGCTCCGCCATGCCCGAACTCCCGCTCCCGCCCGAGGACCGCACCCTCAGCCCGTACACCGGCTACACCCGCGCCCACTGGGAAGCGGTGGCCGACCATCTGCTCGCCGCCGCCCTCCGCTACGCCACCCCCGGCCACGCCCTCATCGACCTGCCCGGCCCGCCCTCGAAGTCCGGCGTCCGCTCCGACGGCCTGGAGGGCTTCGCCCGTACGTTCCTGCTCGCCGCGCTCCGTACCGCCGGGGCCCGGGGCAAGGACCCGCACGGCTTCCTGGACCGCTACACCGCCGGCCTCGTCCGCGGCACCCGCACTCCCGGCCACGACGACTGCGAGTCCTGGCCGGAGATCGGCCACCACGGCATCCGGGGCCAGCCCATGGTGGAGTCCGCGTCGGTGGCCCTCGCCCTCCGCCTCACCGCGCCGTGGACCTGGGACACCCTCGCCGCCGCCGACCAGGACCGCGTCGAACGCTGGCTGCGCGGCGCGCTCAGGCACACGCCCGCACCCAACAACTGGTATCTCTTCCCGCTGACGGTCGCGGGTTTCCTCCAGTCCGCGGGGCGGGGCGACACCGAGACCGGCCGCGCTGTCGAGCGGGGCCTCGACCTGCTGGACGGCTGGTACCGGGGCCAGGGCTGGTACTCCGACGGCGACGGCCGCGCCTTCGACCACTACAACGGCTGGGCGCTGCACCTCTACCCCCTCCTCCACGCCCACCTCGCCAAGGACCGGCCCCTGCTGGACCGACTGGGCCCCCGCCTCCGGGAGTTCCTCGACGGTTTCGCCCTCCTCTTCGACGCCAACGGCGCCCCGATCCACCACGGCCGCTCCCTGACGTACCGCTTCGCCGCGACCGCGGCCGTGGCCCTCGGCGCCCTCACCGGCAGCACCCCGCTCACCCCCGGCGCCACCCGCAGCATCCTCAGCGGAGCCCTGCGCCACTTCCTCGACCGCGGCGCCCTCACCGAGGACGGCATCCTCACCCTCGGCTGGTACGGGCCGCACGCGGCAACGCTCCAGCGTTACTCGGGGCCAGGCTCGCCGTACTGGGCGTCGAAGGGCTTCCTGGCCCTGCTGCTCCCGCCCGAGGACCCGATGTGGACGGCGACGGAGGAACCCGTGCCCGCCGAGGGCCCCGACCGTGTACTCGCGCTGCCGGCCCCCGGACTGCTCGTCCAGACCACCGCCCGGGACGGCCTGGTACGCCTGCACAACCACGGCAGCCACAAGTTCGACTCCCGCGAGCCGGAGCAGGCCCCCGGCAACCCGCTCTACGCCCGCCTCGCCTACTCCACCCGCACCGGTCCCACCAGCGCCGCCAACACCCCCGACAACCACATCGCCCTGGAGGCCCGCGGCACCCGCAGCGCCCGCATCCGCATCAACCCCCTCGCAAGCGGCCCGGATTGGCTCGCCTCATGGCACCGCCCGGTCTTCCCCGAAGGCGGCCCCGTCCTGCCGTCCGCCCGGATCGAAAGCCTGACCCTCGCGCGCGGCAGCCTCGAACTGCGGGTGCACCGCACGGTCGGCGTACCGCCGGGAACGCCCGTGCATCACACCGGCTGGGCGGTTGCCCTGCCGCCGGAGGCCGCCCCCGACGAAGCCGGGCACGCCGGCGAGATCCGCATCGACGGCGAGGAGGTGACCAGCCGACTGCTGGGCCTGCACGGCTGGCACCGGCAGGGCGTCGTCCGCGCCCCGCAGGGCACGGCGTACGGCCCCTGGGCCCTGGTCCCCGAACTCACCGGAACCGTGGGCGACGACCGGTCCGGCACGGTCTTCGCCGCGCTCGCCTCCCTCACCGCCGAACCGGACCCGCCCGCGCTGACCGGCCGAGTCACCGTCGAGATCGACGGCTTCGTCCTCACCGCCCGCTGGACGGACGGTACCCGCACCGTCGTACACCTCGGTGAGGGCGGCCCGGCGGTCACCGAGGAGCCGGCGTGACACCGCCGCGCCGCGATTCCGTGCCGGACGGCGCGTGCTGCGAGAACGACGAGCAGCGACCCGCCTCACCCGCAGTTCGCACGTCCCGGCTCCGCCGGACACACCCGCGCCGCGAAACCGCCGTTCGCGGGCACGTCCAGAACGATCCGCGAACCGGCGGTCACCTCACGGGTCTCGACGGCAAGACCACCTCCCGGAGCGTCCCGGT
The DNA here is from genome assembly GCF_009709555.1 of Streptomyces blattellae. Lineage (GTDB taxonomy): Bacteria > Actinomycetota > Actinomycetes > Streptomycetales > Streptomycetaceae > Streptomyces > Streptomyces blattellae. The sequence goes on along the minus strand of NZ_WJBG01000106.1, from coordinate 145,307 downwards.
AGACGTCGAGGAGCCAGCGCCCGGAGCCAAGGAAACCGAGCGATTCGTCCAGCGTCCGCGCACCCCCGGACGTCACCGCCCCGAGGAACCACTCACTCCCCGACCGCCGAGCGAGCACGGCCCGGTCCCCAGGCAGTCCATCGACCAACTCGGTGTCGTCCCATACCGTGGGCACCCCCCGCAGGAACCGCTCCGCGAGCGGCCGGGACGCATACGACTCGACGCTGTCGGCGAAGTGCTGCACCCCGGACTCGTACACCACCGACAACGCCAACTCGGCCGCGTCACTGGTGGGCCGCACGCCGGTGAAGGTGACCGGCGTGAAGTCCATGGACCCGGTGAGGTTCCGGGTGAACGGCAGCGTCGTGTAATGCTCCGCGGGGAACGGCTCACGCCCCGGCCGGGGCCTCGTGCCCTCGGCCCCCCGCACCGCCTCCACGGTCATCAACTGCGGCCAGGTCCGCTGCTGCCCGCGAGGAATCGTGCCGCCGTGGAAGTTCAGCATCAGCTCGTTCTCGGCGGTCGCGGCGAAGATCGCGTCGTACCACCGCATCCGGTCCTGTCCGTCCGACTCCATGAAGTCGATCTTCAGTCCGACGGCGCCCCAGGACTTCCACCGCGGCAGCAGCGTGTCGATCTCGCTCGTGGCGTCGATGGTCTGCCACCGCACCCACAGCCAGACTCCGACGCCCTTCTCCCGGGCGTACGCGATGAGTTCGGGCATCCAGTCGTTGCTCCAGCCCGAGTCGACGAGCACGTACTCCCAGCCCTGCTCGGCGGCGTAGTCGACGAACTTCTTCTGCGCGGTGAGGCTGGTCGGGCTCTGCCCGTCGGACCACCAGGACCAGGCGGCCTTGCCCGGCTTGATCCACGAGGTGTCGGCGACCCTGGACGGCTGTGCGAGATCGGTGATCAGGTCGCTCTCGGTGACGGTGGCGAGATCGCCGATCACCATCGTGCGCCAGGGGGTCGCGAAGGGTGCCGTGGCCACCTCGGCGGGATCCGGCAGCTTCAGGCTGAAGAGGCCCGCGTCCGCGTCGACCCGGTCGAGGGTGAGACGGGAGCCCGCGTAGGAGCTGTCGAGGCCGGACTCGCCGATGAGCATCCAGCTGTCGCCGTCGACGCGGAACAGGGACGGGTAGCCGTAGTCGGTGCCGGTCTCGGCCTGCGCGAGCGGGGTGCGGTCGTGGATGGACTCGTAGTCCTGGCGGCCGTTGTCGTACGGCAGCAGGTAGGAGTCCGCCTGCGCGGGCACCGCGTACTGCGAGGTCTCGCCCAGCACGGTGACGGTCCCGGACTCCCCGTCGCCCCGCGGGAGTTCATAGCGGTAGGCGACGCCGTCGGACGTGACCCGCAGAGCGATCCGCAGCATGCGGCCCTGCTTGCGGAAGGTGAAGACGGATTCGGCGGCGTCGAGGGTGTGCCGGGTGCGGGCGCCGGTCGTCGTCGTGTACGTCTCGTGGACCGTCCGGTCCCGGCGGCTGACGAAGCTCAGCCCGGCGGAGAAGTCGGTGACGGACGTGCGGATGCCGAGCGCGGACGGCCGCAGGACCGTCGTACGGCCGTCGCGGGCGGTCAGGGTCAGACCGCCCAAGTCGGTGAGGGACAGCTGGGCGGAGACCGGGCCGCCGCCGGGTGCGGCCGTGCGCCAGCTGCGTTCCGGGCCGGCGTCCGGGCCGGCGTCCTGGCCTTGGGCGGCTGTCGGAGCGCACAGCGCCGCCAGGCAGGCGGCGACCGTCAGGGCTCTGGTGACTGTGGATCGTACGACACGCATGTGTGCCTCCCACGCACGAGTCATCGGATGAAACGGTCGTGCTGTTCGGTGTATTGACGCATCATTAGCCGCTTTTTACGCTCACGTCTAGCCAAGTCATCGGATCAATATGAGGAGATCGATGATGAGAGTGAGTAGACGGGGCTTTCTCGGAGGTGTCGCCGCCTCAGCCGCGACGCCGGTCGCCGCCCCGGCAGCGGCAGCTCAACCGGGCGGCGGGCCCGGGGCCTTGATCGGCATGCGCGCCGACCGCGAGTGGCAGGAGTTCCTCGCCGCACAGGACCCGGTGTGGAAGCGGATGCCGCGCACCTGGTACGAGGGGCCCTTCCTCGGCAACGGGCTGCTCGGCTCGATCGTCTACCAGGAACCCGGCCAGGGCGCCCTGCGTTTCACCGTGCAGCACAGCGAAGTCCAGGATCACCGGCCTCAGTTCGGCAGCGACTGGGGCGTGGCCCGGCTCCCGGTCGGCAATCTGCTGTTACACCCCGTCGGCGCCATCACCGGCACCGAGCTGCGCCTCGACCTGTGGAACGCGGAGATCACCGGCACCCTCACCACCGACAAGGGCACCATCCGGCTGCGCGCGCTGGTCCACAACGACCGCACGCTGCTGCTCGTCACCGCCCGAGCCGACGCGGGCGAGCGGACTGCAACTACGACCTGGCGCTGCTGCGCTGGAGCTGCCGCACCCTGCTGGAGACCACCGAACTCCTCGGCGTGGACGACGAGTCGGCGCCTCGCTGGCGCGAGGTCCTGGACCGGCTCACCGACTATCCGGTCGACGCCAACGGCTTCATGATCGGCGCCGGTGTCCCGTTCGCCAAGTCCCACCGGCACTACTCCCACCTGCTCGCCGTCTACCCCCTCTACCTCGTCAACTGGGAACAGCCCGACCAACGCGAGCTCATCGAACGGTCGTTGGAGCGCTGGATCGGCTTCGAGGGCGCCCTGCGCGGATACAGCTTCTCCGGTGCCGCGTCCCTCTCCGCGATGATGGGCCGGGGCGACGACTCGCTGACCCATCTGCGGGAGCTGGTGGCCCGGTTCGTGCAGCCCAACACGATGTACTACGAGGCGGGTCCGGTCATCGAGACCCCGCTGTCCGCCGCGCAGAGCCTGCACGACATGCTCTGCACCAGCTGGGGCGACACCATCCGGATCTTCCCCGCGGTGCCGGGGGAGTGGCGGGACGTCACACTTCACGACTTCCGCACCCAGGGCGCGTTCCTCGTCAGCGCCGTCCGCCGGGACGGCCGGACCCGCTGGGTACGGGTGCGCAGCCTCGCCGGAGAGCCCTGCCGGGTGCGCCATTCACTGGGCGGGCGCGTCACGGTCGCCGGGATCGGCGGCCCGGCTCCCGGCTGGCGCGACCTCGGCGACGGCGTCGTCGAACTCGACCTGCCCAAGGGCGCGGAGGCCGTGATCCACCCGGCGGGCCACCGCCCCGAGCTGCGGATCACCCCCGTGCCGGTCTCCGCCCCCGCCGACAGGTGGGGCCTGCCGGAACTTCCGCAGACCGGAACCGTCACCCAGGTCGACCTGACGAGCCACTTCGACAACGACGCCATTACGACCGAGATGTACTACGGCGACGGGGACTTCGACGGAACCGGCCGCACCTACCCCATGGCCCAGCTCCCCCAGACCGGCCAGACCTCCGACGACGGGATCGGCTTCGCCTTCACCAACGGCAGTGAGGGAACGAACAACAACGTCGTCGCGGACGGCCAGAACATCGCCGTTCCGCAGGGCGGGTACGGCAGGCTGCACGTGCTCGGCGCGGGCGACACGGCGGGCGTCACCGTCCCGGCGACGCTCCGGTACGCCGACGGAACCACCGTCGCCGCGCAGCTCCGGCTCACCGGCTGGCTGGCGTCGGGGCCCGCGTACGGTGAGACCGCGGCTGTGACGACCAGTCAGATCCACACCCGTAACGGGCCGTTGGGCACCAAGGCGGCCATCTTCCACCAGGTGGTGGAACTCGACGCGACCCGGCAGCTCACCGGGGTCACCCTGGCCGCGCCCACGGGCGGCACCGCCCGGGCCCACGTCTTCGCGCTGTCGCTGGAGGCGGTCGGCGGGTAGGTGCGTGCGGGCGCCGCGGTGCCGCACAGGACGACGCCGCGGACACGGTGGGAACGTGTCCGCGGCGGCAGCGTCGCGAGGTTCAGGTGCGGTCGCGCTTGGCGGAGCGCGTCCCCGGCTGCTGCATGTTCTCCTGAGCCTTGCCCTTGAGCTTCTTGGCTTCCCCGCGTGCCTGCTCAAGCCTGCCCTCGGACTGCATCTCGCGATCGCCGGTGACCTTACCGGTCATCTCCTTGGCCTTGCCCTTCATCTTGTCCGCGCGGCCCTTGTCGGCCATGGCTCCTCCTTGGGTGAGACAGGGCTTGCCCGCCCAACGTAAGCGGGTGGGGCGGGCCGCGCGCGTCGGACGGTGACGCTGTGTAGGCAGCGCGCCGCCGGACGGCCGGGCGTCAGCCGCCCAGCCGCGTCCGCAGCAACTCCTTGCCCAGTTCGGCGCCCTTGCGGCTGTCGGCCTGCGCCTTGCGGAACAGGTCCACGACCTCCGTGTCCCTATCGCGCTCGGCGTCCTGAATGTACGACTCCAGCCGCAGCGCGTTGTCCAGGCAGGCCTCGACGTACCAGATCAGGTCGTAGTCCTTGTCCTGCGTGCCCGTGATCCCACCGGTCTCCGTGCTGCTGGTCATGGTGAACCTCCTCCTGTCCTGAACGGAACGATCGAGTACCCCGAGCGGCGGGGCGTACACGGCCTCCCGAGTGCTGGTCACCGGCGGATGGCGACGGCTTCGGCGGGCACCTGAAGCGGATGGGTGCTCTGCTCGCGCTGGCCTCCGCGGTCTGCTACGGCATCGTCGACTTCGCCGGCGGGCTGCTGTCACGCCGGGTCCACTTCGCCGTCGTCACCTTCCTCGGTCAGGTCGGGGGCCTGCTCCTGGCCGCCGTCGCCGCGCTGCTGACGCCCGCGACAGCCGTCCATTCCGCGGATGTCGCGTGGGGCGCGGCGTCCGGCGCCGGAAGCGCGGTGACCATGCACTTCCTCAACCGCGGCCTGAGCCGTGGTGCCATGAGCGTCGTGGTCCCCGTGAGCGCGGTCACCGGGGTGGCGCTGTCGGTGCTGTGCGGCGTCTTCCTGCTGGGTGACCGGCCCACTCCGCTCGCGTGGTTGGGCATCTGCGCCACCGTTCCCGCTCTGTGGCTGGTCTCCGCCGGCGGCGACGGTCACGGCAGCCGGGCCCGTTCCGGGCGGCGGCTGCCGGCGGACGGCCTGATCGCCAGCGGGGGAGTGGCGGTGCAGTACATCGGCCTCGCCCAGGCGGATCCGGCGAGCGGACTGTGGCCCGTGGCCATCGGCCGCACCGCCGCGGTTCTCCTTCTGCTTCCGGGCGTCCGGCGGCACGCGCCCGAGTTCCGCGGGCCCGTCCGGTTGCTGGGCTGTGCGGTCCTGACCGGAGCGGGAGCGGCGTTCGCCCTCATCCTGTATCTCCTCGCCGCCCACGAGCAGATACTGGCCGTCGCCGTGGTCCTGGCCTCCCTGTACCCGGCGGTCCCGACGGCCCTGGGTCTGGCCGTCCTGCACGAGAGGGTCACCCGGACCCAGATGTCGGGTCTGCTGATCGCGGGCGCCGCGATCGTCCTGCTCAGTCTGGGGTGAGCGGCTGGTTGCCGTAGGGCCGCATCGACCGGACCTGGCGCGGGTACACGGAGGCCGACAGTGAAGCGGACCTCGAAACTCCGATGAAGCCCGCGAGATGAAGCCCGCGAGGGAATGACCGTAAAAGCACGAACCGTTGAATCGGTGGCCTGACAATGAGTGCGAAGACCGACAACGCGGTGGTCCGGGCCCTGCTCGACCGGCAGGAGCGCACCTACGCGGCGCAGGCCGGGATCAGGCTGCGTAATACCCCCGGCCCCCTTTACCAGACGCTCGTGCTGGCGATCCTGCTCAGCGCCCGTATCAAGGCCGATATCGCGGTGGCGGCGGCAAAGGCGCTGTTCGACGCAGGAATGCGCGACGCCCGCTCGATGGCGGACGCGTCCTGGCAGGAACGCGTCGACGCGCTCGGTGAGGGCGGCTACCGCCGTTACGACGAACGGACCGCGACCATGCTCGGCAAGGGGGCCGAACTGCTGCTGGAACGCTACGGAGGCGATCTACGGCGCCTGCGCGAGGAATCCGACCCCAGGAAAGCCCTCCAGGACATACCCGGGATCGGTCCCACGGGAGCCGATATCTTCTTGCGCGACGTGCAGGGCATATGGCCGGAGTTCGCACCGTACTTCGATCGCAAGGCCCAGGACGGTGCGCGCCGGCTCGGACTGCCGACGTCGCCCGACAAGCTGGCCGGATTCGTGAGCGAGCGTGACGTACCCCGGCTCGCGGACGGCCTGGTCCACGCGGCCCTCGACAAGCCGCTGGCCGACGAGGTGCTCGACGCGGCGAACGCGGCGTGACGATCCGCCGGACAGCTGCCCCGGGCCACTGGCCGGTGTCTGCATACTCGCCCCGTTGAGTATTCAACGGGGCGGGTGTTGGCTTGGGGCCATGGCGTTGCGTAATGCGGTGACGGCCACGCCCCAGCAGCTCTGCCGGGAGCGGCTGCTGGCCGGACGCAGCGAGGACGAGTACTTCGCCGACGCCGTGCGCATCGGGCCCTACCGCACACTGATGGGCGGGATGGCTTTCGAGTGCGGTAGGGCGGTAGGGCGGTAGGGCGGGTAGGGCGAGTCGCCGGCTACGCGCGCGCCAAGTGCCGCATGGTCAGGGCCAGTTGCAGCCTGAGCCGGCCCTGGGGGGTGCGCACCGGCCAGCCCAGCAGCTGCTCGGCGTGGGCCAGCCGGTCCTGGAGGGTGGAGTGGTGGACGTTGATCTCGGTGGCCGCCGCGCGCAGGCTCGCCGTCGAGGCGACCGCGTGCAGCGTGGCCAGCAGCCAGGGCGTCGCCGCGGCAGCCGTGTCCACGGCGCGGACGTCGGGCGGCGGTTCGGCACCGGGTACGACCAGGTCGGCGAGGAGTGCGATACCGCCCAGGTCGTCGGCGTGGACCACGCGCGCGCCGGGATCCTGTGCGGTGCCGTCCGCCGTGAAGCGCAGGGCGGTGCGGGCCGCGGTCCAGGAGCGCGGCAGGTCGAGCACGGGGACGACGGGGCCGATGCCCAAGCGGTGTCCGGCGTGCGGTGGCTCGGTCTCCGGGTGCGCCGGTGCGATCCGGGGGCGGCCGTCGTACGGGGCCAGGGCGCGGGCCTGTCCCGCGGGGTCCAGGCCCAGCCGGCGGGCGGCGTGCAGTCGGGCCGCCTCCGGGGCGGTGGCGTCGAGGACGGTTTCGACCAGGGCGGGGTCGTCGATCGGGGCCCGGCCGCGGGTACGGTCGAGGACCCGCCGTACGGCACCGGCGGCCCGTTCCAGGATCACCGCGTCGACCACACTGGGCTGCGCCGCCGCGCGCTCCAGCCACAGCGCCGGTGCACCGTCCGGGGTCAGTGCCGCGGACGGCCAGCCGGGATCCGGCGGGAGGTCGGAGTCCTGCCGGGTGCCGTCCGGCTCCACACGCACCTGCACCCGCCGGTCGGCGTCGAACAGCCGCGCCGGCACCCCGGACAGTACGGCCGCCCCGCGCACCAGCGCCTCCAGACCGGCCCGCGACTCGGAGAGGCGGTCGAAGTAAGCGATGACCCGCACGGCGGCACCGGCGTCCGGATCCAGCGCCGTCAGGCGTCCGGCCAGCTCTTTCATACGACCATGGTGCGGCATGGCGACGGCTGGGAGGAGTCTGCGGACGGACCGGATCCGGGCCGTGCGGGCTCGGTCGGGGTGGGTTCGGGTGGTGGGTGTGGTCGGGCCTCACTACCCCAGGATCCGCCGCAGCCACCGCAGCTGTGCCGCCCGGGCCGCCTGGGACAGGGCCGCCTGCGGGGCGAAGCCGTCGAAGCCGTGGAAGCCGCCCGGCCACACATGCAGTTCGGCCACGCCACCGGCCTGCCACAGGCGTGAGGCGTAGGCGACGACCTCGTCCCGGAAGGTCTCCGCGGAACCGACGTCCAGGAAGGCCGGCGGCAGCCCGGTCAGGTCCTCGGCCCGGGCCGGTGCCGCATAGGCGGGCACGTCCGGGCCGCCGCGCGCCTCGCCGAGCAGCGCCGTCCAGCCGGTCTCGTTGGACGTGCGGTCCCATATGCCGAGGCCCGCCATCTGGTACGACGACGGCGTGTCGTTGCGGTCGTCCAGCATCGGGCACTGCAGGAACTGCCCGATCGGCTGCGGGCCCTTGCGGTCACGGGTGAGCAGAGCCAGCGCCGCGCACAGCCCGCCGCCCGCGCTGGCTCCGGCGATGACGATCCGCTCCGGGTCCCCGGTGATCTCGTCGGCGTGCTCCGCCGTCCACAGCAGACCCGCGTACACGTCCTCGACCGGCGCGGGATGCGGATGCTCCGGCGCCAGCCGGTACTCGACGGACACCACGACCGCGTCCAGCTCACGGGCCCAGGCCAGCGGTCCGTCCACGCCGACCCGGTTGGTGCCGAGGACCATGCCGCCGCCGTGGACGTAGTAGATGACCGGACGCGGGCCCGCGGCCGGCTCGGCGGCCGGACGGCAGATCAGCAGCGAGATGTCCGGGGCTCCCTCCGGCCCCGGCACGGCCCGGTCCTCGACCTCGAAGAACCCGCCGTCGGTCAGGTCCAGCTCTCCCAGCAGCTGGATTCCCGGGCCGGTCCGCACCGCCTCGATCTCCTCCGAGGTGAGACTGGGCGAGATCATGTCCTTGATCGCCTCCAGCGCGGCGGCGAGCTCGGGGTCGAACGGGGGCGGCACCTGAGTCATGGCTTCTCCTCACTCACGCCGTCGCGCGGCGGCTCCTGCAGTCATGATCCGCGCACGGCACGGTTCGGGAGCGCCGCCGTACGGCGGAACCTGCCCGCCGTACGGCGGGTGGCACGGCGCACCGGGCCGCCTTGACTTCGAGAGCGCTCCAAGTTCTACCGTCACCGGAGTCGGTGACGGTCCGCACGGACGGAGACGAACATGCGCGTGGGCGTGCACATCAACCGGTTCGACCATGCCGGGGGCGGGCCCGTGCTCGGCGCCGAACTCGCCGCGGCGGGGGCCGCGGCCGAGGCGGCGGGCGTGAGCTGGCTGTCCGTGATGGACCACTACTTCCAGATGGAGTTCAACGACCGGGCCGAGGACCCCATGCTGGAGGCCTACACCACCCTGGGCTACCTCGCCGGCCGCACCTCCACGGTCCGGCTGGGCGCGCTGGTGACCGGAGTGACGTACCGCCACCCGGGACTCCTCGCGAAGATCGCCACCACGCTCGACGTGCTGTCCGGCGGCCGGGCCACCCTCGGTATCGGCGCGGCCTGGTACGACCGCGAGCACCAGGGGCTCGGCGTGCCGTACCCCTCGACCGCCGAGCGTTTCGAACGGCTGGAGGAGACGCTGCGGATCTGCCTCCAGATGTGGGACCCGGAGGCGAACGGCCCCTTCGAGGGCAAGCACTACCGGCTCGCCGAGACCCTGTGCGTCCCGGCGCCGGTCAGCTCGCCGCACCCGGAGATCATGATCGGTGGCGGCGGCGAGCAGAAGACGCTGCGACTGGTCGCCCGGTACGCGGACGCCTGCAACCTGATCGTCTCCTCACCCGAGCAGCTCAGGCACAAGTTCGACGTGCTGCGCCGCCACTGCGACACCGAGGGGCGCGACTACGACGCGATCCGCAAGACCATCGTCCACACCGGTGAGGCCGCCACCCACGGCGACCTCGACGCCTTCACCCGGGACATCACGGGCTACACCAAGCTCGGCATCGACACGGTCATCCTCGGCCCGCGCACGGGCGAACCGGCCGCGTGGATCGAGGACTTCGCTGCCCCGGCCGTTCAGCGGCTGGCCGCGCTCGACTGAGCGAGCGTCCCGTCCGGCTCGGGTGGTCGTGCCGCGCGTGGGCTCGCAGGGCGTGGTCTGCGGGGTGGCTGGCCGGGCTTGGCTGAGGGGGCGGCCTGTCGGGCTCGGGTGGTCGTGCCGCGCGTGGGCTCGCGGGGTTCGGTGTGTGTGGGTGGCTGTTGGGCTCGGCTGGGCGAGAAGCCCAGTTGCCCGTCCGGCTCGGGTAGCCGTGCCGCTCACCGGCTCGCAGGGGTCGGCTCCGCGGGGGCGGCGGGGCGGCTGCGGGAGACGATTCGCATGCCGTGGTCGTCGATGACCCGGACCTGGAGCGAGCCGCAGCCGCAGCGGGTCCACACCGTTCCGCCGGCCGCGGTGACGTGCCGGGAGACGACCTGGAAGGGCTCGGCGCCGTCGGGCCAGCCGCAGTGCGGGCAGACGGTGCCGGTCGTGCTGGTCATGGGAACTCCTTGGACGTCATGGCTGGTTGGCCGTCGCGACACAGCCAGGGTGCAGCGCGGCCTCCGTACACGTCCAGGTTGACTTTGTGGACTTCACCTTGAAGCGTGGACTTCATGATTGACCTGCGCCGACTGCACGTCCTCAGGGCCGTCGCCCACTACGGCACGGTCACCGCGGCCGCCCACGCCCTGCACTTCACGCCGTCCGCCGCCTCCCAGCAGATCCGGCAGCTGGCCCGCGATCTGGGCGTCGACCTCCTCGAACCGCAGGGCCGCGGGGTACGCCTCACACCGGCCGCGGAGAGCCTGCTCGCGCACGCCGATGCGATCCAGGCCCGCTGGGACCAGGCCGAACTGGACCTCCGGGCCGGCCAGGGCGAACCCGCGGGGCTCTTGCGCGCGTGCGGATTCCCGCTGGCCGTCGCGGTGTTGCTGGCGCCCATGGCGGCGCGGCTGCGCGGACGCCATCCGCGTCTGGACGTACGGGTCCAGGAGGCGGTGGTGCCGGAGAGCTTCAATTTGCTCTTCGAGGGGGAGAGCGATCTGGCGGTCGTCGAGGCCACCGTGGTCAATCCGCCCTTGAGCGACGCCCGCTTCGACCAACAGCCGCTGCTGGACGACCCGTTCGACCTCGTGGTGCCCGAGGGGCATCCCCTGGCCGGGCGAGGCCGGATCGACCTGGCGGAGGCGGCACACGAGTCCTGGATCGCTCCCGTGCCGGACAGCCCCTGCCGACCGCATGTGCTGTCGGCGTGCGGGGCGGCCGGGTTCACTCCGGATGTCGTGCACCAGGCGATGGACTGGAACGGGATGGCCCATCTCGTCGCGCACGGGCTCGGCGTCGCGCTGATCCCACGGCTGGCGCAGCTGATGCCGCATCTGCCCGTCACCCGGGTGCCGTGCGCGGCCGACCCGCACCGCAAGCTCCTCACCTGCACGCGCCGCGGCGGCCACGAGCGCCCCGCGGTCGCGGCCGCGCTGGCGGAACTGCGCGAGCTGGCACCCGGCGCGGTGGCCTGACCCGCACCGGGCCGGAGCTCTCGGGGGCTGCTGTCCGGCGCATCGGACGAGGCGAGAACCACCGTGCGCCAAGTCTCCAACCGTGTGCCCAGTCGCCAACCGTGTGCCCAGTCGCCAAGCGTGTGGCCAGTCGCCAAGCGTCTGCTCATTCTCAGCGACACCCCGCGACACCCCGCGACACGCCGCGACACGCCGCGACACCCCGCGACACCCCGCGACACCCCGCGATACCCGCGACACCCGCGACACCGGGGCAGCGTGCCGCGTCGCTGAGGCTCAGCCGTCAGTTGGCGAGCACCGGCCGACTTCGCCGGCAGCATCCCACCCGCGCCCACGGCCCCCGTGGGCGCGGGGCGTCGCTCACGCCGCCGAGGTCTCGCCGGCGTGCCCGTGCAGCCGGGCGATGACCTCGGCGAGGTCCGCGGCGACCTCGGCGTCGTCGGCCGGGTGCGTCTCGGCGAAGCGGGTCAGGGAACCGGGGATGGACAGCTTGACGTCGTCCAGCACCTTGCCGCCGGCGATGCCCACGGACTTGCGGGTCTCGTCCTGCGCCCACACGCCGCCGTACTGGCCGAAGGCGGTGCCGATCACGGCGACCGGCTTGCCGCCGAAGGCGCCGGCGCCGTACGGGCGGGACAGCCAGTCGATGGCGTTCTTCAGGACGGCCGGGACGGAGCCGTTGTACTCGGGCGAGAAGAACAGGAACCCGTCGGAGGCCTGCGCGGCCTCGCGCAGCTTGGCGGCCGGGGCCGGGACGCTGCCCTCGATGTCGAGGTCCTCGTTGTAGAAGGGGATCTCGGCCAGGCCCTCGAACAAGTGGACTTCCGCGCCCTCCGGGGCCAGCTTGACGGCTGCCTCGGCGAGCTGACGGTTGTGCGAGCCGGCGCGAAGACTGCCGACGAGCGCCAGGATACGAACAGACATGCGAACTCCAGAGTGCTGAAACAGTGCCGCAAATGATCCGGACCATGGTCCGTTGAATGTTGTATCAGCATAACCGGACCGCGGTCCAGTTTCTTCCCGATGCTTTACGCTGTCTTCATGTCCGCCTCTCTGCCACCCTTCCCGCAGCCTCAAGTACCTTCAGGCGAAGCCGAGTTGCTGCAGCTCGGCAGCGCCGGGGACGCGCCGTGCCTGCGCGCCGACGCGGCCCGCAACCGGGCCCGGCTGCTGGAGGCCGCCGCGGAGCTGATCGCCGAGCACGGTGTGGCCGGGGTCACGATGGAGGCCGTGGCCGCGGCGGCCAAGGTGGGCAAGGGCACGGTCTTCCGCCGGTTCGGCGACCGCACCGGCCTGCTGATGGCGCTGCTCGACCATTCGTCACGGAAGCTGCAGGCCGACTTCCTCGGCGGGCCGCCGCCCCTGGGACCGGGGGCACCGCCGGTCGAGCGGCTGCGGGCGTTCGGCCTGGCCGTGCTCTACCGCTCGGCCGAGCAGCTGGAACTGCACCTGGCCTCTCAGTCGGAACCTGCCCGCCGGTACTCGGCCCCGCCGCACCGGGCGCTGCGCATGCACGTGGTGATCCTGCTGCGGCAGATCGTGCCCAACGCCGACTGCGAGATACTCGCCCAGACCCTGCTGGGCTACCTCGACCCCTCCGCGATCCACTATCTGACCAAGCAGTGCGGGATGCCGTTGGAGCGGCTGGCGACGGGCTGGGTCGACCTGGTCGCCCGCGTCACGGGTACCGAGCCGCCCAACTGAGCCTTTTCGTGGCAACACTTCGTACAATCGTCATCCATCCGATCCCGCCCGCACCCCCGGCTCTGCTCTCTGCCAAGATGCGGTACGTCATGGTGCAGATACCGAAAACGCCCGCCCCCTCGGCGACGCCCGCCCAGCGCTCCGTGCCCACGAGCGCCGATGTGGCCCGCCTGGCCGGCGTCTCGCGTGCGACCGTCTCCTACGTCCTCAACAACACCAGCGCCGTCCGGATCAGCGAGCCGACCCGTCGCCGGGTCCACGAGGCGGCGAAGGAACTCGGGTACGTGCCGCACGCCGCCGCCCGCAGCCTGCGCGCCGGGCACAGCCGGCTGGTCCTGATGCCCGCCCCGACCATCCCGGTCGGCCCGCTCTACAGCCAGTTCATCAACGAACTCCAGTGGGCACTCAGCCGGCTCGACTACACGGTCGTCCAGTACGGCACCGTAGGCCTGCAAGGCGACGAAGCCGCCCGCGCCTGGGCGGAGTTGCGGCCCGTCGCCGTCCTCGTCCCGGGCACCCGGCTCGGCCCGCAGGGCGTCACGGTGCTGAAGGGTTCCGGGGCCCGGGCCGTCGTCACCCTCGGCCCCGAAACCGTCGACGGCGCCCACGCCCTGCTCATGGACCACGAGACCGTCGGCCACTGTGCCGCCACCCATCTGTACGACCGGGGCCGGCGCCGGATCGGTGTCGTCCTACCCGATGAGCCCGGCATGGAGACCTTCTCCACGCCCCGTCTCACAGGCGTACGCCGCGCCCTGCACGGCACCGACGCGACCGTCACCGAACTGCGCCTCGCGTACGAGGAGTCGGCGGGCGCCCGGCTCGCCGCGCGCTGGCGGGACCTCGACCTGGACGCCGTGTTCGCGTACAACGACGAGTACGCGATGCTGCTGATGCGCGCGCTGCAGGACGAGGGGGTCGACATTCCCGGGGACACGGCGATCATCGGAGCCGACGACCTGATGCTCGGACGGCTGCTGCGGCCCCGGCTGAGCACGGTCCACATCGAGCTGCCGTCCGGCCGTGACCTCGCCGAACTCGTCGACCGCGCCGTGCGCGACGCGGACGCCGCGCCTGAGCGGCACACCGTGCTCGGCGCCACGGCGGTGCACCGGGAATCCAGCTGAACTCCAGGAGAGGCGCACCATGCGCACGACGGTAGGCATCATCGGCGGCGGCCCCGCCGGACTGCTCCTCGCCCGCCTGCTGCACCGGGCGGGGATCGACTGCGTCCTGCTGGAGAGCAGGACCAGGGACTACGTCGAACAGCGCCAGCGCGCCGGAAGCTGGAGCAGGGCACGGTCGACGCCCTGCGGGAGGCCGGCGCCGCCGACCGCCTCGACGCCGAGGGGCTGGTCCACCAGGGCATCGAACTGCGCTTCGACCGGGAACGGCACCACATCGACTTCCCGGCCCTGACCGGCGGCCGTACCGTCACGATCTACGCCCAGACGGAGCTCGTGAAAGACCTCGTCGCGCTGCAACTGGCCGAGGGGCCACCGTTGTTGTTCGAGGCTGAGGTGCTCGCCGTGGAGAAGCCGGAGAGCGAGGCGCCCGTCGTACGGTTCCGGCACGAGGGCCGCGAGCAGGCGCTGGACTGCGACTGGGTGGTCGGCTGCGACGGCTCCCACGGCATCGCCCGGGACAGCTTCCCGGCCGCGACCAGCCGGACGTACACGCACGACTACCCGTACTCATGGCTCGGGATCCTCGCCGAAGTCCCGCCCTCCTGCGACGAGTTGATCTACGCGCGGGGCGATCGCGGCTTCGCCCTGCACAGCATGCGCTCACCGAGCGTCTCCCGGCTGTATCTGCAGGTCCCGAACGGCACCGACCCCGACGACTGGCCGGACGACCGCATCTGGGACGAACTCGCCGCCCGCTTCGCCATCGACGCCGACTGGACCCTGAGCCGCGGCCCGATCACCGCCAAGTCCGTGACACCGATGCGGAGTCACCTCCACGAACCGATGCGCCACGGACGGCTGCTGCTCGCCGGGGACGCCGCCCACATCGTGCCGCCCACCGGGGCCAAGGGCCTCAACCTGGCCGTGTCCGACGTACGCGTCCTCGCCCGCGCCTTCAGCGAACTGCACCGCACGGGAGCCGAGCAACTCCTCGACAGATACTCGCAGTTGTGCCTCGCCCGGGTCTGGCAGGCGACCCGTTTCTCCTACGACATGACGCGGATGCTGCACGTACGCCCGGACGGGGACGCCTTCGACGACCGGCTCCAGCGGGCCCGCCTGCGCCGGATCACCGCATCCCGCCACGCGGCCGCCGAACTGGCCGCCAACTACACGGGACTGCCGCTGACGCTGTAGGGGGCGCAGGCGGGACAACTCAGAACAGGCCCTCGGGCACTGTGCGCCACGCCGCCGCGCACACGGCGACGTGGTCATGGCATCAGGCCCGCGCTCACGCCCCGTTCTGCTCGGCGCCCGCCTGCTGCTCCGCGACGGCCTTGCGGACCTCGTCCATGTCGAGCTTCCTGGCCTGTCCGATGACGTCGGTCAGCGCGGCCTCGGGCAGGGCGCCGGGCTGCGCGAAGACGGCGACCCGGTCCCGGACGATCATCAGCGTCGGAATCGACCGGATGTTGAACGCGGCGGCCAGCTCCGGCTGCGCCTCCGTGTCGACCTTGCCGAACACCAGGTCGGGGTTGTCCTGGGCGGCCTGCTCGTAGACCGGGGCGAACTGACGGCACGGCCCGCACCAGGACGCCCAGAAGTCGATCAGGACGAAGTCGTTGTCCGTGACCGTCTGGTCGAAGTTCTCCTTGGTGAGCTCCACAGTGCTGCTCATGGCGTGATGTCCCTCTTCCTGATGTCGGGGCGAAGCCGTCCGCACAACACGTCCGACCCGTTGCGTATTCCGCGCACGTACCCGTGTGGCCACAGCGCACACCACCCTCCAGACTGACCCCATGACGGAAACGGATTCCAACGTGTACGACGTAGTGGTGCTCGGAGCCGGGCCCGTGGGGGAGAACGTCGCCGACCGCACCCGCGCGGCCGGCCTTGCCACCGCGGTCGTGGAGAGCGAGCTGGTCGGCGGCGAATGCTCGTACTGGGCGTGCATGCCCAGCAAGGCGCTGCTGCGCCCGGTCATCGCCCAGGCCGACGCCCGCCGCCTCGCCGGTCTGCGGCAGTCGGTGCAGGGCCCCCTCGACACGGCGGCGGTCCTCGCCCGGCGCGACGGCTTCACCTCCCACTGGAAGGACGACGGCCAGGTCCAGTGGATCGACGGCATCGGCGCCGGCCTCTACCGCGGCCACGGGCGCCTGACCGGCCCCCGCGAGGTCACCGTGACCGGCCCGGACGGCGAACGGCACGTCCTGACCGCACGGCACGCCGTCGCCGTCGCCACCGGCAGCAGCGCCGTCGTGCCCGATCTGCCCGGGCTCGCCGACGTCAGGCCCTGGACCAGTCGCGAGGCCACCAGCGCGAAGGCCGCGCCCGGCCGGCTGATCGTGGTGGGCGGCGGCGTCGTCGCCACCGAGATGGCCGCCGCCTGGCAGGCCCTCGGCTCGCAGGTCACGCTCCTCGTCCGCGGCAAGGGCCTGCTGGGCCGCATGGAGCCCTTCGCCGGCGAACTGGTCGGCGACGGTCTCACGGAAGCGGGGGTGGACGTCCGCACCGGCACCTCGCTCGCCTCGGTGACCCGGGAGAACGGCACGGTCGTGGCCGTGACCGAGACCGGCGACCGGGTCGAGGGCGACGAGATCCTCTTCGCCACCGGGCGCGCTCCGCGCACCGACGACATCGGCCTGGACACGGTCGGTCTGGAGCCGGGCTCCTGGCTGCCGGTCGACGACAGCCTGCGCGTCACCGGCAGCGACTGGCTCTACGCGGTCGGAGACGTCAACCACCGCGCCCTCCTCACCCACCAGGGCAAGTACCAGGCCCGGATCGCGGGCGCCGCCATCGCCGCCCGCGCCTTTGGCGTACCGCTCCTGGAGTCGGACCCGTGGGGCGCCCACGCCGCCACCGCCGACCACGCGGCCGTACCCCAGGTCGTGTTCACCGACCCGGAGGCGGCGGCCGTAGGACTCTCCCTCGCCGAGGCGGAACAGGCGGGCCACCGCGTCCGCGCCGTGGACGTCGAGCTGTCCTCGGTGGCCGGCGCGGGCCTCTACGCCGACGGCTACCGCGGCCGCGCCCGCATGGTCGTCGACCTGGAACGCGAGATCCTCCTCGGCGTCACCTTCGTCGGCCCCGGCGTCGGCGAACTGATCCACTCGGCCACGATCGCGGTCGCCGGACAGGTCCCGATCGGCCGCCTGTGGCACGCGGTGCCGTCCTACCCGACCATCAGCGAGGTCTGGCTGCGCCTGCTGGAGGCCTACCGGGACAACTGACTCACTCCCTCGCCAGCCGGAACCCCAGCGCAGCCGCCGCCGCATCCGGCGTCGGCTGCGCCCAGCGCTCGGCCGTCGCCCGGCTGGAGGAGAGCGAGCGCAGCTCCGCGCGGTCGAGATACAGCGTGCCGTCGAGGTGGTCCGTCTCGTGCTGCACGATCCGCGCGGGCCAGCCGCTGAGGACCTCGTCCAGGGGACGGCCGTACTCGTCCTCGCCCGTCAGCCGTACCGCGGTGTGCCGTGCCACCACCGCCTGCCAGCCGGGCACACCGAGGCAGCCCTCGAAGAACGCGGCCCGGTCGGGGCCGACGGTTTCGTACGACGGATTGACCAGCACCCGGAACGGCTGCGGCACCCGCCCGCGTGCCGTCCGTACCTCTTCGGGAACCGGTGCCGGGTCCTCCATGACCGCGATCCGCAGCTCCACCCCTACCTGCGGGGCCGCCAGACCCACGCCCGGTGCCGCGTGCATCGTGCTGCGCAGCGCCGCGACGAAGCGGGCCAGGAGCGCGGAGTCAAGCTGTCCGTCGAAGGGCTCGGCCGCGTGCCGCAGTACCGGGTCGCCCGCCTCGACGATGGTCAGCGGCCCTTCGGCGGCGAGGAGTTCCTCGACGGACTCGGCAAGGGGCGCGCGATCGCGGGGAGATGCCATCGCGCCAGAATGCCACGGCACCACGACCACCGGCTCGCAGTCATGTGGCGTACGTCACTCCGGGCGCCGGGAACTCGGCGGCATCTTCCCCCGACTACTGGACCGCCAGAGCAGAGAAACGTCCCGAGCCCCGGAGAAGCCGCCGATGTCCATCGCTCCCTCGACCTCCACGGACGAGGCCCCGAAAGCCGCCCCGGCGCCGTCCGCCAGCAGATGGGCCCCGCTCCGCCCCCTGATCCTGCGTCTGCACTTCTACGCGGGCCTCGTCGTCGCGCCGTTCCTGCTCGTCGCCGCCACCACCGGGCTGCTCTACGCCGCCTCGTTCCAGGCCGAGAAGATCGTGTACGCGGATGAGATGACCGTCCCGGTCGGCGACACCAAGCTGCCGATCTCCGAGCAGGTGGCCGCCGCCCGCGAGGCGCATCCCGAGGGCACGGTCTCGGCGGTACGCCCCTCCCCGGAGGACGACGCGAGCACCCGGGTGCTGCTGTCCGGCGTCGAGGGCGTCGACGACGCCTATACGCTCGCCGTGTTCGTCGACCCGTACACGGCCGAGGTGCGTGGCGCCCTCGAACAGTACGGCTCGACCGGCGCGCTGCCCCTGCGTACCTGGATCGACGAGTTCCACCGGGACCTGCACCTCGGTGAGAACGGCCGTCTCTACAGCGAGTTCGCCGCGAGCTGGCTGTGGGTGATCGCGGGCGGCGGCGTGGTGCTGTGGCTGTCCCGCCGCCGGGCCCTGCGCAAGGTACGGGGCACCAGCGGGCGGCGCCGCACACTGGGCCTGCACGGGACCGTGGGCGTCTGGGCCGCGATCGGGTTCTTCTTCCTGTCGGCCACCGGCCTGACCTGGTCGGCATACGCCGGCGCCAACATCGACGAGCTGCGGACCTCGCTCGGCCACTCCACACCGTCGGTCTCGGCTTCCGCGGGCGGTGACCACGACGGCCACGGTGCCGCCTCCGGCTCCGGCGGAAGCGCCGAGCACGGTGTCGGCCTCGACGACATCCTGGCCGCCGCGCGTTCCGAAGGGCTCGGCGACCCGGTCGAGATCGTCCCGCCCGCCGACGAGTCGTCCGCGTACGTCGTCAAGCAGGTGCAGCGCAGCTGGCCGGAGAAGCAGGACTCGGTCGCGATCGACCCGGCCACCGGCGAGGTCACCGACGTGCTGCGGTTCGACGACTACCCGCTGCTCGCGAAGCTGACCCGCTGGGGCATCGATCTGCACACCGGAGTCCTCTTCGGCCTGGTCAACCAGATCGCCCTGATGCTCCTCGCGCTCAGCCTGATCGTGCTGATCCTGCTGGGCTACCGCATGTGGTGGCAGCGCGGACGCGGCTCCGCCTTCGGCCGGCCGATCCCGCGCGGCGCCTGGCAGCAGGTGCCGCCGCAGATCCTCGTCCCGCTGGTCGCCGTGATCGCCGTCGTCGGCTACTTCGTGCCGCTGCTCGGCATTCCGCTGGCCGCGTTCATCGTGGTGGACGTCGTGCTCGGGGAGGCCGCCCACCGGCGGAGACGACGGACGCCGGGCAACGCGAAGGCATGAACCCGGGCGTCGTAGTACGTCGTGTCCACCCGTGACCTCCTTGCCTCGTCCGGCGCCGTCGACGCGGCACGGTGGGTCCATGTTCCAGTGCTGGGTCAGGGGGCCATGGCGGCCAGTTCGGCGTTGGCCCGCTCGGTGATGAGGGTCAGGACCCGTCCGGCGGTGGCCAGTTCCTCCGCCGGGATACCGGCGTAGATCCGGGCGGTGATGGGGGCGGTCCCGGCCGAGGTCCGGGCGTACAGCTCCCGGCCGGCGTCCGTGATCCGTACCCGGGACGGCTCCTGAGGCGCCAGCAGGTCCGCGGCGAGCAGTTCATCGACCACGGAGTGGGCCTCCGACGGCTCGATCTTCAGCGCGCCGACGACTCCGTCGACGAGGCGGTCCCGCTCGACCGGTCCGCCGTCCATGGCTGCGAGCCGGAGGGTGACGGACTGCTGGAACGTGGCGCCGTGACGGGTCAGCACGCGTTCGAGGAGCGCGCGGGCGGCGTAGTGGGCCAGAGCTATGACACGGGGGTCGACCGGGGGAGTGGTGGTGGTCATGACTGCTCCTTGTCGGACTCAGTGTTCGTTGTCGGACTCACTGTCCATGGCGAACGGGTCAAGAGGTGCGTCGAGCAAAATCGCCAGATCGCGGGTGAACTCCCGGGTGCGCGGGCTGTCGAGGCCGCCGAGCGGCTCCAGCATCTGCCGCAGCAGGCGGTGGACGACCTTGATCGCCTGCCGGGTCCGCTCACGGCCCTGCTCGGTCAGGGCCAGTTGCACCGCGCGCGGGTCGCGGGGATCCCGGGTGCGTTCGAGCA
Organism: Streptomyces blattellae; assembly: GCF_009709555.1. Lineage (GTDB taxonomy): Bacteria > Actinomycetota > Actinomycetes > Streptomycetales > Streptomycetaceae > Streptomyces > Streptomyces blattellae. Next base: position 125,096 of record NZ_WJBG01000106.1, on the reverse strand, counting down.
GTCCGGCCGTTTCGAGGGTTCGCGCCAGTTTGGAGACATACAGCGGCTCAAGACCGGTGTGGTCGGCGAGGCGCCGCTGGCTGGGGCGCTCGCCGCTGCGCTGCATGCCGTACAACGAGGCCATCAGCGAGTACTGCGCGTGCGTCAGTCCCAGCGGGGTCATCGCGCGATCGACCGCGACCCGCCACTTCGTGGACAGCCGCCAGACCAGGAAACCGGGCGTCGCGCCCTCGGAAGCCGTGCTCATGAGAATAGAGTACATGGATACTATAGCCATGGCTACTATTTTCGGATGTGACCGGCCTGCGTCGGACTGACGCGGGGACTTCCGCGGAGCTAGGTTGGGCGCCATGAGCAATCTTGATCGCGAGGCGGTTCCCGCTCTGTGCGGCGGCCGCGGCTTCGTCGTGGCGGAGCCCGTGCGGGAACTTCTCAGCCCTCGCCACGTCAAGCTCGGCGAGTCCACCGAGGTCCGCCGCCTGCTGCCCAATCTGGGCCGCCGTATGGTCGGCGCCTGGTGCTTCGTCGATCACTACGGCCCCGACGACATCGCCGACGAGCCCGGTATGCAGGTTCCGCCGCACCCGCACATGGGCCTGCAGACGGTGAGCTGGCTGCATGAGGGCGAGGTGCTGCACCGCGACTCGACGGGCAGCCTGCAGACCATCCGCCCGCGCGAACTGGGCCTGATGACCTCGGGCCGCGCGATCAGCCACTCCGAGGAGAGTCCCCGCTCACACGCCCGCTTCCTGCACGGCGCCCAGCTGTGGGTCGCCCTCCCCGACGGTCGCCGTCACACCGAACCGCACTTCGAGCACCACGGCGAGTTGCCCGTCGTCACGGCGCCCGGCCTCAGGGTCACGATGATCCTCGGCGAGCTCGACGGCGCCGCCTCACCCGGCACGACGTACACCCCGATCGTCGGCGCCGACCTGGCCCTCGCCGGCGGTGCGGACGTACGCCTGCCGCTGGAGCCGGACTTCGAGTACGCCGTGCTGTCGATGTCCGGCGAAGCGCTGGTGGACGGGGTGCCGGTGCTGCCCGGCTCGATGCTCTATCTCGGCTGCGGTCGCGCCGAACTGCCACTGCGCGCCGTGTCGGACGCCGGGCTGATGCTGCTCGGCGGCGAGCCGTTCGAGGAGGAGCTGATCATGTGGTGGAACTTCATCGGACGCACCCAGGCCGAGATCGAACAGGCCCGCCAGGACTGGATGACCGGCTCGCGTTTCGGTGCGGTGAAGGGTTACGACGGTGATCCGCTCCCGGCGCCGGAACTGCCGCCGGTCCCGCTGAAGCCGCGGGGCAGGGTGCGCCGACCGGCCTGACCGTTCTCGGCCGACCCGGCTGTCTCACAGGAATCAGCAAGGCCTGACGGAACAATTGACGCACCGTCATCACGCCTCTACCTTCTGATCGATTCACCGAACTGCGTTCGAAATACCGGAAATCGGTGACCTCTTGGAGGGTAGATGAGCAGCAGTGCCCAGCCCGGACCCCGCCCCTCGCGCCGTCAGTTCCTCGGCATGGCCGCAACCGTGCCGCTGGCCGTGACCGGCACGCTGGCCCTCGGCGCGGGAACGGCCCACGCGGCCGACTCGGCGTACGTCATGTGCTACTTCACCGAGTCCACGACCATGCTGGAGGCCAACTACGGCCTGCATCTGGCCGTCAGCACCGACGGCCTGCAGTGGATGCCGCTGAACCAGAACAACCCCGTGGTCACACCGACCGCCGGTGCGGGCGGGCTGCGCGACCCGTTCATCCTGCGCAAGCAGGACGGCACGTTCGTCGTGCTGGCGACGGACCTCAGCGGCACCGACTGGTCCCGCAACAGCGTGTACATCCACGTCTGGGACTCGGCCGACCTGCGTACCTTCACCGGCTACCGGCTGCTGAAGCTGCACGACATGACGAACACGCACAGTTGGGCCCCGGAGGCCTTCTGGGACGCCGGGCGCGGCCGGTACGGGATCCTCTACTCGTCGGTGAACAGCAGCGGCCACAACGTGATCATGGTCAGCTACACCACCGACTTCCGGACGACCGAGAACCCTCAGGTGTTCTTCGACCCCGGCTACGACATCATCGACGGGAACCTGACCGTGGGCGTGAACGGGGTCAACTACCTGTACTACAAGCGGAACGAGACCCTCGTCGGCGCCAGATCCACCTCGCTCGACCCGGGCAGCTTCACGGTCTTCAGCACGCCCGCCGCGCAGGGCGGCACCGAGGCCCCCACCGTCGTGAAGTCCCTGACGTCCGACACCTGGTACCTCTGGGGCGACACCTACACGCCGAACGGCGTCTTCTACGCCTGGCAGACCACGAACCTCGCGGCCGGCACCTGGACCGCGCTCGACCAGCGTCGGTACACCCAGCCGCTCAACTCCAAGCACTGCGGCATACAGCCGATCACCTCGGCCCAGTACAGCGATCTGGTGTCGGCCTGGGGCGCCCCCGCCTGGAACCGGCTGAAGTCGTACAACTATCCGGCCCGCTACATCCGGCACAGCGGTTTCGTGGGCCGGATCGACGCATACCCCTTCGACCCGTATCCCGACTCGCAGTGGCGGCTCGTGCCGGGTCTCGCCGACTCGGCGGGCGTCTCCTTCCAGTCGGTCAACTACCCGTCCCGCCATCTGCGCCACTACAGCTACAACCTGAGGCTGGACGAGAACGACGGCACGTCCACGTTCGCCGCCGACGCCACCTTCTACCGGACCGCGGGGCTCGCCGACTCCTCCTGGTCGTCGTTCCGCTCGTACAACAACCCGACCCGGTACATCAGGCACTCCGACTACGCCCTGCGCATCGACCCCGTCTCGACCACCACGGAACAGCAGGACGCCACGTTCTACGTCGGCTACTGAGGGGTTCGCCGTCGGACGCCGCATATCTGGACTACCAGTACAGAGGCTGGACTGCTAGTCTAAAGACTGTGAAGCGAAGAAGTCTGGATGCGGAGCGGGACGCGATCGTCGCCGCGCTGAGGCCCGTGGTCGACGGGCTCGCGGCGACCTTCGGCCCCATGTGCGAGGTGGTGCTCCACGACTACCGGCGCCCGGAGAAGTCGGTGGTCGCCGTGGCCGGTTCGGTGACCGGACGTGCCGTGGGCGGGGCGATGAGCGAGATCGGCATGCGCGTCCTCGCCCGCGGCGACGCGGCACGCGACGAGCTGAACTACGTGACCCGCACCGAGGCCGGCAAGATGGTCAAGGCGTCGACGATGGTGCTGCGGGACTCGACCGGCGAGGTCTTCGGCGCCCTGTGCGTCAACCTGGACGTCACCGCCGTACAGGATGCCCAGGCGCTGCTCGGCGCGCTCGCCGGAATCGGCCCTGACGCCGGCGAGGTGCCCGTGATCACGTTCGGCAATGACATCGACTCCGTCGTCGACGCCATCCTCGACGCCCACCAGCTCCGGCAGAACCGCAGCTGGGCCGGGCTCGACCGGGCCCAGCGCCTGGAGCTGTTCCGCAGCCTGGACGAACGCGGCGTGTTCGCCGTCCGGCGTGCCATCGAGCAGGTCGCCGCCCGGCTCGGCATCTCGCGGGCCTCCGCCTACAACTACCTCTCCCAGGCCCGGACCACGGCCGAGCACGAGGCCGTACGGACCGGGCCCGAGGCCGTACGGACCGGGCCCGAGGCCGCCCCGACCCCCGATGGAGGACACGCGTGACGACCACGCCCCCGCCGGTCACCCTCGGCGCCGTCCGTGATGCCGCCGCCCGGCTCAAGGGCGTCGCGCACCGCACCCCGGTGCTGCGCTCACGCACCCTGGACGCACTCGTCGGCGCCGAGGTGTTCCTCAAGTGCGAGAACTTCCAGCGCGTGGGCGCCTTCAAGTTCCGCGGTGCCTACAACGCGGCGTCCCGGCTGGCGCCGGAGCAGCTCGCCCGGGGCATCGCCGCCTACTCCTCCGGCAACCACGCCCAGGCCGTCGCCCTGGCCGCCCGCGAACTCGGCACCACCGCCGTGATCCTCATGCCCGAGGACGCCCCGCGCTCCAAGACCGACGCCACCGCCGGATACGGCGCCGAGATCGTGACGTACGACCGCTACACCGGCGACCGCATCGCGCTCGGTGAGGCCATGGCCGCCGAGCGGGGCCTCGCCCTCATCCCGCCGTACGAACATCCGCACGTCATCGCGGGGCAGGGCACCGCCGCCCTCGAACTGCTCGAAGAAGTGGGGGAGCTGGACGCACTGGTCACGCCGGTCGGCGGCGGAGGGCTCATGGCCGGCAGCGCCACGGCCGCCAAGGGCCTGTACCCGGGGATCCGGATGATCGGCGTCGAGCCGGAGGCCGGGGACGACACCAAGCGCTCGCTGGAGGCGGGCCGGCGCATCACCATCCCGGTACCCCGCACCATCGCCGACGGACAGGCCCTGCACACCCCCGGCGAACTCACCTTCTCCGTGAACCGGCGGCTGGTCGACGGGATCGCCCTGGTCAGCGACGACGAGATCAGGGATGCGATGCGGTTCGCCTTCGAGCGGCTGAAGATCGTCGTGGAACCCAGCGGCGCCACCCCGCTGGCGGCCCTGCTCACCGGCCGGGCGGGCGCGCTGCCGCACCGGGTCGGTGTGATCATCTCCGGCGGCAATGTGGACGCCGGGCGGTTTGCCGAACTCTGCGGAAACCGGATCTGACGGGCGCTCCCCGAATGGCGGCGCCGGATGGGCGGGCGGACCATGGAGTGGTAGGGGGCCGGCCGCCTGACGGCGATGCCCAGGGCCGCCAGGGAGACCGGCCCAGGCCGTGATGAACCGCGGCCGGAAGGGAGTTACGTCATGGTGTTGGAAGTGAAGACCCTCGAAAAGCCGGATGAGCGCCGTGATTTCCCGCGGGGCCACCTCGAAGCCGTCCACATGACGGATCTCGACTTCGCCGTGGCGACCTTCGAGCCCGGCTGGCGCTGGTCCGAATCCGTAGCCTCGATCGCGGGCACCGAGAGCTGCCAGATGCACCACAACTGCTACATGCTCCAAGGCCGCATGCACATTCGCATGGACGACGGCGGCGAACAGGAAGTCGGCCCCGGCGACGTCTTCGTCGCCTCGCCGGGACATGACGCCTGGGTCGTGGGCGACGAGCAGGTCATCGTCTACGACTTCCAGGGGCAGACGGCGAGGGAGTACGCGAAGCAGGAGTGACGTCGGCCGGTCCGCGCGGCCCGTCACACCGTGATGACGACCTTCGCGCGCGCGTGCTCCACCTCCAGGTACCGGATCGCCTCCGGTATCTCGGCGAACGGATAGGTGCGGTCGACGACCGGGAGGACCTTTCCGGACTCGGCCAGTTCGCCCAGAACCGTCAGATGCTCCGTGGTGACCACCGCCGGGAGTTCGAGCACGCGCTGCCGGACGAATCTGCCGACCGCCCGCCCCTGGAAGAAGAGACTCATCGGCCCGAAGAAGGTGCCCCCGTTGTAGGTCCCGCCGCCGGACAGCACCAGCGTGCCGGTCGGGGTGAGTACGCTCCGGAACTCGCCCAGCGACTTGTTGCCCACCAGATCGAGCACCACGTCGTACCGGCGTCCGCTGCGGGTGAAGTCCTCCTGGCTGTAGTCGACGACATGGTCCGCGCCCAGCGAGCGGACCATGTCCGTGTTGCGGGTCCGGCACACCGCGGTGACGTCCAGGCCGTACACCTTCGCGAGCTGCACCGCGAAGGTGCCGACGCCGCCGGACGCGCCGTTGATCAGGATCGTCTGCCCGGACCGCACGCCGGCCACGTCACGCAGGCCGATGAGCGCGGTGCACCCCGCCACCGGTATCGCGGCGGCCTGCTCGAAGCTGAGGCCGGGCGGTTTCGGGGCCACCGCCGCGGCGCGGGGGCACGCGTACTCGGCGAAGGTTCCGTCGGTCTCGCCGAACACCTCGTCACCCGGGTGCAGCCCCTTCACCTCGCTGCCGACGGCCTCCACCCGGCCCGCGAAGTCATTGCCGCGGATCTTCACCTTGGGTCCGCGCAACCCCATGGAGATGCGCATCAGTTTCGGGTCGCCGTGCATGAGGTGCCAGTCCTTGGCGTTGACGGACGCCGCGTGCACCCGCACGAGCACCTGGTCGGGCTTCGGCACCGGCTGGTCGACTTCCCTGATCTCCAGCTCGTCCGCCGAGCAGTACCGGTCCTGGATCACAGCTTTCATGGAACCCCCTCTGTGTACCTCTGAGCCTAGAAGAGCGGGATCTGCTCAGGAATGAGGAGCAAGCCCCAGTTCTCCCGGAGAAGTGCCCCCTAGGGGTCCGGGAGAGAACGGAGCGGGGCACGAGCAGGCGTGAGTCATCGAGCGCGACGGCGGCGGCCACATCCTCAGTGTGCCGACACGGATATGACGGCCCGGACCGATGAACCGAAGGCCACGCCCGGGAGCGTGGCGGCGCAGGGCCCTCGACGGCATCGAGGCCGGAGCGTGCGAGGTGCTGGCGGACGACGTCTCGCGGCAGGTCAAGGCGGGGCTGTCTGCGGATCTCGGGGTGCTCCGTCCGCAGCTCACCGCCTGATCACACCGGCAGCAGGCGGGCGATCAGGTCGCCGAGCTGCCGGGCGTTGCGGCACTCGTGCATCGCCACGAGAGCGGCGTACTCGGGTGCGGCCGAGTCTCCGGTGCCCCACAGGGTGCGCGGCTCGGGGTTCAACCAGTGGACGCGGCAGGCACGTTCGGCGACATCGCGCACGGCGGGCAGGTTCGGGTCGCTCATGTTGGTGCGGGCGTCGCCGAGCGTGCCGTGCTCAGGCCGCGAGCCCCACCGCCTCGACGGCCGGAGCACGCAGCACCCGCCTGGTCGTGGCCAGGCTGGTCCCCATCGTCACCGCCGCCGCGATCGCGACGACCGCGAGCCAGATGCCGAAAAACTGGCCCGGCATCACCTCGTCCGAGCGCACGACGGTGAACGGGACGATGCCCGCCAGCGCCGCCACCGTGCCGAAGAAGACACCGGTCGCCGTCAGGACCAGCCCCTCGGCGCCCACCACACCGAGCACCTGACCCGGAGTCGCCCCGGCCAGCCGCTGCTGCCCGAACTCGCGGGCCCGGTACGTCGTCGCCGCGTACAGCGAGTTGACCAGCATCACGCAGACGAACGCCACGATGATGCCGACGACCGTGAAGTTCAGCGTCTGAAGGGTCTTGGCGTCGATGTCCTTGACGATCCCCAGCTTCTCGACCGTGTCGCTCTCCACCGCCTGCATGGTGAGCGTCGCCGTGGACACCGCCGTGAACAGGATCAGCGACATCAGGATCCCGGCGAGCTGATCCGCCCGCTCACGCAGGTTGCGCACGGCCAGCCAGCCACTCGGCCCCGACAGCGACAGCCGGTCCAGCAGCGTCTTCAGCAGCCGCGTCGCCAGCAGCGCGAAACCCACCGACAGCAGGATCGCGCCGTACGCCGGAGCCGCCATCAGCGCCTCGTCCGACGCCGACATCGCGAAGGTGGAGGTCACCGTCACGGCGCCGACGACCAGAGCGGCGTACGCGGAGAACGCCCGTGCCCGATCCCGCAGTTGGCGCCGGTGCGTGGCCCGTCGTACGGCGAGGAACGCGGCGCCCGCCGCCGCGAACAGCGTGATGGCGATGCCCGACATCAGCGCGATCGGCCCGAAGGAGTGGTCGACGGAGTCGGCGACCTGGCCGCTGTCCTGGAACACGTCCAGCAGCAGCTGACCACCCAGCATCGCCGGGCCGATCGCCAGCGCCGCGCCCACCAGCGCCACCGCCACGGCCTCACCGACGACCATCCGCTTGATCTGCGCCCAAGTCGCCCCCGAGCAGCGCAGCAGCTCCAGCTCGGCCGCCCGTCGGCGGACGTTGACCGTGAGCGTCGAGGCGATGGCGAAGAACACCAGCAGGGTGCCGTAGCCGCCGACGACGCCCGCCGAGAGGCTCAGCGTCTCGGAGCCGGCCGAGTCGATGCCGGGCTGCCCGGCGGTGTCGTGCATCGAGTTGAACGTCATGATGACCGCCGCGCCCAGGAAGGCGGACAGCAAGGTCGCGAGGAAACGTCCGGGCCGATGCCGGATCGACCGCAAGGCCAGTACAAGCATCGCTCACACCGCCTTCAGGGCGTCGTCGCCCACGTGGGCCAGCCGCTCGGCGACCGCGTCGGGCGTCGGCGCGTCCATCCGTCCGGCCAGCCGGCCGTCCGCCAGGAACAGCACCGAGTCGGCGTACGAGGCGGCGACCGGGTCGTGCGTCACCATCACCACGGTCCGGCCGTGCACCCGCACCGTCTGCTGGAGCAGCCGCAGCACATCCCGTGCGCTGCGCGTGTCCAGGGCGCCCGTCGGCTCGTCCGCGAAGACCACCCGCGGTTCGGTGACCAGCGCACGGGCGATCGCCACCCGCTGCTGCTGACCGCCGGACAACTGGCCGGGACGGTGTTCGAGCCGGTCCCCGAGCCCCACGGAGGTCAGGACCTCCCGGGCCTGACCCCGGTCGACGCGCTGCCCGGCGAGCCTCAGCGGCAGCACCGTGTTCTGCGCGACCGTCAGCGTCTCCAGCAGGTTGTACTGCTGGAACACGAACCCGATCCGACGCCGCCGGAACTTCGTCAGTTCCGCCTCTGTGCCACCCGTCATCTCCGCGCCGTCGACCAGCACGATGCCGCTGTCGGGCCGGTCCAGGCCGGCCGCGCACTGCAGCAACGTCGTCTTGCCCGAGCCCGACGGCCCCATCACGGCGGTGAAGGTCCCCCGCCCGAGGCTGAGCGTGACCCCGTCCAGGGCGGTCACGGCGCTGTCGTCAAAGCCGTAGGTCTTGGTGACCTCGACAAGCCGCAGCGCCTCGGCGGCGGGTCCCTCGTCGTGCGTACGTCGCGAGCCTGTGCGAAACATCGCGTCATCACCCTCCGTCCGGCACGTCCTGTGCCACGCCCACGACGCTACGGAGACGGGGACCCGATGACATGGGGCGCAGAACCCGTATCGGAGGGTGTACTTGGCGACACCCCGTACGGGTCGCCGGAACGAGTCGGCCCTCACTGATGGTGAACGCGTCGGTCACTCCCCGCTGACCAGGACCACCTCCAGGGTGCGTGGTCCGTGCACCCCCTCGACCCGGTCCAGTTCGATGTCGCTGGTGGCGGAAGGGCCGGAGATCCAGGTCAGCGGTCGGTTCGGAGCGAGGCGCCGCAGTGCCTGGGGGACGGAGGAGACGACCTGGTCGGGGACGCGTACGACGCAGATGTGATGGTCGGGGACGAGCGTGATCCGGCGGCGGCCCTGGTCGGGGGAGCCGTCGAGGACGATGGTGCCGGTCTCGGCGATCGCGAGCGCGCAGCCGGTGACCACGCTCTCGACCGTGTCCAGCTCGTGCGGAGTGCTGACGGCACGGTCGTGGACCCGCGTGGCGTCCGCGGCCGACATCCACTCGGGCGGCAGCCCGGGCGGCACGAGGACGGACCGCGGGCCGCGCTCGGCCAGCAGCCGCATGATCAGGCAGGGCAGTTCGTCGGCGTCCGTGCGGTGCACGATCGCCCGGTAGTCCGCCAGGTTCTCGGCGAGCAGATCCACCGTCTCCTCGACACTCCGGTTCCCGTGCTCGCCCAGATAGGCGCGTTCAATCGCCTGGTCGTACGGCGTGTCGTCCGGTGGCACGTCCGCGAGCGCGCGCTGCACCCGGCCCAGGATCCGTTCTCTGCTGCTCACTTGCCGCCGTCCTTTCCGCTGCCGCCCCGTGTGCGCTGCCACCAGTCCCGGAACGGTTCGGAAGGCAGCGCGGGCAGCGCCCTGCTGTCGCTCCACGCCTTGCCGGGACCCGGAAGCGAGCGCGGATGCAGCCGCCGGGTGCGCGAGGCGAGCCGCTGCCCGGTGCGCAGGACTCCAGGCCGGGCGAACGCCCAGCGCGCCGCCCGCATGGCCGCCCGCTCCGCGACATGTCCCTTCGCCGGTTTCAGCACCACCTTGTTGCCCTCGCGCGTCACCTGGCCGCCCTCCACCACCCGCTCCCGCAGATGCACCAGCACCTCGGGGATGTCGATGGCGACCGGGCACACCTCGTAGCAGGCACCGCACAGCGACGAGGCATAGGGCAGCGAGGAGTCGATCTCGCTGTCCGTGCCCCGGAGCTGAGGGCTGAGGATGGCGCCGATCGGGCCCGGATAGACGGAGCCGTAGGCGTGGCCGCCGGCCCGCTCGTACACCGGGCACACGTTGAGACACGCCGAGCAGCGGATGCAGCGCAGTGCCTGGCGGCCCACCTCGTCGGCGAGGGTGTCGGTGCGGCCGTTGTCGAGGAGCACCAGGTGGAAGGTCTGCGGCCCGTCAGCGGTCTCGGAGTTGGTCGTTCCGGTCCACATGGAGGTGTACGGGTTCATGCGCTCCGCCGTCGACGAGCGCGGCAGTGTCTGCAGGAACACCTCCAGGTCCTGCCAGGTCGGCACGGTCTTCTCGATGCCGACGACCGAGATCAGCGTCTCGGGCAGGGTCAGGCACATCCGCCCGTTGCCCTCGGACTCCACCACGACCATCGTGCCGGTCTCGGCGACCATGAAGTTGGCGCCGGAGACGCCGACCTTGGCCCGCAGGAACTTCTCGCGGAGGTGGAGGCGGGCGGCCTCGGCGAGTTCGGCGGGTGTGTCGGTGAGGCCGTCGGGTGCGGGGCGCCCCCACTCGCTCATCTCGCGGGCGAAGATGTCCCGGATCTCACCGCGGTTGCGGTGGATCGCCGGGACCAGGATGTGCGAGGGCCGGTCCTTGCCCAACTGCACGATCAGCTCGGCGAGATCGGTCTCGTAGGCGCGGATGCCCTCCTCTTCCAGAGCCTCGTTGAGCCCGATCTCCTGCGTGGCCATCGACTTGACCTTGACGACCTCCGATTCGCCGGTCTCCTTGACCAGCCGCGTCACGATCCGGTTGGCCTCCTCGGCGTCGGCGGCCCAGTGCACCGTACCGCCCGCGGCGGTGACCGACTCCTCCAACTGCACGAGGTAGCGGTCGAGATGACGGAGCGTGTGGTCCTTGATCTGCTTGCCCGCCTCCCGCAGCGCCGCCCAGTCCGAGACCTCCGCGACGGCGTTCGCCCGCTTGGCGCGGATCGTGTGCGTCGCGTGCCGCAGATTGCCGCGCAGTGTGCTGTTGTGGACGGCCTCGTGCGCGGCCTTCGGGAACGCAGGCATCCCTACGAACGTCCCGCTCATGCGCGCGGCTCCTCTCCCGTACGCCCGCTCATCGCGCCGGCTCCTCTTCCGTGCTCGCCAGGATCTCCGCGATGTGGACCGGCCGCATGCCGGTGCTGAGCCGGGCCATGGTCCCGCCGATGTGCATCAGACAGGAGTTGTCGGCCGCGCACAGCACCTCGGCGCCCGTGGACTCGGCGTTGCGCACCTTGTCCGCGCCCATGGCCGCCGAGACATCGGAGTTCTTCAGCGCGAACGTGCCGCCGAAGCCGCAGCACTCGTCCGCACCCGGCAGTTCGGCCAGCTCCAGCCCCTTGACGGCCTGCAGCAGCCGGCGCGGCCGGTCGGCCAGGCCCAGGCCGCGCAGCCCGTGACAGGTCGGGTGGTATGTCACATGGTGCGGGTAGTACGCGCCGACATCGGTCACCCCCAGCACGTCCACCAGAAACTCCGTGAGTTCGTACGTCTTCGGGATCACCGGCGCCAACGTGGCCGCGAGCGTGTTCCCGCGCCCCTCGGCCCGCGCCCGCTCACCCATCCGCGGATACAGCTCCCGCACCATCGCCCCGCATGACCCGGACGGGGTCACGATCGCCTCGTACTCCCCGAAGACATCGGAGAAATGCCGGGCGAGCGGCTCCGCCTCATGTCGGTAGCCGGTGTTGTAGTGGGCCTGCCCGCAGCAGGTCTGGGCCATCGGGAAGTCGACCTCGACGCCCAGCCTGGTCAGCAGTTTCACCACGGCGCGTCCGGTGTCCGGGTAGAGCGTGTCGTTGACACAGGTCAGGAACAGGGCGACACGCATCGCGGCTCCTTGTGGTTGATCATCGGATGAGTGCAGCGTAGTCCGGCAGCAAGACGTGAGGGAGTCCCCGGTCACGCCCCGGTGAGCCGGGCCTCCGCCTCGCGCCAGCGTGCGATGTCGCCGCGCGGTTCGTACCGCGTGAGCGGCTGGGTACGGGTGAGCAGGCGCCGCATGCCCGCCAGGTCGCCGACGAGCCCGTGGGCCCGTGCCTGGACCAGGACGTTCCCGAGCGCCGCCGCCTCCGTCGGGCCCGCCACGACCGGCAGTCCGCAGGCGTCGGCGGTGAGCTGGCACAGCAGCGCGTTGCGCGTGCCGCCACCCACGATGTGCACGACGTCGACCGGGTGGTCCGCCAGCCGCTGCGCCTCCTCCACCGCCCGGCGATGCGCGAGCGCGAGGGAGTCCAGGATGCAGCGCGTGATCTCGCCGGGGGACTCCGGCACCGGCTGCCCCGAAGCCCGGCAGGCCTCGGCGATCCGCTCCGGCATCCGCCCCGGCGCGAGGAACGCGGCGTCACCCGCGTCCACGACCGACCGCAGCGCCGGTGCCTTGGCCGCGTCGAGCAGCAGCCCGCCCAGCTCCGGCCCGCCCCAGGCCCGTACGCACTCCTGGAGCAGCCACAGCCCCATGATGTTGCGCAGATAGCGGACCGTACCGTCCAGTCCCAGCTCGTTGGTGAAGTTGGCGGTGCGGCTCGCCTCGCTCAGCACGGGCGCGCTCAGCTCCAGGCCCGCCAGGGACCAGGTGCCGGTGCAGATGTACGCGAACCGCTCACGCCCGGCCGGCACGGCCGCCACCGCGGACGCCGTGTCGTGCGAGCCGACCGTCGTCACCGGCACCGGCCCGGTCAGCCCGGTCTCCTCCAGCACCTCGGGCCGCAGCACGCCCGCCGGATCCCCGGGCTGCCTGAGCGGTGCGAACAGGCCGAGGTCGATCCCGAGCCGGGCGGCGACGTCGCGGGACCAGTCGCGTGTCCGGGGGTCGATCAGCTGGGTCGTCGAGGCGTTGGTCAGCTCGGTGCCCTGCTCGCCGGTGAGCCAGTAGGCCAGCAGGTCCGGGACGAGCAACAGGCGCTCGGCGTGCGCCAGTTGCCCGGTGGAACGGGCGGCGACCAGCTGGTACAGCGTGTTGAAGGGCGCGTACTGCAGTCCGGTCGCCGCATACAGCTCGGGGGCGGGCATCGTGGCCCACACCTTCTCCGCGACGCCCTCGGTGCGGGCGTCGCGATAGTGCACGGGGTTCCCGAGCAACGCGCCGTCGGCGTCCAGCAGCCCGTAGTCGACGGCCCAGCTGTCGATGCCGGCGGAGTCGACCTGCCCAGCCGCCCGCAGCCCGTCGAGGACACCGGCGTACAGCCCGAGAATGTCCCACCGCAGCCCTTCGGGCACCCGCACCGGCCGGTTCACGAACCGGTGCGCCTCCGTCAGCTCCAGCGAGTCGGGCCCGACGCGGCCGACCATGACGCGCCCGCTGGACGCGCCGAGGTCGACCGCCGCGTACGACTTCACGGCCGTGCTCATCGCAGGAACGCGGCTGCGACGCCGGCGTCGACCGGGATGTGCAGCCCGGTGGTGTGCGTCAGCTCCCCGCCGGTCAGCGCGAACACGGCGTTCGCCACATGCTCGGGCAGCACCTCGCGCTTGAGGATGGTCCGCTGCGCGTAGAACTCGCCCAGCTTCGCCTCCTCGACCCCGTAGACGGCGGCCCGCTGCGCACCCCAGCCACCGGCGAAGATCCCGGACCCGCGCACCACGCCGTCCGGGTTGATCCCGTTGACCCGGATGCCGTGCTCGCCCAACTCGGCTGCCAGCAGCCGCACCTGGTGGGCCTGGTCGGCCTTGGTCGCGGAGTACGCGATGTTGTTCGGCCCCGCGAAGACGGCGTTCTTCGACGCGATGTACACGATGTCACCGCCGAGCCCCTGCGCGATCATCACCCGTGCCGCCTCGCGCGAGACGAGGAACGACCCCCGGGCCATGATGTCGTGCTGGAGGTCCCAGTCCTTCGCCGACGTCTCCAGCAGCGGCTTGGAGACGGAGATACCGGCGTTGTTGACCACGAGGTCGACCCCGCCGAAGGCGAGCGCGGCCGCCTTGAAGGCGTCGGCGATCTGCTCCTCGGACGTGACGTCGACGGTGACGGCGACGGCCTTGTCGGCCCCGCCCAGCTCCTCGGCGACACTGGCGGCGTTGTCGGCGTTCAGATCGGCGACGACGACACACGCGCCCTCGGCGACGAGCCGCTGCGCGATCGCCCTGCCGATCCCACTGCCCGCACCGGTCACCAGCGCCACCCGGGTCGCGAGCGCCTTGGGCTTCGGCATCCGCTGAAGCTTGGCCTCCTCAAGCGCCCAGTACTCGATACGGAACTTCTCCGACTCCTCGATCGGCGCATACGTCGACACGGCCTCGGCGCCGCGCATCACGTTGATGGCGTTGACGTAGAACTCGCCGGCCACCCGCGCGGTCTGCTTGTCCTTGCCGAAGCTGAACATGCCCACACCGGGAATCAGCACGATGGCCGGGTCGGCACCGCGCATCGCGGGGGAGTCGGGCAGGGCGTGCCGCTGGTAGTAGGCGGCGTACTCCTCGCGATAGGCGGTGTGCAGCTCCTTCAGCCGGGCGATCGCCTCGTCCAGCGGGGCGGTCGGCGGCAGGTCGAGCACCAGCGGCCGTACCTTCGTACGCAGGAAGTGATCGGGGCAGGAGGTGCCGAGGGCCGCGAGGCGCGGATGCTCGGCGGACGCGAGGAAGTCGAGGACCGCCTCGGAGTCGTTGAAGTGGCCCACCTGGGGGCGGTCCTGGGACGCGAGGGCACGCACGTGCGGCGCCAGCGCGGACGCCCGCTCCCGCCGCTCGGCGGCGCTGAGGGCGGCGTACCCCTCGATCACCGGCCCGAAGGGCTCCGCCTTGCCCCGCTCGGCGAGGAACGCCTCGGCGGTACGGATGATGTGCAGCGAATTCCGCTCGCATTCCTCGGAGGTGTCACCCCACGCCGTGATCCCGTGCCCGCCCAGGATGCAGCCGATGGCCTGCGGATTGGCCTTCTTGACCGCCGCGATGTCCAGCCCGAGCTGAAACCCGGGCCGCCGCCACGGCACCCACACCACGCTGTCCCCGAAACACTCGGCGGTCAGCTTCTCCCCGTCGGCGGCGCACGCCAGCGCGATCCCGGAGTCCGGGTGCAGATGGTCCACGTGCGCGGCCTCGACCAGCCCGTGCATGGCCGTGTCGATCGAGGGAGCCGCCCCGCCCTTGCCGTGCAGGCAGTAGTCGAACGCGGCCACCATCTCGTCCTCGCGCTCGACCCCCGGATAGACGTCGACGAGCGCCCGCATCCGGTCCAGCCGCAGCACGGCGAGCCCGGCTTCCTGGAGAGTCCCGAGGTCGCCTCCGGACCCCTTGACCCACATCAGCTCGACGTCACCACCGGTGACGGGATCGGTTTCGGTTCCCTTGGCGGACGCGTTCCCGCCGGCGTAGTTGGTGTTACGGGGATCAGCGCCGAGCCGATGGGACCGGGCGAGGAGAGCGGCGGCTTCGGGGTGCGGTGCCATGAACGGTCAGTCCTTACGTGATGTTTCTACGAGGGGTGGTAGGGGCGCCCGCAACGGGGCGCGCGGGGCGGTGCCGACAGGCGACTGGAGCCGCGATGGGGGAGGCTCACGCCCCCCAGCCGGCCTGCTGACCGCCAACCCGTTCGGCCACGATCTTCTCGGCCCACCCGGACCGGCGGTACGCGGCGATGGGGTCGGCGTCGAGACCCATCTCCTCCCGGACCTCCGCGAGCAACGGCCGCACATCGGTGTTGTACGCGTCCATCAGCACGGCGTTCGCGGCAAGGACGTCGCCCGCCGCCTGAGCGTCGGCCAGCGCCGACCGGTCCACCAGCAGCGCCTTCGCCGTGGCCTCCTGGACGTTCATCACCGACCGGATGATCGCCGGGATCTTCGCCTCGATGTTGTGGCACTGGTCGAGCATGAAGGCGACGTCGGAGGTGAACCCGCCCCCACGCACCACCTCGTACATGATCCGGAACAGCTGGAACGGGTCGGCGGCCCCCACCATCAGGTCGTCATCGGCGTAGAAGCGGGAATTGAAGTCGAAGGCTCCGAGCTTCCCCTCCCGCAGCAGGGTCGCCACGATGAACTCGATGTTCGTGCCCGGCGCGTGATGTCCGGTGTCGACCACGACCTGGGCCTTCGGCCCCAACTTCAGGCAGTGCGCGTACGCCGTGCCCCAGTCCGGCACATCGGTCGTGTAGAAGGCAGGCTCGAAGAACTTGTACTCCAGCAGCATCCGCTGCCCGTCACCGAGCCGCTCGTACACCTCCGCGAGACCCTCGGCGAGCCGGTCCTGCCGCGCACGGATGTCGTCCTGCCCGGGGTAGTTCGTGCCGTCCGCGAACCACAGCTTCAGGTCGGCGGAGCCCGTCGCGTCCATGATGTCGACGCACTCCAGCAGGTGGTCCACCGCCTTGCGGCGCACCACCGCCTCGGGATGGCAGATGCTCCCGAGCTTGTAGTCGTCGTCCTGGAACGTGTTGGAGTTGATCGCGCCCAGCTTCACGCCACGCTCTCCGGCGTGCTTGGCCAGGGCCGCGTAGTCGTCGACCTTGTCCCAGGGGATGTGCAGGGCGACCGTGGGGGCGACGCCGGTGAACTCGTGCACCTTCGCAGCGTCGTCCAGCTTCTCCCACGGCGTCCGCGGAACGCCTTGCTGCGCGAACACTTTGAACCGCGTACCCGAGTTCCCGTACGCCCACGACGGCGTCTCGACGGCCTGGGTCTTCAGGGCGGCCTTCACCGCGGCGAGTTCGGTCACTTCAGGACTCCTGTGGCATCGGGTCGTAACACTGCTGCACGACTGCTGCATGAAACGATTCAGAACGGGAAGCTATGGGGCCTCCGGGAGGGTGTCAACCCCTCTGGCCAACCTCGATGCCCGTGACTGGTCCGTGACCTTCGGCTCTCGAAATTTTTTCGACCCAGACCCATTGACGTGACATGGCTCTGATGCCTAACGTCCCGGCAACCCAGTTGAAACCTTTCACGACGCCCTGAGGCCAGGCCCGCCGGCGTCGTCGAGGAGCCCCCAATGACCCACCCGTCCGACACGGGTCCGGCCCCGGTGCTCGCGCTGAAGGACGTTTCCAAGTCCTTCGGCGCGGTGCGAGCTCTGCGGGACGTCTCCCTGGAGCTGTCCCCCGGCGAGGTGCACGCACTCGCCGGTGAGAACGGCGCCGGCAAGTCGACCCTCATCAAGACGCTCGCCGGGGTGCACCGGCCGGACGCCGGCCAGGTGCTGCTCGACGGTGAGCCCGTCGTCTTCCACGGTCCCGGCGACGCCCGCGACGCCGGTATCGCCGTGATCTACCAGGAGCCCACGCTCTTCCCCGACCTGTCGATCGCCGAGAACATCTTCATGGGCCGCCAGCCCCGGCGTGCCCTCGGCCGGATCGACCACAAGGCCACCCACGCGGCCACCCTGGCGCTCATGCAGCGACTCGGTGTCGAGCTGGACCCGGACCGGCCCGCGCGCGGTCTGTCGATCGCCGACCAGCAGATCGTGGAGATCGCCAAGGCGCTCTCGTTCGACGCCCGCGTCCTGATCATGGACGAGCCGACCGCCGCCCTCACCGGCAGCGAGGTCGCCCGGCTCTTCGGAGTCGTCCGCACCCTGCGTGAACAGGGCGCCGCCGTCCTGTTCATCTCGCACCGGCTGGAGGAGATCTTCCAGATCTGCCAGCGGGTGACCACCCTGCGCGACGGCGCCTGGATCGCCAGCGAACCGCTGGACGGCATGACCGAGGACGACCTGGTCCGCCGGATGGTCGGCCGCGACCTCGACGAGCTGTACCCCAAGCAGGACGTGAAGCCGGGCGAGGTCGCCCTGAGCGTGCGCCGGCTGACCCGCGAGGGCGTGTTCACCGACGTCTCCTTCGACGTACGACGCGGTGAGATCGTCGGCCTCGCGGGGCTGGTCGGCGCGGGGCGCACCGAGGTCGCCCGGGCCGTGTTCGGCATCGACCGCTGGGACGCCGGCGAGGTCGCCGTCGACGGCAAGGCCCTGACCAACGGTGCCCCGTCGACCGCCATGGCCTCCGGGCTCGCCCTCGTCCCCGAGGACCGGCGTGCCCAGGGCCTGGTGATGGACATGTCCATCGAGCGGAACATCGGCCTCACCGGACTCCGTACGACCGTCAGGGCCGGCCTGATGGACCGCGGCGCCGAACGCAGCCGCTCCCTCGACTGGGCCGTCAAGCTCCAGGTCAAGTACGCCCGCATCGCCGACACGGTGAACACCCTGTCCGGCGGCAACCAGCAGAAGGTCGTCCTCGCCAAGTGGCTGGCCACCGGCCCCAAGGTGCTGATCGTCGACGAGCCCACCCGCGGCATCGACGTCGGCACCAAGGCCGAGGTGCACCGGCTGCTCAGCGAGCTGGCCGCCGACGGCGTGGCCGTCCTGATGATCTCCTCCGACCTGCCCGAGATCCTCGGCATGGCCGACCGCGTGCTCGTGATGCACGAGGGACGCCTCACCGCCGAGATCCCGCGCTCCGAAGCCACCGAGGAAACCGTGATGGCCGCAGCCACCGGGAGGGCCGCCGCATGACGGTGATCACTCCCAAAGAGGCTCCCGTGACCGACGCACCGAAGTCCAGCGGCACCCGCCTCGTCGACCGCGTCTTCAAGATGCGGGAACTGGCCATCCTGGTCGTGTTCCTGGTGATGATCGTCGTCACCCAGCTGGGGAACAGCGAGTTCCTGAGCGAGCAGGGCATCAAGGACCTGCTGCTCAACGCGACCATCCTGGTGCTGGTCGCCACCGGACAGTCCCTGGTCGTCATCACCCGCAACGTCGACCTGTCGGTCGGCTCCACGCTCGGCATCAGCGCCTTCGCCGCCGGTACGTATCTCCAGGGCGGCGGGAACCCGGTCGTGGCCGTGTTCCTGGCGATCCTGATGGGCATCGGCTTCGGTCTGCTGAACGGCCTGCTCGTCAGCCTCGGCCAAGTGCCCGCGCTCGTCGTCACCCTGGGCACGCTCTACATCATCCGCGGCATCGACTCCATCTGGGTCGGCTCCCGCCAGATCACCGCGGCCGACCTGCCCGACGGCTTCGTGGACTTCGGCTCCGACGGCATCTCCGCGGTGCCGTGGCTGGCGCTGATCGCCGTCGCCGTACTGATCGCGACCGCGTACTACCTCAGGCACTTCGGCAGCGGCCGCGAGCTGTACGCCCTCGGCTCCAACCCGGAGGCCGCGC
This sequence comes from Streptomyces blattellae, assembly GCF_009709555.1. Taxonomy (GTDB): domain Bacteria; phylum Actinomycetota; class Actinomycetes; order Streptomycetales; family Streptomycetaceae; genus Streptomyces; species Streptomyces blattellae. The sequence continues at coordinate 105,902 of NZ_WJBG01000106.1, read as the reverse complement.
GTCTCGCCGGCATCCCGGTGCGCAAGCGGATCCTGGCCGCGTACACCTTCTGCGGCGCGCTGGCCGGTCTCGCGGGCGCCATGTACCTGGCCCGCTTCGGCAACGTCGACTCCGGCACCGGCAACGGCTACGAACTCACCGTCGTCAGCGCGGTCGTGGTCGGCGGCGTCGTCTTCACCGGCGGCTCCGGCAGCGTCTACGGCGCGGCGCTCGGCGCGCTGCTGCTGACGTCCATCAACAGCGTGCTGCCCGCCCTCGGCGTCAGCTCCGTCTGGGTGCTCGCCATCAACGGCATCCTGCTCCTCCTCGCCATCGCCGTCGACCGGATCGTCGCGCTGCGTGTGGCCTCCGCCCTGAAGAAGAGGAACGCCCGCCATGGCTGACTTCTCGCTCTCGCGCGCCGTTCGCTGGGACACGGTCGTCGGCGCCCTCCTCATCGTCGTCCTGCTGCTGTCCTTCGGCACCGTCGACGGCTTCGGCAACGCCCTCAACCTGTCCTTTCTGATCGGCAACACACTGCCCATCGCGCTGATCGCGCTGCCGATGACCCTGCTCGTCGTCTCCGGTGAGATCGACCTGTCGGTGGCCTCCACGGCGGGACTGTCGGGGGCCGTGATGGGCGCCCTGTGGAACGAGGGCATGACCATCGAGACGATCATCCCGATCTGTCTGCTGCTCGGCGTGGTCTGCGGACTGATCAACGGCCTGCTGGTCACCAAGCTCGGCCTGCCCTCCCTCGCCGTCACCATCGGCACCCTCGCCGCCTACCGGGGCATCGCACAGATCGTGCTCGGCTCCGACGCGGTGACCGACTTCCCGACCCAGTACCTGGACTTCGCGGCCGGACGCATCGGCGACACCTTCATCCCGCAGGCGTTCCTGCCCTTCCTGGTGCTCCTCACGATCGCCGTGGTCGTCCTGCACGTCACCCCGTTCGGGCGGTCGGTCTTCGCGACCGGCGCGAGCGAGGAGGCCGCCCGGTTCGCCGGCATCCGGGTCAAGCGGCAGAAGCTGATCCTGTTCACGGTGACCGGCCTGATGGCCTCCCTCACCGGCATCTTCTGGGCCCTGCACTACGCCAGCGCCCGCTACGACAACGCCACCGGCCTCGAACTCTCCGTCGTCGCCGCGGTGTTGCTCGGCGGCATCGACTTCGACGGCGGCAAGGGCACGCTCGGCGGCGCGATCGCGGGAGTCTTCCTGCTCGGCACGCTGCAGAACGTGATGAGCCTCCAGGACGTCACCGCCCAGTCGCAGATCGTCGTCACCGGCGTCCTGCTCGTCCTCTCCGTGCTCGGCCCCCGGGTCGCACGCCAGATCTCCGTCGCGAGGGCCGGGCGCAGAACCGCCTCAGCGCCGGTGTCCAAAGCACCAACGCCAGCCTCATAGGCAAGACGGCGCTTACGGACGACCTCGTAACAGCCCCTTCACCCTCGTAAGGAATCAGACATGCGTAAGGCATCCATCCGCCGTACCTGCGCGGCCCTCGCCGCCGTGACCTCACTCGCCCTCGCCGTCACCGCCTGCGGCGGCACCACCCAGGAGGACGTCAAGGACGAAGGCGCCTCCGCCGCCACCACCGGCAAGGCGGACCCGAACGCCGAACTGAAGACGGGCCTGACCGTCGGCTTCCTGCCCAAGCAGGTCAACAACCCCTACTTCACCTCCGCCGACAAGGGCGGCGAGGCGGCCCTGAAGGAGCTGGGCTCCAGCTACAAGGAGGTCGGCCCGTCCAGCGCCACCGACACCGCCGGCCAGGTCTCCTACGTCAACACGCTGACCCAGCAGCAGGTCGACGCGATGGCCGTCTCCGCGCAGGACCCGGGCGCCCTGTGCACCTCGCTGAAGCAGGCCATGGACAACGACATCAAGGTCGTCACCTACGACTCGGACACCAACCCCGAGTGCCGCAACGCCTTCGTCTCGCAGGCCTCCGCCGAGGACCTCGGCCGCACCGAGGTGCAGCTGCTCGCCGAGCAGATCGACTACAAGGGCGAGATCGCGATCCTGTCCGCCGCGCAGACCGCGACGAACCAGAACATCTGGATCGACTTCATGAAGAAGGAGCTGGAGGACCCCAAGTACAAGGACATCAAGCTCGTCAAGGTCGCCTACGGTGACGACGACGCCCAGAAGTCCTTCCAGCAGACCCAGGGCCTGCTGCAGGAGTACCCGAACCTGAAGGGGATCATCTCCCCGACCACCGTCGGCATCAAGGCCGCCGCTCAGTACCTGTCGGGCTCCAAGTACAAGGGCAAGGTCAAGCTGACCGGCCTCGGCACCCCGAACGACATGCGCAAGTACGTCAAGAACGGCACCGTCGACGCGTTCGAGCTGTGGGACCCGGCGAAGCTCGGCGACCTGGCCGCCCGCGCCGCCGTCGCCCTGGTCTCCGGCCAGATCACCGGCAAGGAAGGCGAGACCTTCAAGGCCGGCGACAAGACGTACACCATCGGCAAGGACGGCGTGATCAGCCTCGGCAAGCCGACCGTCTTCGACGCCGAGAACATCGACCAGTACAACTTCTGACACCCGGAGGGTTGTTGATGCAGCGCGTGTGCTTCCTGCTGAAGGTCAGGGCGGACCGCCTCGACGAGTACCGCGAGCGGCATGCCGCCGTGTGGCCCGAGATGCTCGACGCACTCTCGGCCACCGGCTGGCACAACTACTCGCTCTTCCTGCGTGACGACGGCCTGCTCGTCGGCTACCTGGAGACCGAGGACTTCGCCGCCGCCGTGGCCGGTATGGAAGCCACCGACGTCAACGCCCGCTGGCAGGCGGAGATGGCGCCGTTCTTCGAGTCACTGGACGGCGCCCGGCCCGACGAAGCCATGAAACCCCTTACGGAAGTGTTCCACCTCGCCTGACCCCTCGTGAACCACTTAACCCTCCCCGCACCTCGCCGACAACGGAGTCCCCCGAGATGAAGAGACGTACGCTGCTGGGCGCCGCCCTCGCCGGAGCCGTAGTGACCCCGGCCCTCACGTCCGGCACGGCCCGCGCCGCCGACCCCGGCCCGTCCCTCACCCTGACCAGCACCACCACGCTCGACACGCAGGCCCTCTTCTTCGTGTCGTACGACGGCCTGGTCAACAACAACGCCTTTCAGAAGAACGGCCTGCTGACCTACAAGGGCTACCAGTACGCCGTCTGGTACACCGCCGACCGCAACGCCGTCGTGGCCCGCCGCGTCCTCGGCGCCAGCACCTGGTCCACGGTCAAGGTCGGCCACACCCTGCGTTACAACGACTCCCACAACGTCATCTCGATGGGGATCTCGAAGGTGGACGGCCGCCTTCACCTCAACATGGACTCGCACAGCGACGGCTTCACCTACGTCAAGTCGGTCGCCGGTCTCATGGACAACCCGGCCGGCCTGAGCTGGACCGCGAGCCGCTTCGGCGCACCCCAGTCCACCCTGGACGGCCTCGCGCTCACCTCGCAGTTCACCTACCCGCAGTTCGTCTCCACCCCCGAGGGCAGGCTGCAACTCAGCTACCGCGTCGCCGTGTCCGGCAACGGCCGCAACGCGCTCGCCGAGTACAACGGCACGAGCTGGACCAACCTCGGCGAGTGGACCAGCTCCACCGGCACGTACACCAGCGAGCACGGCTCCTCCACGGCCCGCAACATGTACCTGCACGGCATCGACTACGACGTCAACGGGCGCCTGCACTCCTTCTTCACCTGGCGCGAGCAGAACGGCGCCGTGATGTGCAACGGCGGCGGCATCACCAACCACGACACCGGCTACGTCTACTCCGACGACCGCGGCCGCACCTGGCGCAACAACGCCGGCACCGTCGTCGGCACGACCGGCGGCTCCGACAAGGTGGCCGTGACCGACAGCGGGCTCGTCGTCGACCCGCTCAACCCGGACCACTCCCTGATGAACCAGGAGAGCCAGTTCACCGACTCCGCCGGCCTGCCGCACGCGATCATCAGCTATGTCCCCGGCCGCTTCGGCCAGTGCACCACGAACTACGTCACCGACCGGACCAACAACGGCCGTGCCTTCCACGTCCGCAAGAACTCCTCAGGCACCTGGCAGAAGACCGAGATACCGGTCCCGCTGAACTCCAGCCAGCGCACCAAGCTGATCCTGGACAAGTACGACAACGCGTACGCGATCTTCCCGTTCTGCCGGATCGCCGGGGCCTCCAAGGCCTCCGGCTACACGGACTGGTCGGTCCTGTACGACGGGGTCACCGCCGGGCTGAACGCCTTCGGCGAGGTCGTCATCGACGAGACGCGCGTCGCGCAGGACAACTTCCTGTCGGTCATGTACCAGGAGAAGTCCAGCGGTACGACGCCCTCGGCGCTGCGTAACCTCAATTTCCGGCTGCCTGCCTGACCGCAGCTGTTGCGGGCGGCTTGACGGTACCGTGAAGGGCCTTCCCGCCGCCCGCGTCTCTTCTGTCTCTCTGGAGGTCCCTGCCCGATGGCCCAGTCGGTGGGTATCAAGGACGTCGCCCGCGTCGCCGGAGTCTCCGTCGGCACGGTGTCGAACGTCATCAACCGTCCGGACACCGTCGCCACCGAGACCCGGGCGCGGGTGCTGTCCGCGATAGACCGGCTCGGCTATGTCCGCAGCGAGTCCGCGCGCCAGTTGCGCGCGGGCCGCAGCCGGATCATGGGGCTGCTCGTCCTCGACATGGGCAACCCGTTCTTCGTCGACGTCGCGCGCGGCGCCGAACGGGCCGCCCGCCAGGCCGGGCTCGGCGTGATGGTCTGCAACAGCGCCCAGAGCGCGGGCGAGGAGGCCGACTATCTGGCGCTCTTCGCCGAACAGCGGGTGCGCGGCGTCCTGCTGACACCCACCGACGCCAGCGGCCACAACATCGACGCGTTCCGCCGCCACGGCATCCCCTTCGTACTGGTCGACCGTGTCGCCGAGGGCACCACCGAGTGCTCGGTCTCGGTGGACGACGTGGCGGGCGGCGCGCTGGCCGTACGGCATCTCGTGGACGCCGGGCACCGCTCCATCGCGTACGTCAGCGGGCCGTCCGGCCTCAACCAGGTCCGCGACCGCCGCACCGGCGCGCTCAACGCGCTCACCGAGGCGGGCCTCGGCCCCGACGCGCTGCGCGAACTGCCCACCGAGCGGCTCGATGTCGCCGCCGGCCGGGACGCCGGCGCCCGCCTTCTCGGCCTCGCCGACCGCCCCACCGCCGTGTTCTGCGCCAACGACCTGCTCGCCCTCGGCGTTCTGCAGGCCATGTACGCGGCCGGCGTCGGCGTCCCCGACGACCTCGCGATCGTCGGCTACGACGACATCGAGTTCGCCGCAGCCGCCGCCGTCCCACTCACCTCGGTCCGCCAGCCCGCCGTCACGATGGGCGCCCTGGCCGCCGAACTGCTCCTGGAGGAGACCGAGGAGAACAGCGGCCCCAGAAGGCACGAGCACCGCCGGGTCGTCCTCCAGCCGGAACTGGTGGTACGCCGCTCCAGCCTGGCGGCCCGCTGACCGAAGTCGACTGCGGTGCCGCAACGCCCCGAAGGGGCGCGGGGCTGAAATACGCCGTGAACAGCGCGTCCCCGACGATCGGCCGCAGGTTGGCGATCCCGAGGCCCACGTGCTTGGCGAAGCGGGACTCGTCGGACAGGTCGGCCGTGAGGTCCGCGCCCCACACGAACACGATCTCGTTGGCGAACGCCTTGCGCCGGAAGATCGGCCCCAACCGCCGGGCGTGGCGCAGGGAGTGCTGCAAGGGCCTGGTCCTGCTGGCGCCGAGCACATCGCCGAGCAGCGGGAGCCGGCGCGGCGGGTGCGGAATGCGGTGCAGCTCCGGCCAGCCCTGCTCGGCGCCGCGGAAGCCCTTCGGTGCCGCCGCCCCGGTCGTCGTCTCCGCCATGACGCGATCTCCCTTGATCCAGCGGGTGAGTTGAGCGTGTTGTACGCGGGTTCAACAGCGCCGATCCAGTCTGGTCCCGCTGTTGAACCGGCGTCAAGTAAAGTTCGGACATGACCGCGAAACAGGGCGGGCCGACACGCCGCCGGCTCAGTACCGAGGAGCGCCGCGAGCAACTCCTCACCGTCGGGGCGCGGTTGTTCTCGGAGAGTCCGTACGACGACGTGTGGATCGAGCAGGTCGCCGAGATCGCCGGAGTCTCGCGTGGGCTGCTCTACCACTACTTCCCGACGAAGCGTGACTTCTTCGCGGCGGTCGTGGCGCGGGAGAGCGAGCGGATGCTGCGGATGACCGCGGCGGTGCCGGGGGTTCCGGTGCGCGAGCAACTGGCCGCCGGTCTCGACACGTACCTGGCCTACGTCGAGGCCCATGCGCACGGCTTCCGTGCCTTCCACCGGGCCGACGCGGCGGGGGACCAGGCCGTGCGCCGTATCTACCAGCGTGCCCTGGGGGCCCACGAGCAGCAGATCCTGGGCGTGCTCGCCGAGGACCCCGAGTTCGGCCCGGTCGCGCGGGAGCGCCCCGATGTCCGGCTGGCCGTCCGCGGATGGCTGGCGTTCACGACGGCCGTCTGTCTGGAGTGGCTGCGGGGCCCCGACCTTTCGCGGGAGCAGGTCCGGGACCTCTGCGCACGGGCCCTGCTGGGCGTTCTCGCGCCGTGAATTCTGACAACTGCCGCACAGGTTCGCCCGGCCTGGTTGGCGCGCGCCGCAATCTTAGGTAAGTTAGGCAAGGCTTACCTAAGGAGGTTTTGGGATGGGTGACAGCCAACCCTGGACGGCCGCGCCTGCCGCGGCGGAGCGGGCCCGTTCGCTGCTCCTCACCGCGTGGTCCTGCACGGTGACCGCCGACGGCGGCCGGGAGGAGTTCGTCGGCGCGCACTCCGTGGACGACGACGGCCGGGTGCTGCTGAGCGTGCCCGAGGACAGCGCGCTGTTCGCGGCGGCGGTCTGCGCGCCCCGCGGCGAGCCGTCCGCCGTCCTGGAGTTCGCCGACGTCGCGCCCGTCCCCGTACGCAACCGGATCCGCGCCCGGCTCTGGCTCGCCGGCTGGTTCGCCCCCGAGGACGACCTTCTCGCCTTCCACGCCACGCGCGTGGTGCTGCGGCAGCCCACCGGCGCCGCGGTCGTCGACCTCGACGAGTTCGCCGCCGCGAAACCGGACCCGCTGGCCACGGCGGAGTCCCGGCTGCTGACGCACCTCGCCGACTGCCACGCAGACGCGGTCGAGCGGCTCACCCGGCTCGTCGAGCCCGAGAGCCTGCACGGCGCGGTGAAGGTCCAGCCCCTCGCCGTCGACCGGCACGGACTGACGCTGCGCATCGAACGCACCCGCGCCCACGGCGACGTACGACTGGCCTTCCACCGGCCCGCCGACGACGTCGCGCAGCTCACCGAGCGTATGCACATCCTGCTCTCGCAGGCCAGCGCCGCCTCCTGCCCCCGCGCCCTACACCGGCAGCGCACAGACGGCGACCGGTGAGGCGAACGGGTCTCCCGCGAGCCGCAGTTCACCGCTGTCGGCGTCCACGTGGAACACGCTCACCGTGCTCGACCTCTGGTTCGCCGCGAACAGCAGTGTCCCGTCCGGCGCGAGGGCGAGCTGCCGGGGGAAGTCACCGGACACCGGCACGGTGTCCAGCAGCCTGAGCCGGGCGCCGTCGGCCTCCACCGCGTAGCGGGCGAGGCTGTTGTGGCCCCGGTTGGCGAGACAGGCGTATCGGCCGTCCGGCGTCACCACGATCTGCGCCGGGTAGCTGGTGCCCTCGCCGGTGCCCGTGGACTGCGGCTCTGAGACGGTCAGGCGACCGGTGGCGCGGTCGTATCCGCACACCGAGACCGTGTTGTCCAGTTCGTTGGCCAGGTAGGCGTACCGGCCGCCCGGGTGGAAGGTCAGGTGCCGGGGGCCCGCGCCGGGGCGTGTGTGGGCCTGGGACACCTCGGTGAGCGTGCCCGCGCGGGTGTCGAGTCGATAGGTGTAGACGGTGTCCGCGCCGAGGTCGACGGCGAGCACATGGCCGCCGTCGGGACTGGTGATGAACTGGTGGGCGTGCGGGCCCTCTTGACCCGGGCCCGGTGCCGGACTGTCGTGCGTGACCAGGTCGGTGCGCTCGCCGAGTGCGCCGGAGGCGTCGATGGGGTGCACGGCCACGCTGCCGGAGCCGTAGTTGGCGCTCAGCAGCCAGCGCCCGCTCGGATGCACCGAGAGATGGCAAGGGGCCCCGCCACCGGTGCTCCGGCTGCCCAGGATCTCGCGGTCGGACAGCCGGACGGCGGTCACGGCACCGTCCTCGCGCTCGTTGACGGCGTACAGCGTGCGGCCGTTCGGATGGAGCGCCAGATACGACGGGTCGCCGATGTTCTCGATGGTTGCCTTGCCGGTGATCCGGCCGGTGGCGGCGTCGTAGTTCGCCACGCCGATGCCCTTGCCGCCGCCCTCGACCGACGTGTAGGTGCCGAGGTACAGGGGGCGGGGCCCGGAATGCCTGGCCGCCTCGCGAGCTGTGCCCGCGGTCGTCTCCGGTCGTGTCGTGTCCTCGGCGGGCGACGGGGCGTCGCCACATGCCGGGAGCGTCACCGCGGCGCCCGTTCCCGCGAGGGCGCCGACGAACCGGCGCCTGCTCAAGTCACCACTGCTCATGTCCACACCTCAGGTCGTCGGTCGTCCCGACAGCCACCCTGGCGTGGATCACCCTTCGTACGCAAGAACAGCACCACCCGTTGCACAGGCCGCAACGCCTACCAGTCGCCGTCCTCAACCGGCTCGCCCGGCACGTCCTTGAGGGGCTTCACCTGGCCCGGCGACGGCTCCTGCCAGGGTTCGTGGTCGTCACCGATCCACTCGCCGACCGGCTTCACCCCTTCCAGGGTGCCGGCGGGAGCGAGGTCCTCCGCGTCCTGGTCGAAGTAGTCGAACCACGGCAGCCCCGCGCTCGTGTAGGCCGCCCGGTCCACGGGCGACGGCGGCGGGGCCTCGCCGGTGATACGACGCCACTCCGGCGGCGTCACCAGATGGACGTAGACCCGCCCGGCGGGCTCCTCGGACCAGTCCGTCGAGGGCCGGTCGTCCTGGTAGACCTCCTGGCGCATGGCCCCGCCGACGCCGAGCCCCATCGCCGCGGCGGGCCGCGCCCGGCCGCCCCGAGCGCCGCCGTGTGCCGCGGGTGCTGCGGGTGCCGACAGCGGCCCCGCGGCGGCACCGAAGCCCCCGGCCGCCTTCAGGGACCGCACCCGGCGCTCGGCCCTGAGCCGCTGCTCCTCGCGCCACCCGGCCAGCGCCCCCGCGTTCAGCGCGAACGACTGCAGCTGTACGCCGCCCCAGACCTCCTCGCCGGTGACCTGGCCCTCGACGGTCGCCCCCATCCCCAGCGGCACCGCCACGAACTGGCGGACCGTGCCCTTCCCGGAGTTGATGCCGTCCAGCCAGGGCTGGCGGGGGAGTACCACGTAGTTCTGGGGTTTCCGGGAGAGCCGGTCGCTCCACGGCCGGCCCGAGACGGCGCACACCTTGCCGACGCCGACCTGCAGGGCGGCCGGTTCGGCGGTGCCCGCGAAGCTCAGCCACATCGCCTCACGCAGATACACCGGCAGCAGCACGCCGCCGCGCGAGCGCCACTGCCCGGGCACGGTGTCCGGATAGTCCGCCACCCGCCGCACCGGGAACTCGCCGAGCCCCGGCGGCAACGCGTGCGTGCCCGTCTCGGGCAGGCGCAGGGTGCGGATGAACCGCACCGCCACGCCGCCGGGCAGCCGCAGCGCGTTCCCGTCGATCCGTACGGTCGTGTCGGTCATCGGCCCGCCCCCTTGAGTTCTGCCGTCCCCTGCTCTGACGTCCCCTACCGGAAACGCCCGTCCATCCCCGCACGGTTCCGCCACAGCTGCTCCTGGATGCCCATGCGCTCACGCAGCCGGGTCAGCCGCGGCATCCGGGCGCGCTGCTCCTGCGACACGCGGTCCAGTTCCTCCAGCAGACGACGTGTGCGGTAGTCGGTGTCGAGTTCGTCGAGGATGCGGTTCACCTCGGTCAGCACGGCACCGAGCAGCTGCCAGTGCCGGGTATCGCGCTCGGCCTCCTCGCGCAGCAGCAGGGCCACCTTGTCGCGCGTGGCCGCCGCGGTGTGCAGCTCGGCGGCGAGCCGGGCCTCCGCCGACTCGGCGTTGGCGCTGACGCTGGTGGTGACCAGGACGGCGAAGCTGACCACGGCGTCGGCGATATCGGCCAGCAGCTGTTCCACGGCGGCGCCCGTCGGCGGCGCGAACAGCGGCTCGGGGTCCCGCGCCTTGGCCAGGTCGGTGAAGCTGCGTGCGAGCACGCGCAGCACGACCGTGCAGATCTCCAGCGTGTCCAGACCGGTGCGCAGCACGACCCGGTGCAACAGGCCCTCCCGCACCCGCGGATTGAGCCGCAGACTGTCCTCGGCCTGCCGCAGCGCCGCGTCCACCTCGACGATGTCGTGATCGAGCCGGCGTGCCTCGTCCAGCCGCGCGGCGGCATGCTCGACCGGGGTACGGCCGGCCGCCTCCTCACCCATGCTCAGCATCAGCTGCCGCAGCCGGCGAGCCAGCCCCTCGATGGACTCACCCGCCTGGCCGACCCACACCGGCGGCGCCAGCAGCAGATTGAATCCGAGTCCGACGACCGCACCGATGAGCGTCTCCACCACCCGCGCCCACGCCGTGTCCCCGACGGTCGTCACCCCGAGGACCAGCATCGCGCTGATCGCGACCTCGGGGACGTACTCGTCGACCCGCACCAGGTGCCCCACGGCCAGCGCGGCGAGGATCAGCAGGGCGAGACTCCACCAGGTCAGCCCCACCAGCAGGCTGAAGGCGATGGCCACGAGCACCCCGGCCACCACGGAGTTCACCCGGCGGATGCCGTTGGTGAGCGTGGCGTAGAGGGTGACCTGGACGACCAGCAGCGCGGTCAGCGGCGCGGTGAGCGGCAGCTGCTCGGGGCTCAGGCGCAACGCGATGACATAGGCGATCGTCGCGGCGGCGGCCGACCGCAGCGTCTGGACGACGACGGGGTCCCGGCGCCGCTTCTTCACCAGGCGCTCAACAGACTCCGTCCGCTCACGCACATCTCGCATCGCTTGGGATCTTCCCTTCCTCAGGCGCATCGAACGTACTGAGGAAAACCTCCGCTGTCGCGCACGCTCCGGATGTTTTCCCAGGGGCATGGGACGGGGCATTGGACTGAGGTCCGGGGCAGGTAGCCCCGGGGAGGGGAACCCGGTGGATTTCCAGGGCGTCGGGTCACCGCGGGCCCGCGCGGCGCTGAGACATGTGGCGGGCCGTTCCGCGGGGCCGGCCGTCGACCGGGAACTGCGCATCACGCTCAACTTCCACCCGGACCGGCTGGTCGGCGGGGCCCCATCCTCGATGCGCTGGCCCGGGACGGCACGTACCACTCGCAGTTCGTCACCGGCGTGAGCAACGGCGGCCTCACCGCGCATTCCGGCGGCGACCGCTGGCGCTGGGAGAGCCGGATCTTCGGCGGAGCCTACGACGACGCCGACCCGCACGACCGGCCCGTGTACGGCGCCCTGGACTTCCGGCGCCAAGTGGTGGGCGCGGCCCCGCGATTCGGCTCCTCGCACCTCCGGCTGACCGGCGCGATACTCGCCCGCGCCACCTTCTGCCACCCCGACAGCGCGGCCGAGCCCGCCGACTTCGGTGTGGCCGCCGGTATGTCCCTCGTCGCGCTGGCCGAGGCGGATCGGCAGGACGCGCTCAACGACCACATCGAGGCGCAGGTCCACGGCGGCGTCGTCCTCGCCCGGGACGTGGAGGCGCTCGTGCTGGACGCGAGCTACCGGGGCACCCCGGTCGAGGCGGCGGCCCGCGCGCTGCCCTTCCCGGTCGAATGGCACCCCGGCCACCGGCTCACCGTGGCCGAGTTGCGCAGCCACGCGGACTACCGCGGCCCCGAATACGCCGACCTGGGCGCCCGGATCGCCGAGGAGGGCCGCCTCGACCCGCGGATCACCGGAAACGCGGCACGCACGGGACGCCACGAACTCCAGGACCTGAAGATGGTGTGGCACATCCTCGCCCGCTTCGGCGCCCCGAAGAGCACCGGCCCACTCAGCGCCCGCACTGCCGGGACTCGTCCCGATGCTGTGACCTGATACGGCCGCCTCGGTCAGCCCCGTCGAAACGGATGACCGAGACGGCCGGCGGCGGGTGCACAACGTCGCGGTTCAGGGTGTTCAGTGACTGGCCGGCTGCGTGGCGGACGCGTTCCGTACGCTGTACCGGGCGAGTACGAGGCGAGGGGCGGGCGCATGATGGTGGACTCCTGGGAGCGGGCCCGAAACGTCCTGGCGGCGGCGAAGATCCCGCCCGGTCACCTCGCCCACCTCCGCCCGCTGCTCGGCGGCACGTACAACACGGTCGAGGAACTCCGGCTCACCGACGGCACCCGCTACGTCCTGAAGATCCCGCCCGCCCAGACCACGCCCGGCCTGCGGCATGAGCGTGAACTCCTCGTCTCCGAGGCCGAGTTCTGCGACGGGGCCGCCAAGGCGGACGTAACGGCACCGCACGTCGTGGCGGTCGGCGGGCACCCGGGCGGACGGCATCTGCTGATGACCGCCTGTCCGGGCGACCCGTGGGACGATTCGCTCACGGCTGCCGAACGGCCGCCGCTGCGCAGGGAGTTGGGCCGTCAGGTGGCGCGGCTCCACCGGATCACGGGCCCCGGCTTCGGCTACCCGTCCGGCGCCCTCGGCCCGCTCGCCGGCGACTGGCGGACCGCCTTCACCGCGATGCTCGACGCCGTACTCGACGACGCCCGTGAGTACCGCGCCCGGCTGCCCCGCCCCGCCGACGAGGTGGCCCGCACCGTCCGGGCCGCCTTCCCCGCGCTCGACGAGGTCGCCGTCCCGTGCCTCGTCCACTTCGACCTCTGGCAGGGCAACATCCTGGTGGACCGTTCGACGGGGGCGGCCCGCATCGGCGGCCTCATCGACGGGGAGCGCATGTTCTGGGGCGACCCGCTGGCCGACTTCGTCTCCCTGGCCCTGCTCGGTGACATCAGGAAGGACGAGGACTTCCTGGCGGGCTATCGCGAGGCGGGGGGCCGCGCCGTCTTCGACACCCCGGCCCGCCTCCGCCTCGCCCTCTACCGCAGCTACCTCTACCTGATCATGCACACCGAGACGGTCCCACGGGCGACGGGCGAGGAGCACGACGGCTGGATCCAGACCGTGGTCGCGCCCGAACTCCTCCTCGCACTCGACGAGATCCGGGAACTGACCGCCCGCTGACCGGGGGGCCGCATCGCGGGGCGGAACGGGCGCACGGTACGCGACCTCAGGCGAGCCGACCGCACGGCCGTACTGCAAGGGCTCTCCTTCGACGGACCCCTCAGCCGCTTCGAACTCGGCCCGGCGAGCGGACTCAGCTCCGGCCCCGTCAGCGACGTCGTCGCCGCCCTGATCGCCGACGGCCTGCTGGAGTGTCGTACGCGCTGCGCCATCCGGCAGGGCGGGTCACCATCGATCTGGGCGGGCTCGGCCCCGACGCCGTCACTGTCGGCGCCGCGATCCCGCCGCTCACCGGCCTCTTCGCCCGCGGCGGGCGCCGCGCCGAGGTTTCGCCGGTGACCGGCGGAGGTACCCGGGGGCGCTCGCACCACGTGAAGGGAGGACGCCATGGCCGACGACCGAGGCGAAGGTCCCGTGCCGCGGGATCTGCCGGACCAGCAGGCCGACACGGGCGACGACCCGTGGGAGGTGCCGCCCGCGGACGCGACCGACGACACCGAGGACACCGAGGAGGCCGAGGTGCCCGACACCGACGAGGCGGGCACCGGCCGCCAGGGCGCCCCGCAGTCGGCGGGCGTCCACCCCGAACAGCCCGTTCCGGACGAGCCCTCCGGGTGACCGGCGGGCGTCATGAGGGCCTGTGTGTGGTACACGCACCGCAGGAGAGGACGCCGCCCCGGCCGACCTCGACGACTGAGGGGTCCTAGGGCGGGGGAGCGTGCGATCGCAAGGTGCCGGAGCGCCCTGACAGCGGAGCTGTTCGGGCGTTTCGGCAACGCCGCTGGGGGTCCCCCCTCTGGGGGAGTGCGTGCCAGGCGTCGCGGGGCAGGCGGGACTTTCGAAACACGCCCTAGGCGGCGAGCGGGTTCACGCCGGTCAGCTTCACCGACAGCTCCCACAGCCGCGCGGCCTCCTCGGGGTCCCGTGCCCAGTCCTTGACGCCCGCGAACTCGCCGTCGGCCGGAGCGGGCTCGGCGATGTCGCAGTCCTCCAGGTAGACGCCGCCCATTCCGGCCAGCTGGGGCGAGGTCGCCGCCCACACCTGGGTGGCGGCGCCCTGCTCCGGGGTCTTGAAGCCCTCGGGGTTCAGCGGGTTGCCGTCCTCGTCGATCCAGCCGCGCTCGACCATCTCCTGCTTCGGCAGATGGCGCTGGAGCGGGGTGAGGATGCCGCCCGGGTGCAGCGAGAAGGCCCGTACGCCGTGCTCCCGGCCGAGCCGGTCGAGGTGTACCGCGAAGAGGACGTTCGCCGTCTTGGCCTGCCCGTATGCCTGCCACTTGTCGTAGCCGCCGTGCCAGTGCGGGTCGTTCCAGCGGATCCCGGAGTGATGGTGCCCGCGCGAGGAGACCGAGACGACGCGGGCGCCGCCCGGCTCGACGGCCGGCCACACGCGGCCCAGCAGGGCGAAGTGACCGAGGTGGTTGGTGGCGAACTGCGCCTCCCAGCCGGGGCCGACCCGTGTCTCGGGGCAGGCCATGATCCCGGCGCTGCCGATGAGGAAGCCGATCGTGCGGCCGGAGGCGAGGAACCGTTCGGCGAAGCCGCGCACGCTCTCCAGGTCACCGAGGTCCATCTCGTCCACCTCGACGCCGTCGACACCCGCGAGCGCCTCCCGCGCGGTGTCCGGACGCCGGGCGGGTACGACGACCCGGGCGCCGGCCCTGCTGAGCGCGCGGGTCGTCTCCAGGCCCAGCCCCGAGTAGCCGCCCGTGACGATCGCGAGCCGCCCGGTCAGGTCGATGCCCTCCAGGACGTCGTCGGCGGTGCTCGTGGCTCCGAAGCCCGAGCCGATCTTGTGCTGTGCGGTGGTCATGCCCGTAACGCTACGAATTGGAGCGCTCTTCAAGTCAAGGCGAGCGCAATGCGGAACGAACGCGGGCAAAAGGAAAGCCCCGACCGGACGGGGGGATCGCGGTCGGGGCAGCCGAAGGGTGGGCGCGAACGGCGGTCGCCTCTCGGCGAACGGCTCCACAGGGCTTCAGCCGAACGATCGTCCCTGTGGGCAAGAGGTGAGGCCCGGGGACACTGTCCCATCCACACCCACGGCTTGTTCAACGAGGAACCACCTTGGGGTGTTCCGGTGCCCGCGGTGATCTGGGTCACCCGGGCAGCCGGCGCTCCCCGGCCCAGGCCAGCAGGTCGTCCGCCGGCCAGGTGGTGACCACCCGCTCCGCGGGCACCCCGCACTCCTCCGCCCGGGCGCAGCCGAGGATCTGCCAGTCCAGCTGGCCGGGTGCGTGCGCGTCGGTGTCGATCGAGAACAGCACGCCCGCCGCCACGGCCCGGCGCAGCAGGCGGCGCGGCGGGTCGAGCCGTTCCGGACGGCTGTTGATCTCCAGGGCGGTGCCCGTCTCGGCGCACGCGGCGAACACCTCGTCCGCGTCGAACGCCGACTCCGGCCGCGGGTCGCTGTCACCCCGCCCGATGATCAGCCGTCCGGTGCAGTGCCCGAGGACGTCCGACAGCGGATTGCGTACGGCGGCCAGCATGCGGCGCGTCATCGCGCGGGCGTCCATCCGGAGCTTGGAGTGCACCGACACCACCACGACGTCCAGCCGGTCCAGCAGCTCCGGCTCCTGGTCCAGCGAGCCGTCCTCCAGGATGTCGCACTCGATGCCGGTGAGCAGCCGGAACGGCGCCCACTGCTCGTTCAGCTCCGCCACCACGTCCAGCTGTGCGCGCAGTCGGTCGGCGGACAGCCCGCGGGCCACGGTCAGCCGGGGCGAGTGATCGGTCAGGACCGCCCATTCATGGCCGAGCCGTGCCGCGGTCCGGCCCATCTCCCTGATCGAGCTGCCGCCGTCCGACCAGTCGGAGTGCAGATGGCAGTCGCCGCGCAGCAGCGCCCGCAGCCGTGCACCGCCCTCGCCCTGCGGAGCCCCGGCCTCGTCCTGAAGCTTCTGCAGGTACCCGGGCACGCCGCCGGCCAGCGCCTCCCGCACCACCTGCGCCGTCTTCGGGCCGACGCCCTTGAGCCGCTCCAGCGATCCGCCGTCCGCCCGCGCCCGCACCTCGTCCTCGGGGAGCTCGGACAGCACCTGGGCCGCGGTGCGGAAGGCGCGTACGCGGTACGTCGGCGCAAGGGACCGCTCCAGCAGGAAGGCGATCCGTTCCAGGGCCTCGACGGGATCCATCGCCACCTCCTCCTCCAGGGTTCCCGAGGGCCGGAGGGAGCGCGACCGGTCGTTTCGCCCCGTTTTCAGGGTGGCTCATATGGTTCGCGATGGCCGGATCCGCTCTACGCTCTATTGCATGACCGAAGCAGCGAGCCCCTACATCTCCCACCCGCGGATCATGGTGCTCGGGGTGCAGCCGGGCACGCCCCCGTTCCGCATCGTGGAGATCGACGGAGAGGTGGTCGGTGAGGCGAAGAACCTCACCGACGTGCTCCAGGCAGCCGCCGCCTGGGGCATCACCGTCCACGACCTGGACGATCCGGACGTGGTCCGCTGGGTGGGCGGCGACAAGTTCACCTGGAAAATGCACTAGCCGGAGGC
Organism: Streptomyces blattellae; assembly: GCF_009709555.1. GTDB lineage: Bacteria > Actinomycetota > Actinomycetes > Streptomycetales > Streptomycetaceae > Streptomyces > Streptomyces blattellae. The sequence goes on along the minus strand of NZ_WJBG01000106.1, from coordinate 89,220 downwards.
TGACCCTGCTCCCGCGGCCAGGGCGTGTTTCGAAAGTCCCGCCTGCCCCGCGACGCCTGGCACGCACTTCCCCAGAGGAGACCCCCGGCGGCGTTGCCGAAACGCCCGAACAGCTCCGCTGTCAGGGCGCTCCGGCGCCTTGCGATCGCACGCTCCCCCACCCTCGAACCGCGCTTCGCACGGCTCGGGCGGGAGGGGCCCCCATCGCCGTCGCGTGGCGGAGGACGGGACTTTCGAAACACGCCCTAGGAGCGACGCTCCCGGGCGTGCACCGCACCGCTCAGCCGCCGCCCCAGGACGAGGTAACCGATCAGCGCGCCCGCGGTGTTGAGGATGACGTCGTCGATGTCGAAGGCGCGGCCGGTGACCATCGCGCCCTGCACCAGCTCCACCAGCAGCATCACGGTCGCGGTCAGCAGCAGGACGCGCAGCGGCCCCCGGGTGCGCGGGACGACGACCGGGGCCAGGATGCCGAACGGCACGCCGAGCAGCAGGTTGCCGCCGATCTGCCGCGCGGCGTCGCGCAGCTCCGGCTGGTCGAGATAGGCCCTGAGGGAGCGCCCCGGCCGCAGGTTGGTGTGCGTCAGCGCCTCCGACGCGGGGGAGGGCTGCAAGGTCAGCCGGGCGAGCACGACCGCGAACGCCACCATGAGCACGAACGCGCACGCCATCGCCAGCAGCCGCGCGAGCATCCGAAGGCGATCGCGTCCCCGACGGGCGGACTTCGGGGCCTGCTCGGGCTTCGCCGCGTCGGCGGCCTGGGGCGCCGGCCCGGACGTGGACGGCTCCTCGGACTTCGGCGCTCGCTTCGACCTGGGTACCCGCCTCCCCCTGGGTATCCCCACGGACGCGGACGTGACGGTGTGGAGCCGTAACCCGGCACGGGATCGTGAGGCTGTACGGGCCATGCGGTCCTCCAGTCATCAACTTCCCTTCGTAGTAGGGCGGTTACCCGCAAACCGGCCGAAGATGCCGTCGCGCGATCCCGGCCCCCGGTTTCCCCGCGTGCTGCGGGGGCACTCCGGGCGGAGACCCGCGCGCCGTCACGCCGCACGACGGACACGGTGTTTGGGTGGCGCGAAAACGGCGTAAACGGATGAATCGCCGCGCCGGTCGGCGGTCGAAGCTCGGAGGTGTGGCGCATGAACCGGCGTACGACGCTTCTCGCCACCGCCGAGATCCTGGCGTGGTGAGCGGCGCTCACCGTGCTGTGGCTGGTCCTCGTCAGCACCGTGGACGCCCTGGAACTCGCGGTCGGCGCGGGCGCCGCGGGTGTGGCCGCCCTCGCCGCACGGGCCGCGCGCAGGGCGGTGGCCGGACGGTGAACGGCTGGAGGGCGGCGGCGGCCGTGGTCCTCGCAGGCGGCGTCGGGGCCACCCTCTGGGGCGTAGCCACCGGACCGCTGCGCCGCGCGGTCGTGGCGCAGAACCTGGCGACCGCGCCGGCCTGCCCGGCCCTGCTGCTGCTCTCCCGGGCCTACGACCGCCCGTCCTACGTCGATGTCGCCCTGGTCCTCGCCCTGCTCGGCCCCGTCGGCACGCTGGTCTTCGCCCGGCCGCTCACCGGCGATCTGACCGCTGATCCACCACGCGCCGGGGGCCCGACGTGGGCGGCCGCGAGCCTCGGCGCAGTGGTCGTGCTGGTGCTGTGCGCGGCCGTGGGACCGAGCCGGGCCATGGTCGAACTCCTGGTCACCGGCGCGCTGCTGATCGGCGGGAACGCCGTCGCCTCGCGGGCGCCGTCCGGCGGATTCCGCGGAGCCGGCCGTGGCTGACGCAGTCATCGCCGTCGCCCTGCTGCCGTCCGCGACCCGGTGCGCCAGGCCCTCGTACTGGCCGTCCTCGGTGTCGTCCTCGCGGTCCTGTTCACCGTGTTGCAGCCACCCGACGTGGCTCTGTCGCAGCTCGCCGTCGGATCCGCGCTGACACCGCTGTCGCTGCTGCTCACCGTCCGCAAGGTCAAACGGCCCAAGGGACGCGACCGATGAGCCCGCGCATCCGGCTGTGGCTCGTCCTCGCGGCCGGCGCGGGCCTCGCCGTCCTGCTGGTCGCCGCCTGCCTGGACCTGCCCGGCTTCGGCGGCGACCGGCACCCCTACGGCGACCGCGCCGTGCGTGCTCGCGGCAGGGCTCGCGGGCGTCGCCGTCACCCGGCCCGGACTGCTCGCCGCACCGGAGTGGGCGCTGCCGCTGCGGCGGCTGCAGTCCGGGCACGTGGGCGACTACGTGGCATGGCTGCTGGTGGGCGCCGCGTTGCTCGGCGCACCCGCCCTGCCGGGAGTCCTCGCCTGATCAGGTGCCGTTCTTCGGCTCCGACACGTACGAGACGTTCACCTCCTCGAAGCCGAGGGAGTACAGCAGGCCTTCGAGCATCTCGACGGTGTTGGACTCGGCGCGCTTGGTCAGCCCGCTGCTCTTGGCGGCATCGCCGATGTGCCGGGACGCGAGCGTCTGCACGGCCTGTTCGCTGTTGGGGTTGTCGGAGAAGAGATCGCCGAGACGGTCGAGCAGACCGCGCTGCTTGGAGACGGCGTAGGAGCGTTCGGTGTCGAGGGCCGGTTCGCCCAGTGCCGCGCGCGGCAGCCGGAGCGTGGCGGACGTACGGTCCTCGTTGACCGTCACGTCCTGTTCGCCGACCCGGCCGAGGTCGACGTAGGCGTCCACGGTGCCCGCGCCGACGTACAGGGTGCGGGTGCCGCGGATCGCGTCGGGAAGGTACTTGGCGTCCTTCTCCAGGTCCACGACGACCTGGAAGTTGCCGGAGGCGGCGTCGTAACGGCTGATGTCCTGAATGGACTCCAGCAGTGCGGGACCGGAGCGGTCCTGGGTCTCCGTACCGAAGACATCGTCCAGGCCCGGGAGCAGACTCAGCCGGATCCCGGCGAACATCACGGCGAGCACGAGTACGACGGCGGACACCAGCTTCGCCCAGCCGGGCAGGCGCCTGGGTAAGCGCTTGATGGAAGTCGTCATGGCGACGCTCCTCCCTTCCTCTCTGACCGGATGCCCCTCAAAACACGTGTCAGACCGGGTAGTTGGGCAACCACGCCAGTTGACGGAGGCGCGCACCGGCGCACGCGGTACTTACGGGCGAGCTCGGAGTTCCCGGTCCACCTGACGCACCCCGCGCGGCGCATGCGGGCGAGCCCGACCTGAGTGAGCGCGGACCCCGCCGTGCTGACGCGCCCCGTGACGCGGGCCGCAACCGGATCTCCGCGGTCAGTAGCATGAGGGCGGCAGCCCGGAATGATCATGCGAGGAGTGGATCGTGCGAGACATCGCCGTGTTCAGCGGTAGCGCCCACCCCGAACTGGCGGCGGAGGTCTGCCGGCATCTCGGCGTGCCGCTCAACCCGATCCGGGTCAGCCGGTTCGCCAACGACTGCCTGGAGGTGCAGCTCCAGGCCAACTGCCGTGAGCGGGACGTCTTTCTCGTCCAGCCGCTGGTCAAGCCGGTGCAGGAGCACCTGGTCGAGCTGCTGATGATGTGCGACGCGGCACGCGGGGCGTCCGCACGCCGGATCACCGTCGTCATGCCGCACTACGCCTACGCCCGCTCCGACAAGAAGGACGAGCCCCGCATCTCCATGGGCGGACGGCTCGTCGCGGACCTGATGGTCGCCGCCGGCGCGAGCCGGGTCCTCGCCATGACGCTGCACTCGCCGCAGGTCCACGGCTTCTTCTCGGTGCCCGTCGACCACCTGCACGCGCTGCGCGAACTGGCCGCGCACTTCCGGCAGTACGACCTGGCCCGCACCACCGTCGTCTCACCGGACCTCGGCAACGCCAAGGAGGCGGCAGCCTTCGCCCGGCTGATCGGCGCCAAGGTCGCGGCGGGCGCCAAGCAGCGCTACGCGGACGACCGGGTCAGCATCAGCTCCGTCATCGGCGAGGTCGCCGGGCGCGATGTCATCGTGCTGGACGACGAGATCGCCAAGGGCAGCACCGTGCTCGAACTCCTCGGCCGGCTGCGGGAGCTGGGGCCGCGGTCGATCAAGGTCGCCTGTACGCACGGCCTGTTCGCGGCCGGTGCGCTCAAGCGGCTCAGCGAACAGCCCGACGTGGAGGAGATCGTGTGCACCAACACCGTGCCGGTACCGGCGGAGGAGCACACGGACAAGCTGCGGGTTCTCTCCATCGCCCCCGCCCTCGCCGAGGCCGTGCGCCGCATTCACAACGGTGAGTCGGTCAGCGCCCTGTTCGACGCGCCGCGCAGCGAATAGCGCCGCCGTCAGACGGGACCGGACGTGGCCTCGGGCTGCCCCAGGGCCGCCTCCAGCGTCGGGGCCGGGGGCAGCAGCCGTGCCAGGCCGGTCACCCGGAGGATGTGCAGCGTCAGCGGATGCGTGCACACCAGGTGCAGCTGTCCCTCGCGGTCGAGCACCCGGCTCCGGGCCCGGTACAGCAGACGCAGTCCGGAGCAGTCGAAGAACTCCACCTCGCTGAGGTCGAGCACGATGCGGGGGCCGGGTCCGGTGGTCACGCGGTCGAGGGGCGGGATGATCTCCACGGACGCCGCGATGTCGATCTCGCCGCGGAACTCAAGCACCGTGAAGCCGCGGTCCTGGCGGATGCGCAGATACCGGGTGAAAGGTGCGGGTTCCTGCGGCACGACGGCATCGCCTCCAACCGGTTCCCTGGGCGGCAATTCCTTTTCCCGCCCAGCAAGTTACCCCCGATCGAGCGAATCTGCGCAAGTTCGATTGACATATGTCTTCGATTTGCGATGTAGCGCTCAAGCCCAACGACAGCCCGTGCCGGGCCGAGACGACCGGCAGCGTCGCCGTGCTGCGTCAGGTTGTGGACGCGCTGGCCGTCCCCGGCACCCCTGGTCGTCGTCGGCACCCCGCCGTTCGGCACCGAAGTCGCCCTGCGAGGGCGGGCAATGCGATCAAGCCCGTGCTCACGTTCCGAGCCACGGCGGCCGACCAGCAGGACCAGCTGACCGGCTTCCCCTGCTCCGGCCGCCGGCCGATCCGGCAGCGCGTCGCCCGGGCCCGGCATCTGCTGGAGGCGAGCGACCTGTGCGGGGGACCGGATCGCCGGCCGCGTCGCCTTCGCGACCGGAGCCGACCCGTGCCGTCACCTGCATGCCCGCGATCGGCGGCTGCCCCGGGCGTACCGGCGTACGTGCCGGGCGGCTCGCTGAGCGCGGTGTCGAGCCGCGACCGGTGCTGCCACTTCTCCGGAGCCCCGCCCTTGAACCTCGGTCACCGGCTGGCGTGCAGGGCGACCAGTAACTGCCAGACCTGGTGGGCGACTTGGTCGGGAGAGACTTCGATGAGGCCGTGCAGCCAGTCGGCCAGCACTCCGGCGAAGGTCGCGGCGACGGCGGAGGCGACCAGCGGGGCGTCCGACGCGCCCGCGAGCCGGCGCTCGGTCAGGCTGCGGGACCGTAGATCCCGGTGCAGGACGCGGCCGAGCGGGCCGCCGCCACCGGGGCTCAACAGGGTGCGGTACAGGGCGGCGTGTGGAGGAAGGCCCGCGAAGAACTCCAGCAGCGCGGCGGGCGCGCGCACCGGATCGGGGCGGCCCCGCCAGGCGTGCAGCGCATCGACGGCGTCCCGCACGATGTCCGCGCAGGCGTCCACGGCCAGTGCCTCCAGGTCGGCGTAGTGCACGTAGAACGTGGCCCGGCCGACGCCGGCCCGGCGCACCAGCGCGGCGACCCCGACCTCCGCCAACGGCCGCTCGGCGCACTCCGCGAGCAGGGCCTCGCGCAGCCGCGCCCGGGTGCGGGCGGCCCGCGGGTCCTCGGGCACGTCGCGCGTCACCGTGCGACGAGGACGGCGGCCAGGGCGAGCGCGCCGGGCAGCGCCTGCGCGGCCAGGATGCGGATGTTCGCGGTGACCGCGCCGAACACGCCCGCGACCACGACGCAGGACAGGAAGAACACCTGCGCCCTGAACCCGGTCGGATCCGCGGCGATCAGACCCCACACCAGGCCGGCGGCGAGAAACCCGTTGTAGAGCCCCTGGTTGGCGGCCATCGGCGCGGTCCTCCGCGCCATCTCGCGGTCGAAGCCATGGAACGACCTGCCCGGCGTCTTCTGCCACAGGAACATCTCCATGACCAGGATGTACGCGTGCAACGCGGCCACCAGCCCGACCAGCACGCTCGCGACGGTCTCCATAACCCCACCCCTATTTTCTGGACGTCTGTCCAGCATAGCTGGACGACTGTCCAGGATCCTTCTTCTGCCGGAGAGTGGCGGAATCCTCACTTCCGCGAAGCCGTGAGGTTGATCCTTTTGGGTTCAGACCCGATAAGCTCCCTTCAGTACTGCGAGTTGACGCGGTCACGATCCGTCGTCTCGCAATGCGTACTCACGAGTGCGGCGCCTTGCACACCCCCCCGTTGTTCGTCGTGTTGCTTCGAAGGATGCAGATGGAACTCGCCACTCCGCCGCCGGCGGCGCGGGCCCCTGTCGCCTGGCACAGCTGGTGGCTGATGCCGCTGTCCCTGGGCGGCGGGACGGTAGCCGCCACGTTCATGAGCTCCGAGCGAATAACCGTGGCCGTCGCCGGAATCGCGGCGACGGCGGCGAGTTCCGTGTGCGTACGCCTGTTGCTCCGCACCCGAGCGCAACTGCGCCGCGCGGAGAGCTCCTTCCTCACCTCGCAGGCCGAGCACTCCCAGCAGTGGCAGCAGCACGTCGCGGGCCTGGAGCGGAAGAACTCCGCCGAACGCGCCGCCCAGGAAGCGCAGTTCGCCGACCAGGCAGGCGCCTACGAGGCCCGGCTCGGCGAGCAGCGTGAGGGCTACGAGGCGCGGCTGGCCGAGCAGGCGGAGGCGTACGAGGCCCGGATCGCCGACCAGATCACGTCGTACGAGGCACAGCTCGCCGACCAGGCCGCGGTCTGGCAGGAGCAACTGGCGCACCAGCTCGCCGCGGTCGCCCGGCTCGCCGACGAGCAACTGCCCGAGTCGCTGGACCGGCTGCGCTCCGGCGATGCCATCGACGACATCCTGCCGACCGTCAACCAGTGCGCCAAGGTCGGCGCCGACCTCCAGGCCGAGCTGCGCAAGCTGCTGCGGACCTCGCTGATCGGCGTGGAGCGCGAGTTCGACCGCTCGACGTCGGCCGAGCATGCCGTGATCAGCATCGGCAACCGCATCCACGTCCTGACCAGCAAGCTGCGCGGCCGGCTGCACGAACTGCAGGGCGAGCACGGCAGGTTGCCGGCCGTGGCGCGCGGCCTGATGGAGCTCGACCAGGAGATCGGCCCCGCCGACTGTCTCGCCGCCAGCATCGGTGTGCTCGGCGGTTCGGACCGGCCCGGCCGGCAGTGGCAGGAGCCGCAGCGGCTGCTGAGCGTGGTGCGCGGCGGCATCGGCCGGATCAAGGACTTCCACCGGGTCGACGTACGCCATCTGCCCGAACTCGGCGTCGACGGCGGCCTGGTGGACCACCTGACGCTGATCTTCGCGCACCTCCTGGACAACGCGGCCCGCTACTCGCCGCCCACCGAGTCCGTGGTCGTCTCCGGCAAGGAGGTCCCGAACGGCGTCGGCATCGAGATCCAGGACTCCGGCAAGGGCCTGAGCGAGGAGAAGAAGCGCGAGGCCGAGCAGGCCCTCGCCGGCACCGGGACCGGTCCGGGCCTCGGCGGCATCTCCGAGGACGCCAACATCGGCCTGCGCGTCGTCGGTGCCCTCGCCCGCCGCTATGGCATCCGGGTCACCTTCGCGGACTCGCCCTGGCTCGGCACCTCGGTGGTCGTCGTGGTCCCGCACAAGTACTTCAGCCCGCTGCCCGCGACCACGCAGACCCAGGCCCCGGCCGCCCCCGAGGCCCAAACCGCCGTGACCGCGCCGGCCCGTGAACCGGAGCCCGCCGAACCCGTGGCCGAGCCCGTCGGCGAGGACGTCGACACGACGCCGGGCGGACTGCCCCGGCGCCGGAGCAAGCGAGGCGAGCCGGCCCGGCAGCGGCCGGCCGAGCGTGCCGAGCGGACCGGGGAGCGTGCCGTCGCCGCCGTCCCGCCGGACGCGTCCTTCGCCGGTCTGGCCGCCTTCGCCACCGCCGGACGTGTGCCCGCAGAGCCCGGCGAGGCCGTCGGCACGGCCGACGGCCGCGAGTCCACCGAGCCCCGCACTGAAGAGAGCGACTAGTCCACATGACGCAACAGGGAACCGACGTGAGCTGGGCGCTCCGCGATCTGGTGGAGTCCATCCCGGAGATCCGTTTCGCCCTCGTGGCCTCCAGCGACGGCAAGGCCATCACCTCCTACGGCGCCGAAGACCCCGACGACGTGGACCGTTTCGCCGCCGTGGTGGCCGGCCTGCAGGCGCTGGCCCAGCCGGTCGCCGAGCAGTTCGCCCGATTCGCCGGACAGCTGGGACAGCTGCGGCTGGCGATGATCGAGGTCGACGGCGGCCATCTCTTCGTCGTCCGCGCGGGTGTGGAGACGTATCTCGGCGTCCTGGCCCGCGAGGGCCTGGACCAGGGCCTGCTCGGACACCAGATGAGGGATCTGGCCCGCAGGATGGGAGAGCTCCTCGGCACCACTCCGCGCCTGGATGAGCACTCTGGATGAGTGCTCCTCGCCGGGCCACGGACCCGTCCGGTCTTGAGCGCTACTACGTCGTCACCAGGGGACGCAGCGGACCGGGCGGTCCGGCGTCGAGTCTCGACGTGGCGACGCTCATCGTCTCCCTCTCCGCCCCCGTACCGGGCATGCAGCACGAGCACGAGGACATCCTCCGGCGCTGCCGCGATCCGCTGTCGGTGGCCGAACTCGGCGCCCACCTCGGATTGCCCTTCAACATTCTCGCGGTGCTGCTGGCGGATCTGCTTGAGGCAGGCCGCGTCGAAGCCCGTGACCCCATCCCGGCGCACGACGCCGGTCGCGGGCCCGACCTCGCGCTCCTTGAGGAGGTACTCAGTGGACTTGAAAGGCTTTGACCATCCCGGCCGGACGGCCGGTGACGGCACCCGCTCGGTGAAGGTGATGATCGCCGGCGGCTTCGGCACCGGCAAGACCACCATGGTCCGCTCGGTCAGCGACATCAGGCCGCTCACCACCGAGGAGACCCTCACCCAGGCCAGCGCCGACGTCGACCACCTCATCGGGGTGGCCGACAAGACCGAGACCACGGTCAGCCTGGACTTCGGCAAGATCGGCATCAACGACGAGCTGGTCCTGTACCTGTTCGGCACCCCGGGCCAGGAGCGGTTCTGGTTCCTGTGGAACGGCCTGTTCAAGGGCGCGCTCGGCGCGGTCGTCCTGGTGGACACCCGCCGTCTCGCCTCCAGCTTCCGGGCGATCGAGGAGATGGAGCGGCAGGACGTCCCCTTCGTCATCGCGCTGAACATCTTCCCCGACTCCAAGGACCATCCGGTCGAGGAGATCCGGGACGCCCTCGACATCGCCCCGCACATCCCGGTCGTGGCCTGCGACGCCCGCGACCGGGCCTCCAGCCGTGACGTACTCATCGCGCTGATACGCCACCTGAAGGAATACTCGGCCGGCCCAGGAGAGCCCCGATGAACGACGACGAGACCTCGAACGGTCCCGACGCGCCGGGCGGCTGCCCCGTCGCCCACGGCGACGGCATCACCCGGCTCTACGGCGCCGAGTCCGCGAGCGACCCGCAGAGCATCTACGCGCGACTGCGCAAGGAGTACGGTGCCGTCGCGCCGATCCTGCTGGAGGGCGACGTACCGGCCTGGCTGGTCCTCGGCTACCGGGAGAACCGGCGGGTACTGGACAACCCCCTTCAGTTCAGCCGGGATTCACGGATCTGGCGGGACTGGAACGAGGGCCGGGTCGACAACGCCTCACCGCTCATCCCGATGGTGGGCTGGCGCCCCGACTGTGTCTCGCAGGACGGCGAGCCGCACCGCAGGCTGCGCGGTGCCGTCACCGACAATCTGCGGGCGACCGCCGGCCGTGGCATCCGCCGCCATGTCACGCACTTCGCGAACAAGCAGATCGACGCGTTCGCGGGGGAGGGCCGGGCCGATCTGGTCGGTGACTTCGCCGAGTATCTGCCCATGCTGGTACTCACCCGGGTCCTGGGGCTCGCCCAGGGCGAGGGGCGCACCCTCGCCGAGTCCTGTGCCCAGGTCATCAAGGGCGGCGCGGACGCCCTGGAGCACAACGACCGCATCATGGGCATCCTCGGCGAACTCGCGGAGCGCAAGCGGGCGGAGCCCGGCTCCGACTTCACCACCGGGCTCATCGGGCACCACTCGGGCCTCGACGAGGACGAGATCATCCAGCATCTGCGGCTGGTGCTGATCACCGCGCACACCACCACCAGCAACCTGCTGGCCCGGGTGCTGCAACTGATCCTCACCGACACCTCCTGGCTCTCCGGGCTGGTGAGCGGGCAGCTCAACGTCTCCGGCGTCGTCGAGGAGGTGATGTGGAACACCCCGCCGCTCGCCGTGCTGCCGGGGCGTTTCGCCACCGCCGACCTCGAACTCGGCGGCTGCCCCGTCAAGGAGGGCGACCTGCTGGTCCTCGGGCTGGCCGCGGGCAACCTGGACCCCGAGATCAGGCCGGACGCCGGTGTCTCCGTGCAGGGCAACCAGTCGCACCTGGCGTTCAGCGGGGGACCGCACGAATGCCCGGGACAGAACATCGGACAGGCCATCATCGAAACAGCCGTGGACATCCTGCTCCACCGGCTTCCGGGCCTGCGCCTGGCCGTAGCTCCGGAGGAACTCACCTCGACGGCCTCCACCTGGGAGTCGAGGCTGGACAGCCTGCCGGTCGAGTTCCCAGTCTGAGCGGAACTGTTGAAGTCCGGTGCGGTGCAGCGCCCCGCAACGGGCGCGGGGCTGTATCAGAATGCGGCTCCGCCGCGTGGGCACGACCAGCCCCCACCGGCCTGCGGCGAACGAACCACGCATCCAGCGGGGCTGCCCGGCCAAAGCACCGGCCGGGCAGCCAGATCAGGTCACACGGCCAGCAGGTCGTCCACCGACCCCCGCCCGGCCAGCTCGGCTGCCGCCGCCGGCCCCTCCTTGGCAGCCGCGTAACGGCCAGTGGTGAGCGCCCACTCGTAATTGCCGTTGATCCAGTGCTGGATGGCCTCCACCCCCATGCGCACCCGTGACCGCTCATCGTCGTCGAGGCGCAGCTCGTCGCACATCTGGGGGACGCGCTCCTGGAGTTCGAGGTACCCGTCGAGGCAGGCGGTCGTCATCCGGTACGCCTCCTGCGCCGCCTCCTCCCAGGAGCAGTTCCGCTCCCGGTGCAGCACGGCGATCAGGTTGTGGCCGTCACCGCGGCGCCGCTCGCGTTCGAAGGAGTGGATGTCGTTCATGAACCCGATGGTGTCCGAGGCCAGATCACGCATCCGCTCCATCAGCGGATGCGCCATCGCCTGAGCGGGCACCTCGAAGCCCCGGCTGCGCTCGCCCGCGTCGATGCTGTGGTGGATGCCGACGGTACGGCGCCGGAACAGCGCGTACTCGTCGAGGTCCAGGGTGGTTTCCAGGCCGCGGGCCGCCAGGTCGACCTCCTCGCAGTGCGCCACGAGGAACCGCCCCCAGGAAGCGGCGAACCGGGTCCGCCAGGTCAGGGACATGCCGTCCGAGAGATGTTTCCACACCTCCGACCAGGCCAGGGTGATCGGGCAGGCGACCCGGGGCCGGATGCTCGCGGGCCGCAGCGGGGCGGCGATGAGCTCGCGGGCGACCTCGGTTATCCGGTCGGCGCGGTCCGGCTGGTTCGCGTCGAACTGGTCGTCGAAGAGGAAGGCGAGGGAGAACCAGTTCATCAGGACGACCATGTCGGCCGCCGAGGCGTACGGGTAGGTGCGTGCGGCGGCCTGGGGCAGGTCCCAGGACTTGTACTCCTCGAACCCGGCCTGGCTGCGCACCAGACCCATGTCCCAGATCCAGCGGAGGTGACGTGCCCGGGCGTACTCCAGGTGCTCGCTGACGGGAGTCTCGAAGGGGAGGTCGAACCGGACGTCCTGAGGCATGGGTTTCCTTTCGGGGGTCGGAACGCAGAGTCCCCCCGCCCCTGCGAGCGGACGGCCGCCGCGACCGCCCGTGCACTCGAACTGGGCTTCGCGGTACGGAAGTTGAACCGAGAAGCGGTACGAGGCTGCCCAGAGCGTAAATGATCTATACCGTAACCGGACCGTGATATGTATTACTGCTTGCGCCTATTGAGCTGCGTATACTCGCGCGCCCTCGACGTAAGTGAGAGGTACCCGTACGGCATGCCTCCAGCCCGCGGCGACTGAATCCGCGGAACGGGGTTAACCGGGACGCGCGGGGAACCGTACGTCCCCGACCCTTACGGAGGAGACATGGCACTGGTGGAAGCGGGCCTCGTGGTGCTCGACTGCGCCGAGCCCGAGAAGCTCGCCGTGTTCTACAAGGAACTCCTGGAGGCGCAGGAGACGCACGCGACCGCCAACCGGGTGGAGATCAAGGGCGCGGGCGGGACGCGGCTGGCGTTCCGCCGCGATGTGAACGCCACCCCGCCGAGCTGGCCGCGTCCCGAGAACTCCCTCCAGGTCCACCTGGACTTCGTCGTGGCCGATCTCGACGAGGCCGAGCGCAAGGTCGTCGGACTCGGCGGCCGTCCGCTGGAGACCAAGGACGCCTCGGGCCCGTACGAGGAACGCGGTTACGCCGACCCGGCCGGCCACTCCTTCACCCTGCGCCGCATCCCGTCGACGGCGCCGAAGCAGGGATAGGCGAGCAGGTGCCGCGCCCCTACCGGGCGCTGACTTCGGCCTTCTTGCTCTTGTCCACGGCGGGCCAGACGCCCGTGGAGCGTTCGACGGCCTTCGCGCCCGTGCGGTTCACGGCGCTGCGCACCACGGCGAAGATGGCGCCCTGGACGGCGGAGGCCAGCAGGATCTCGCCCCAGCCGCGCTCCCGGTCGAGCGGGTCGGGAGCGTCGTCCTCGTGCCGGATCGCCTTCCATGTCGTCTTGAAGGCGAGTCCCGCCAGCGCTCCGCCCGCCCAGCCGAGCACGAACCCCAGGGGTTTGTAGGCGAGGGGGAGTTTGAGCTTCTGCTGCTTCTTGCCCACGTCTGCCTCCTGTGTGGTCAGGGCCGCCCTCGCGCCGGAACCTCCTCGGCCGCGGGCACCGGCCCGGGCGGTGTCCCACCGCCGAACGGCCGGCCGCCCAGCCTCTCCCGGTGGTGCGGGGTCCGCCAGCCGGACAGGTCCGGTCCGAGGGGCACGATGCCGGTCGGATTGATGCCGGTGTGCACCTGGTAGTAGTGCCGCTTGATGTGGTCGAAGTCGACGGTGTCACCGAAGCCGGGCGTCTGGAAGAGGTCGCGGGCGTACGCCCACAGCACCGGATTCTCCGACAGCTTCCACAGATTGCACTTGAAGTGGCCGTGGTAGACGGCGTCGAAGCGCACCAGGGTGGTGAACAGCCGGATGTCCGCCTCGGTGATCGTGTCGCCGACCAGATAGCGCCGCTCCTCCAGCCGCCCCGCCAGCAGTTCCAGCCGCCGGAACAGGGCTGAGCAGGCGGCCTCGTACTCCTCCTGGTCCGCGGCGAAACCGGCCCGGTACACACCGTTGTTGACGTCCTCGTAGACATCCGCCATGACCGTGTCGATCTCGTCGCGCGACGCCCGCGGATACAGATCGGGCGCCCCGTCCCGGTGCAGGGCCGTCCACTGAGTGGCCAGGTCCAGGGTGAGCTGCTGGTAGTCGTTGGTGACCAGCTTCCCGCTGGGTACGTCCACGATCGCGGGCACGCTCACACCGCTCGGGTAGCCGGTCTCGCGCCGGTCGTACGCCTCACTGAGGAACCGGATGCCGAGGACCGGGTCACGGCCGCCGGGGTCCAGGGTGAAGCGCCAGCTGCGGTCGTCCTGGATCGGGTCGGCGACGGCCAGCGGCAGGGCGTGCTCCAGGCCCAGCAGCCGCCGGGAGATCACCGCCCGGCTCGCCCACGGACAGGCACGGCTCGCCACCAGCCGGTAGCGGTCCGGCTCCACCGGCCAGCCGTCCCGGGCGTCCGCGGTGATCCGGTCCGTGAAGTGGGCCCTGGACCGCTTGAAGGGCTTCCTGCCGTAGGCGCTGTTGCCGTCGTCGTCGCTCATCACCCGGCTCCTCACTGCCGACTACCTCCCCGGTTTCCCCGATTTCCGCAGACGAGACGGTGTGAGCCGGACCGAGGAGGGAAATCGGCGAGGGGTGAGTGGGAAACCCTCGAAACCAGTGAAACCCGCCAACCGGAAGGCCGATCGCAGAACCCGCGTCACCGTACTGGTGGCGCTCGCCGCCAACCTGGTCATCGCGGTGGCCAAGTCGGTCGGCGGCCTGGCCGCGGGATCGCCCGCGCTGCTGTCGGAGGCGGCGCACTCCGTGGCCGACGGCCTGAACGAGGTCTTCCTGCTCGCCGCGGTGCGCCGCAGCCGCCGCCCCGCCGACGAGCGCCACCCCTTCGGCTACGGCAAGGAGCGCTTCTTCTGGTCGCTGCTCGCGGCCGTCGGGATCTTCGTGATGGGCGGCTGCTTCTCCTTCTTCCAGGGCTTCGAGGCCCTCAGGAACGGCACCGGGGAGGAGCTCAGCGGCTATGTGGCGGGGCTGATCGTGCTGGGCGTCACCTTTGTCGCCGAGGGAGTCTCACTGGCCCGGGCGCTGTACCAGGCGCACCGCCAGGGCGGCCGGGGCCGGCTGCGTGACCCGGCGCTGCGCACGGTGATCGCCGAGGACGGCACGGCGGTGCTGGGCGTGAGCCTGGCCGCGGCAGGCATGCTGCTGCACCTGGCCACCGGGCAGGTCGGGTGGGAGGCGTCCGCGTCGCTCGCGATCGGCGCGCTCCTGGTCTACGTCGCCTACCGGCTGGGGCGCGACGCGCACGACCAGCTGATCGGGGAGGCCGCCGCCCCGGAGGCCGCCGAGCGGATCCGCGCCCTGCTGCGGGAGCAGCCCGAGATCGACAGCGTGGAGGCGCTGTACACGATGAAGGTCGGGCTCGACGCGACCCTGGTCGCCGCCCGCATCGATCTGGTGCCTGGCATGGACTGGGGGTCCCCCCGCTCGAGCGAAGCCGAGAGTGGGGGAGAGCGGGTCGGGAGGTCACCGTCCGTATCAAGCGCACCCTCGCCCGGAGCGTCCCCGAGACGGGCGAGATCTTCCTCGATGTGACCGACCGGCCCGCCCAGGAGGCACGAGAAAGCCCCGCCGCGACGGGGGAACGCGGCGGGGCCTGACGCTCGGGTGCCCGACGGACGCGGATTCATGCGTCACACCGGGCAAGATTTTTCGCGCGGTCACCCGCCGTCGGCCGGCTCCAGCACGAACACGGGAATCTCCCGGTCGGTCTTCTTCTGGTAGTCGGCATACGGCGGATACGCCGCCACCGCACGCTCCCACCACTCGGCCTTCTCCGCGCCCTTCACCTCACGGGCCGTCATGTCCCGCTTGTCCGGGCCGTCCTGGAGTTCCACATGAGCGTCGGACTTGACGTTGAAGTACCAGACGGGGTGCTTGGGAGAGCCGCCGAGCGAGGCCACGGCCGCGTAACGTCCCTCGTGCTCGACGCGCATCAGCGGCGTCTTGCGGATCTTGCCGCTCTTCGCGCCACGGGTCGTCAGTACGATGACGGGCCTTCCCGTGTCCCTCAGGGTCGTTCCCTCGGTACCGCCGGAGCTCTCGTACAGCTCCACCTGCTCGCGCACCCACTGGGTCGGGCTGGGCTCGTACTCGCCCTCAAGAGGCATGGCATCCGTCCCTCGGTCGGCAAACTCCTGTACAGCACGATTCAACACCGGCCCGTCCAGGTTTCATCCGCACCTCGGGCCCTCACCGGCCATGTCCATCCCCCCGGCGGCGATCGCCCCGGCGCGGACGAGATCCCCGCACACCCGGCGACACGGTTCAGGGGATGCTGGAATCCCCCGTGACCGGGTACGAGGCTCCCCCCATGCACATCGACATCGACACGGACGTCTGCATCGGCGCGGGCCAGTGTGCCCTGGCCGCCCCGGGCGTCTTCACCCAGGACGACGACGGATTCAGCACCCTGCTGCCGGGCCGGGAGGACGGCGGCGGCGACCCCATGGTGCGGGAGGCGGCCCGGGCCTGCCCGGTCAGCGCCATCACCGTGTCCGACACGGTCAGTTGAACCCGGCCCCGCCGTCACCGGCGGGACGCGGGCAGCAGCCGTACCGCCTCCCGGGCCGGCAGATACACGGGCCGAGGCGAGCGCGGGGTCCAGCCCGGCGTAGTCCTCGAATACGCCGCCTTGTGCGCCCGGACCCGCTGGGTCACCCGGGTGGACGGCGCCCGGTCCGCCGTACGAGTGGATCCGCGCGCAGCCGACCGCCCGCACAGAAGGTCCAGGCCGCCGAGGACGCCTGGAACACCCGCGACCCGCACCACGTCCCGGCATCGACGACGTACGGATCGAGGAGCGGGAGCGGCGGACCTCCGGCGCCCGGACCGAAGCCGGACGCGGGCGGTCCTTCCCTGTTGAGTAGGGTTCGCGGGTGACCGAACAGGACCGGAAGCCTTTCCTCTACGTCGTCGTCTGCGCGGCCGGGATCGCCGCGGACGTCAGCAGGCTGATCACCGCCGCGCAGGAACGGGACTGGGAGGTCGGTGTCATCGCGACGCCCGTCGCCATGAACGGCTTCTTCGACACCGCCGCGGTTCAGGCGCAGACCGGGCGCCGGATCCGCTCCGCCTGGCGGAGCCCCGGCGACCCGCGCCCGTTCCCGCCGCCCGACGCCGTCGTGGTCGCGCCCGCCACCTTCAACACCGTCAACAAGTGGGCGGCGGGCCTCGGCGACACCCTCGCCGTGGCCACCTTGTGCGAGGCGTACGGCCTCGGTGTCCCGATCGCCGCCCTGCCCTGCGTGTCCGACGCGCTGGCCGCCCACCCCGCCTACAACGACAGCATCATCCGGCTGCGCGGCATGGGCGTCCGCTTCGGCGAGCCCTGTTCGGGGGAGCCGGACGAGCACGGCAGGCGGCCGGAGTTCCGCTGGGAACAGGCGCTCGACCTCGTGGAGCACTGACCTACCGGCAGCCGACCGTCGGCCCCACGAGCATGCCGCCGGTGTACACGGCCTGGCCCTGCGGCATCCAGTAGCCCAGCTTGGACACGACGGTGGAACAGGCGTCCGGCACCGCGACACGCACGACGACCTTGGCCGGACGCCCCGGCTGAAGGTCGGTCAGCGCGCAGTCGAGGGCGTGCGTCTGACGGTCCGTCGACGGATGGCGGCCGATCAGCGGATTGACGCAGCGGGCGTCGGACGTGGTCAGCCTCACCCCGGACGCCTCCTCCCCGATGAGCCCGAAACGCGCACTGCCGTCACCCCGGTCGCTGTCCCGCGCGACGGTGTACGTCAGCGTGGCCACCGACCCGGACCGCAGCGTCGTGCGGTCGACCCGGACGCTGTGCGTCGGCTCCGGCTTCGGCGCGGTCAGGGTGAGCGTGGCGCGGACGGTGCCGCGCAGGTCCACACCGGAGGGCGCGGACCGTACGCGGACGTCGGCCTCGACGTCGTAGGTCCCCGGGCCGGGGTAGGCGTGCGAACCGGGAAGCGGCCCGGACGCCGCCGTCTCGCCGTCACGGCGGGCCGTCCAGGTGCCCGAGGTGAGACAGGCGGAGCGCCGGCAGGCCGCGGGCGCGGAGACCGCCATCATCGGGGTGCCGCTGCCCGCGCACAGGCTGATAGAGGCCTGCTGTCCGTCCGGGCCGCGCAGGGTCCCCGCGGGCGCGCACAGCGTGGCCGGGGGATCGGCGGCCGGGGCCCGTCCGGGGTCGGGCCGCCCCCATGCCGGCGACACGGCGGCGAGCACCAGCACCGTGGCCCCGATCAGTGTCCTCAGCGTCGTCGGACGTGTCCGCGTCCTGTGCCTCATCCTGTGCCTCCCGGACGGCTCCGACCGGCCGGACGCCGGTCGTCTGCGCCGAGAATGCGGGACCCCGCGGACCGCCGGGCGGCTCCCACGCCGGGCGGTCACCTGCCGGCAGCAACGGGTGCTCAGCGCGTGCGGCGGACGTAGTCCTCGCTGTCAGGGGTCGACACCATCACGTCCCGGCGCACGATGCTCAGCCGGTCGCCGTAGCCCGAAAGGGCCTTCCGCAGGCCGCTGTCGGTGTACTCGACGTCGACCACCCGGTCGTCGAAGGCCTCGGCGTACACCCCGCACTCGTCGTACTGGCCGCACTCCTCCGCGACCGCGAAATCGAGCCCCGCCTGCTTCCTCTGCCCGGCCAGCTCCACGGTGTTCTTCTGGCCGATGGCGAGGTGCCGGGCGTGGGCGTGCTCGGAGAGCAGGGCGATGAAAGCCGTCGCGTCGCCGGCGGTGAGCAGGCCGTCCGAGCGGGTGTAACTGTCGTAGTTGTCCGGCTCGACGGCGTCGAAGCCCTTGTCGGCGCAGCCGTCGATCCACTCGCCCACCCGTGCGGCGATCCGCTTGCGCTTGGCTGCCGTACCGATGTCGAGCAGCGCCTCGTCCCAGTCCTCGTCGACGACCACCTCGCCGTCCGCGTCGCGCAGCAGCAGGTCCGCGGGCCACGACTGCTCGGCGTCCGGCTGCGCCTGGAAGGCGTTGACGTAGCAGATGTTGTAGAGGCCGGGCGCCGGGGACGCCGTACGGTCGCGGGCGACGATGCGGACGCCGGGCGGCGGCTGGTACGCACCGCCGATCTGGTAGTCGAAGCCGGCATGGCGCGGAGGGAGCCGCACCTGCGAGGACTTCGCCTCTTCGGAGGATCCGCAGGCCGTCATGGCGAGGGCGAGGAGGCCCGCGACCGTGGCGAGAGCCCCGACGCGGCGGACAGCTGTTCCGTTCTGCGGCACATCGGTGATCAAATCGCCCGCGTGCCAGGGCCGTCAAGCGTGGATCACGCCGTCCGGAGGGGAACGGTGGAAGGAAGGGCGGGGCGGGACGGACGACGTACGCTCCCCTCTGTAGCCAGCCACCCCCGAAGGCAGGAGCAGCAACGATGCAGTACGTGAAGCTCGGTTCGACGGGCCTGGACGTCTCGCGGATCTGTCTGGGCTGCATGACCTACGGCCTGCCGGACCGCGGCGTGCACGAGTGGACCCTCGACGAGGAGGCGTCGCGCCCGCTGATCCGGCAGGCGCTGGACGCCGGGATCAACTTCTTCGACACCGCGAACGTCTACTCCGACGGCACGAGCGAGGAGATCGTCGGCAAGGCGCTGCGGGACTTCGCCGGCCGCGACGACATCGTGCTGGCGACGAAGGTCAACGGCCGGATGCGGCCCGGCCCCAACGGCGGCGGCCTGTCCCGCAAGGCGATCATGACGGAGATCGACCACAGCCTCAGCCGCCTCGGCACCGACTACGTCGACCTCTACCAGATCCACCGCTTCGACCGGCACACACCGGTCGAGGAGACCATGGAGGCGCTGCACGACCTGGTGAAGGCGGGCAAGGTCCGCTACATCGGGGCGAGTTCGATGTACGCCTGGCAGTTCTCGAAGATGCAGTACACGGCCGAGCGGCACGGCTGGACCAAGTTCGTCTCCATGCAGAACCACTACAACCTCCTCTACCGCGAGGAAGAGCGCGAGATGCTGCCCCTCTGCGCCGATCAGGGCGTCGGCGCACTGCCCTGGAGCCCCCTCGCCCGCGGTCGCCTCACCCGCGACTGGGGCACGGTCACCGAGCGCAGCGCGGGCGACAACTTCGGCAGCCGCCTCTATCCCGACGGCGACCGCACGGTCGTCGAGGCGGTGACCCGCATCGCGAACGACCGCGGCGTCCCGCGCGCCCAGGTGGCCCTCGCCTGGCTGCTCCACCAGGACACCGTGGCCGCCCCGATCGTCGGCGCGGCCAAGCCCCAGCACATCGAGGACGCGGCAGCGGCAGTCGAACTCCGGCTCAGCGACAAGGAGATCGAGGAGTTGGAGCAGCCGTACACTCCGCACCCGATCGTCGGCCACTGACCACGCGCCTCGCTGAGACGGCCTAGTGGGGCCCGTGCGGTTCACAGACCTCCGTACCGCACGGCCCCGCCCCCTCACTCTCCGGCAGCAGCACCCGCTCCCCGCTCATCGACAACGTGCGGTAGTGACGCCCGATCCGCTCGGCCGACCGCCCCACATAGTGGGCGATGAAGGAGCGCCGGAACCGGTCCGCGGAGCGGTTCGGCTGCGACCCGTGCACCACGCTGCCGTTGAAGAACAGGACGTCCCCCGGCTCCATGCCGACGGGGACGGCGGCCAGACCGGCCGGCGGCGGCACGTACTCCCGCGAGAAGGACAGCTCCGCGTCCGCCTCCTCGGGACAGAAGATGTCCATCCGGTGCGTGCCCGGCACGATCTCAAGCCCGCCGTTGTCCCGGTCGATCACATCGCAGGCGACCCACGCGGCCACGCACGTGCCCGGCTCGACCCGCAGATAGAAGTTGTCCTGGTGCAGCGCCTGCCCCCGGGCATCCGGCGGCTTGAAGTAGAACATGCTCTGCGCGGCCAGCGCCTCCTCGCCCAGCAGTACCTCCAGCACCTCACGCAGCCGGGCATCCAGCAGCACGCGCCGCGCGAGGTCGCTGATCACATGCGGGTGCATCACCCTCGGGTGGGTGAGCAGCGGGTCGGCGGACACCCGCGGCTCGAAGTGCCCCGGCACCGGCCCGGCCGCGTGCAGCGCCGTGAACTCCGCGCACAGTCCGCTCGCTCGCCGGGCAGGTCGCGCTCTCGCCGAGGCGGGCCCTGCGCGAGGCACGGCTGCGGCCTCGGGCCGCGCGAGCCCGTTCCATTTCGATCGGGTGTTCCGGGAGCGGTACGGCGTGCCGCCCGGAGCGTACCGGGGCGGGCCGGTGACCGGGTGAATGAAGGCTCCTTATTTCCATGTCGACACGGCGCCAATCGGAAATGGATCCCGATAAGGCCCTTGATCGACCTTCCGTCAAGTCCCTGTCAAGAGAAGGTAATGCGCGAAACCGCGGGATCCCTTGTTCCGCTTCGTCGCGCTGTGCGAAGGTGTGCCTTAGTCGGCGTGCAGTCCAAAGACGCAGCCCACATACCCGTTGGTATGGACTTTATGTCGCATGCCCTTGAGAGGAAATGCAGCCGTGAAAGACGCAGGCCTGCCGAATTCCGCCATGCTCGCGCCTCAGTCCGAGGTGACGGACGAACAACTCAGCACCGAGCTGAGGAAATGGACGGGAACGGCGCCCGCTCTGCACCCCGTAGGCGAGCTCCTCGACCGGCACTGGGAAGCGGCCTTCGCCTACGCGCGGTTGTGCACCGACGGCCCGCGTGCCGCGGGCATGCTCACCACGGCGGCCTTCACGCGGCTCTTCGGCGAGTCCCTGCGGCAGACCGGTCCGACGGCCGCCTGGCGGCCCCACCTGCTCGTCACGGTGCGCCGGATCGCCGCCGAGTGGGACGGCGACCGCAGACGCGAACTGCTCCACCCCGAGCTGAGATCCGAGGCCGGCGGCGGCCGTATCGCGGCGCGTCTGCTGCCGCCGGCGGACCGGCGCCTGCTCTCCGGGGCCTTCCAGCGGCTGCCCCAGTCGGCCCGGTGCCTGCTCTGGCACGTCGAGGTGGAGGGCGAACCGCTTCGGACACCGGCCGCACTGCTCGGCCTCGACGAACAGGACGCGCGCGTCGAACTGCGGCGTGCCCGGGAGCGGTTGCGGGAGGAGTGCCTCCAGGTCCACCGCGAACTCGCCCCCGAGCAGGAGTGCCGGCGCTTCCAGCGGATGCTCGACGTCACCTACCGGCGCGGCGGAGTCGACGTCGACCCCGACCTGTGCGCGCACCTGAACGGCTGCAAGCACTGCCGCCACACCGCGGGCCAGCTCGACCACTTCAACGACGGGCTCGGCACGGCACTCGCCGAAGCCGTCCTCGGCTGGGGCGCGCGGGACTACCGCGAGTCCAGGGAGGGGGAGCCCGAAGCAGCCGCGGAGGTGTCCCTCGGGGCGGAGCCCCAGGCACGACTGCCCCTCCCGGACGAGGAGCCGGCCCTCGCGGTGCCCGCCCCGCGCCCGCCCTCCCGCCGCTCGGCCCACAAGGCCGCCCGCCGCGCCGCGCGCCGCCGCAACGTCACCATGGCCGTCACGATCGTGGGCGGCCTGGTCGTCCTCCCTCTCGTCCTGTGGTCCGCGTTCGGCTCCGGGGAGGACACCACCCCGGCCGACGGCGACCGCTCCTCCAAGAAGCCCGTGACCGGCTCATCGGGCGGCGACCCCTCCTGGGTCGGGGCGGGCGAGGAGATGGACGGCGCCCTGAGCGGCCGACTGCACAACGTGGACTCCGGTCTCTGCGTCGGCATCGAGGGCAAGAAGGCCGTCGACGGCGCGGAGGCCGTGGTCACCAAGTGCTCCGCCGCGGCCGGCCAGCAGTGGTCGTACGAGACCGACGGGCTCCTGCGCAACGCCGCCGACCCCGATCTCTGTCTCGACTCCCACCTCGGCTACTCGATCCGGCTCGCCCCCTGCACCGGCGAGTCCCGGCCGGACACGAAGAACGTCCGCTACGACTTCACCCTCCAGGGCAGCCTGATACCCCGCTGGAACCAGGACCTCGCCCTCACCTCCACCAGCGACGGAGCCGGTGCGCTGGTTCTCAAGAACCGCGACGACAGCACCGCCCAGCGCTGGGTGATCGACACCGCCGACACCGACCTCCAGATGGAGATCGTCAACTGGGACGCGGCCGCGGGCACCTCGAAGGCGCCCGCCCCGCCGGCACCTTCCAAGACGCCCGCCCCCACACCCAGCGCCACACCCGAGCCGACGCCCACCGCGCCCCCGTCGACCGCACGGCCGACACCGACGCCGACCACTCCCTCCTGCTTCTCCTATTCGTACGACTGCTCCTGGAACGGCGAGCAGGGCTGGTACGGATACGGATACGGGTATGGGTATGGGTACGGCGGTGACCGCGGGTACGACGGCGGGCGTCGCTGAGCGGCGCCGCGGAGGGTCAGGCGCCGGTGCCGGGGCTGAAGGCCGTCAGGAACACCGAGGACTCGTTGCCGCCCACCGGAACCTCACCGGCCGTCCACGCCACCTTGAGCGGATCCCGCTCGTCGGGCGGAGTCACGAGCAGGGAGTCCGGGGTCGCCGTACGGGCCCCGCTGATCTCGGGGCTGGAGTACGTCAGCCCGGCCCAGGCGCTGCCGCCGGGCTTCAGCGTGACCGTCGCGGGAGAGCCGGCGGAGCGCTTCGGGTCCGGGCCCAACTGCTTGCCGGAGGCGTCGACGAAGGCCGCGCCCGGGTAGCCGCGCACCGTGCAGGTGCCGGGGGAGGTGTTGGTCAGCACGATCGGGTAGTTCCGCTGTCCGGCCCCCGGATCGACGCGGCCGACGGACGCGCGCAGCTCGGAGGTGTGGCAGCGGGTGCTGGTGGGGGGCCGCGTCTGCTCGGCGGGGGCGGACGACGAGGGGGTGGCCTCAGCGGGGGTGCTGGTGCCGGTCTCCGGGGCCGCCGTGCCGGGCAGCGTCTGCGGAGTGCTCGCGCTGTTGCCGCCGTCGCTGCCGTTGCCGCAGCCGGTCAGCAGCCCGAGCACCGCGACGGCACTCGCCAGCAGGGTGGCCCGGCTTACGGACCGGTGGGTGTTCGCCATGGTTCACATCACTCCCGAGGCATTTCATCCGTTTCGCCCGCACCGAGTCCAGGATGCGCCCTGACGGGGACGGATCGCCGTTCTGGCGGATCCGCACATACGCCTGAAGCTGCGAGACGCCGTCGGCACAGTCGGTCCAGGTGCGGTCTCCGTCGCAGCGGCAGCCGGCGTGTGCGAGGGCGTTCACCCGCCCGATCACGTCGGCGTGTTCGCTCAGTCCGGCGAACACGCCGTTCGCGTCCGACGTCAGGTCCTGCCCGATTCGCCAGGTCGTCCGCGACGGCGAACCCCGGCTCGCGTCCCACGCGCAGGCCGATCGACGCCGGACCCCACCCGGAGGCCGTGCCCGGCCGGCACACCGTGGACGCCTGGCCTCACACGTCGTCGAGCAGCGCGATCTCCGCCCAGATCGTCTTGCCGTCCGCCGTGTGCCGGCTGCCCCAGCGCTGGGTGAGCTGGGCGACCAGCAGCAGACCGCGGCCGCCCTCGTCCCAGGTCTTGGCCCGCCGCAGATGCGGGGCCGTGTGGCTGGTGTCGGACACCTCGCAGATCAGCGTGGCCGTGTCATGGATGAGCCGCAGCCTTATGGGATGGGTGCCGTACCGGATGGCGTTGGTGACCAGCTCGCTCACCACCAGCTCCGCCGTGAACGAGGCGTCCGGCAGCCCCCAGCGGTCGAGCTGAACGACGGCCTGCTTGCGGATCGGGGCGACCAGCGCCGGGTCGGCCGGAATGTCCCAGGTCGCGACGCGGGAGGCGGGCAGTCCCTGGGTACGGGCCAGCAGCAGGGCGACGTCGTCGGAGGCGCCGCCCGTGGGGAGCAGGGTGTGCAGGATGCGGTCGCAGGTCTCGTCCAGGGAGGCGGAGGAGGCGGCGAGGGCATCGCAGAGCAGCGCGTGGGCGGCGTAGACACCACGCTCGCGGGACTCGATCAGCCCGTCGGTGTAGAGCGTGAGCACCGTGCCCTCGGGCAGCTCGATCTCGGCCGACTCGAACGGCAGCCCGCCCAGGCCCAGCGGCGGCCCCGCCGGCAGGTCGACCTGCCGGGGCCGGCCACCGGGCGGCTGCATCACGGGCGGCGGATGCCCGGCGCGGGCCAGCGTGCAGCGCCGGGACACCGGGTCGTAGACGGCGTACAGGCAGGTCGCGCCGACCGCGGCCGTGCTGCTCTCGCCGCCCGCTTCCGAGGACAGGCGTACGACCAGGTCGTCGAGGTGGGTGAGCAGCTCGTCCGGGGCCAGGTCGATGTCGGCGAGCGTTCGCACGGCGGTGCGCAGTCGGCCCATGGTCGCCGCGGCCTGGATGCCGCGGCCGACGACGTCCCCGACGACCATCGCGACCCGCATCCCGGACAGCGGGATCACATCGAACCAGTCGCCGCCCACCCCGGACCGGGCCGCCGGAAGATACCGCGAGGCGGCGTCCAGTGCCGCCGTACGCGGCAGCGACTGGGGGAGCAGGCTGCGCTGCAGGGCGAGGGCCGTCTCGCGCTCCCGGGAGTAGCGGCGGGCGTTGTCGATGCAGACCGCGGCACGGGCCGTGATCTCCTCGGCCAGCAGCACGTCGTCCGGCGTGAAGGGGTCCGGGCGGCGGAAGCGGGTGAGAACCGCGACGCCCAGGGTCGCGCCGCGGGCCAGGATCGGCACGGCCATCGTGGAGTGGACGCCGTACTCCCTGACCCGTTCCATACGGGCCTTGTCCCAGGTCAGCCACTGGGCGAGATCGCCGGAGGGCACCGTCGCGACGATGGCCCGGCCGGCCAGCAAGGAGTCGGCCTGAGGGGAGGCGGCCGGGTACACATCCCGCTGGCCCGGCTTGAGGACGGCCTCGGGGCTGCCCGGGTTGACCGACTGATGGGCCGCCCGGCGCAGCGCGACCGGCGCGGTCACCGGCCCCGCGGCGGGGTCGCCGGTGGGCTCGGGCGGGTCCAGGAGGTCGACACTGACGAAGTCGGCGAGCGCGGGCACGCACACGTCCGCGAGTTCCTGTGCCGTCCGGGTGATGTCCAGGGTGGTGCCGATGCGGACGCTCGCCTCGTTGACCAGCTGGAGCCGCTCGCGTGACGCGAACTGCTCGGTGAAGTCGTGCACGGCGACGCACACCCCGCGCGCCCGCCCCGCGGCATCGGTGATCGGCGCCATCCGGGTCAGCCAGGCGGTGACCCGGCCGTGCACGCCGACCGGCACATAGGCCCGTTCGTCCCCCCGGCCGGTGGTGAGAACGCGGTGCAACCGCCGCTCGATCTCCTCGCCGTCCAGTCGGCCGCCGCTGATCTCGGGCAGGCGCAGTCCGCGCACCCGCTCCTCGGGCAGTCCGATCACCTCGGCCATGGCGTCGTTGATCCGGTGCAGCCGGAGCCGCTCGTCGTAGATCGCCACGGCGCAGGGGGACTGGGTCAGGCCCGCATGTTCCAGCGGATCGTCGGCCTGCCGGGGCCGGTCGTCCGCCAGCGGGGTGACCGCGAGCCAGTCGCCGGTGCCGCCGGACGCGGGCTGCCGGTGGTGGACCAGCAGCCACACGGTCACCGTATGGCCCGCACGATGACGCAAAGTGACCCTGCCGTTCCAGTGGGGCGGGTGGACCGCGGGCGGCTGCCCCTGGATCAGCTCGGCGGCGGGGCGCCCCACGACCTCCTCGGCCTTCCAGCCCAGCAGCCGCCGGGCTCCCTCGCTCCACTCCGTCACCGTGCCCTCGCGGTCGAGGACAGCCCGGGCCGTGTCGGCCTCGTCGAACGGATACACCGGGCTCATCGTCGTCGCTCCATCGCGCGTACGCACAGTGAACAGAGGGGTCACTTCGGTTCCAGCCTAGTGCGTCGCGCTCCCGCGTGAACGAGAACGGTGAGCTGTCCGGCACCCCGGGTCAAGAGAGAGATCCGGCCGATGTGGCCCCTGGGACAGAAGGACCTCACGCGACCCTTGACGGCCTTGTGTGCCTCACCGTCAGAATCTGTTTGTTCACGATCAGTTGTGAGTACTTCTGGGCCCTGATGAGGGAGAGCCGCCATGACGGTCACTCGCAGATCGGTTTTGATCGCCTCTACGACCGCACCCGCGGCCGGGGTGCTCCTGGGCACCCCGGTGGCACGGGCCGCCGAGGCGGTCGCGGGGGCGTCCGGCCGCCGTACCGTCGCCCTGCGCGACGGTTGGCGCTTCGCGCTGGTCAACCCGGGCGGCATCACCGACCCGACCGGCGCCTACGCCGAGGCCGCCGCACCCGCATACGACGACTCGGACTGGCGCGAGGTCGCCGTCCCGCACGACTGGAGCATCGAGCAGACCCCGACCACCGAGCACGGCACGACCAGCGGGACCGGCTTCCTCCCCGGCGGCCTCGGCTGGTACCGCCTCGCCTTCACCCTGCCGCCCGGCTTCGCCGGCCGCCGGATCTCGGTGGAGTTCGACGGCGTCTACATGGACTCGTACGTCTACTGCAACGGCAAGGAAGCCGGCCGCCACCCCTACGGCTACACCGGCTTCGCCTTCGATCTCACGGACCTCCTGCACACCGACGGCACCACCGAGAACGTCCTCGCCGTCAAGGTGCAGAACCGGCTCCCCAGCAGCCGCTGGTACTCGGGCAGCGGCATCTACCGCGAGGCCCGCCTCGTCGTCACCGAGCCGGTCCATGTGGCGCGCTGGGGCACGTACGTCACCACACCCGAGATCACCGGCAAGAGCGCCACGGTGCAGGTGCGGACCGCGGTGGTCAACGAGACGGGCACCGCGAGCCCGGTCGAGATCCGGTCGGAGGTCAAGGACCCGCGCGGCCGCACGGTGGCCCGTGCCGCCTCCACGGTCACGGTCGACGGCCAGGCGACGGAAGGTCATGAACTCACCGTCTCCGCCCCCCGGTTGTGGGACATCGAGACTCCCCGCCGCTACACGCTGGAGACCGAACTGCGCGTCGACGGCAAGGTCGTCGACACCTACCGCACCCCCTTCGGCTTCCGCACCTTCCGCTTCGACCCGGACGAGGGCTTCCACCTCAACGGCACCTATCACAAGATCAAGGGCGTCGACCTCCACCACGACCAGGGCGCGCTCGGCGCCGCCGTCAGCATCGACGCGATCCGCAGACAGATGACCATCATGAAGTCGATGGGCGTCAACGCCTTCCGCACCTCCCACAATCCGCCGTCGCCGGAGATGATCGAGGTCTGCGAGGAACTGGGCATCGTGATGCTGGTGGAGGCGTTCGACTGCTGGAAGAGCCCCAAGTCGCGCTACGACTACGGCCGCTTCTTCGACGCGTGGGCCGACCGGGACATCACCGAGATGGTGCTGGCCGCCCGCAACTCGCCCGCCGTCGTCATGTGGTCGATCGGCAACGAGATCTCCGAGTTCACCTCCACCAGCGGTCTCGCCATGGCGGACCGGCTGATCGCCGGTGTCAAGGCCTCCGACGACACCCGCCCGATCGTGATCGGCTCCCACCGGCACCGCAGTGTGCCCGCCGTGGGCTCCCCGGCCGACCTGATCCTGTCCAAGGTCGACGGTCTCGGCCTCAACTACAACACCGCCAAGTCGGTGGACGCCCTGCACGCCCGCTATCCGCACCTGTTCCTCTTCGAGTCCGAGTCGTCGTCCGAGACCTCCACCCGCGGCGCCTACCAGGAGCCGGAGCGCCTCAACACCGGTGAGAACTACACCCCCGGCAAGCGGGCGGCCTCGTCGTACGACAACAACCTCGCCTCCTGGACCATGAGCGGCGAGTACGGCCACAAGAAGGACCGCGACCGCAAGTGGTTCGCCGGGGAGTACCTGTGGTCCGGCATCGACTACATCGGCGAGCCGACGCCGTACGACTCCAAGACGACGGGATCCGGCGTCTTCCCCGTCAAGGCTTCCTTCTTCGGCGCCGTCGACACCGCCGGCTTCCCGAAGGACATGTACTACCTGTTCCAGAGCCAGTGGATCAGCGAGCCGATGGTCCATCTGCTGCCGATGACCTGGAACCACGCCGAGGGCGACACGGTCGAGGTGTGGGCGTATTCCAACGTCGCCGCCGTGGAGCTGTTCCTCAACGGAAAGTCTCTGGGCACACGGGAGTTCGACACCAAGAAGACCGTCGACGGGCGGACGTACCTGGAGACGACCGAGGCGACCGGCGACGACAAGACCTTCACCGACGGCCCCTACCCCGGGAGTTACACCAGCCCCAACGGCAGTGCGGGCAAGCTCCACCTGACCTGGAAGGTGCCGTACGAGCCGGGCGAGCTGAAGGCCGTCGCCCGGCGCGGCGGCCGGGTCGTCGCCACCGACGTGCTGCGCACGGCCGGGGAGCCGCATGCCGTACGCCTCACGCCCGACCGCAAGTCCCTGGCCGCCGACGGCCGTTCGCTGGTGTTCGTGACCGCAGAGGTGGTCGACCGGCAGGGGGTGGTGGTGCCCGGCGCCGAGCACCTGATCTCCTTCGACGTGGCGGGCGGCTCCCTCGCCGGGCTCGACAACGGCCGGCAGGAGAGCGCCGAGCGCTATCAGGCCAGTACCCGGACCGCCTTCCACGGCAAGGCGCTCGCGATCGTCAGGTCCGGTACGAAGGCGGGCACGCTGAAGGTGACGGCACGGGCGGATGGCCTGCGCACGGGCACGGCATCCGTGCGCACGGCTCCCGCCCGGTCGGCCGCGACCACTCCCGCCGCGACGTTCCAGCCCGAGCATCCGGCGCCCCCGAACTACCCCTACGCGGACGCCAGTTACTCCGGCCACCCCGACACCCTGCCCGCCGCGATGCTCGACGGTGACCCGGCCACCGGCTGGTCCAACGCCTTCGTCAAGGCCGCCACGGCCCTGCTGCCCGCCTTCGACGGGGCCCGGGAGGAGGACTGGGTCTCCGTCGACTGGGGGCGGGCCCGGACCCTGGACCGGGTGGAGGTCTCGTTCACCGTGGACACGACGCACTCGCTGCCCGCGTCGGTGGCGGTCGCGGTGTGGGAGGGCGGCCGGTATGTGCCGGCCGGTGGGGCGGCCGTCGACTGGGCCGCGGCCTCGGACGAGCCGACCGTGATCACCTTTGACGCCGTGCGGGCCTCCCGGCTGCGGCTCACCATGACGAGTGGTGCTCCGGGCGTGGCCCGAGGGGCGGTACGCATCAGCAGGCTGGAGACTCCGGCCGGCTGATCGTCCCACGTGGTCCGGACGGGGCGAACGTCGCCTGCCGGGGCGCTGAGCGGCCTTGGTCAAGTCGGCCGCGGAGCGCTTGGTCCCGTCCGGACCGTTGACGGGCCGTCAACCCTCCTACAAGCATGGCTTGCGCCCGCATGTGGGAGCGCTCCCACTTCGGTAGCGTCGCCCGTACCTCTCCCGAGGAGCCCAGACGTGAACAGACGCAGAACCGCCCTGTTGTCCCTGACGGCCCTGCTGGCGGCGGCAGTCACGGCCTTGCCCGCCGCTGCCGACGAGGTCGAGCAACTCAAGAACGGCACCTTCGACACCACCACCGACCCGTGGTGGACGACGAGCAACGTCACCGCCGGTCTGTCCGGCGGACAGCTCTGCGCCGACGTGCCGGGCGGCACCGCCAACCGCTGGGACGCGGCCGTCGGCCAGAACGGCATCACCCTGGTGGAGGGGGAGTCGTACCGGATCTCCTTCACCGCGAACGGCACGCCCGAGGGCCATGTGGTGCGCGCCCTCGTCGGGCTGTCGGTGGCCCCGTACGACACCTGGTTCGAGGTGAGCCCGCAGCTGAGCGTCTCCGGCAACTCGTATGCCTACACGTTCACTTCGCCCGTCGACACCACTCAGGGCCAGGTCGCCTTCCAGCTCGGCGGCCAGGCGGACGACTGGCGGTTCTGCATGGACGACGTGTCGCTGCTGGGCGGGGTGGAGCCGGAGCCGTACGAGCCGGACACCGGGCCGCGTGTGCGCGTCAACCAGGTCGCCTATCTGCCCTCCGGTCCCAAGAACGCCACGCTGGTCACCGACGCCACCGGCAGACTGCCCTGGCAGCTGAAGAGCGCCGCCGGGAAGACGGTCGCCCGCGGCTGGACCGTGCCGCGCGGCACCGACGCCTCGTCCGCGCAGAACGTCCACTCGATCGACTTCGGCAGCCACCGCGGGCGCGGTCAGGGCTTCACGCTGGTCGCCGACGGGGAGACGAGCCGCCCGTTCGACATCGACGCGCGCGCCTACGAGCAGCTGAGTGTGGACGCGATGAAGTACTACTACACACAGCGCAGCGGCGTCGCGATCCGCGACGACCTGCGGCCCGGCTACGGGCGCCCGGCCGGCCATGTGAACGTCGCGCCCAACCAGGGTGACGCGAACGTGCCCTGCCAGCCCGGCGTCTGCGACTACACGCTCGACGTGACCGGCGGCTGGTACGACGCCGGCGACCACGGCAAGTACGTCGTCAACGGCGGCATCTCCACCTGGGAGGTGCTCAGCACCTACGAACGCTCTCTGCTGGCCCGCACCGGCGACCCGGCGAAGCTCGGCGACGGTTCGCTCGCCATACCGGAGAGCGGCAACAAGGTGCCGGACGTCCTCGACGAGGCCCGCTGGGAGCTGGAGTTCCTGATGCGGATGCAGGTGCCGGAAGGGCAGCCGCTCGCGGGCATGGCCCACCACAAGGTGCACGACGAGCAGTGGACCGGCCTGCCCCTGCTGCCCAGTGACGATCCGCAGAAGCGCGAGCTGCACCCGCCGACGACCGAGGCGACCCTGAACCTGGCGGCGACGGCCGCGCAGGCGGCGCGGCTGTACCGGCCCTACGACCGGGAGTTCGCGACCGAGGCACTGGCAGCCGCCCGGAAGGCCTGGTCCGCGGCGCTCGCGCACCCGGCGCTCCACCCCGACCCCAACGACGGCACCGGAGGCGGCGCCTACCCCGACACCGACGCGACCGACGAGTTCTACTGGGCCGCCGCCGAGCTGTATCTCACCACCGGGGAAAAGGAGTTCGAGAAGCACATCCTGAACTCGCCGGTCCACACGGCCGACATCTACGGTCCCCTGGGCTACGACTGGTCGAGGACCGCGGCCGCCGGCCGGCTGGACCTGGCGACGGTTCCGAGCAGGCTGCCCGGCCGGGACACGGTGCGCCAGTCGGTGATCAAGGGTGCCGACAGGTACCTGGCCACCCTGACGTCACAGCCGTACGGCATGCCGTATGCCCCCGAGGACAACCTCTACGACTGGGGCTCCAACCACCAGATCCTGCACAACGCGGTCGTCATCGCCACCGCCTACGACCTCACCGGCGCCTCGAAGTACCGGGACGGCGCGCTGCAGAGCATGGACTACGTCCTGGGCCGCAACGCGCTGAACATCTCCTACGTCACCGGCTACGGCGAGGTCAGCTCCCAGAACCAGCACAGCCGTTGGTACGCCCACCAGCTCGACCCGAATCAGCCGAACCCGCCCAGGGGCACGCTCGCCGGAGGCCCCAACTCAAGCATCCAGGACCCCTACGCACAGAGCAGGCTCCAGGGCTGCGTCGGCCAGTTCTGCTACATCGACGACATCCAGTCCTGGTCGACCAACGAGCACACCGTCAACTGGAACTCCGCCCTGACCCGGATGGCGTCCTTCGTGGCGGATCAGGCCTGAGGTTCCCCCGCTCCACCTCCACCGGTCGCCCTGGCCGCTCATGGGCGGTCAGGGTGTGGCGCCGGGCCTGATCGAGCGGCTGGTGCACCTCGACGTACTCGCCGTGCGGCAGCCGCTTGATCACGCCGGTCTCCCGGCCGTGCGCCACCAGCTCCCTGTCCCGGAGCTGGAGGCCGAGGCAGACGCGCCGGGTGACGGTGAAGACGACCACCGGGACGACGAACACGGCGATCCTGACCGCCCACGTCACCGTGTTGACCGACAGATGGAGCCGGGTCGCCACGATGTCGTTGCCGCCGCCCGCCAGCAGGATCAGATAGAGGCTGATCCAGGCCGCGCCGATGCCCGTACGGACCGGGCGGTTGCGCGGGCGGTCCAGGAGGTGGTGCTCCCGCCTGTCGCCGGTGATCCGGGCCTCCAGGAACGGATACACGCCGATGAAGACCAGCAGCAGCGGGAAGACGACGACCGGGACCAGCACGCCCATGACCAGTGTGTGACCCCACAGACCGATCTCCCAGCCCGGCATCACCCGGACCAGCCCCTCGGCGAACCCCAGATACCAGTCCGGCTGGGCGCCCGTGGAGACCTGATCGGCGCGGAACGGGCCGTACTGCCAGACCGGGTTGATCGTCGCGACCGCCGCGATCAGTGTGAGCACGCCGAAGACCAGGAAGAAGAAGCCGCCCGCCTTCGCCATGTACACCGGCATGAAGGGCGAGCCGACGACATTGCGCTCGGTCCGGCCGGGGCCCGCGAACTGCGTGTGCTTGTGGTAGAAGACCAGCAGAACGTGCGCCACCACCAGCGCGGCCATGATGCCGGGGACCACCAGGATGTGCAGCGAGTAGAAGCGGGCCACGATGTCGTCGCCGGGGAACTCGCCGCCGAACAGGAACATCGTCAGATACGTCCCCACGATCGGCACCGACAGCAGCGCGCCCTCCACGAACCGCAGCCCCGTCCCCGACAGCAGGTCGTCCGGCAGCGAGTAGCCCATCAGCCCCTCGAACAGGCCGAGGAACAGCAGGGACCAGCCGAACAGCCAGTTGACCTCACGCGGCTTGCGGAACGAACCCGTGAAGAAGTGCCGCATCATGTGCGTCAGCATCGCGGCCACGAAGATCAGCGCCGCCCAGTGGTGCAGCTGCCGGATCAGCAGCCCGCCGCGCACATCGAAGCTGATCTCCAGGGTGGAGGCGTACGCCTCGGACATCCGGACGCCGTTCAGCGGGACGTAACCGCCGTGGTACACCACCTCGTTCATCGAGGGATGGAAGAAGAAGGTGAGCCACACGCCGGTGAGGATCAGCACGATGAAGCTGTACAGGCAGACCTCGCCGAGCAGGAACGACCAGTGGTCGGGAAAGACCTTCCGCAGGTACTTCCTGCCGAGCGTATGGGTGCCGAGGCGGCCGTCGAACCAGTCGGCGAGCCGCTCGCCCTTCCCGGGCCGCACGGTGGTGGTCACTCCTCCTCCTTGCGGACGTGCGTGAGCTTGTCGGGATTGGCGACGATGTAGACGCCGGACACCCGGTCGCCCTCGGGGGTGAGATCCATGACCAGCACCGCGTACGGCTCGTCGCCCTGGAACAGCACGATCGCCTCGTCGCCGTTGACCCGGCGGTGGTGCAGTTCCAGGCCCCGCCCGGCACCCCGGGTGCCGAGCGAGCCGATGAGGCGGACCGCCTTGTCCCGGCCGTGCACCGGGCGCAGTCCCGCGCCCTTGCGCTTGCCGCCGCCGTCCGACCACACCGTCACGTCCGGCGCGAGGATCTCCATCAGCGCGGCGATGTCCCCGCCTAGGGCCGCCTGCACGAACCGCTCGGTCGCCTCCCGGCGCACCCGCGGATGCGCCTGGTACAGAGGCCGGCGCGCATGCACATGCGCCCGCGCCCGGTGCGCCAACTGCCGTACGGCCGCCGGGGTGCGGTCGATCAGCTCCGCGATCTCGGTGTGGGGGTACCCGAACACCTCGTGGAGCACGAACACCGCACGCTCCAGCGGCGTGAGCGACTCCAGCACGACCAGCATCGCCAGCGACACGGACTCGGCGCGCAGCGCGGGATCGTCGGCGCCGTCGCCGGCGACCAGCGGCTCCGGCAGCCAGGGGCCGACGTAGGTCTCACGGGAGCGGCTGAGCGCGGCGTGCCGTCCCAGGGCGTGGTTGACGGCGATACGGACCAGATACGCCCGGGGGTTGCCGATCCCGTCGAGGTCGCGGCCCCGGCCACGGGCCGTCCAGGACAGCCAGGTCTCCTGAAGCACGTCCTCGGTGTCCGCGACACTGCCCAGGATGTTGTAGACGAGGCCGAACAGCAGCTCACGATGGTCGACGAAGACTCCGGTCGCCTCGCTGAGCCGCTCGTCGGTGTCGGGCACAGGGAACTCGGACATGGGCAGGCCTCCGCAGTGGTGCGCTCACTACTGGGAGGGCCGGGGGGATCCGGGTTGTGACACCGACGGCCGGATTGTGACCTACGTCTCACCACCTGCCCGGCGCGGCTCAGGACGCGTCGTGGAAGACGAGCCCCGGCGAGCGCCGGCGGCCGGAGCGCACCGGGCTCACCCCGTGCCGCATCGCCCCGGCCGACCAGCCGCGCCGGATGCGCACGGGCCGGTCGCGGGTCGTGAAGACCAGGCCGTGGCCCTGAACGAGCGCGGTGGCGGTGCCCCGGGGCTGGGCCCTGGGCCGCCGCTCATCAGGGTGCAGCGCGTTCCAGTCGCCCTCCCCGTACCGCGGCAGGATCTGCGCCGACCGGTCCCGCCCGGCCGCATGGCAGCGCTCCGGCCACTCGTCGAGCGAGTCCGGCCAAGGCGCGGGGCGGTCGAGCCGGGCCGACCGGGCACGGGCGATGGGCGGCAGGCGCGGAAGTGCGCGGCGCGCAGGGCGGCCACCGGGGCGGGCAGGTCATGGGTGAAGCAGCGGTATGCCGCCAGGTCACGGCACTCCGCGGGGGTGGGCAGCCGGCCCGTCCGCGCGCTGCCGTACGCGTCCAACTCCTCGGCGGGGGCGGCCCGGTCCGTCCCGTCGACGCGTCGGCGGGCCCGGTCCGTGTGCCGGGTGTGCCGACCTTGCGGTACCGCAGTAGTGGCGTCGTGACCTGGGGGTATTTACGCGTAAGTACCTGCGCGGTACCCTGAAGTGCATGCCAGCCCTCAACGTGGAGTTCAGCGACCGCGAACTGGAGGACCTGCGGCAGATCGCCAAGGAGCGGGGTACGTCGATGAAGGCGCTCGTGCGTGAGGCCGCCGCCGCCGACATAGCTCGCCACCGTGCCCTCCAGGAGGGTGCGGAGGCCTTCCGCCGATTCTTCGCGTCCCATGCCGACGAGTTCGCGGCCGCGTTTCCCGACGACGAACCGAAGGCCAAGAGCGAGGGGCAGGTCGCCTGACCGATGGGTCCCGTCGTCCATATCGACGTGCCGTGGCTGCTCCAGCGCCACGAAGAGGTCCTGCCCGACCAGCCGACCATCAACGACTTCTCGGCCCTGGTCGCGGCCGTCGCCCGCCACCGCGTCGACCCCCCGCGCCTCGGCGTGGACTCCGACCCGGCCTGGCGGGCCGCCGCCCTGCTGCACACCCTCGCCCTGCTCAAGCCGCTGCCGTCGGCCAACGCCCGCTTTGCCTGCGCCACCGCCGTGGCCTACATGTTCGTCAGTGACGTAGGTATCGACCCGCCGTACGGCGCCCTCGTCGACCTCGCCCGCGACCTGATCTCCGGCAAGGTGGACGTCTACGGCGCGGCAGACCGGCTGCGCTCATGGCAGATCTGACACCTCCATTGGGCTGCGCGGGGCGTGCGCCGGGGCGCGTGCGCGGCGCACTGGCGAGTGCGCCCGATTCGCACGAGGCACATGGAGAATCGGGAAAACGGGTGCCCAGAGGTGAGTTGGCGCTGCTTCTGACCTTCTTCCAATGAGGCGGATGTTGCCCAAGTGCCTTGTTGGTATGAGTGTGTTGTGCAAGGGTGAACAACACATGTGGGGGGCATTGGTGGAGCCGCATTCGTCCTGGGGGGAACAGGGCCGGATCGGCACTCGTGAATTCACGCTCCCCGCGTCGTCGCCCAAAAGGTACGCACCAGGCTGGAGTTCCTTTTTCGGCGGCCAGCACATCTGAGAGTCACCTGCGCGTGGGAAGGAATCCGCTCAGTGCCCACCCCCCACCCCCCTCGGCCTCCCTACCCCCCGCCCGGCGGGGTTCCCGGAGAATCCGACGAGGGCCTCGCCACCCGGCTCAGAGGCCGTACGGACGCCGAGGCCTCGCCTTCCGTCGCGCTGCTGATGGCGCGGCACTGGCGGCCCGCTCACGAATACGCGGTCATCTGCCTCGCCGCGAAGTCGGACGTCGCCTCCATGGTCACCGCCGCCGCGTTTCACCAGGTTCTCGGCCGGCTGGCGCTGGGCGAGTCGGCCGACGCGGTGCGCCCGCGGTTCCTCGTGGCCGTACGGGACACCGTCGGACAGTGGTCTGCCGAGGAGCGAATATCCGGTGTACTGCCGGATTTGGTGAAACCCGCCGGCGGCCGCGGTATGCGTGCCGCGAAGTCCATGACGCCGGAAAATCGCAAGCTGGCGGAGCGTTCATTCCACGCCCTTCCCGGACTCTCCCGGTGCCTGCTGTGGCACACCGAGGTGGAGGCGGAACCGATAACCGTTCCCGCCGGGCTGCTGGGCATGGACACCGTCACCGCGGCGGCCGCTCTCGAACAGGCCCGTGAAAAATTCCGCGAGGGTTGTGTACATGCCCATCGGGAACTCGCGCCGAGTAAGGATTGCCGCTTCTACAACCGTCTCCTCGACGTCCCGATCCGCCGGGGCGGCGCACTGCTGCCGGATGTCCAGCAGCATCTCGGAGAGTGCCGCTACTGTCGTTTCGCCGCCGAGCAACTGAGCCATTTCGAGGGCGGATTGGGTGTGCTGCTCGCCGAGGCCGTGCTCGGCTGGGGCGCGCGCCGCTATCTCGACTCCCGTCCCGGCCGCGCCGAGCAGGGCGCACGGCCACGCGGCTCGGGCCGGCACGGCAAGGCACGCCAGCGGATCCTGTCCCGCATCCCCGCGCCCGCCCGTCGTCGTATCGCTCAGGCGCCGCGGCCCACCCGGGTGCTGCTCACGAGCGTGGGTATCGCTTCCGCCGGGCTCTTGGCGAGCGTGCTCGTGTCCAGCCTGTGGGCC
Source organism: Streptomyces blattellae (assembly GCF_009709555.1). Classification (GTDB taxonomy): domain Bacteria; phylum Actinomycetota; class Actinomycetes; order Streptomycetales; family Streptomycetaceae; genus Streptomyces; species Streptomyces blattellae. The sequence continues at coordinate 51,978 of NZ_WJBG01000106.1, read as the reverse complement.
TCGGACGATGGAATCGACCCGAGCGAGTCCGCCGCCGCGACCGGTTACCCGGGAACGGCCTCCCGGCCGGGCACCGCCCAACTCCCCCCCGCGCCGCTGCAGTCCACGCTGCGCAACGAGGCCGCCGACCTGTGCCTGGACATCCGGGGCGAGGCCGAGGCCGGCGCCGGGACCGAACTGGCCGCCTGCTCGTCCGCCGAGACCCAGCAGTGGTCGTACGAAGTCGACGGACTGCTGCGCAGCGTGGCCAACCCGGACCTGTGCCTGGACTCGCACGTGGACGCCGGCGTCGTCATCCTCGGCACCTGTGCCCCTGAGGACTCCGAGCGCGGCGACGACGTGCGCTACGACCTCACCGTGCGGGGCGAGTTGCTGGCCCGCTGGCAGGAGGGGCTCGCGCTGACGTCCACCACGAAGGACGAGGGCGCCGACATCGTCGTCAAGGTCGGTGACGGTTCCGCCGAGCAGCGCTGGCTGACCGACCAGGCGTCCACGGGGACCGCGCAAGGCCCGTCCGGCGGATCAGGCCGGCTGCAAGGAACGCCGCCCCGTCAGCGCACGTGAGGCGGCGGCGGTCACCGCGGCGCAGTCCGTAGTCGGCGCATGGCACCGGTTCCGACTCCGGCGCGGCGAGGATACGCAGACCATGCCGACCGGCAGGCAGGAGGGGAGGGTCAGGGCCGGGTCGCCGACTCGTGCAGGATGCGGGCGAGTTCGCGGGGCTGGGAGAACATCGGCCAGTGGCCGGTGTCCATCCGCACGAGTTCCCAGCGGTCGCTCTTCAGCGCCTCGGCCACCGCGTCCATGGGCTCTTCGCCGTCGAGCAGGCATTTGATGTACGTCGCCGGGAGGTCGGCTACCGGGCGGGCCAGGACGGCCGGTTCGGTGAGGGTAGCGCCCGGGTGGGGTGTCGCGCCGACGACGATCCGGGCGATCTGCTCGTCCGTCAGGCCCTGGCCCGCGAAGTCGTCGACCCCCGCCGATGGCCAGAAGCCGTCGTGCGCGGCGATCTCCTTGCGTACCTGCTCGCTCGGCCAGCCCGACAGGAAGCACTCCCCGTCGACCGGGACATTGGAGTCGACGAACACCACACGGGCCAGCCGGTCACCGATCCGCTCCGCCGCCTGCCCCACCGGCACGCCCGCGTAGCTGTGTCCGACCAGTACGACATCCCGCAGATCGAGGCGCTCGACCTCGTCGACGATGTCCTGGACATGGGTCTGCTGCCCGGCCGTCACGCCCCGCTTCTCGGCCAGGCCCGACAGCGTCAGCGCATGCGCCTCATGACCGGCCGCGCGCAGGTCGCCCGCCACCTCGTCCCACGCCCATGCCCCGAGCCATGCTCCCGCCACCAACACGCAATGAGTCATGCCCGCACCGTAGTCGAGGGGTCTGACAACGGCGCGTCGCTCCCTCCTCCCTACTCGCTGTCTGCCGGAGTGTCTTCGGCTTCCGTGTCGGGTCCCTGGGCGCGCACCCGCTGGACGTGTTCCAGGGAGTCCCTGAGTTCGGCCAGCCAGTCGTCGGTGTGCCGCTGGACCAGGCGTACGCACCAGGCGAGGGCGTCGCTGCGGCTGCGGGCGACCCCGCCGGCGATGAGCGTGTCCAGGACCTGACGTTCGGGCTGGCGCAGCCGGGTCATGACGGGCGCGGCCACATGCGTGAACAGGGCGCGCTCACCGCCGCACTCCACGCCCCAGGACACCTTCCGGCGGAACCGGTGCTCGGCCTCGCGGGCCACCGCGATCCGGGCCTCCCGGGTGCGCTCCCGGAACTCCTCGATCCGGCCCTGCACGGCCGCCTCACGCTCGGCCGCCGGGGCGTCCTTTGCGAGGCGGGGTCCGGGGATCCGGCCGATGACGGTGACCTCCTCGCGGTCCACCGCCACCTCGACCAGCTCTTCGAAGAGATCGTCCGGCAGGCGGCCGGCGAACCAGCCGCGCAGCTTCTCTCGTTGCTCTTTCGTAATCATGTAACAACGATTACGCCGTTCTGGAGGGAAAGCAAGAGACCACGACGGAGTGCGCCCAGGGCGGAACCGGAATGTTTCAGGACGATTGACAAGCACCGGGAAACCGGCCACTCAAGCGCTTTCGACGATCAGGAGTGGCTTGGTCAAGGGCTTGGAACGTTCGAGTTCCGTGACTTCACGCCACTGATTCAACACGCAATGTTACTGAAACCCGTGGGTTCGATGTGACCTCCGGCGGCGGAGTCGGCAGACTCGCGCTCGCCGATCCGGCACCGATCGAGCCGGCTGAGGCACACCCCGATTTCGAGCGGAAGGAAGCACACAATGCGGAACACCGCGCGCTGGGCAGCGACCCTCGGCCTCACGGCCACCGCCGTCTGCGGACCCCTCACCGCAACCGCGCTCACCGCCCCGGCCGCCCCGGCCTCGCTCTACGCCCCCTCGGCGCTGGTGCTCACCGCCGGTCACGGCGAACGCGCGGCCACCGTCACCCCGGAACGCGCGGTCACCCTGACCTGCGCCCCGACGGCCTCCGGCACCCATCCGGAGGCCGCCGGTGCCTGCGCCGAACTGCGCGGCACGGACGGTGACTTCGGCGCGCTGAAGAGCAGAGACGGCGTGCTGTGCACCAGGCAGTACGACCCGGTGGTCGTCACCGTCGACGGTGTCTGGCAGGGCAAGCGCGTCTCCTACGAGCGCACCTTCGCCAACGAGTGCGTGAAGAACTCCTACGGGACGAGCGTCTTCACGTTCTGAGGGACCGGGATCGCACGGCCCCCGTGATCACCAGCAGGGCGCGTGGCTGGGGAGTGCGAGCCCTGTGACGGGGGCCCTGTGATCTCGCACAAGGCCGGCGGGCGGAGTGGGGCCGCTCGCCGGCCCTTCGCTTCACTCCCGTTCCTTCGGGAGACCGGGAAGCGGAGGGAAGCGGTTCAGCAGTCCCGACGCGCGCAGCAGCCGGCGCAGGCGTGGATCGGTCGCGACGATCCGCAGCCGGCCGCCGCGCGCCGAGGCGCGTTCCTCGGCCCGGCACAGCACACGCAGGCCGGAGCAGTCGAAGAAGGCCACGCCCCGCAGATCGGCCAGCACATCCGGCTCCGGCCCCGCGGTCGCCGCGTCGAGATGCTCCGCGAGGAACCCGGCGGTCGCCAGATCGATGTCACCGGCGGCCTCGACCACGATGAACGGACCGTGCAGCCGCGTTCGGGCATGGTTGTTCCGCGTGGGCGGCGCCGCCCCGAAGGCGTCCACGACCGTGCCTTCGGCCGGCTCGCGGGCTCGGTCGTCTGCTTCCGGCGTCATGTCCGCTCCACCTCGGCAGGGGGCGCATTCGATCTCGGTAGGTACCCCGGTGCGGTCTTGACCATCCCTGTGGAGCGGCCCGCAGGATCTGGTTCACCCGACCTGGTGAACTTCCCTTTAGGGTATTGACTTTCGGTCACTTCTCGCGCGTGCGCCGCGTCCGCTTGCGGTGGCTGGTGTCGCACCAGGGGTGACGGCGGCTGCGCCGGCAGGTGCACAGGGCGACCCGGAAGCGGTCGGAGGTCACGGTGGTGCCGTCTTCCAGTTCCACCTCGACCGGTCCGTCCACGAGGAGTGGGCCCGGTTCGTGGAAGGTGATGCGACGCGGCCGGTCAGCGGGGGCGTTCGGCACGGATGACCACCAGCTCTTCCTTGTCCTGGGCCGCGGTCAGCAGGCCCCGCTCCCGCAGCCAGCTCTGCCGGGCGCTCAGCACCGGGCCGAACGCGATGCGACGCCGCAGTGTCACGGTGGTCCTCAGGCCGGATCCACGCAGACGTTCGAGGGTGCGGCCGGGGCCGCTCAGTGCGGAATGGACGACCAGCAGGACTCCGCCCGGGCGCAGCAGGGCGGGCGCGTCCCGGCAGAGCGGGTCGAGCACGAACCGGCCGTCGCGGCCCGCGTCCCAGGACCGCGCCTCGCCGCGCGGCTGCGGGCGGGCGCCGGGCGCCGGCACGTACGGAGGGTTGGCGAGGATCAGGTCGAACGTCTGCTCGCGCACCGGGGCGAAAAGATCCCCGTGCCGGATGCGGACCGGAAGTCCGGCCAGGCGGGCGTTCAGCCGTGCGGTCCACACCGCCCGCCATGACACGTCCACCGCGGTCACCCGCGTGCCCCGGCGTGCGGCCTGGAGTGCCAGCGCGCCCGTGCCGGTGCCCACGTCGAGGACCTCCGCGTTCGGCCGGAGCCGTTCCTGGGCCAGGGCTCCGGCCAGCAGGGCGGTGTCGTCCTGCGGGGCGTACACGCCGGGTGGGGCCAGCGGAATCGCCAGAGCGCTCATGCGTCCCCAGGTACCCGTAATTTCATGAGATACCGGATATGCCTTGATTCAGAGCCCTCCGCGGAGCGACGACCGGCCCGTGCGCCACTCCGTGAGCAGGGCGGCGGCGAGACGGTCCTCCAGGTATCCGGTGACGTCGACGCCGAAAGCCACGTCGCCCGCGAGGTGCGGTTCCGCCTCCAGCAGGCCGCCGATCACATCGTGGCGTACGACCTGCTCGTGGACCGCATCGGCCTCGACGTGCTCGTCGTAGAAGAACGCGGCGGCCAGGCCGGCTCCCGTGCGGCGCATGGCGTCGGCCAGGCGCCGGGATCCGGGCGACGAGGTGATCTCGACCGCCGCGAAGTGGCCCACCAGGGCGCCGCGCAGGGACCGGTGCAGGCCGAGGAGGGACATCAGGTTCACCGTGGCGAGGGCGTCGGCGGAGGCCGCGTCGAGGTAGCGGCCGTATGTCGGGTCCATGCCCAGGTCCGTCATCAGGTCGGCGAACAGGCGGGCGTGCAGCCGCTCGGGGCGGCCTCCGCCGTACTCGTCGAACTCCACCGCCGCCATGGCCGCCTTGGCCCGGCCCGACAGCCGCGGCAGGACCCAGGCGTGCGGGTCGGCCTCCTTGAGGTGGTACAGGGAACGCTGGGCCGCGTACTCGCGCAGCTGCCACAACTCGCCCTCGTCGCGCAGGTAATGGGTGACACCCGAGCCGTCGACGGGTTCCACGAGAAGCTCCGCCAGCGAGCCTTCGAGGGTGTCGTGGACCGGGGTGTCCTCGCGCAGGGCGGCCAGGAAGCGGTGTTCCAGCGCGGCGCGGACGCGCAGCAGGTCCGGGTCCCACTCACGGTCCGGGGGCACGTCGGCGAAGCCCCGGTAATGCAGCTCGTAGCACAGGTACAGGGCGAGCTGGAGGTCGTCGCCGTAGGCCGGTACGGCGGTGGTGTCCTCGTCGCGCGGCAGCGGTCCCGTGCCGAGGAGGTGCTCCTCGACCGCTGCGGAGATCCGGCCGCGGGCGGACGGCAGGGGCGGTTCCGGGCGGTGCTGGTCCATACGGCCCGAGTACCCGGGCGCCGCGGCGCCACCCGCCCGGTTGGTGTCGGCCCGCGGGGGTACTCCGGACCGGCTTGAAGTCGCTCATGATCAACTGCACCGCGGGACTGTCCCGGCGAGGGGCGTGGTCGTGAGGGGCGGGCCGTGGCGGTCAAGGTGTATGGAGTGGAGTGGGCGGGGGTGCGCGCGGGTGTCCGGGGCGGCTCGGCTGCGTCAGTCCGGCGCGGTCGCGACCCGCAGGGGTACCGGGTCCCAGGGAGCAGGTTCCCGGGCGTGCCGGGCGATCTCCGCCCACCAGGAGGAGCCGTCTTCGAGGTGCCGCAGCAGGATGCCCTCGCGGAGTGCCCAGGGGCAGAGGGTGACCGTGCTGAGGCCGGTCAGTTTCATCGCGGTGTGCCCGACCACCGCGCCGGCCAGGCTCTGCGCGGCGCGCGGCGCGGAGATGCCGGGAAGTTCGGCGCGCTCGGCGGCGGGCAGCGCGGCCAGCCGGCCGATGGCGGCGCGCAGGTCCGCGCGGTGCAACAGCCGTTCGGCGAACGGGCCCTTACGGCCGGGCGGGGCTCCGCACAGCCGCCCCAACTGCTGGAACGTACGTGAAGTGACGACCGCGGTGCGTGGCCCTTCCCAGCGGATCCGGGCCGCCACGTCCCGCAGTTGGTGCCGGACCTTGCGGCGCAGCGCCTTCACCGAGTCCATCGGCGGTGGATCCTGGCCGTCGAAGAACTCACGCGTCAGCCGTCCCGCGCCGAGCGGCAGCGAGGCCGCGAAGTCCGGCAACCGGCCGCGGCCGAAGGCGACTTCGAGGGAACCGCCGCCGATGTCGAGCAGCGCGAGCGGCCCCGACTGCCAGCCCATCCAGCGCCGGGCGCCCAGAAACGTGAGCTCGGCCTCGACCTCGCCCGGCAGGGTGCACAGCTCGACTCCGGTGCGCCCCTGCACGGTGCGCAGGACGTCCTGCCGGTTCGGGGCGTGGCGCACCACAGCCGTGGCGAAGGCCAGCGGATCGGCCGCACCCCACTTCGCGGCGGTCGCGCTCGCCTCGAAGACCGCGTCGATGAGCCGTTCCACGGCCGCCTCGGGAATCCGGCCGCCGGGCCTGACCTCCTCGGACAACCTCAGGCGCCACTTGGCGGTATGGACCGGCAGCGGCACCCCGCCGGCCGCATCCGCCACCACCAGCCGGACCGTGTTCGACCCGACATCCACCACGCTGATTCGCATGGATCCAGGGGTACCCAGCTGACGGACGGACGAACGGGAGCACTCCCGGCGCAACGGTGTCAGCCGCGGCCATCGGCCCGGCGCGGCCCGCCGGTTGCGCTCGTGCGCGGTACCGGACCGGCCTGCGCGGGCGGGCTCCTCGTACCGACGCGCCAACGCCCACCACCCGACTCCGGCGAAGGCCCCGCACCAGAACAGCACGGAGGCCACCGATCCCCGGCAGCGATGAGGGGCCGCCGTCTCCCTGCAGACGGCGGCCCCTCGGTCAGGAGGCGGTACGGGTCACATGTGGACGACCGGCGCGGCGTCCGGGTCCTGCTGCGGCACCCCGCGGCGGAAGAGCAGGAACGCGATCACCGCGCCTGCCGCGAAGAGGCCCGCCGACCACCAGAAGGCGGTGGTGTAGCTCTCGATGGTGGCCTGTGCCTGCACCGCCTCGCTCGTGGCGTCCCGGCCGGAGAGGTAGTCCGTCGCGGCGCTCGCGGCGAGCGTGTTGAGCAGCGCCGTACCGATCGAACCGCCCACCTGCTGCATGGCGTTGACGGTGGCGGAGGCCACGCCCGCGTCCTCGGCCGCCACTCCGCCGGTCGCCATCTGCATGGCCGGCGGTATCACCATGCCGAGGCCCAGGCCGACGACGATCAGCTGCGGCAGCACCGCGCTCACATAGTCCGAGCCGACCTCGATGCCGGTCAGCCAGGCCATGCCGGCCACGCCGATCGCGAAGCCCAGCGGGATCACGGCCTTGGGGCCGATCCGCGGTATCAGCACCGTGGTGCCGACCTGCGCCGAGACCATCAGCGCCGCGACCATCGGCAGGAAGGCCACGCCGGTCTTCGTCGGGCTGAAGCCCAGGTTCAACTGGAGGTAGTAGGTGAGGAAGAGGAACACACCGAACATTCCGGCGCCGGTGATCAGCACGGCCAGGAACGAGGCCGCACGGTCCCGGTCGAGCAGGATGCGCAGCGGCAGCAGCGGGTGCGACGCACGGGTCTGCCACCAGGTGAAGGCCACCAGCAGCACGCCACCCGCGACCAGGAAGCCCCAGGTCTGAGGCGAGGACCAGTCGTGCGTCTCGGCGTTCGAGAAGCCGTAGACCAGGCTGAACAGACCTCCGGCGACCAGGATCGTGCCCGGTACGTCCAGCTTGGAGTTCGCGGCGTCGCGGTGGTTGCTCAGCAGCATCCAGCCGCCGATGACGGCGACCACGGCGATGGCCACGTTGACGTACAGCGTCCAGCGCCAGTCCAGCGCGTCGGTCAGGATGCCGCCGAGGAGCAGGCCCACCGCGCCACCGGCGCCCGCGATGGCGCCGTACACGCTGAACGCCCGGGCGCGCTCACGGGCGTCGGTGAAGGTGGTGTTGAGCAGGGAGAGCGCGGCGGGCGCGAGCAGGGCGGCGAAGACACCCTGGAGGGCACGGGCGACGACCAGCATCTCGAAACTGGTCGCGGCGCCGCCGAGCGCGGAGACGGCACCGAAGCCGACGACCCCCACGAGGAAGGCGGGCTTGCGGCCGAACAGGTCGGCGATCCGTCCGCCGAGCAGCAGCAGGGAGGCGAAGGCGAGCGCGTACGCGGTCACGACCCACTGCCGGTCGCCGTCGGAGAAGCCGAGGTCGGCCTGGGCCGACGGCAGGGCGATGTTCACGATCGTGGCGTCGAGAACCACCATCAGCTGGGCGAGCGCGATGATCGCGAGGATCCACCACCGCTTCGAGGAGGCCTCGGTCGGTGCCGCGGCACCCGTGCGGGTGTCTTCGGCCAGGGTGTTCTGGGACATCGGGAACCACTCCAGGGAAGTCGTTCGAAGGGCACAGGCGTCGTCGAAGGCAAAGAGGCCATAAACGAAACTGTTTCGTACACGTAGAGGCTATGCCGGTTCCTGCGAAACGGCAACGTTTCGCTGGGGTGGGAACGTGTGACGTGCGCTACGCCATCTGCCGTTTCACCAGCTCGTGCAGCCGTCCGCCGGTGTCCGCGAGCAGCTGCGCGGGCGGACCCTGCTGGGCGACCTTGCCGTCCTCCATCACGATCACGCGGTCGGCGTCCAGCACCGTCGACAGGCGGTGGGCGATGACGATGCGGGTGGCGTTGAGCGCCTTGGTGCTCTCGATGACCGTGCGCTGCGTCTCGTTGTCGAGGGCGCTGGTCGCCTCGTCGAAGAAGAGGATGCGGGGCCGGCGGATCAGCGCCTGGGCGATCATCAGCCGCTGCCGCTGGCCGCCGGATATCGCGCCGTTGCCCGCGACGATGGTGTGCAGCCCCATCGGCATCCGCTGGATGTCCTCGGCGAGCCCCGCCATCGCCGCGGCGGCCATCGCCTCCTCGGGCGTGTAGGGCTCGGTGCCGCAGATGACGTCCAGGATGGAACCGGTGAACGGCTGCGCGTGCTGCAGCACCACCCCGCACTGCCTGCGTACGGCGGACTGGTCGAGGGCCGCGAGGTCCTGGCCGTCGTACAGCACACTGCCCGAGACCGGTTTGTCGAAGCCGATGAGCAGCCGCAGCAGCGTCGACTTGCCGCAGCCGCTGGGCCCGACGATCGCCACGAACTCGCCCGGCCGCACCTCGAACGACACGTCGTCCAGGACCAGCGGGCCGTCGTCCGAGTACCTGAACGACAGCCGCCGTGTCTCGATCGCCCCGGTCAGCGGTCCCGGCCGGGTGCTCGCCGTGCGCACCTCGGGCGTCGCGTCCAGCACCGGCTTGATCTCCTCGAACAGCGGCAGCGCGGCCACCGCCGACACGAAGGCGCCGGTGAGCTGGGTGACGGAGGTCAGCAGCATCGTCACCGACGTGCTGAAGGTGAGGAACGCCGCCGCCGACATGTCACCGCGCGCCGGACCGGCCAGCAGCATGAACATCAGCAGCGTGCACAGCGGCAGATACACCGCGCTCAGCACCGCGTTGAGGTTCTTGACGTGGCCCGCCTTCTGCTGCAACTCGCGGCTGCGGGCGAACTCCGACGCCCAGGCGGCGTACGCGTAGTTCTCCGCCGCCGCGACCCTGAGCTTCGGCAGGCCGCGCAGCGTCTGGAAGGCCTGGTTGTTGAGCTTGTTGCCGAGCACGACGAGCCGCCGCTGCCAGCGCACCTGCCACAGTCCGAGCCCCAGGAACACGGCGGCGATCACCACCAGCATGCCGATCGCGGCGAGGGCCATGGAGACGCTGTACCAGAACAGCAGCGCCAGGTTCATCACACCGACGGTCAGCGACTGGGCGAGAACCGGGCCGACTCCCGCCATGAGCCGGCGGATGGAGCTGATGCCCATGGCGGCGCTGGCCAGCTCGCCCGTCGACCGCTCGGTGAAGAACTTCGTCGGCAGCCTGAGCAGGCGGTCCCACACGGCCGGCTGGAGCGTCGCCTCGATACGGCCCTCCAGGCGCAGGATCGTCAGGTTCTGCAGCAGCATGAAGGCCGCCGCCACCACGCTGCTGACCATCACCGCCAGACAGACCTGCACGATCAGCCCGGTCTGGGCCTTCGGCACGAACTCGCCGAGCACCTTGCCGGTCGCGATCGGCACCAGAGCGCCGATGGCCACCGTGACCAGGCCGCTGACGACGAGGCTCGTCAGATCGCCGCTCGTGCCCCGCATGCTGAACCGCAGCAGCCGCAGCGGGCTGAGCGCGCGGTCCGGCAGCGGACGGTAGAACATCACCGCACGCGGCTCGAACTCCTCCGCGTTGGCCTTCTCGACCGGCGTCTCCCGGCCGGTCGCCGGATGGACGGCGACATAACCGCCACGCCGCCACAGCAGGGCGACCGGCGCTCCGGACAGCGCCCGGTGGCCGACCATCGGACCGACGTTGTCCCGCCACCAGCGGCCGTCCAGGCGTACGGTCCTGGTGCGCACGCGGGACGCGACGGCGACCTGCTCGACCGGATCGAGCCGGTCACTTCCGGTGCCGGTCTGCGCGGGCTGCGCGAGGGTGATTCCGGCGGCCTGGGCGACCAGCTTGCAGGCGGCGTAGGAGGCGTCCGCGTCGGCGGCCGTCGCACGCTTCCCCGACGACTTGCCGATCGACGCGAGCAGTGTCCGGTCGGCCTCGGCGCGGACCGCCTCACCGGCCTTGATGCCGGCCGCGGTCCGGGTCTCGTGGGTGCGCTCCAGCTGCTCGATCCAGCGGTCCAGCGTCGACAGCAGCCGGTACTGCTGGTCGACCATGCCCTGCCAGACGCCCGGGTCCATCAGCAGGTCGGCGGCTGCTTCCGCGCCGTACAGGGAGCCGTACTGCACGCTGCCGGGCGGCACCTGCATCCAGAACACGTCGTCGTCGGTGGGCGCGGCGGCCGTGTCACCGGCCATCGGTGCCTGGAAGAGGATGGACAGGCTGCGGCCGACGCCGAGGGCGAGGGCGTACTCCAGCGGGCTCGTCGTGGGCGGGACGTACTGGGGGTTGCCGTACTCGTCGTACGACCAGGTCTGGGTGTTCGCGGGCTGGTACAGCTCGCGCAGCCCGATGCGGTGCACGACGCAGCCCCGGGCCGGGCGGGCGACGAGCGTGTGCTGCGGGCCCGGGACCGGGCCGAGCAGCAGCGAGCCCGTCTCCAGGCGGCCGAGGTGGTGCCAGTGGCCCTGCTGCCCGGCGTCGACCGCGAACAGGTCCATGGCGCCGGACGCGACCAGCCACAGCACCTGCGGGCCTTCGAGGTCGAGGCGGCCCTGCCCGGTGCAGTCGATCGGCGTGCCCATCTGACCGAGCGCGCCGAGGACCAGGTCGCCCTCGTGAACGGACGTCATCTCACCGCTCCTTGACCAGCGCGGCGTACGCGCCGCCCGCTGCCACCAGGGCGTCGTGCCGCCCGCGTTCCACGACCGTGCCGTGCTGGAGTACGACGATCTCGTCGCTGTCGCGCACGGTGCTGAGCCGGTGGGCGATGACCACGCAGGCGCAGCCGCGCTTGCGCAGGTTGTCCATCACTTCCAGCTCGGTCTCCGCGTCCAGGGCGCTGGTCACCTCGTCGAGGACGAGGATGCTCGGTCTGCGCACCAGCGCCCGGGCGATCTCCAGGCGTTGCCGCTGCCCGCCGGAGAAGTTCCGGCCGTCCTGCTCCACCCGGCTCCGGATCCCGCCCGGCCTGCGCATGACGACGTCGTGCAGGGCCGCGTCCCGCAGCGCGTCCACCACCGCCTCGTCCGGGATCGACGGGTCCCACAGGGCCACGTTGTCCCGGACGGTGCCCTCGAAGAGGAAGACGTCCTGGTCGACGAAGGAGACGGAGGCGGCGAGCGCGCCGCGCGGGATGTCGTCGAGGCGCTGTCCGTCGATGCGGATGACGCCGTCCCAGGGGGTGTAGAGGCCCGAGATGAGGCGGGACACCGTGGACTTGCCGCTGCCCGAGCCGCCGACCAGCGCGACCTGCCGGCCCGGGCCGACGGTCAGGTCGAAGCCGGTGAGCAGGGGCTTGTCGAGCGGGTTGTAGCCGAAGGTGATGTTCTGCAGCTCGATGTGCCCGTGCAGTCGGCGCGTCGAGTCGCCGGTGCCGGAGCGGCCGTAGAGCGGGTCGGCCTGGAAGTTCTCGACGTCCTTCAGCCGGGCCACGTCGGCGGCGAAGTCCTGGATGCGGCCGGCGACGCCGTTGAGGCGGGTGATCGGCGCGGTGAAGCGGGTGACCAGCGCCTGGAAGGCGACCAGCAGGCCGACGGATATATGGCCCTCGACCGCCCGCATGCCGCCGATCCACAGGATGAGCGCGCTGTTGAGGGTGGCGAGCGTCGGCGCGACCACGCCCAGCCAGGCGCTCGGCACGCCCAGCCGCTGCTGTTCCTCCAGCGTGGTGGCGTGCTGCCCGGCCCACTTGCGGAAGTAGCCGTCCTCGCCGCCGGTCGCCTTCATCGTCTCGATCAGCTGCAGACCCGTATAGGCGGTGTTGGTGAGCCGGGCGCTGTCGGCGCGCAGCTTCGCCGTCCGGGTCGCGCGGAGCCGGATGACGACCCGCATCGCCACCACGTTCAGCAGCGCGACGCCGATGCCGACGAAGGTGAGCTGGGGGTCGTACGTGTAGAGGAGGACGGCGTAGAGGACCACGACCACCGCGTCCACGCCCGCCGCCGCGAGATCGCGGGCGAGCGTCTCCGCCACCTGGTCGTTCGACTGGAGGCGCTGCACCAGGTCGGCCGGGCTGCGCTGGGAGAAGAACGTCACCGGCAGCCGCAGCAGATGGCGCAGGAAGCGGGCGCTGGAGAGGGTGGAGGAGATGATGCGCCCGCGCAGCAGGTTCGCCTGTTGCAGCCAGGTCAGCACGAGCGTGAGCAGCACGCACGTCCCCATCGACAAGAACAGCACGCCGAGCAGGGAGGTCTGGCCCCCGATGAGGAACATGTCGATGTAGGTGCGGCTCAGCGCGGGCACCGCCGCGCCGACCACCACCAGCAGCAGGCTCGCCAGCACCGCGGCGGGCATCGTGCCCGCGGTGCCCCGCAGCCGGGCGGGCATCGTGCCGAGGACGCCCGGCTTGCGGCCGCCCTTCTCGAACTCCTCGCCCGGCTCCATGACCAGGACGACGCCCGTGAAGCTGGTGTCGAAGTCCTCCATGGGCACGAAGCGGCGGCCTTTACCGGGGTCGTTGATGTGCACCCCGCGGCGGCCGAAGCGGCGCCCCATGCCGTCGTAGACGACGTAGTGGTTGAACTCCCAGAACAGGATGGCGGGGGCCTTCACCTCGGCGAGGGCCGCGGTGTCCATCTGCATGCCCTTGGCGGTCAGGCCGTAACTGCGCGCCGCCTTCAGCAGGTTGCTGGCGCGCGAGCCGTCCCGGGACACGCCGCACGCGATGCGCAGCTCCTCCAGCGGGACATGCCGTCCGAAGTGGCCGAGCACCATCGCGAGGGAGGCGGCGCCGCACTCGACGGCCTCCATCTGGAGCACGGTGGGGGTGCGGACGCTCTTGCCCCGGCCCTTGGGCACCGGGCGGCGCTTCGGCGGCGCGGCCCGGCGCCTGCCGCGGGTCTCCTGTGCGGCGCTCACGGCAGCAGCCAGTCGACGGGATGCTGATCGGCCAGCCGGATCTGGCCCTCGGCCGCGGTCATGGAGGTCAGGGCGAACGGCGGCCCGTCCGCGGACGACCACTTGTAGCCGCTCTTGGTGCTCTTCTCCTTGTCGAGCCTGACCAGTACGGCCACCGGCCTGCCGTCCTCGGTGAACTGCTCGCCCAGCTGGCTGTCCCCGAGGAACGCGGCGATCTGCTGCGCCGACTGGGCCGAGCGGTCCACCGACTTCACATGGCCGCGCAGCACGCCGTACTCCTGGGTCGGCACGGACTGGACGGTCAGGTCGACGGCCGCGTTCGCGGGGATGGAGGCCGCGTTCTGGGCGGGCACGTACACCGTCGCGTACAGCGGGTCCTTGGCGCGGGCGACCTTCTCCACGGCGGCGACGTTCGCGCCGGTGGAGATGATCTGCCCGATGGTGGCGGCGAGCGCGGTGAGCCGGCCGGCCGCGATGGTGCGCACGACGGTTTCGCCGTCGTTCGTACGGACCTTCAGGACCGGCGAGTTCGCGGGCAGCCGCTCGCCCTCCTCGGCGAGGATCGCGGTGACCTGGCCCGCGACCGGGCTCTGCAGGATGTAACTGCCCTGTCCGTGCGTGAGGATGGCGGGCGCACTGACCGTGGAGGCCACCGAACCGGTCACCGCCCACACCGAGGCGGCCGCCATGACGACCACCGTCACGGAGAGGACGAGCCAGCCCTGGGGGCGGGCGAAACGCACCGGAAGGTCGAGTTCCTCCGGTGACTGGAGTCTGGCGAGGGCCTGCTGGCGGAACTGCACGGAACTTTCCCTCACCTGCAGACGACAACGGACCGGTTCTCACGAACCGGCTGGATGACGGCAACCGAAAGACCCGGAGCCGGGGTACGGCTCCGGGACTCTACGGCACAGGCTGCGGTCAGAGACCGGCGACCAGGCTGGTGACCGGGGCGGTGTCCAGGCCGGTGGTGCCCTCAACCGTGCCGACGGCCGAGTTGACCAGGCCGGAAACCGGAGCAACGCTGTCCACGAGACCGGTGACGGTGCCAAGGGCGTTCAGGGACAGGCCGCCCGAGACGTTGTCCAGCTCGGCGTCGGAGATCTCGACGGTCTCAACCTGGGGGGTGGAGTTCATGATGGAACTTCCCTTCGTATGGATATTTCACAAGGGGGGAGCGGCCCCCTTCTGGGGACAGACCGAAGGCCGCGAACCGCAGGTGCACGGGCGCCCGTTTCCGGGGTCCCTTCGCGGCCCCCGCGGTGCAACGGATCAAAGCACGCGGCCACCGTGGGCTTCCAATCAACCAACGGTCCCACCAGCGCACTTGAGTCACACGGGCCCCGTTCCGTGCAGGTCTGCGCACGGCTCGGTGGCGAGTTCTTCACATCCGGCACGGCATCGGCGCGTGCCGCCCTCTTCCCGTCGCGCGGGAGAATCCGACACTCCGGCCCCAAAGGCGTGCCGGGAGGCGTGAGTTTGTGCAGAACTCTCGTTCCCGGTGACTTGGTTGCGCAGTCAGTGTGCAGATTCCCTGAAGCCGGGATTCCGTTCGTGATTCCAAGCAGACCGTAATTGATCGAATACTGAACGTGTCGGTCGCGCGGCGTGCGCGTGCGGAGAGCCGACCGTGGCCGAATCGGCGTGCCCGGAAAGCGGAATTGAACGCACCGGGCGCCCCCTGCGTACCTCTGGCCATCCAGGCGCCCCAACAGTTGCCGCACGGCAGCACAGACCCCGTCCCCGGGAGGTCGAGAAGTTTGAGTCACAAGCGAATTCCGAAGCGCAAGGCCGCGATAGCAGCGGGCGGCGTCGCGGCGCTCGGTGCCGCCGCGATCCTGCTGCCCAACGCGAACGCGTCCCAGGACGGCGCGTCGGACGCCGCCGCGCCAAAGACTCTGCAGGCGGCGGACGCCTCGGATCTCGCCTCGCAGCTCGCCGAGCTGCTCGGCGACGCCTACGCCGGTTCCTACTACGACGAAGGCGATCAGCAGCTGATCATCAACGTGATCGGCGACAACAACGAGGTGATCGTGCAGGCCGAGGAGGCCGGCGCGGAGGTCCGCCAGGTCGACAACAGCATGGCCGAACTGGAGGCCGGCGCGGCGACCCTGAAGGCCGAGGCGACCATTCCGGGCACGGCCTGGGCCGTCGACCCGCGCACCAACAAGCTCCAGGTCACCGCCGACTCCACGGTCACCGGCGCCAATTGGGACAGACTGGAGTCGACCGTCCAGAGCCTCGGTTCGGACATGGCGACGATCACGAAGTCCGCGGGCACGTTCAAGACGTTCGCGTCCGGCGGCGACGCCATCTTCGGCGGCGGCGCGCGCTGCTCCCTCGGCTTCAACGTCACCGCGGGCGACGGCACCCCCGCCTTCCTCACCGCGGGCCACTGCGGGGTCGCCGCGGCCGAGTGGTCGGACTCCGAGGTGGGGGCGCCGATCGGCACCGTCGACCAGGCCGTCTTCCCCGGCGAGGGCGACTTCGCGCTCGTCAAGTACGACGACCCGGCGACCGTGGCCCCGAGCGAGGTCAACACCGGCGACCAGACCGTCGCCATCACCCAGGCCGCGGAAGCCGCCGTCGGCCAGGAAGTCTTCCGGATGGGCAGCACCACCGGCCTCGCCGACGGGACCGTCACCGGCCTCGACGCCACGGTGAACTACCCGGAGGGCACGGTCACCGGCCTCATCCAGACGGACGTCTGCGCCGAGCCCGGCGACAGCGGCGGCTCGATGTTCACGCAGGACGGCAGCGCCATCGGCCTGACCTCCGGCGGCAGCGGCGACTGCACCGTCGGCGGCGAGACGTTCTTCCAGCCGGTCACCACGGCGCTGGCAGCGGTCGGCGCGACCCTCGGCGACGGCGGCGCGGCGGGTGGCGCCGGTGACGAGGCCGGCGGTGAGGACGCGGGCGCCGGTGAGGATGCGGGCGCCGGTGAGGATGCGGGCGCCGGTGAGGATGCGGGCGCCGGTGAAGAGGCCGGAGCGGGCGAGGAAGCCGGTGCCGGTGAAGAGGCCGGTGTCGGTGAAGAGGCCGGTGCCGGTGAAGAGGCCGGTGCCGGTGAGGAAGCCGGTGCGGGCAACGCCGATGGCACCGGCAACGGCCTCGGCGAGATCGTCGGCAACGGCGTCGGCGTGAACTGACCCGCCGATTCCGCCGATTCCGGCGCACGGATCCCAGCAGATCCGCAGGAACGTGGTCCGGCCCTCCGGCGGGAGGGCCGGACCACCTGTGCGCGGGGGCCGCGCTGACGCTCCCTCACTCCCGCGCCCGCAGCAGCAGCAACGCCACGTCGTCCAGCCGCTCCTCGGTCGCCGCGCTCCGCTCCACCAGCCGGTCCGCCAGCTCGTCGAGGGGCAGGTCCCCGGCCTCGCCGAGCCGCTGCCCGAGACCGGCGAGCGCGTCCTCGATGTCGAGGCCGGGGGATTCGATCAGCCCGTCGGTGTAGAGGGCGAGCACACAGCCGGGCGCGAGATCGACCTCCGTCGTCGGATACGTGGCCGAGGCATCGATGCCCAGCAGCGGACCGCCCGCCAGGTCGAGCACCCGGACCCGGCCGTCCGCCCGGCGCAGCAGCGGCGGCGGATGCCCGGCCCGCGCCATCACGGCCATCCCGCGCGCGGGATCGAGCCGCAGATACAGACAGCTGGCGAACAGATCGGCACCCAGGTCGATCAGCAGCCGGTTGGTGCTGCGCATGACCTCCTCGGGAGCCTGCCCGACGGCCGTGTACGCACGCACGGCGGTACGGAGCTGCCCCATCAGCCCCGCCGCCGTCACGTTGTGTCCCTGCACGTCCCCGATCACCGCGGCGGCCAGCGGCCGGCTCGGCACCAGGTCGTAGAAGTCACCGCCGATCTCCATGCCCCGCGTCGCGGGCAGATAGCGCGCGGCGGCGTCGACGCCGGGCAGCCGCGGCAGCGAGTGCGGCAGCAGCGCCGCCTGCAGCCCGTGCGCGAGCTGGTGCTTGGCGTCGTAGAGCAGCGCCCGCTCCAGCGCCTGCGCGATCAGCCCGCCCAGGCTGGTGAGCACGGCCCGCTCGTCGGTGGGGAAGGGGTGCGGCTCGGCATAGGCGAGCACACAGGTCCCCACCGGCCGGCCGGAGGCGATCAGCGGCAGATACGCCCAGGCCGCGAAGGGGTCCGGGGGTGTGTGCCGCACCGGGTACAGGCGCTCCAGCTGCTCCCGCGACTCGAAGAACGCGGGCACCCCGCTGCTCAGGGCGTGCGTGCCCGGCGTCCGCTCGGTCAGCGGCAGCCCGTCGAACCGCTCCACGAGGTGCCGGTCCGGGTAGCCGCGATGCCCGAGCACATGCAGCCGGCCCCCGCGTGAGCCCAGGACCACCAGGGCCTGGCTGCCCACGGCCGGCGCGATCTCGTCGGCGACCAGCTGCACCACGTCCTGCACACTCACGGCCTCGGTGAGCGCGCCGGCCAGGCTCAGCACCTGGGAGATGGTGACCAGCCGGGTCGGCGCACCGCCCGGCTGCGGCCCGCCCCTGCTCAACTCGGACACGGCCCGCGCCCGGCTGATGCGCACACTCAGCCCGGTCGTACTCGGATACAGCCGGAACGACAGCCAGTCGCCCGGCGGGCGCAGCGCCACGAACGACGTGGACTGCTGGCTGATCAGCGCGGCCCGGTAGCGGTCCTCGTACACCGGATCGTTCAGCCAGGGCACCGCCGCCCACAGCTGCGTGCCCAGCAGACCGCTCGCCGGCACCCCGATCAGCTCGGCCGCCGCCGCGTTGGCGAAAGAGATCCGGCCCTGCATATCCAGCGAGCACAGGCCGTACGGCAGCCGCGCCACCATCCGCGCCGCCTCGACCGTACCGAGCGTGCCGGCCGTCCCGCCGAGCGGCGGCTCCGCCAGCAGATCCGGCTCGGGGTGCGGCGGGTGGCTGTCCCGCACGGCGCGCTCCAGCCGTACCGCCAACCGGTCGCAGGCGGCCGTCAGGTGGTCACGCTCCCGCTCGGACAGCTCCGGCGGATGGGTACCCGGCCAGGTCACGAAGACGGCCCCGTACTGGGTGGCCGGCGTCGCCACCGGCAGCGCCGCCAGCGCGAACGGGTAGGGGAGTACCACGGCGATGCGCGGATAGCGGCGTGCCATGTCCTCCTCGCCGCCGACCCAGACCAGCCGCCGCTCCCGCAGCGCGTCCGCCACCGGGACCGGGGCGCTCAGACCGATCCGCTCCCACGGGGCGGCGAACGCCCGGGGCAGCCCCGCCATCACCGCCATCTCCAGCACCGGCTCGTCGGCGGCCAGCAGATACACCGCTCCGGCGTGCGCGTGGACCTCGTCCATCATCGAGGCCAGCGCGAGCGACAGCAGCGGACGGCCGACCCGCGTCCTGGCGGCCGCCGGCACGCGTGCGGGCGACCGCTGCCCGTCGGACACGCCGACCACCTCCTCGCACGGCCGCGCGGACGGGTTCTTGGGATCAAATCTCTCTCGTGCCCGGCCGTCGCGCACGGCGAGCGCACCACGAGCGGGGCCCGGCAGGCGCAGGTGGAGGCACGTCGTCGCCGAGCGGTCACAGGGGCTGCGCGCGCGCCCCATACGCGCTGTAATGACGGACGTGGTCACTGAGGGCGATGCGGAACGCGGAACGCGAACCCTGCGTGCCGAAACCGCCCTCAAGACGCTGACGGCCGATCCCGAGGCCCCCGGCCGGCTGCGCCGGATGCTCGAACAGGTCCTCGTCTTCGCGCGGGCCTCGTTCGCCGCCGTGTACACCCCGAGCGAGGACGGCGAAGTGCTGTGCCTGGTCGAGTCGGCGGGCGTGCCCCGGACGCTGTACGGCCTGCGCGACAGCTATCCGGTGTCCGGCCGGTCCCCGCTGGCCGGCGCGCACCGCTCCGGGCAGGCCGTGTGGCTCGGCCCGCAGGAACTCGCCGAGGGAGCCGAGTCGCGGCGGGTGCCCTCCCGGGAGTTCCACCTGGCCGCCCTGCCCGTGCGCGGTGACGGCGGCGGCGCGCTCGTCGCGCTGAGTGACAGCCCCGAGGGCTACGACACCGAGGACCGTGCCTGCCTCGAACTGATCGCCGACGCGGTCGCCTCGCCCGTCCCGCCGGCGTCCGCCGAAGGCGGCGAACTGCCCGCGGGCGCGTTCAGCCTCGCCATGGACACCGGCCGCGTCGAGATCGGCGACGACATCCTGGAGCTGTTCGGTCTCGACCCGGCGGACTTCGACGGCCGGGTCGAGACCCTGCTGGGCCTGACCGTCCCCGAGGACCTGCCGTCCCTGATGTCCGTCGTCGAGGCCGACCACATGTCCATCGGCGACCGCGAGCTGGAGTTCCGGGTCCTGCAGCCCGCCGGGCCGCCCAAGTGGCTGCGGCTGCGCGGCCGACTGCTGCCGGGCGGCGAGGGCCGCCAGGCCCGGCTCGTCGGAACGGTCGCCGACGCGTCCAAGCTGCGCTCCGACGTCACCGACGTGGCCCGCGTCCAGCGGCTGGCCGCCGCGCTGGCCATCGCCGGGACCGTACGCGACGTCGGCCAGGCCGTCGTGTCGGCGCTGCGCGGGCCGCTGCGGGCCGACCGGATCGCGCTCGCCGAGCTGGAGGCGGAGCGGCTCGTCGTGACCGTCCTCGATCCGCCCGAACCGGAGTCCTGGCCCGAGCTGTGGCGCTCGGAGTGGCGCTCCGAGTGGCCCGACGCGCCCGTGCGCGCGATGCCCACCCTCGCCGCCGCCCTGCGCGAGGGCCGCGCCCGGATCTGGCCCGCCGGCACCGCCCTGGAGCCCGCGCTCGCCGAGGTCGGTCCGGGCGGGCTCGCCGTCCTGCCGCTGCCCGGCGCGGGCCGGATGGCCGGCGCCTGCCTGATCGGCTGGGACACCCCGCACGACTTCGGACCCGACGAGCGTGCCCTGCTCACCGCCTGCGCCGGCCTCGCCGGGCAGGCCCTGATGCGGGCCCGCGCCTTCGACGCCGAACACGAACTCGTCGGCATGCTCCAGCGCCAGCTGCTGCCGCGCCGCCTGCCCCGGCTGCCCGGCGCGGAAGCCGTCGCCCGCTACCTGCCCAGCACCGCGGGACTGGAACTCGGCGGCGACTGGTACGACGTGATCCAGCTGCCCGACCACCATGTCGCCCTCGTCATCGGCGACGTCCAGGGCCACAGCGCCGGCGCCGCCACCCTGATGGGCCAGATGCGCACGGCCCTGCGCGCCTACGCCGCCGAAGGACACCCGCCCGACGTCGTGGTCTCGCACGCCAACCGGCTCCTGATGGAGCTGGAGACCGACCTCTTCGCCACCTGCTGCTATGTCGACATCGCCATGGAGGAGGGCTCCGCCTGGTGCGTGCGCGCCGGCCACCTGCCGCCGGTACTGCGCCACCCCGACGGCAGCACGGAGATCGCCGAGGCGGAGGGCGGGCCGCCGCTCGGCGTGGTCACGCAGACCGAGTTCCCGATGAACCCGCTGCGGCTGCAGCCGGGCACGCTGGTCGCCCTGACCACCGACGGCCTGGTCGAGTCCGCCGACGCCGACATCGACGACGGCATGGACCGGTTCGCCCGGGCACTCGCCGCCTCCGACCCCGCCCACCTCGGCCTCGTCGCCGACGCCCTCCTCGGCAACGCCCGCCGCAGCGACGACGTGGCCCTGCTCCTGCTGCGCTACGACGGCATGGCCGTACGCCCGCTGCGGGAGAGCTGGACGGTGTGGCGCGTCCCCGAGGCCGTCCGGCACGCCCGCCGCTTCACCCGGCGCACCCTGCGCGCCTGGGGGGTGACCGAGGAACAGGACGCCGTCCTCCTGGTGGTCTCCGAACTGGTCACCAACGCCCTGGTGCACACCGACGGCCGGGTCCGCCTCGACCTCACCCTCGTCAGCAACCGGCTGCGCGTCGCGGTCGCCGACGCCTCGCCCCGCAGCCCGATCAAGCCGGCCAGCATCGGCTGGGAGGCCACCGGCGGTCGCGGCATCCTCCTCGTCGAGGCCATGTCCGGGTCCTGGGGGACCGTTCCGGTCAGCGGCGGCAAGCAGGTGTGGAGCGAGATCGCCCTTGAGCGGACCAAATGAAGGGTGAACGTTCCCTTTCCGGCGATCGAGGCTATGGTGAACCAGATGAAGGCTCTCGTGTTGTCCGGGGGCGCCGGTACACGGTTGAGGCCGATCACCCACACATCGGCCAAACAACTCGTTCCGGTGGCCAACAAGGCTGTGTTGTTCTACGGGTTGGAGTCCGTCGCCGCCGCGGGCGTAACAGAAGTGGGCATGATCGTCGGCGACACCGCGGCCGAGATCCAGGACGCGGTCGGCGACGGATCGAAGTTCGGCCTGCGGGTCACCTACATCCCGCAGGAGCGGCCGCTGGGGCTGGCCCACGCGGTGCTGATCGCCCGTGACTACCTCGGCGACGACGACTTCGTGATGTACCTCGGCGACAACTTCGTCGTCGGCGGTATCACCGAACTCGTCGACGGCTTCCGCAGAAACCGCCCCGACGCCCAGATCCTGCTCACCCGCGTGCCCGACCCGCGCGCCTTCGGCGTCGCCGAACTCGACCCGTCCGGGCAGGTGATCTGCCTGGAGGAGAAGCCGGAACACCCCAAGAGCGACCTCGCCCTGGTCGGCGTCTACCTGTTCACCCCGGCGATCCACGACGCCGTACGGGCCATCGAGCCGTCCTGGCGCGGCGAGTTGGAGATCACCCACGCCATCCAGCACCTCATCGACGCCCACGCCGACGTCCGCTCCACGGTCATCCGGGGCTACTGGAAGGACACCGGGAACGTCGTCGACATGCTTGAGGTGAACCGGACCGTCCTGGAGGGCCTCGATCGCCGCATCGACGGCACGGTGGACGAGCGGTCCGAGACCATCGGGCGGGTCGTGGTCGAGGAGGGCGCGCGCGTCACCAACTCACGCGTCGTCGGCCCCTGCGTCATCGGCGCCGGAACCGTCGTCAGCGACTCCTACGTCGGCCCGTTCACCTCCGTCGCGGAGAACTGCCGTATCACCCACAGCGAGTTGGAGTTCTCCATCGTCCTGCGGGACTCCTCGATCGACGGAGTGGGCCGGATCGAGAGCTCCCTCATCGGCCGGCACGTCCAGGTGACCCCGGCGCCGAATGTGCCCAGTGCTCATCGACTCGTCCTCGGAGACCACAGCAAGGTGCAGATCCACTCATGAACCTCCTCGTCACCGGCGAAGTGGCGCCTGCCGGCCGGCGTCGCAGCGACATCAGCCGCTGCCCCGGCGGGCGCCCCCTCGCCACACCGGGCGGGAGTCCGAGTACGTCCCGTACGAAGGCCTCCGCCCGGCCCGCCGAGAGCACGTTCCCCGACGCCCGAACCCGAGCGCGTGCGGGGGGACCCCCATCGCCGCCCGCTCCGCCCTCCGGGCGGACGACGCCACTCCCGACTCAGGCCTCAGCCGCCGACGGCCCTCGCGCACGGCCGGTGGCAGCAGATCGGCCTGCCGGCCCCGCGTGACTGGCGGGACGCCCTGAATGAAGCAATGCCCCATATTCGCAAGGAGATTGCCTGTGCCGATTCGAGCAGCCATGAAGACCGCACTGGGTGAGAAGAACGTGCGGGTGCTGCGCCGGCTGAAGC
Organism: Streptomyces blattellae; assembly: GCF_009709555.1. Classification (GTDB taxonomy): domain Bacteria; phylum Actinomycetota; class Actinomycetes; order Streptomycetales; family Streptomycetaceae; genus Streptomyces; species Streptomyces blattellae. Next base: position 28,900 of record NZ_WJBG01000106.1, on the reverse strand, counting down.
GGCGCCTGTCCGGCCAGAAGCCCCCGTCGTCCCCGCCGCCCGCGCCACCGAAGCCGACCGGACTCGCGGCGATCTCCGGCGATCTCAACAAACTTGCCCTGCACTTCAAGACCGACAAATGGGGTGCGCACCGTTACACCCAGCACTACCAGCGTCATCTCCAGCATCTCAAGGACGATTCGTTCAATCTTCTGGAGATCGGGATCGGCGGTTACAGCCGGGCCGGCCAGGGAGGGGCCTCGCTGCGCATGTGGAAGGCGTTCTTCCCGAACGCGCAGATCTTCGGAATGGACATCCAGGACAAGTCATTTGTCGACGAGGACCGCATCACGACCTTCGTCGGCGACCAGTCGGACCCCGAGTCCCTGAACGCCGTCGCCGACAAGATCGGCGAACTCGACGTCATCATCGACGACGGAAGTCACCGCAGTCCGCATGTGATCACGACGTTCGCCACGCTCTTCCCCCGCCTCAAGGACGGTGGCATCTATGCCGTCGAGGACACACAGTCGTCGTACTGGCCCGAATGGATGGGCAGCGAGGACCTCGACGCCCGGGACACCAGCATGGGACTGCTGAAGCGGCTGACCGACGGGCTGAATTACGAGGAATTCGTGGACGAGAACTATGAGCCGACGTACACGGACCGCAACATCGTCGCCGTGCACTTCTACCACAACCTGGTGATCATCGAAAAGGGCAAGAATGCCGAAGGCACCAACAAGCGGCGTGCCCTGAAGGAACGCTACGCGAAGTCCTGACCCTCGCGGGAAACCCTCGCGGGAAATGACCGGAGCCCCCGCCGGGATCGAGTGCAGCGAAGCACTCGATCCCGGCGGGGGCAGTCGCGCATACTGACGTATGCGGACGCGTCCTTATCCGACAGCACCGACGGGATGTCCCGCACCCCGCGTATCCGGTGGCGTCGCACGATCGTTCACGCCCTCCGATTCCTGAGGGCGCCCGCCGCCTTCCGTACCGTCCTGCCCACCGAGCGCCGCAGCGGCCGCAGCACGCCGGGAGACTCCTTCCGCACCACGCGCACCCCGCCGATACCGGACCTGAGCGCGAACGGCAGCGCGAGGAAACGCGGTGCCGTGGTGCGCGGGCTGATCGCCACCTTCCAGGCCGCGCCGCCCTTCAGACGGCCGGCGGGCACCGCGGCCTCCAGCCGCGCCCCCGATCCGTCCGCGTACAGGGTTCCCGGCCCGTCGACCTTCGCGTCACCGGACCCGACACGCAGCAGGACCTCGGTCTCACCGGCGACGTACAGCGGCAGCGCGGCGCGGAGCCGGCCGCCGGAGACCGAGACGGCGTCCGGCGACAACCCGCCGGGGCCGAGCCGCGTGCTCGCGCGGTCGATGTCCAGGGAGAGGCCGGCGTTCGGTTCGTTCCAGTGCGGCAGCACCACACGGCCGCCCACGACAGCGGCGTACGGGGCCCGGCGGGCGTCCTGAGGGGCGGGACCGAGCCGGCACTCCTTGGTCCAGCCGCCCAGCCGGACACGGACGAACGCGTCCCACACACCGTCGCCCGCGACGGCTGTGGGATCCACGGTGGCCTTGGCCTTCAGCACCAGCCGTACCGCGTCCCCGTCCTCGATCCGCTCGCGGGTGAACTCCACCGGCTGGAAGTACCGGGCGGCACTGGAGCGCTCGCGCAGCAGCAGATCCACCCGGGCCTCGCCGAACCGGGCGACGGTGTCCGCGGCGACCCAGGCGAGCGCATCGGACACGTCCAGCGGCCTGCGGACCCCGTCGGCGGGAAACAGCAGCGGAGTGCCGCGCGAGACGTACTCGGCGGTGAAGGCGATCCGCAGCGTGCCGTCCTGCCAGGTCAGGGACTCCGGCACGGCCTTCGGTACGACGGAGGCCTCCCATTCCGCGAAGGCCTCGACGTCGGCGTACCGGTCGGCGGCGATCAGCGCGGCGACGACCTGCTGGGTCGGCTGCATCCCGGCCGCGACACCCGGGCCGAAGCGCTCGACGACGACACCGCGCATCGCGTCGAACAACTCCTTGCGGTAGTCGGCCGGCCACCCCAGCAGCCGGCGGCCACGCATCCGCTCGACCATCTCCACCCGCAGCCAGCGCCGGTGCAGCCGGTCCCGCACCGGCCCCGGCTCGGTGTAGCGGTCGACGATGTCGAGGGCCTCACACAGGTTCTTGAAGTATGCGACGGGGTCGAAGCGCTGGAAGCCCGCGTTCGCGGCGTCGTCCCGCTTGATGTGGTAGTAGCAGACGTAGTCGCTGAGCACCGAGACGTTGTCCGCGCGCAGATACGCCTCCGTGATGAAGACGTGGTCCTCCAGCCGCCGCCGGCCCTCGGGGAAGCGCAGGTCGATCCGGTCGAGGAACTCCCGGCGGATCATCTTGTGCGGGGTGAGGCTGTCGATCAGCGGGGCGTTCTCGACGGTGGCGTGCGGATGGTTGCGGCGGAACAGCTCCACCGGAACCCCGCGGCCCTTGCCCGCCATCTTTCCTACGACGACATCGGCTCCGTTGGCCACGCCGTAGTCGTACATCCGCTCCAGGGCCTCGTCGCCCAGGTAGTCGTCATTGTCGACGAACATCACGAACTCGCCCTTGGCGGCGGCGATGCCGACGTTGCGGGGCTTGCCCGACCAGCCGGAGTTCTCCTGGTGGATGACCTGGATCAGACCGGGGTGGGCGGCGGCGAGCGCGTCGAGGCGGGCCGGGGTCTCGTCGGTGGAGCCGTCGTCGACGAAGATCACTTCGTATTCGTCGGGTGGCAGCGACTGTCTCAGCAGCGAGGCGATGCAGTCCTCGACGTACGGCCCCGGGTTGTACACCGGGATGACCACGCTGACCTTGACCGGCATTCCGGCTTGAGCCCCCTTTAGTTCGCTTCCCGTTTCCACTCTTACACGGCGGGCGTTGCCCGATGCTAACCCGTTCGCCTGGGTCGGCACTGACCGGCTCCACCGCGTGGCGCCGATCGTCGCGGCCTAGGCTGACGATGTGCGCCTGCTCCTGATGTCCGACACCCATCTCCCCAAGCGGGCCAAGGCGCTGCCCGCGCAGCTCCTCGCCGAACTCCCGTACGCCGACGTGGTGTTCCACGCGGGCGACTGGGTCGACACGGCCACGCTCGACCTGCTGGCGGCCCACAGCCGCAGGCTGATCGGCGTGTACGGCAACAACGACGGCCCCGACCTGCGGGCCCGCCTCCCCGAGGTGGCGTACGCCGAACTCGGCGGCCTGCGCTTCGGGGCCGTCCACGACACGGGCGCCGCGCCGGGCCGGGCGGCCCGCTGTGCCGCACGCTTCCCCGACCTGGACGTCCTTGTCTTCGGCCACAGCCACATCCCGTGGGACACCACCGCCCCGAACGGGCTGCGCCTGCTCAACCCCGGCTCCCCGACCGACCGGCGCCGCCAGCCGCACTGCACGTACATGACGGCCACAGTGGCCGACGCCCACCTCACGGAGGTGGAACTGCACCGGCTGCCGTCCCGGCCGGTCCGCTGAGCCGACGGACCACCGCGCGGCGGTGCGGCGACGAATGCGCGGCCCTCGGAGAAACGTCGACGGCCTCTTCGCAGAGCCGGGTCACACAGCCGCGTCGGCCGCCTGAAGACGGGTGAGGAATTTCAACGCGCCTTACTGCCAGGGGCGTTGACACCGCGGACCGGTCCGGGGCCGGTCGATACCCGGAGCGCACCGGCGAGGTGTGCTTGCGGAGGCTGTGCGGAACCGGTCGGCGTACTCGGTGATCCGGTCGGGCAGTGGCACATCGACCGGGGAGCTTGGGGCGTCGTTCCGCCTGGTCGACGGCTTCAGGGGGCGAGGTCGGCCAGGAGGGTGTCGAGGACGGCCTCCTCCTCGATGCGCACGCCGAGTGCGGCGAGGGCCGGACTCAGCTCCGGGTCCCATGCGGCGGCGGTGGGTGCGCCGGTCAAAAGCGGTGCCAGGGGCGTGACGGCGGCCGCGGCGCGGTAGTCGGCGGCGGTGTAGCGCCAGGGGCGCCAGGGGACGCGGTGCAGCAGGGCGCCGGCGATGCGCAGGCCGCCCCAGTCGAAGTCGCCGTGGTAGCGGAGCAGGGACCCCTGGGCGTGCAGGTGGCGCAGCAGGGTGAGGGCGGCGGCCGAGGGCTGGCCCTGGAGGCAGACCAGGGGCGGGCAGGTGGGCCCGTGGACGTCGGCCGCGGTGGCGAGGACGGTCGGGTTCTCGCACACGTACACGACCCTGGGTGCCGTTCTCGGCGGGCTGTGGGTGAGCTGGCGCAGTGTCAGGACGGTCGGTTCGCCCGTGTCGGCCATCCAGTCGAGCGCGGCAGTGCCGCGCAGGCTCAGGCTGAGGACGGTGGAGGAGAGGGCATCCCTGAGGAGACCGGCCGAGGCCCAGGCCTCGCGGCGCCATTCGGCGCCGCTGCCGTCCGGGAAGCCGGTCAGGGCGCGGACACCGGACAGGACGAGGGCGGCGAGGGGGGTGCCGTCGTCGAGGGCGTGGGCGTCGCCGAGTGCGCCGGCGGCGAAGGCGGGCAGGGACACGGCGGGGTCGGCGGGCAGGGTCCGCAGAGCCGTCGCGGTGTCGGTGAGCAGGGCCTTCGCCGAGGGCGGGGTGCGGGCGAGGCGGCGTACGAGGCCGTCCCTGCGCAACCGGTCGGCCCAGTCGGCCAGTTCGGGCCGCAACGCGGTGAGCGGGGCGTACGCGTCCTGCCAGGCGTTCGCCTCCCGCTCACGTAGGTCAGCGAGCCGGGCGACGGGGCCGGTGAGGGCGGTCACGGCCGCTGCGAGGCCCTCGGGGCTGATGCCGGAGCGGCGCAGGACGGCGTCCACCGCGTCGAGGCGCACGGTCAGCGAGCGTCCGGCGCGTGGAGCACGGCCCAACAGGCGTTCCGCGGCGGCACGCTCCGCGGGGGTGGGAGCGGCCAGGCTGACCTGGCCGGTGAGGGGTTCGTCCCGCTCCAGGCGGCGGCGTACCCGCTCGACCAGCCAGACGAGGCCGGGGTCGCCGAGCAGGCGGCCGAGGCGGTCGTGGTCGATGCGCGGGCCGGGGTCCTTGGGCCTGCTCATGCTCACGAGAGGCCCCGGCCGGTGTCTTCAGCGGGCCTGATCGCTGCCGCACTCACCGGCGCGGCAGCGGGCTCGGCCGGTGCGGGGAGTACCGCCAGGCGGTGGTCCGGTTCGGTGCCGCGCAGGCGCTCGGTGCCGTCCCATTCCCAGCGGGACACCAGGACCGCGGCGATCTCGTCGACGCGGGAGAGCTGGGCGATGGCGATGCCGGGAACCTGCGGGTAGCAGGCCCATTCGCGTTCGCTGGTCATCACCACGTCCAGGTCGAAGGCGTGCAGCAGTCCCAGGCACTTGGCGCGCGAGTCGTCGTCCACGCCCGCGAACGCCTCGTCCAGGGTGACCAGGCGCGGGGCGTGGGGGGCGGCCGTGGCGTAGTGCGAGGAGGCGGCGGCGAACAGCGGAACGGACACGGCCAGGACGCGTTCGCCGCCGGAGGCGGGGCCGGTGGCCGGAACCCAGGTGCCGTGCTGGTGGCGTTCGATGCCGAACTCGTGCCAGGCGCGGTAGTCGAGCGCCGCGGTGAGCACCTCCAGCCAGCTGCCCGCCGCGTCGTCGCTCTGCCGGCGGGCGATCTCGGCCTGCAGGAACTCCCCGACCGCCGACCGGTCCTCGGGTGCCCAGGCGTCCGCGGACTGGCGCAGACGTTCCCGTGCCTGGGCCAGGCCCGTCGGGGCCTTGCGCGAGGCACGCCACACCAGACGCAGTCTCATGCCGGTGGACGTGGGCCGCTCCTGGAGTTCGGCGTTCATCGCCCGCACCTGGCGCTCGGCCGCCTGGATCAGTTCCTGCAGGGTGCCCGCGACCTCGGTGAGCAGGTGGGTTTCGAGGATCTCGCGTTCGTGCGCGGACAGGATGCGCGCCAGTTCGGCCACTTCGGCGGCGAGCGCACCGGCCAGTTCGGGGACGTTCCGGCGGCGGCCCTGGTAGACGATGTCGACGACCATGCCGTCCTCGACCATGCGCGCGGTGGCGGTGTGGCCGCCGCGGGAGAGGGCGTCCTGGAGCTTCTTGTACTCCTCGCTGAGCCGTTTCTGTACGCGTTCCCAGGCGCCGTCGGAGTCGTCGGTGCCGGACGGGCCCGACAGCTGTGCCTCGACGGCGCGGGCCAGCGCGATGGCCGGAGTGGCCGCCCATGGGCCGTCGTCCAGCGGGGGCACGGCCGCCTCGGGCAGGGCGACGGTCAGCAGGCCGGTGGCCGCGAACCGCTGGAGCGCGGCGATGGCCTCGGCGCGGGCGGCGGCGGCCTCGCGTACGTCCTTCTCCAGTTGTTCGATACGGCCCTCGGCGCGACTGGCACGCCGGTCGGCGGCGGCGTGTTCCTCGCGGGCCAGGCGCTGCTCGCGGTCGCAGGCGGCCAGGTCCTCGGCGGTGGCGGCCAGGCGCCGCTCCAGCTCCGCGACGGCCGTGCCGACGGTGGCGTGCAGGGTGCTGTGCCGTTCGTCGGCGGCGGCCGCGAGGCGGGCCGACTCCTTGGCGCGCAGGACCAGTTCGGCCACCCGGGCGGCGGCCCGCTCAGCCTCCGCACGCTCGTCGGCGAGGGCGTGCCCGGCGTCGGCGCGCTCGCGCAGGGCGGGCCACAGGGCCGCGAGGACGGCGGTGTGGTCGGCCAGCGCCTCGCGGACGGCGGCCAGCCCAGGCCGGCCGGCGGGCAGGTTCACGGCTGCGGCCGTGTCGGTGAGTTCGGTGGCGGCCTCGGCTTCCCGCCCGGCCGCCGCGGCCAGTTCGGCGGAGCGTTCGTCCTGGCGGGCGCGGGCCCGGTGGGCGGCGTCCGCAGCGGCTGCGGCCAGCGCGTGCGCCTGGCGCAGGGCGGCGTCGTCGGGGAGGGCGGCCAGTTCGGCGTCCAGGGTACGGCGGCGCCGGGCCACCGTGGCCCGGTCGGTCTTCCACCGGTCCAACTGGCGTCCCAGGGCGTCGAGTTCGCCGCGCAGGACGGCGATCCGGGCCCGGCGTGCCTCCTCACGGGCGCCCTCGCCCACGTACTCGGCGGCCTCCTTGGACCAGATGCCGGTCAGGGCTCCGACGCGGAAGCGGCCGTCGGTGGCCACCCAGGTGTCGCCACCGGACCCCAACCCCACGGCGGAAAGGAGGCGGGCCATCGTCTGCTCGCCCACCTCCACGGCGCGAGCGTCGCCGTGGTCCACGGCCGGGCGCAGCACCTCGCCGAGGGTGCTCCCGGCGAGCGGTGCGCCCGGCGACAGCAGCACGTCGTGCCCGTCCGCGTGCAGGGCGGTGCCGTCCGGGCACACCCAGGCGTCCAGCAGACCGGAGGCCTCCAACGCCGCCTCCAGGCCCGCGCGTTCAGCGGCGGCGACATGGTCGTGGAAGTCGACCAGCCGCCACAGGGGTGCCCCGGGAGCCTGGTCGCGCACGCCGGGCGTACGCGTGTGGGGCGCCGTAGGGCCGCGCTGTCCGCCCGCGTCCAGGCCGGCCAGCTCCCGCTCCAGCTCGGCGCGTCGGCCGTCCAGTCGGGTCAGCCGCTGACCGAGGGCGGCCGTGTGGTCGGCCAGGTGCGCGGCCCGGGCACGATGGGCGTCGGCGGCGTGCACACGCGCGGGGGAGGGGCCTTGCAGGTGCGTGACCCAGTCCTGCAGGCCGTCCAGCAGGCCCGCCGGGTCCTGGGGCGTCAACTCCTCGCAGGAATCCAGGTGTTCACGTACGGCGGTGACCAGGCCCCGGCCCGTCTCGGCCGCGGTGTCCTCCGCCTCGGCCTGTCGCCCGGCGGTGTGCCCGGCCTCGGTCTGGGCCTCGTCCAGGCGGCGGGCGGCTGCGCGCCGCTCGGCGGCGGCCTCCTCGGCGCGCGCGGCCAACTCCTCCACGTGGTCGACGGTGCGCCGCCTGCGCGCCACCGACTCCTCGGCCATGCGGCGCAGTTCGGCCTCCGGAGCGCCCTCGGTACGCAGCTCCCCGTCGAGGCGGGCGGCCGAGGCCGCCTCCCGCGCGCGGGCGAGCGTCTCCGCGACCTGCTGCCCGGCCACCGCGAGCCGCCGCCCGGCGGTCTCGGAGCGGCCCAGGGCGCGAGTGTGCGCCTGGGACGCCTGCTCCCGGTCCGCCTCGGCGCGAGTCAGGTCCCCGGCGGTGCGGCGGGCGTCGGCCGCCGCCTGCTCCAGCTCCCGGGCACTGCGCATCTCGGGGCCCTCACGCAGCGCGGCCTCCTGCGCCGTCAGCCGTGTGGCGGCCTCCTCCAACTCCACGATCCGCCCGGCGATCCGCTCCCGGTCCTCCTGCGCCTGCGACCGCTCCGCCTGGGCCTGGGCGAGGTCGCGGCCCAGCTGTTCGTAGCGGGCGTGCTCGTGGCGCGGGAGCCGGGCGCGGCGGCGGGCAGCGACGCGGGCGTAACGGCGGTAGTGGTCCAGGAAGGCGGAGGCGGCCCGCTCGGCCTCGGTGGCCGCTCGCAGCTCGTCCTTCTCCTCCTCCAAGGACCGGAACGCCTCGGCCACGTCGGCGATCACGGCCTGGTCCATCGGCGGCAGCGCCTCGGTCAGCGCCCGTGACAGCGCCGCCTCGTTGGGCCGCTTCGACAGCTGTGGCTGGCGCAGCTGGACGAGCAGGTCCACCAGGGCCGTGTACCGGCGCTCGCCCAGCCCGAACAGGGCTTCGTCGACCGCTCTGCGGTACGCCGTGGCCGTGTCGTACACCATGCCGTGCCCGGCGACGGCCTCCGCGAGCCGGTCCCGTGACAGCGCGGTGCCGGTGGCGTCGAGCAGGCTGAACTCCGCGCCGATCCGCTGGTCGGTGACGGCGTACCAGTGCCGGGCCACACCCCGCCCCGCCACCGCCTTCAGTCCGCACACCAGGGTGAGGAAGCGGTCCTGTCCGGTGGCCGTGTCCTGACCGTCCCGGCGGCCGAACTCGATCCAGGTGTAGCCGAGCCGCTCGGGGTGCGGGTGCTGCCCGCCCAGCAGCAGGTTCCACTCCATGCGCTTGCCCGGGTCGGCGTCGGGCTCCACGCGGCGTGCCGACAGGTCGCCGTCCAGCAGGAACGGCAGGGTCAGCGCGAGGACCTTCGACTTGCCGGTGCCGTTGTTGCCGCGCAGCAGCAGGCGGCCGTCGCGGAACCAGAACTCCTCGGTGTCGTAGTAGAAGAGGTCGACCAGGCCGATGCGCAGCGGCCGCCACCGGCCGGGCGCGGGGACGGGCAGGGCGGTCACGGCTGCTGCGCCTTTCGCTGAGAGGTACGGACTCCCGGTTCTCTTACGACAGTCTCGCCGACCGCGTACCGGGCCAGCGCCGGCAGCCGGGCGACGCCGCCGGGCACGGCGGTGACCAGGCCGAGCGCGGTCAGCTTGGCCAGCGCCTGCTCGACCAGCTCCCCTTCCGCCCCGGGCTGTTTAGCGCTCTTGGACCAGAACCCGCCGTGTTCCACGGCCAGTTCCCGCACCCTTTCCTCCAACTCGCCCCGGCTCACCGCGCCGTCCGCGGCCGCGAGGTGCTCGGCGAGCAGCAGGGTGATGTGGCCGTGGGTGCCCTGCTCGGGCATCCGCACGTCGGTCAGGTCGTCCAGGGGGTCGACCATGGCGATGCCCTCGGCGCGCACCTCCGCGACCAGGCCGGTCAGTTCGGTGATCCGCGCGGTGATGAAGGCACGCTGCCGGGTCAGGTAGGCCTGTTCCTCGTCGGTCAGCTCGCCGTAGTACAGCACCGGGTCGTCCAGCAGGCGGCGGGTCAGTCGCCGGCGGATGGCGCGGAAGCGCAGTTCGTCGCTGTCCAGGGCGCTTTCGGCGGTCAGCTCGGCCAGCCGCTCCTCGAAGGTCCCGGCGGTGATCATCGACGGGCCGCGGTGGGCGGCGAGCAGTCCGGCCAGGACGCGGCGCTGGACGTCGTAGAGCACATCGCCCGCGCCGCTGACGTAGGCGTCCTCGTCCCCGGCCACCCGCCGCAGCACCCCGTACCGCATGAGCAGCCGCACCACTGCCGCCAGATCCAGCCGCTCGTCGCGCCGCTCCAGGGTGAACTCGACCCCGGCGGCGGCCAGCCGGGGATCGGCGGCGTCCAGGACCACCTGCTCGGCGAGCCGGCCGAGCGCGATCTGTGCCTCGCCCCGCTCCAGCGCGGCCAGCGCCAGGCACAGCAGCACATAGCGGCGCCGGGTGAAGGGCGCGCGAGCGCGCGAGGCCTCGCGCGCCGGGTGTGTGGGGTCGGCCAGGGTGCCGGGTGTTCTGCCCAGCCGGGCGGACTCCGCGTCCACCCGCAGCGCCCAGCCGGTGTTGCGGTCGAACCAGTCGCGCAGGTCGGCGGCGTGCTGCCGCACCAGACGGAACTCGTCGGCGTGCGGGCCGTGCGCGAGCAGCAGCGGCTCCTTCAGCAGGGCGCGGGCGGCCTTCTGGAACTCGGCGGTGCGCCGGCCGTCCAGCACCTCCCCCAGGGGCGTGGTCATCGCTCCCCTCCCGCGGGGGTGCCGTCGGCCCGCACCCGGCCGGTCCGGGTGAGATCGGTGATCTCGACCGTGTGATCGGGGCCGCTGAAGGTGCCGAAGGGTGTGCGGATCTCGGCCGTCGCACCGTCGGCCAGGACGGTGAGCCGGATCTGCATGGTGCCGTCGTTGCTGGTCGTGACGGTGGTCGTGACGCCCGGCCGCCAGGTGGCCAGGGCATCGCCGAGCAACTGCAGGAAGAGGCCGAAGGCGAGCGGGTCGATCTCACCCAGCGCGGACAGCCGCGTGGTGCCGTCCGTCGCGAGGCGGGCGCGGGCGGCCGCGATCTCCTGCGCCTGCTGCGCGGCGATCTCGGCCAGGCGCCGCCGCTGCTCGGACCGGTCCTGCACCCTGCGGGCCTTGCCGCGCCGCTCGTAGCTGCCGGTGCGGCGCAGCTGCGGGCTGATCCGCAACGGCTCGGCCTCGGCCCACGGGGTGGCGGCGGCCACCGGTCGGGCCGCGCGCCGGTCGAGGGTGTCGGCGTCGACGGTCAGATGACGGGCGGGGTAGAGACCGAACGCGGCACGCCACAACCGGTGCCGGGCCTCCTCGTCCGGGGCCTCGGCGAACCAGCGGGCCAGGGTGCGGAAGTCCGCCGAGCGGTCCGAGCGCCCGGCCCGCCGTTCGTTCAACTGCCTTACGACCGCGAGGAGTTGCGGGATCGCTCCGAGGGCGCGACCGCGCAGCAGGCGAGCCTGCGACTCGCGTCCGTCCGCGGACACGAACCAGGCGGCGAGCCCCGACCACCGGGCCACCCACCACGCGTACGCGCGTGCCTCGGCGCTCTCGGCCTCGTCCGGAGCGGCGTCGGCCGCCTCCCGGGCCGCCGCCAGCCGCAGCAGTACGCCGACCCGGCCGTGCTCCTCCAACTCGCCGATGAGCAGGGCGATCCGCCCGCCCAGGGTGATCAGGTCCTGGATGAACCGCTCCAGATACTGGATCAGCCGGTCCTTGTAGGCGAGGAACACCTCGACGTCCACATCGTGCAGGTCGATGGTGCGCTGGAGCGACCCCATGAACGCCCGTGCGTTCTCCGCCAGCGCCTCGAACCGGCCGGTCAGCGCGGACAGCGCCAGATGCGCCTTGGCCGCGTCCGGCCCGGCCTCCTGCTGCCCGGCGGCGATCACCAGCAGGGCCTGCAGCTGGGTGACGATGTCGTGCAGGGCGACGGCCTGCAGCGCGCCGCGCCGCCCCAGCGCCTCGTCGTACACGGACAGCGCCTGCTCGGCGGCCTCGCCGGCCTGCGTGAGCTGGTAGATGAAGCGCTTGCGGTAGAAGTCCTCGACCGCTGTGACACGGGAGGTGTCCGGATCCGCCCGCAGATTGCCCCAGTCGACGAGGCTGTCGAGGGCCTTGACCACGGCGTCCAGGTCGGCGGGCCGGTACTCCGGCGGCAGCGCCGCGTGGACGTCCTCGGGACGCAGGTGTACCGCGAAGCGCTCCTTGGCGGCGAGGAACGCACCCATCACCCGGCGGTAGAGGGCTGCGTTGGGCGTGGTGAGGTGGGCGAAGGGTGCGTACCCGGCCCGTGCCGGCCCGGATGGCGTCGACGTCATGGTTCCGGCATTCTCCCCGACGCATACCCGGCTCCGGCAATCGTGGCCATCTTTTCACACAGGGTCGCCGCCTCTTCCGGCCCCCGCTTCGCCCCCGGCCGGCTCGTCCCGCAGGGTGCCCGCGGACAGCGGCCGCAGACGCCCGGCCGAGACCACGTGCCCGCGGCTCGGCCGACCCGGGGCCGGTCTACGGCATGGTCCGCGCCGGTCCGATCGCAACTGCGTGGCCGGCCCCCACCCTGCCGACGCCACGGCGCCGTCCGCCCCCGCGGCCAACGCCGTCCGAGCACGGCGACGCCGCCTCTCCTTCGTCGAGCCGCGCCGTCCCGGGATCCGCCGCACCCCTACGACGACCAGCATGCGAGCGGCCCTCACCTCATCCCGGCGGCGACCGGCACCGCCCGCCTGGTGAGCACGTGCGAGATGCGCCCGGTACTGCGGCGACGCGGAGGCGTCCCGGCGGGCTTCGTTGACGGTTAATCCATTGCTGCGGGGCGTCCGGTTCTGCTGGACTGCTGGAGGAAATACGCCGGATTCGATGTCCCACACGAGGAGCACAGATGCGCACTGCGTGCATGTCCACCCAGGAAGGAATCCCTCCGACGACCAAGGACATGACGCTCAGTGCACGTGCTCAATCTCGGCATTCTGGCCCACGTAGACGCCGGTAAGACCAGCCTGACGGAGCGGCTGCTGCACACCGCCGGAGTCGTCGACGAGATCGGCAGCGTCGACGCCGGCTCCACGCAGACCGATTCCCTCGCGCTGGAGAAGCAGCGCGGGATCACCATCAAGTCGGCCGTCGTCTCGTTCCCACTGGACGACGTGACGGTCAATCTCATCGACACGCCCGGCCATCCGGACTTCATCGCCGAGGTCGAGCGGGTCCTCGGCGTGCTCGACGGCGCCGTCCTGGTCATCTCGGCCGTCGAGGGCGTCCAGCCGCAGACCCGCGTCCTGATGCGCACCCTGCGTCGGCTGCGCATCCCCACGCTGATCTTCGTCAACAAGATCGACCGGCGCGGGGCGCGCTACGACGGGGTGCTGCGCGCGGTCGCCGAGCGGCTCACGGCATCGGTCGTACCGATGGGCACGGTCGCCGGGCTCGGCACGCGCGGCGCCCGCGTCACCGCCGGGCTCGCCCCGGCCGCCCTCGACGTTCTCACCGGCCACGACGACGACCTGCTGTCCGCCTACGTCGAGGACACGGTCTCGTACGACCGCCTGCACGCCGCCCTCGCGACCCAGACCCGGCAGGCGCTGGTCCACCCCGTCTGCTTCGGGTCGGCCATCACCGGCGCGGGCGTGGACACGCTCATCGCCGGGATCAAGGAACTGCTGCCCGCCGCCGAGGGCGATCCGGACGGGCCGGTGTCGGGCACCGTCTTCAAGGTCGAGCGGGGCCCGGCGGGGGAGAAGATCGCCTATGCGCGGATCTTCTCCGGGACGCTGGCCGTCCGCGACCGGATCGGTTTCGGGGACGGCGACAGCGAGGGCAAGATCACCGGGATCAGCGTCTTCCAGGAGGGATCGGACTCCCGGGACGAGACCGTCCCGGCGGGCCGCATCGCCAAGCTCTGGGGCCTGGACGCCATCCGGATCGGCGACGCGATCGGGGAGCCGCGCAAGGCGTACGAGCACTTCTTCGCGCCCCCCACCCTGGAGACGGTCGTCGTCCCAGGTCCGGGCGTGGGCAAGCGGTCCCTGCATCTCGCCCTCACCCAACTCGCCGAACAGGACCCGCTGATCGGCCTCAGGCACGACGAGATCCGGCAGGAGACCTCCGTATCCCTCTACGGCGAGGTGCAGAAGGAAGTCATCCAGGCCACGCTCGCCGACGACTTCGGCCTGGACGTCACCTTCCGGGAGACATCGACGATCTGCATCGAGCGACCCGTGGGCACGGGAGCGGCCGTCGAGTTCAACAAGAAGCACCCCAACCCGTTCCTCGCGACGGTCGGTCTGCGCGTCGACCCGGCACCGACCGGCTCGGGCGTCGACTTCCGCCTGGAGGTGGAACTCGGCTCCATGCCGTACGCCTTCTTCAAGGCCGTCGAGGACACCGTGCGCGAGACCCTCGCACAGGGCCTCAGCGGCTGGCAGGTCACCGACTGCACGGTCACCATGACCCACTCCGGCTACTCGCCCCGCCAGAGCCACGCCCACCAGGGCTTCGACAAGAGCATGTCGAGCACCGGCGCCGACTTCCGGGGCGTGACCCCGCTGGTCCTGACCGAGGCGCTGCGCAGGGCGGGCACCCTGGTGTACGAGCCCATGCACCGCTTCCGCATCGAGACGCCCGTGGACACCCTGGGCGCACTGCTCCCGGTCCTGACCGCGCTGCGGGCCGTACCGCAGACCACCGGGACGCGGGGTGGCACCGGTGTTCTGGAGGGGGCCGTGCCCGCGGGCCGGGTGCATGAACTGGAGCAGCGGCTGCCCGGACTCACCCGGGGCGAGGGCGAGTTGGAGAGCGCCTTCGACCACCACGCGCCGGTCCGCCGCGGCACCGTGCCGCGGCGCCCGCGCACCGACCACAATCCGCTCAACCGCAAGGAGTACCTGCTGAACGTCACGCGCAGAGTGACCGGTTGAGCTGACCGAGACCGAACTTACTCCAGAGTCAGAGGTGTTGACGATGTTCTGAAACCGCCGGATTGTAGTGAACATGCCGAATAGACGTGCGCGTGTGCTCGTTGTTCTGGTTCTCCTCTGTGGATTCCTGTCGGTGGCGGGCGCCCGTCCCGCCACCGCCGCCGCCCTCCCCGACTCCCTCTGGTTCGACGAGTCCCCGCTCACCGTGCAGAACGGCCGCTTCGTCGACGGCCAGGGCCGCGAGGTCGTGCTGCGTGGCTACAACGTCTCCGGCGAGACCAAGCTGAAGGAGAACAACGGCCTGCCCTTCGCCTCGGTCGCCGACGCGGAGAAGTCCGCGACCGCGCTGAGAGCGCTCGGCGGCGGCAACTCGGTCCGCTTCCTGCTGTCCTGGGCCTACGCGGAGCCCGTGCGCGGCCAGGTGGACAGCGCCTATCTGGCCGCCGCCACGGCCCAGATCGGCGCGTTCCTCGACGCCGGGATCCGCGTGTACCCCGACTTCCACCAGGACCTCTACTCCCGCTGGCTGTTCGACCCGGACAGCTGGTACACCGGCGACGGCGCCCCGAAGTGGGCCGTGGACCTCGGTGACTATCCGGACGAGTACTGCGGGCTCTGCCCCTTCTGGGGCCAGAACATCACCTCGAACGCGGCCGTGACCGAGGCGTCGTACGACTTCTGGCACAACACCTACGGTCTGCAGGACTCCTTCCTCGACACCGCCCAGAAGACGATGGCGTACCTCAAGCAGAACCTCACCGCCGCTCAGTTCGCGGGTGTCGTCGGCTTCGACCCGTACAACGAACCCCACGCGGGCGTCTACGACTCGGGCCAGACCAGCCGCGCCTGGGAGAAGGACGTCCTGTGGCCCTTCTATGTGAAGTTCCGGGCCCGGATGGACGCGGCCGGCTGGCAGGACAAGCCCACGTTCGTCGAACCGAACCTGTTCTGGAACGCCAACCTCGACTTTCAGAAGCAGGAGGGCGGCCTGCTCGACGCCGGCACGCTCGGGCCGCGCTTCGTCTTCAACACCCACTTCTACGACCAGCGGGCCATCTCCGGCATCTTCATGTGGGGCAAGGCGGTGGACGGACAGTACGCGGGCGACTTCGGCACGGTGCGTGACCGGGCCGCCGCCACCGCAGCGCCCGCCATCGTCAGCGAGTTCGGCCACCCGCTGACCGGGACGGTCTCCGACAAGGCGCCGACGGTCCTCAAGGCGATGTACCAGGCCCTCGACTCCCGCGTCCCGGGGGCGAGTTGGTGGTCCAACCCGGCCGGTTCCGGTCCCGTCCTGTCCGGCAGTCAGTGGCAGTGGGACATCTACAACGGCCGCCACGAAGAGCTGATGAACGACAACCCCGACAACGTGCAGACGGAGGGCGACGCCTGGAACGGCGAGGACCTGTCCGCCGTACGCCTCGACGACTCGGGTTCGGCCGTCCTGCGCCAGGACGCCCGGCTCGTCGACCGCGTCTACCCGAGCGCCACCTCCGGCACGACCGTCGCCTTCACCTACGAGGACCGTTCCCGCGACGGCTCCACGACCCTGACCTGGAACCCGGTCCCCAGCTCGCTGCCGAATGTGGCCCAGCTGGTGGGCTCCGGGCAGTACGGTCTGCACGTATGGCGCTCCGGCAGTGGCTCGGCCCCCACCGAACTGCACCTTCCGGCGTCCTTCCCGACCTCGTCCACCACCGTCGTCTCCGACCTGGGCACGGTGTACGCCCCGCCCTCGTACACGGCGACGACCCCCATCGCGGCGGCCCCGGAACCCGGCGGCGCCGACAGCCGCCGCCTGCTGCTGACGGACTCCGACTCGGGCACCCTGCACTACGCCCTGATCACCAACGGCGCGACGAATCCCTCCTCGTCCCTGCTGAACGCGGCCAAGGCCGAACTGGCGTCCTGGGTGGCCCAGCGCATCGGCTGAAGCAGGCCCGGCCCGGCCGGCGGGCGCGGGGAGGCCATCGTAGGATCAGCCACCGCTGACGGATACGTCCATGGGGGAGACGACGTTGGAGAGACCCGACGACCGACGCGCGGCCGGCTGGCGCTTCGCGACCGAACTCGTCGCGTGGGTGGCGACGCCGTGGGCGCTGACCGGGTACTCCTGGCCGCTCGCGGTGGTGTCCGTGGTGGTGCTGATCGGGCTGCCGACCGTCTTCACCACGCCGGGGGACAAGACCCACGGGATCGTGCCGGTACCCGGGCCGGTCACGATCCTCCTGGTGCTGCTCCAGCTGGTCGCGGCCGTGGTCTCGGCCTGGCTGGCCTGGCCCGTGGGGGCGGCGGTCGCGGTGTCCCTGCCGGCCGCCGCCACGCTGGTCACGGAGCGCCCGCGGTGGCGGTGGCTGGTGTCCGGGCGCCGCGCCACCGCCTGAACCGGCTCGGGCCTCAGGGCCTCAGCCGGTGGTGCCCGTCCAGTCCGCGGCCACCTGGCCCAGCCGCACCCGCTGCGGGTGGTCGCCGACCGGCACCGACACCGTCTTCCTGCCGGTGGCGAAGTCGATGGCCGTGACCTGGTCGGTGCCGCTCTCCGAGACCACGCAGCTCTTGCCGTCACCGCTGACGGTCGCCCAGTAGGGCTTCGAGGCGGTGACCAGCGGGCCCTCCTGGAGGGTGGCGCGGTCGACGACCGTCGCGTAGTCGTCCATCGTGCCCGCGACGCACAGCTTGCTTCCGTCGGGGCTCATCGCGATGCCGTGGTGGCGCGAGTCGTTGACGAACGTGGTGCGGTCGTCGCTGGTCGCCGGGTTCTTCGGCAACGTCTTCGTACGGGTGATCTTGTCGGTCGCGATGTCGTACTCGAAGAAGCCGTTGAAGAACGAGACCTGGAAGTACAGCTTGGACTCGTCGGGCGAGAACACGGCGGGCCGGATGGCGTCGGAGTAGTCCGCGAGGCCGATGGCGTCCAGCCGCTGCCGCATGTCGATCACCTTGACCCGCTCGTACGTGGTCGCGTCGACGACGGTGATGTACCGGTTGCCCTTCGTCCAGTCCAGCCAGGGCTCGTCGAGCGCGGTGGTCACATCGCCGATGCCCATGTTCCAGAGGTACTTGCCGTCCTTGGTGAAGATGTTCTCGTGCGGCTTGTCGGCGGTGGCGAACGAACCCAGCTGTCTGCCGGTGCCGATGTCCAGTACGTGCACGGTGTTGGAGATGGAGGCCGACACGGCGACGCGCTTGCCGTCGGGCGAGACCGCCATGTGGTCGGAGCGGTAACCCGACACGGGGAAACGCCAGTTGATGGCACCGGTGGCCAGGTCGATCGAGACCACGTCGGCGAAGCTCGGGCGGGAGACCACCACGGACGAGCCGTCCGGGGTGGTGTACATGTCGTCCACGAACTGGTCGTGCCCCTCGCCGACGCTGTTGCGGATGGCCATGAAGTAGATCCACTTGATCGGGTCGGCGTTGATCTCCGCCATCCGTGCGTCCTTGTCGGGGATGACGTTGATCCGGCCGATCTTCGCGTGGTCGCCGGTGGACTTGATGACGTCGGCGGTGCCGTCCCAGTTGTTGCCCACGAACAGCACCTCGCGCAGGGCGGCGGTGTCCGAGGCGCTGGTGGCGGCGGAGGCCGCGGTCGCGGGGGCGGTGACGGTCAGGACGAGGGCGGCGGCCATGGAGCAAAGGTGCCTGGGTCTGATGACAGGCATGGGTGCTCTCCTCTGGGCGGCTCGGGGGGTGGTGAATCTGAACACACGTGCTTTCAGAGTGGACTTACTGAAAAGTAAGGAAGGGGTGTCCTTTCGACAAGACCGCGTACACGACAAAATTGGCCGACGGGACGAGCGAGGGAACGGGGAGGGGACCGTGGCGGGCAGGCTCAGGGCGCCGACCGGCCGGTACGGGGGCAGGTCCGCCGAGGAGCGGCAGGCCGAGCGCAGACGCCGCTTCCTGGACGCCGCGCTCCAGTTGTTCGGTGACGCACCCGGCTACCGGGGCACGACCGTCGCCGCGCTCAGCGAGGCCGCCGGGCTCTCCACCCGCCAGTTCTACGAGGAGTTCCGCACCCTTGAGGACGTCCTGGCCGCCCTTCACCTCCAGGTCAACGACTGGGCCGAAGAGGCCGTGCTCGCCGCGTTGGCCGCCGCGGGAGACCTGCCGCTCGCCGAACGCGCCGCCACGATCTTCCGCGCCTACGCCGCCAACGTGACCGCCGATCCACGCCGTATCCGCATCACCTTCGTCGAGATCATCGGCGTCAGCCCGCGCCTGGAACACCAGCGCCTGGCCCGCCGCGCCCGCTGGGTCGACCTCGTGTGCGCCGAGGCCGGAGCGGCGGTCGCCCGCGGCGAGGCGGCGCCCCGCGACTACCGGATCGCCGCGACGGCCTTCATCGGCAGCGTCAACGGCCTGCTCCACGACTGGAGCGCCGGGTGGGTGGACGCCACGCTGGAGGAGGCGGTCGACGAACTGGTCCGCCAACTGCTGGGCATTCTGCGGCCGGCTGGGTGGGAGGCGGGGTGACGGGCCGGGGAGGGGGCGGTCTGGGGTGGTTGTGGTGAGGGGGGAGGGCGGGGCCTGGGCCGGCCGTGGTGACCCGGACCGCGTGATCCGGAGCCTCAGGTGTCACATCCGTTGACTTCCGCCCCTGGCGGCTCTACTTTCAGCGCGCCACTTCGTTCGGATAGTCGATCCATGTTCGGCATATCGGCAAAGGAGCCGCATGTTCCGCACCCTCGTCCTGCGCACGATCTCCTTACTGGCCGTCGCGGCCGCCGTACTCCTGGTCACCCACCCGGCCGCGCCGCTCAGGGCGGCACCCGCCGCCGTGGCGACCCGTCAGATACCGGTGCCCACCGCCCCGATGGGCTGGGCCTCCTGGAACAGCTTCGCCGCGAAGATCGACTACAACGTGATCAAGGAGCAGGTCGACGCGTTCGTCGCGGCCGGTCTGCCGGCCGCCGGATACACGTACATCAACATCGACGAAGGCTGGTGGCAGGGCACCCGCGACAGCGCGGGCAACATCACCGTCGACGAGGCCGAGTGGCCCGGCGGCATGAGCGCCATCGCCGACTACATCCACAGCAAGGGCCTGAAGGCCGGTATCTACACCGACGCCGGCAAGGACGGCTGCGGCTACTACTACCCGACGGGCCGCCCCGCCGCTCCCGGCTCGGGCAGTGAGGGCCACTACGAGCAGGACATGCTCCAGTTCTCGGAGTGGGGCTTCGACTTCGTCAAGGTCGACTGGTGCGGCGGCGACGCCGAGGGCCTCGACCCGGAGTCGACGTACCAGGCCATCAGCGACGCGACCGCCAAGGCCACGGCGACCACCGGCCGCCCGCTGACCCTCTCGATCTGCAACTGGGGCAGGCAGAACCCCTGGAACTGGGCCCCGGGCCAGGGCACGATGTGGCGGACCAACGCCGACATCGTCCTCTGGGGCAACCAGCCCTCCATGACGAACCTGCTGGCCAACTACGACGCCAACCTCCACCCCACCGCCCAGCACACCGGCTACTACAACGATCCCGACATGCTGATGGTCGGCATGGACGGCTTCACCGCCGCCCAGAACCGCACCCATATGAACCTGTGGGCGATCTCCGGCGCACCGCTCCTCGCCGGCAACAACCTCGCGACGATGACCGCCGAGACCGCGAGCATCCTCAAGAACCCCGAGGTCATCGCCGTGGACCAGGACCCGCGCGGCCTCCAGGGCGTCGAGGTCGCGGAGGACACCCCGGGAGCGCAGGTCTACGGCAAGGTCCTGTCCGGCACCGGCAACCGCGCCGTCGTCCTCCTCAACCGCACCTCGGCCGCGAAGGACATCACCGTCCGCTGGGCCGACCTCGGTCTGACGAACGCCTCCGCGACCGTCCGCGACCTGTGGGCGCGGCAGGACGTGGGGTCGTACGCCACCGGCTACACGACCAGTGTCCCGGCGGGCGGCTCGGTGATGCTCACGGTCACCGGCGGCACGGAGGCGGCGGGCAGCACGTACACGCCCGCCTCCACGGGACGCTTCACCGGCGTGACGGCGGCGAACACGGGCGTGAACGTCGTGGACGTCTCCTACACGAACGACACCTCCGCCACCCGGACGGCCACCCTCCAGGTCAACGGCCAGACCAGCACCACGGTCGCCTTCCCGCCGACCGGATCCGCCGCGGGCACCGTCTCCGTCCAGGTCTCCCTCTCCCAGGGCGCCGCCAACACGCTCACGTTCACCGGCGGCCCGACCACCGAGGGCATCGCGGTCCGGCCCCTGCCCGGCACCGACGGCTCCCTCGTCGTCGGCGCCCAGTCGTCCCGCTGCCTGGACGTCAACGACAACACGATCACCAACGGCATCCAGGCCGAGCTGTGGGACTGCAACGGCGGCCGCAACCAGTCCTGGACGTACACCTCGCGCAAGGAACTCGTGGTGTACGGCAACAAGTGCCTGGACGCCTACAACCTCGGCACGACCAACGGCACCAGGGTCGTGATCTGGGACTGCAACGGGCAGGCCAACCAGCAGTGGGACATCAACAGCGACGGGACGATCACCAACGTCCACGCCGGTCTGTGCCTGGACGCCTACAACGCGGGTACGGCCAACCGCACCCCGCTGGTGCTGTGGTCCTGCGGAACGGGCGACAACCAGAAGTGGACCCTGACCTAGCGGGGACGGCGTCACCGCCCCGGCCGTCGTGGCCGGGGCGGTGTACGGCTACTCGTCCCACGCCTGGATCATGGTCTGCTCGGCGATCTTGCCGTTCCGCAGCGACACCATCGACTCGGAGAGGACCCGGACCCCGTCCGAGTACTCGCAGGATTCGCTGAACGCGACGTCGTCGCCCTGCACGACACACCGCTCCAGCCTGTGCGTCTTGATGTCGCGGCTGTAGACGTCGGCGAGCATCTCGGCGATCTCGTCCCGGCCGTGCAGGACCTTGGGGTGGCTGGGCTGGGTGTTGCGGTCCACGATCCGCAGCTCCGCGTCGTCCGCGTAGAGCGAGAGGAGCGGCTGCTCGTTGTTTCCTTCAATGGCCTGGCGCAGTGCGTTGCTGTCGAACGTGCCCATCATCGACCTCCTTCGAAGGCCGTGACCCGACGAGGAGCGGGCCACGGAAGGCCCCACTTCCGAGCCTCCTCCGCCCCGCCGGACCCGGCAAGCCGAGCCATGGCCCCGGCCTGGACAGCAAGCCCGCCGTCCTAAAGCAGGGCGGCCGCGGCATCATCACCGGGGCTTTCCGGGTACGCCCCCTCTGATTCAGCCCGCCGTGGCCAGGAACTGTGTGGCAGCCAGCTCCGCGTACAGCGGGTCGGCGGCCACGAGTTCGCGATGCGTGCCCACCGCGCGCACCCGGCCCGCGTCCATCACCACGATCCGGTCGGCCATCGTCACCGTGGACAGCCGGTGCGCCACGACCAGCACGGTGGTCGTCCGGGCCACGTCCGCCACCGTGTCCCGCAGTGCCGCCTCGTTCACCGCGTCGAGCTGCGAGGTCGCTTCGTCCAGGAGCAGCAGCCGGGGGCGGCGCACCAGAGCGCGGGCGATGGCGACACGCTGACGCTCACCGCCGGACAGCTTGGTGCCGCGGTGCCCCACCAGCGTGTCCAGCCCCTTGGGCAGCCGGGCGACCAGACCGTCGAGGCGGGTCGTCTTCACCACCCGGGTGAGCACGTCGTCCTCCGCGTCCGGATTGCCCAGCAGCAGGTTCTCCCGGAGCGACCCCGACAGCACCGGGGCGTCCTGCTCCACGTAGCCGATCGCGGACCGCAGCCGGGACAGCTCCCATTCCTCCAGGTTCCGGCCGTCGAGGGTGATCGAGCCGGACTCGGGGTCGTAGAACCGCTCGATGAGCGAGAAGACGGTGGTCTTGCCCGCGCCCGATGGCCCGACGAACGCCGTCATGCCCTGGGCGGGCACGGCGAACGTCACCCCGTGGTGGACGTACGGGAGGTCCTCGGCGTACCGGAAGCGCACATCGGTGAAGGCGAGAGCGGCGGGCTCGGCGCCGGGGGAGGGCAACGGGGCGGGCTCGGCGGCCGGTTCGGCGGGCAGCCGCAGCGCCTCCTGGATCCGGGCCAGGGCGGCGGCCCCCGTCTGGTACTGGGTGATCGCGCCGACGACCTGCTGGATGGGCGACATCAGATAGAAGACGTACAGCAGGAACGCCACCAGCGTGCCGATGTCGATGGCGTCGGTGGCGACCCGGGCCCCGCCGACCGCCAGGACCGTGATGAACGCGATCTGCATCGCGAGACCGGCGGTATTGCCCGCCGCCGCCGACCACTTGGCGGCCCGTACGCTCTGCCGCCAGGACTCCTCGGCCGCCTCGTGCAGCCTCAGCTCCTCCCGGTGCTCGGCGCCGGACGCCTTCACCGTGCGCAGCGCGCCGAGGATCCGCTCCAGCGAGGCGCCCATCACCCCGACCGCGTCCTGCGCCTGCCGGCTGGCCCGGTTGATGCGCGGCACGATCACCCCGAGGACCGTGCCCGCGGCCAGGATCACCGCCAGGGTGACGCCGAGCAGCACCGGATCCACGAAGCCCATCATGGCCACGGTCGCCAGGAGCGTCAGCCCGCCGGTGCCCAGGCCCACCAGCGAGTCGGTGGTGACCGCACGCAGCAGGGTGGTGTCGGAGGTGATCCGCGCCATCAGGTCGCCCGGTTCGGAGCGGTCCACGGCCGTGATCCGCAGGCGCAGAAGATACGACGACAGGGCGCGGCGCGCGCCGAGTACCACTGACTCGGCGGTGCGCCGCAGCACGTACGAACCCAGCGCCCCCACCCCCGCGTTGGCGACCACCAGGGCCGACATCAGCAGCAGCGCCCCGGTGATCGTGCGGTCGTGGGACAGATCGTCGATCAGCTCTCTGGCCACCAGCGGCAGCAGCAGGGCGGTTCCGCCCGTCACGAGCGAGAGCAGAGCACCGGTGAGCAGGGCCCACCGGTGCGGCCGGACGTATCCGAGGAGCAGCCGCCACGTGGGCGGACCGGTCTCCGTCTCGTTGTCGCTCACTCTGCTCCTTCGGGCCTGCCGGTCGAGGCCTTCAGGCTACGTCGGCTCCCGCGTGCAGGCCGCGCCAGTCACGGGCTGCCGCCAGCACGGGCGCCGGTGACCGCGGGTCGGGCAGGCAGCCCTCCAGCATGCGGACCAGGACCTCGCCCGGCCCCAGTTCGAGCCAGGCGGCCGTGCCGTCCCGGTGCATTCGGTCGACGGCGGCCGCGAAGCGCACCGGCTCGCGCAGCTCCCGCACCCAGAACTCGGGCATGGCGGCCTCGCTGCCGACGCGGCGGGCGGTGATGTCGGAGACGAGCGGGATGTCCGGCTCGCGCAACTCCATGGACCCGAGGAGCAGGCGGAACTCCTCCAGCACCGGATCCAGTTGCGGCGAGTGGGCCGCCATGTCCACCCGCAGCACCCGGGAGAACCGTCCGCGCTCCGCCCACTCCCGCTCCGCCGCGGCCACCGCGTCCCGGTCTCCCGAAAGCACCACGGACCGGGGGCCGTTGATCGCGGCGATCACCAGACCGGGGCCGAGCCGCAGCTCCTCCTCGGCCGCCTCGACCGCCACCATGCCGCCGGTGTCCGGCAGCGAGCCGAACAGCCGGGACAGCGTGCCCACCGCCCGGCAGGCGTCCGGGAGGGAGAAGACCCCGGCGGCATGGGCCGCGGCCATGCGTCCGGCCGAGTACCCGAACAGCGTGCCGGGCCGCACGCCCCAGCTCTCCAGCAGCCGGTACTGGGCCACCTGAAGCGCGAAGACCGCGGGATTGGCGTACGTGATCCGGTCCAGGAGGGCGGCGGTTCGCGTTCCCGGCTCCGCGAACATCACGTCCTGCAACGGCAGGTCGAGGTAGGGCGCCAGGAGGCCGCACACCTCGTCGAGGGCCCGGGCGAACACCGGGAAACGCGTGTGGAGTTCCCGTCCCATACCGGGCTGCTGGGAGCCGCCGCCGGAGAACAGGAAGGCGGTGTCGCCGGGTGGCAGACGTACCGGCTCGGCCCGCACAGGTGCGGAGCCGGTGGCCGTCAGCCTGGTGACGATTTCCTCCGCCGACGTGCACACCACGATCCGCTCCAGGTCCCCCGGATGCAGGAACCCCTCGTCCCGCGCATGCTCCAGGAACGCCAGCAGCGGACGGTAGAAGCCTGCGGGGTCCAGGAGCAGGCACGGTTTGCGGTGGATCCGCAACTGTGCCCAGGACAGCACCTCCAGCAACTCCTCCGCGGTCCCCAGCCCGCCCGGCAGCGCCACGAAGGCGTCACCCAGCTCACCCATCCGCGCCTTGCGGGCGTGGACGTCGTCGACGACGTCCAGGCGGGTCAGCCCGGTGTGGGCGATCTCGTACGGCAGCATGCGGCGCGGCACCACCCCGGTCACCTCCCCGCCCGCGGCCAGGGCGGCGTCCGCGACCGCGCCCATCAGGCCGGTGCGGGCGCCGCCGTAGACCAGGTGCAGTCCCGCCCCGGCCAGGGTGCGGCCGATGTTCCCGGCCACCGTGAGATGGCCGGGGGCGCGGCCGGGAGAGGCGCCGCAGAACACGGTGACGGTCTTCACGTCCACAGCCCGTACCCCCGGGTGAGGATCCCGTGGGGATCGTGGCGGGCCTTGGTCCCGGCGAACTCCCGCCAGACCGGGCCGAAATGGTCGCGCCAGTCCGCCGGCGTCATGGGGACGGCGCTCATCGGGTGCAGTACACCGCCGACGGCCTTGGCCCGGTCGTACACCGCGCGGTTGGCGTCGACCAGCCGCCGTACCGCCACCGGGTCCGTGGCGGTGGCCGTGCGCATCAGGACGAGCAGGCACAGCCGGTCCGCGGCGGGCCTGCGCAACAGGGAGGCGCCCAGGGTGCGGCCGGTCAGCGGGCGGAGCTGGACCACACCCGAGGTGCGCAGACCGTGCTGGGCGGGGTCGTTCAGCACGTCCGGGACGAAGGAGGCGACGGCGTCCTCCGGGAGCAGCAGGGAGAGCCAGGGATGCGGGCGCTGCCACTCGCCGGTGGTGCGCAGCAGGCGTTCGTCGCGTTCCGGGCGGTGCAGGAACTCCTCGTAGGGCAGGTCCTCGATCTCCACGGTGTCGCGGTCGTGGTCCAGGCTGTCGGGCAACAGGCCGTCGCCGCCGGGCAGTTCGCGGGTGTGCGGGGCGACCGCCTCGATCATGTACGTCCAGGTGCCGCCGACGTCGGGGCGCACCTGGCCGACGACGTGACTGAAGCGCGGGTCCTCGCAGAGCCTGCGCTGATCGGCCACATAGCTCCGCGGTGAGGAGTGGTAGAGGCGAAAGCGCCGTACGCGGTCGGGCGCGGGCGCCAGACGGAGGGTGGCCCGCAGGATCAGCGCGCACTGGCCGAGACCCGCCGGCACCGCGTCGAACAGGTCGGGGTGGTGCTCACGCGAGCAGGTCAGCACCTGGCCGGCCCCCGTGATGACATCGATGTCCACCACCTGGTCCGCGACCAGACCGTGGCGGTGACTGGTGCCCCCGAACCCTCCGGCGCTCAGCAGCCCGCCGACGCTCGCGTCGAGGTGGTCGGGTCCCACCGGCGGTGCGAGCCCCGCGGCCAGAGCCGCCCGCACGACCTCGCGCCACGGTGCGCCCGCACCCGCGCTCAGGGTCCGCTCGGCCGGAAAGCAGCGCACGTCGTCGAGCGGACGCATGTCGACGACGTACCCGCCGTGGGCCTGTCCCTGCCCGTAGGGCGCGTATCCGCTGCCGCGTGCCGTGACCGGCAGGCCTCGCGGACCGGCGAAGGAGATCAGGTCCCGGACGGCGTCTTCCGAGTGCGCCGCCAGAACACCCCGGGGGCGTGATCTGATAATGTGCCCGAAGTCGTCTGTGGCGCTTTGCATGCCTCCAGAACGGTCAGTGTATGCCGAAATTACCTCGGCCGTATTGTTCATGCCACACACTCCGCCACGGATTTACCTGTTTCCTTCGGCGTAATCCAGTCCTCGAAGAGCGTGGTGAAAACACCGTACTGAAGTACCCCGTGCTCCGCATGCCGTTCTCCGATGAGCGCTGCCATACGGGCAAGGACATCGTCGGGCAGTCGCCCGTCGGCGATGGTGTCCACGTCGATGCCGTACTTCGCGCAGCATTCGAGCACGGCCTCGAAACCGTTCACGGACGCGGCGAGCCATCGTTGCCGGGGATCGCGCCAGAGTGCGTCCAGTTCCTCCAGGAGACTGCGGTCGGGCGGGGGAGGGGCGAGCATCGTATGCGCCCGGCCGGTGAGCGTGGCGACATACGCGTCGAGGTCGGGCAGCGGGAGGAGCTGGACCGTCAGCTCCCAGGGAAGCTGAGGCAGACGTCCGGCCAGCTCCCGCAGGAGTGAGATCGAACCTCCCTCCACGATCACCGAGGGGTGTCGGCTGCCGAGCTGGTTCACCAGCCCGACCAGCGCGTCCGTGGCGTTGGCCGCGGACAGGTCGCCGTCCGCGAAGGTGCGGTCCCCGAGCCAGTGCCGGCGTACCCCCGGCACGTCAGCGCCCGCCCGGGCGCTGGTCGTGGCGATATCGGTGAAGCACTGCAGCCGGTCCGCGACGACGATCGGCGCCCCGGTCGCCCGGGCCAGTGCGGTCGCGGTCGCGCTCTTTCCGACTCCGGTCGGCCCCGCGATGAGGTGGACCAGCGGGTGTTCATGGTTCGGGCCCCCGTACGTCATGACGACGTCACCTTCCTTTGTACTCGCCGGGAAATGCAGTGGCCAACCTATGTCGACCAGCTGAACCCGGAGGCAAGAAAATGCCTGGCTGAGGTAAAGAGAGTACAAGATCTCCGCATGGTGCTCAAACATTAAATCACTTGTCTTGGGGGTGGTCAGGGGAGTTAGGGTGATGCCAGTGGGGCGTCGAGAAGCGGAATAACGAATTCTTGGCGTGCCCGGAGAAGCCCTCATG
This sequence comes from Streptomyces blattellae, assembly GCF_009709555.1. Classification (GTDB taxonomy): domain Bacteria; phylum Actinomycetota; class Actinomycetes; order Streptomycetales; family Streptomycetaceae; genus Streptomyces; species Streptomyces blattellae. The sequence continues at coordinate 1,448 of NZ_WJBG01000106.1, read as the reverse complement.
CCGGAGGTAGTTCGTGGAATCCGAGATGCTGCTCGCCATCGCTGACGCAGTCCCGTCGTCGTCCGGTGAGGGCGGTGTCGTCGTCGGCTACGGAGCGGAGGCCGAGCTGGCCAGATTCGCCGCCGACCTCGCCTGGACCCTGCATGTGCCCGGACATCCCGCGGAGGCGCGGCAGTCGATCCTGGATGCCGTGGAGCGCGGGGAACGGGCCTACATCCATGTGACCGCCGAGGCCAACGCCGAACCGCGCGGCACCGGCGAGGGGTTCGAACGGGTCCAGGAGGGCCGTGCCGGGGTGGTGCTCGCGGTCGGCGCGACGCTCGACCCGGTGCTGCGCGCCACGGCGGGCCTGGACCTGACCGTGCTCTACGCCGGCACCCTGCGGCCCTTCGACGACATCACCCTGCGCACGGCGGTCCTGGCCGCCGACCACGCGGACGTGGTGGTCGTCGCACCCGGAGCGACCGCCCTGGTGGCCACCCGCGTGGCCAGGACACTGGTCCACGTCCCGCACCGGATGCTGTCCTTGGACAACGGCAACCGCCTGGAGGACGAGGCGATCGCGCGGGCCGTCCGGGACTTCGTGCGGTGACCCACCCGGCCCTGCTGCTTCCCGTGCCGTTACTGATCAGTTGCCCGTAGGGTCGACAGGGAAGGCAGAGCACTAGCGGAAGGGGCCGACCCCATGACGCAGGAAGTACACGGTGTGATCGCACCGGGCAAGGACGAGCCGGTGCGGGTGGAGACGATCGTCGTGCCGGACCCGGGGCCAGGGGAGGCTGTCGTCCAGGTGCAGGCCTGCGGGGTCTGTCACACCGACCTGCACTACAAGCAGGGCGGGATCAACGACGACTTTCCCTTCCTGCTCGGCCACGAGGCCGCCGGTGTCGTGGAGGCGGTGGGCGAGGGGGTGACCGATGTCGCGCCCGGAGACTTCGTGATCCTCAACTGGCGTGCGGTGTGCGGCAATTGCCGGGCCTGTCTGCGGGGGCGGCCCTGGTACTGCTTCGACACGCACAACGCGAAGCAGAAGATGACCCTCACCGACGGGACCGAGCTCTCGCCCGCCCTCGGTATCGGCGCCTTCGCCGAGAAGACGCTGGTCGCCGCCGGACAGTGCACCAAGGTCGACCCGGCGGCCTCGGCGGCCGTGGCCGGGCTGCTCGGCTGCGGGGTGATGGCGGGCATCGGGGCCGCGATCAACACCGGCAAGGTCGGGCGCGGCGACACGGTCGCGGTGATCGGCTGCGGCGGCGTCGGGGACGCGGCGGTCGCCGGATCGAGCCTGGCCGGCGCCGCGAAGATCATCGCGGTGGACATCGACGACCGGAAGCTGGAGAAGGCCCGGACGATGGGCGCCACCCACACGGTCAACTCCAGGGAGACCGACGCGGTCGAGGCGATCCGCGAGCTGACCGGCGGCTTCGGCGCCGACGTGGTCATCGAGG
>NZ_WJBG01000105.1 GCF_009709555.1 Streptomyces blattellae | reverse complement strand
GTGGATGCACTGGTGCGCCGCCGGGTCGCGGCCGATCCGGACGCGGTCGCGGTCGTCGCCGACGACGGCACCGAACTCACTTACAGCCAGTTCGATGCACGGGTCAACGCTCTCGCCCACCTCCTGATCGATGAGGGCGTGCGGGTCGGGGACCGGGCCGCGATCGCCATGACACGCTCGGTCGACCTGGTAGTAGCGCTTACCGCAGTGATCCGCGCGGGAGCGGCCTACGTGCCGATCGACCCGGGATACCCCGCAGAACGCGTCAGACACATCCTCGACGACGCGGCACCTGCGCTGGTCATCACCGATCAACACACCACAGAAACACATCAACACGTACTGGGTGAACATCGCGCACCAGCACTGCGGATCGATGACCACGAAGTACAGCAGCACCTGGCCACCGGCCAGGAAACCGCCCCTGCTCTGACGCGGCCGCTGAGCGACCTCGACGCAGCTGTCGTGATCTTCACATCAGGAACGACAGGCAACCCGAAGGGCGTCACCGTTTCGCACCGTGGCCTGGTGAACCGCCTCGCATGGGGTCAGCAAGTACTGGACTACAAACCAGACGACGTGGCGCTCTCGAAAAGTGGCGTGGGTTTTGTCGATGCCGTGACCGAGCTGTTCGGGCCGATGATCGCCGGTGCCCGAATCGTGGTCGTACCCGCAGAAATTGCGCAAGATCCAGCCGGCCTGCTCGACACAATCGCCCGGCACCGCGTCACACATCTGCTGACCGTGCCCAGCCTGGCCGACATCGTCGTCCGCCACAACGACGCACCCACAGCGCTGACCACCATCCGGTCTTGGGTTTCCTCCGGTGAAGCACTCACCCCAGGCACCGCGACCACCATGCGAACGACCGCACCACAAGCAATACTGCACAACTTCTACGGCTCGACCGAAGTCACCGGCGACGGCACAACGGCCACCATCACCCACACCGACAACACCCCCATCGGTGCACCGGTCGCGAACACCACAGCACACGTCCTTGACGCGTGGCTGCGCCCGGTACCGGCCGGTGTCGCAGGAGAGCTCTACCTGGGTGGAGTGCAACTCGCCGACGGATACGCCGCCCGCCCGGGCCTGACCGCCGACCGATTCGTGGCTGATCCGTTCAGTGACAACGGCGCGCGCCTGTATCGCACCGGCGACGTCGTGCGATGGAACTCCCAGGGCCAGTTGGAATACCTCGGCCGCAGCGACGACCAGGTGAAAATACGCGGCCACCGAATCGAACCCGGCGAAATCCGCGCCGTCCTCGAACAACACCCAGCAGTATCGGGTGCCGCCATCACCGCCTTGGACCATCCCGCCGGCGGAAAATACCTCGCCGCATACATCACCACGACCAGCACCACGGCCAGCACCACGGCCAGCACCACGGCCAGCACCACGACCAGCACCACGGACACAGTGCCGTTCGACGCACTCCGCCAGCACCTGACACGATCGCTGCCGGACTACATGGTCCCCACAACGTTCACACACCTGGACCGATTCCCCGTCACCGCCAACGGAAAGCTCGATCGCCACGCATTGCCGCAACCAGACCTCGGTGCGGGTGCAGCCGATGGCCGACCACCGCAAACCAACACCGAGATCACCCTCGCCGGCATCTTCCGCGACGTACTACACCTCGACAACAACACCGATCTCGGCGTGGACAGCGACTTCTTCCGCCTGGGCGGACACTCACTGCTCGCCACACGAGTCGTCGCACGCGCCAACGCACTGCTCGGCGCCGCACTCACCCTGCGCGATGTCTTCGACCACCCCCGCATCAGCGAACTCGCCCGAATCGCCGACACCACCACCACTACCACCGAGACATCCAGCACACGAATCGGCGACCTACCACGCCCAACCCCACTACCAGTCTCATACGGACAGCAAGCACTCTGGCTGATTGATCAGTTGGGTGGGCCGGGTGGGCGGTATGTGGTGCCGGTGGTGCTGCGTTTGGGCGGCGATCTGGATCCCGATGTTCTGATCATGGCGGTACGGGATGTGGTGTCTCGTCACGAGGCGCTGCGCACGCTCCTGGTGGAGAAAGACGGCACGCTAGGCCAGGTCGTCATTCCAGCGAACGAAACGGCCGACAGGCTCTCTCTGCTCGTTGAGGATGTCACGGGTGTGGATGCTGCCGGCGTGGATGCGCGGGTGGACGCGGTGGTGCAGGCCGGGTTTGATCTCGCGGTCGACATCCCGATCCGTGTCGCGCTGCTACGCGCCGGCGCTGACGACTGGGTGTTCGTTGTCGCGGTACATCACCACGCAGTGGATGAATGGTCGTTCCCGTCGCTGCTGAGCGACCTGTCGACCGCTTATCAGGCGCGGGCCGCCGGGCAGGAGCCGGGATGGACGCCGTTGCGGGCCCAGTACGCGGACTACGCGATCTGGCAACGCGACGTCCTGGGTGAGGCGTCGGATTCGCGTTCACTGCTTTCCAAGCATCTTGCCTATTGGCGTGACGTCCTCGCGGATGCGCCCGAGGAGTCCACGATCACGCTGGACCGGACCCGACCGGTGGCACCGACCCACCGCGGTGCGGATCTGCGGTTCACCATCGATCCACAGGTCGTGACTGGCCTGCGTCAGGTCGCGGAAGAGCAGGGCGTGAGCATGTTCATGACGCTCCAGTCCGCGACCGCGTTGACCGTTTCGGCGCTGGGCGCCGGTGCGGATGTGGTGATCGGTTCACCGGTCGGTGGACGCACCGAGGACGGCCTGGAAGACCTGGTCGGATACTTCGTGAACACACTGCCGATCCGCCATCGGTTCCACGCCGGTGACTCGATCACCGACGTTCTGCAGAACACCAGGCGAACGGTGCTCGGCGGGTTCGAGCACCAGGCCGCACCCTTCGAAGAAATCACCCGTGCGCTGGGCACCGAGCGATCCGTTGGCCGTAACCCCCTCTTCCAGATCATGCTCACCCACCGCGTCGCTGACAGCCGCCGCGCGCATGGCCTGCACATCGGGAATGTCACGACGACACCGAGTCCCGCGGCGGTAGGCGCGGTCAAGACCGATCTCGACCTTGACATCTTCGATTCGCTCAACGACCTGAAGGGGAAACTCTCTTACGCGACCGATCTGTTCGATGGTGCTACCGCTGAGCGGTTTGTCGCCGTCTTCAAGTCGGTGCTGGAGACGATCGCTGCCGGTCCAGAGGCGCGGGTCGGTGACATGGACCTGTTGCCCGCACCGGAGTCGCGACAACTCGAAGCGTGGTCGTGTGGTGAGACGCTCGATGTTCCCGGGGCGACTCTTGACGAGTTGGTGCGCCGACAGGTCGCGGCGAGCCCGGACGTGGTCGCGGTCATCGCTGATGACAGCACTGAACTTACCTATGGCGACCTTGATGCGCGGGTCAACGCTGTCGCCCACCTCCTCGTTGAGGAGGGCGTGCGGGTCGGGGATCGGGTCGCGGTCGCACTGCCGCGCTCGGCCGATCTGGTGGTCGCTCTGGCCGGGGTGATCCGTGCCGGGGCGGCATATGTGCCGATCGACCCCGACTACCCCGCCGAACGCGTCAAGCACATTCTTGCGGACGCCGAACCACGTGTGGTGATCACAGACCGGCACACCGCCGGTGTTCATCACCACGTGCTCACCGATCATCCTGTGCGCATCCTGTTCATCGACGACGAATCGGTGCGGCAACACCTCGGTGCCGGCATGATCGACCCACCGCAGGTCTCGCGCCCGCTGCTCCCGGCGGATGCCGCGTACGTGATCTTCACTTCCGGCACCACCGGACGCCCCAAAGGCGTTCAGATCACCCACCGAGCAATAGTCAACCGACTGTGGTGGATGCGTGATCTCTACCGGATCGGTGCGCCGGATCGGGTGCTGTTGAAGACCCCGTTCACGTTCGACGTGTCGGTGTGGGAGTTCTTCCTACCGCTGGTCACCGGCGCAGTGGTGATCGTGGCGCAGGAGGGCGGACACAAGGATCCGCAATATCTGCTCGAAGTGATTGATCGTCGCGCGGTGACGATCACTCATTTTGTGCCGTCGATGCTGCAGGCCTTCCTCACCTCGGACCCGGACCGGACGTCGGTGGATTCGGTACGACGAGTGTTCTGCTCCGGCGAGGCATTGCCCGTGTCTCCCGCCGCCGGTGCCGTTGCGCTGTTCGAGAACGCGCACTTGCACAACCTCTACGGGCCGACCGAGGCGGCCGTGGATGTGACCGCTCACCCGGTGGTTCAGGCCGAACTCGTCGATGCGGTGGGGGTGCCGATCGGTGTTCCGGTGGCGAATACGACGGCGCGTGTTCTTGACACGTGGTTGCGTCCGGTGCCGGTCGGTGTGGCAGGTGAGCTCTACCTGGGCGGGGTACAACTCGCGGATGGATATGTGGCTCGCGCGGGCCTGACCGCGGACCGATTTGTGGCTGATCCGTTCAGTGACAAGGGCGCACGGTTGTATCGCACGGGCGATGTGGTGCGGTGGAACTCCCAAGGGCAGTTGGAGTACCGCGGTCGCAGCGACGATCAGGTGAAAATACGCGGATACCGGATCGAACCCGGCGAAATCAGCGCCGTCCTCGAACAGCATCCAGGAGTGTCGGGCGCGGCGATCGCCACCTTGGATCACCCGGCCGGCGGAAAGTACCTCGCGGCATACGTGACCACGGCCAGTGCCACGACGGCCGAGGACGCGGTGCTGTTCGACGCGCTGCGCGAGCATCTCGCACAGTCGCTGCCGGACTACATGGTGCCCGCGACGTTCCTGCGCCTGGACCGATTCCCGGTCACGGCGAACGGGAAACTGGATCGCCGCGCGTTGCCGCAACCGAGCCTGGCTGCCGGCACTGCCGACGGCCGGCCACCGGAAACCGACACCGAGATCGCCCTCGCCGGCATCTTCCGCGACGTACTGCACCTCAGCGACGACGTCGACCTCGGCGTGGACAACGACTTCTTCCGCCTGGGTGGCGACAGCATCTCCGCGGCACGACTCGTTGCCTGCGCTCGTGAGCACGATCTGACGTTCAAACTGTCTGAGGTGTTCGTGCGACGGACTATCGGCGCCCTCGCCGCGCTGCTTGCGCCGCCTACGCACGGTGCCGTTTCGGCCGAGCCGGTTCTTGTGCCGACTTCTGCTGCCCTTGAGCGCTTGCGCGAGGCGGACGCCGCGCCCGATGAGTACGTCTTCACCGAGCTCATCAACTTGCCCGCGCGGTCGACGAGCGAGTCGGTCGCCTCATCTTTCCGCTCACTCGTCGCCAACACGGACGCGCTTCGCCTGTCAGTTGACGCTACCGGCCGGCGGCTCTGGTTCACCTACCTTCTGCCTCCAGAAACGGTCCAGCCCCAGACCGTGGAGCTGACCGCTGACACGAACGTCGATGTTGACGCAATCAGGTCGGCCGCCGTTGATCTCATTGACATCTCGACCGGCCGCCCGGCTGCCCTCGCATTCACGCACAACCCCGAACAGACGCTTGCAGTGCTCGCCGTCCACGCGGCAACCGTCGACCGAGCCTCGCTGCACCGTCTGGCGGAGGCACTTCAGCAGGCAGTGTCCGGCGTAGTAGAGGTGTCCCGCCCACCAGCGCTCGTCCCTGCGCTCGAAGCCATCGAAGCAGCCGGCGACGCGGTCGCTACGGACGGCCTCGATCGTTGGAAGGCCCTTCTCGCCCGAGCCCAGACGATCGACGTACCCGCCTTTGCTTATGCCGCCGTCTCCACCTTCCGCTGGGACAGCTCCCTCACCGAAGGCGTCGTCAGCAAAGCCATCCGCAACGCGCTCCGCTCAACAGCAATCGCACCACTGATCGGCGGCGTGGTCGACGAAGATGTCCCGCTGACTCCCGATGACAACACGATGTCAGTCGGTCCGTTCACCGCGGCCGCCACCATCGCTCTCGACGAGGCCGAGTCGACCGGGACCGCCGAGCTGGCACTGCTGCGCTACCACAACAAGGCCGGTCGCCGAGCATTGCGGCGTGCCCCCTCTCCCGCGGTGATCCTCACGCGGGTCTATGGGCCGGACAGCGGGTCACCAACCCCAGAGGGCACCGAGCAGTTGTATCGCGCGGTTGTCCGGTATCACATCGCCCCGGACACGACAACGATCACTTTCCTCGGCTTCGCGGAAAAAGTGGTCACCGATCTCCGAGCAGCTCTGGCAGACCAACTCCGTCGGGCTGCCGTCGAACGTCACTCCTCCGGGTCGAGGTGAGGAACGTGGTTAGGTTAGGCAATGCTAAGATTTGGTGTCTGACTACTGGCACACCGCGTTTCGGTACGCCACCTGCTCGATGAGGAGTCGCCGTGCCACGTCGTGCCCGCCCCACCGTCGTACACACCATTGCCCTGCGGGAGTTGGAGGTGGCGCGGGTTGTCGATGTCACTCCCGGGATGCGCCGTGTGACCCTGACCGGTGATCAGCTGGGATCGTTCACCGGAAGCGACGGTACGACCTTCCCCGAGTTCGCCAGCGAGGGTTTCGACGACAATGTCCGGTTGATCTTCCCGTACCCCGGCGAAAGCGAGCCGGTGCTCCCGGTCTACAAGGACGGCAAGTACAGGTGGCCGGCCGACCCGCCGGCGCTGTGGCGGGTCTACACGGTACGACGTTACGACGCGCAGGCTCGCGAGCTCGACCTCGACTTCGTGAAACATGGTGTGGGCGTCGCGACGACGTGGGCGTACCGGGCGAACCCCGGCGATCGCCTCCACGTCGGGGGACCTTCGGTCTCCGCCAGGCGGCCCGAAGGTTACGACTGGTACCTCGTTGTCGGCGACGACACGGCCATCCCGGCGATCGACCGGTTGCTCGGGGAACTGCCCGACGACGCACAGGCCGAGGTCTACATCGAGGTGGCCGAGGAGTCGCACCGGATCGACTTCCCGGAACGCCCCGGTGTCGAGGTGACCTGGGTCGTGCGGAACGGACTGGCAGCGGGATCCGAGCCATTGCTGCTGCGGGCGGTACGCGAGGCCGGCCGGCGAGAGGGCTCGATGTTCGCTTGGCTCGCCGGGGAACAGTCCGTAGTACGTGATCTGCGGCGGTATCTCATCGAGGAGCGCGGTGTCGACAAGTCCGACATCGACTTCACCGGCTACTGGCGGCGCGCAGAGGTTGTGGCGTTGGACGAAGACCCCGCCATGCCGGACCCCGGGCGCAACGACGAGGCCTTCGACAGGTTCCACGAGATGTCCGAGTTGCTTCCGCCGTTGGCGATTCGGGCGGCCGCGAATCTCGGCATCGCCGACTGCATCAGCCGCGGAGTGCGCACCGTACCCGCGCTCGCACTGCACACCGGCGCGAACGAACGCTCCCTGGCGAAGTTCCTGCGGTACCTGCAGGCGATCGAACTCCTGGAACAAGAAGGCGATGGATACAAGCTCAGTGAGACCGGCGAGTTTCTGACCAACGAGTCCGTGCTCGATCACCTGGTTTCCGGCGGGGTCGACTTCCGCATGTCGCAGGCCTTCTACGGTCTTGAAGCGGCGGTCCGCCACGATCATCCGGTGTTGGAGTCGGTGACCGGCAAAGACTGGGACGCCCTCCGCAGCGATGCGACCTTTGAGCACAAGCGTTTGGAGAACAAGTCCCGGTTCGCGCAGGTGCTCGCCGAGCCGCTCGCGAAGTCACGCGTGCTCGGGGGCGTCGGCAAGGTGGTTGTCCACGCAGCTGGTGCAGTGGCCCACGCCGACTACCTCACTGCGGGGCATCCGGAGGCGACGGTGACCATCGTGGCGCTCCCTACCGCGGCGGATTGGTTCCGCAGGGACGTTCCGATCAGCATTGCGGATGCGACGCGACGCGACCGGATACGGATTGTCGAGCAGTCGGTGTTCGAAAAGACCGGACCTGCGGACGCCGTACTGATCATCGACACGCTCGGGCAGTATCGTGACGCGGAGGCGAAGCTCATTCTTCAGCAGGCCGCTGCGAGCCTGAGCCCCGGTGGCAGGGTGCTGTTGGTGGAGGACACGTTCGATCTCGACGAGTTGGACGAACATGACGCAGAACTCGACATTCTGCGGTTGACGCTCCACGGGTCTGGATACCGCACCGAGGACGAACTCAAGGCGGTCATTGCCGGCGCCGGATTGAAAGTGATCACGACGTCGCTCGTGGGGTGGGGTAACACGTTGCGGGTGCTGGCACCGTGACCTGAGGTTGTGGACCCGCCGAGCAGTCCGGCCGGGTCGTCCACGACGAGCCCGGCGACCGCCCTACCGCAGGGTCATGAAGCCACTTCGCCACCAGCTTGGAGCTTCTCCATGACCTCGATCCAGTGACCCAGTCGCGAGTCCTCAGCCAGGGTGATGAAGTCGATCCGGTCCACCCCAGCGGTGCGCCACCGCTCCACCAGATCCATGAGGCGCACCGAGTCCATCCCTTGGTCGCGGAGGCTCAACTCGTAGTCGATCTCCGCGGGTTCGAGGTACAACACGTCGGCGACGTCGGCGATCAACTGCTCGGTGCTCAGGCTCATCAGGACTCCTCGTTCATTGCTTGCCCTACCTCTTTTGACAGTTCCAGCCGGCTGTGTCACACGGTGGCGATCAGCGCTTCCTCGCCGCTGTACGGTCGCAGGCCGTCGGTCCGGCCCGCGAAGTAGCGATCGGCCAGGTCGGTTGCCGAGACGTGTTCGGCGTCGGCGAAACCTGCTTTCCGCGCCAGTTCGATGATCTGGCCGGGAGTGTAAAAGCCGATGAACGGCGTACCGGCCCGCCGAGCACCCTCCCTGGAGGCTCGCCGAATCTGTACGTCCTCGGGCGCGAGATCTTCGAGATGACGGAAGAACGTGAGGATCAGTGAGGAGCCGGACGGCAGACTCGCCACCCGCTTGAGGGTCGCCGTCGTGGCCTGTTCGGTCAGATACATGGTGACCCCCAGCCAGGACACCACCGCGGGACGTGAGGTATCGAATCCCGCCGCCTGCAGCCGATCCCACCAGTCGTCATTCGCTTCGAAATCGACCGGAACCAGGCGCAACCAATCCGGGATGTCATATCCGAGTTCGATCAACCGGCTCCGCTTCCATCCCTGCGTCTCCGGCTGGTCGATCTCGAAGACGGTCATGTTCGAGCCCGCATCGGGATGACGCTGAGCGTAGGTGTCCAGGCCTGCGCCGAGGATCACGTACTGATCCACACCGCGGCTCGCGGCCTGCGCCACCAGGTCCTCGGTCAACCGCGCCCGCCCGACGATCGTGGCGCGCTTTCCTCGCGAGTCGCCGGGGACCATGTCTCCGCGCTCGCGCCATCCGTCGTCGTCCTGCGCCAGCCGGGCACCGAGCACGTCCTCAAGGACGTGCGGCGGCTCGTCCACCTGTGTGTGCAAGGCACGCCACAATGCGGTCCGTACCGCTGTGTTGTCCGGCGTGCCGACAACATTTCCCGTCATGAGCCAGTCCTTCCCAGCTTGTTGTTCATGCTCCGTCCGGCCTCCCACGCGCTCCACAGCCCGCCGTACACGCCACCAGCGGCGACCAGCTCGTCATGTGTTCCGGTCTCGATGATCCGGCCGTGCTCCATGACGACTATCCGGTCACAGGTCGCGGCTTGGGAGAGGCGATGCGCGATCACCAACCCGGTGCGACCACGCAAAGCCGCCTCGGCGGCACGGTCCAACAACCCCGCATGGGTGGAGCCGGCCTCGGCGGTCGCCTCGTCGAGGATCGCCAGTTCCGGGTCGGCGAGCAGTAGCCGGGCGAGGGCGAGCTGTTGAGCCTGTGCATCGGTGAGCGGATGCCCGCCGGTGCCGATCATCGTGTTGAGATCGTCCGGCAGCAGGTCGAGCAGACCGGCTGCCCCGGTGGCGACCAGCGCTGCGTGGATGTCGTGGTCGGTGGCCCTGGGGGCGCCGAGCGTGAGATTGTCCCGCAGGGTGCCGGCGAACACGTGAGTCTCTTGGGTGATCAATGTAGTTCGGCCGGGCTGGGCCACCGTCCCGGCGTCGGGTGGATGGATACCGGCGATGACGGCGGCAAGGGTCGTCTTGCCGGCCCCGGAGGCGCCGACCACAGCGATGCGCTGACCGGTGGGGACGTCGAGGGTGAGGTTGTCGAACACGCGGGGGCCCTCGCCGTAGCTGAATGCGACTTCGTGAAGTCGCACGGCGATGCCCGTGTCCGCTGTCGCTGTCGGCTCGCCCGCTTCCTCCGGGATGGTGGCGACCCCGATAATGCGGCTGAGCGATGCGAGGGCCGACTGGAGGTCGTCGACGACGTACAGCAGCTCGTTGATCGGTCCGAGCAGGCGCAGGACGATCAGCGTCGCGGCGGTGGCGCCGCCGACGGTGGATGCGTCCGCATCGATCAGGACGAAGCCGACGACGAGGACGGTGGCCAGGCTCAGACATTCGCCGAGGTTCAGGCGGAGGCTGAGCATGGCCATCACGGTGCGCGCGCGGAGTGTGTGCACCGCGACGCCCCAGGACGCGGCCATCACGGTGTGGTGCCGCTGCTCGGCGAGCCCGAGCCCGAGCACGGTGGCGTAGCCGCGCTGGGACTCCAGGATCTGCTGTGCCCGCGCGCTCATCGCCGCGCGTTCGGCGCCATACACCCGCGGGCCGACGCGGAGATACCAGCGCATGACGAGTACGTAGACGGGCAGTACGACGGCGAACGCGGCGGCGTACGGCCATTCCAGCGCCGCAAGCCCGCCCAGCGACACGACGATGGTGAACCCGCTGACGGTGAGCGCGGGGATCACGGCGGGTGCGGCATCGGCTACGGCGGTGACGTCGTCGCTGGTCCGGGAGATCAGGTCCCCGGTCCCGGCGCGTTCGACGAGGTGCTGCGGGAGTGTCATGGCACGGCCCACGAGCTGTTCGCGCAGCGCGGCGAGGATGGTGTGGTAGATGCGGGTGGCGAGCACGATCGTCACCGCGGTGCCGACCGCGCCGAGAACCGCCGAGAGTGCCATGACGGCCGTGACCGTCAGTACGGTGCCGAGGTCAGCGGTACCAGCCTGCACCCGGTCGACGAGGAACCCGATGATCACGGGCGGGATCACGTTGACGCCGGTGCTGACGATCCCCAGCACTCCGACAGTGGCGAGCCGGAGCCGGTGCCCGCGGCTGAGCCGCCACACCTCCCTGGCTGTCTCCCTGCTGCCCGCGACCGGCAGCGCGTGCCCGGTTGCCCCGCTCATGGCGTTGTCCTTGCGCGTATCGGTGCGTCCTCAAGCAGGTCGACGACGCGGTCGCAGCTGCCCAGCAACGCGGGGGACGAGGTGATCAGCAGGGTCGAGCGGCCCGCGCGGACGTCGCGCAGCCGCTTCGCGATCGTGTGCTCGGTGACCGAGTCGACCGCCGTGGTCGGGTCGTGCAGCACGAGCACCGGCGCGTCGCTCACCAGGGCGCGGGCAAGCGCGAGTCGCTGGAGCTGGCCGCCGGAGAAGCGGTTGCCGTCCTCGCCGACCGGGAGGTCGAGATCGGCGGCGAAGTCACCGCATGCCGCAGCTCGCACCGCGGCTGTCACCAGCTCGGGTGTGGCCGCGGTGGCGGTGAGGTTGTCGCGGATCGTTCCGCTGAACAGCATGACCCGGTGCGGAGTGAACGTGACTCGGGAGCGGTACTCCCGCGCGGTCAACTCCCGCGCGGCGATCCCGTCCAGCCGCACCGCGACCTCGCCGCCAGGCTCGCGGGGATCCAGCAGCGCCTCCGCGACGCGGGCAGCAGTCAGGTCGTCGGTGTGCACTCCCACGAGTTCGCCGGGCTCCACCCGGATCGTCGCGGTGGGCGTGGACACCTCCAGCACCGGCAGCTGCTGAACCACCGGCCGCGCCGTGTCATCAGGCTCGGGCGTCACGGCGACGTCGGTCTTCAGCACGTCGAGGATGCGCGCGGACGAGGCTCGGGATCCGGCGAGGTTGGGGATGGAATCGTTCGCGATCGACTGGATCTGCGGCAGCAGCGCCTGAGCGAGGCCGACGGCGGCGATCAGCTCGCCGACGCTCAGCTGCCCGTCCACGGCGAACCAGCCCGCCAGCCCCATCACCGCCGCAACGAACGTGCCGGTGACCACACCGGAGCCCATCAGGAATCTCCCCAGCAGTCCCGCGTTGCGCTTGGCACCGACGAGCGTCTCCTGGCTTGCCTGCCGGTACCTTCTGGTCGCCTCGGTCTCGGCGCGCATCCCCTTGACCACCCGATAGCCGGCCACGACATCCGTGGCCAGTCCGACTGTGGTGGCCAGCAGTCCCTGGTACTCACGGGTGTCCCGGGACAGCCGCTCGCTGAGCACGCCCATCAACCACACCGCCACCGGCGCCCCCACCAGCACCGCGAGCCCGAGCAGCCAGTGCGTCCTCAACAGCGACACGGCGATGAATCCGATGGTCATGATCCTCGCGATCGGCATGATCACGAGCTGAACCCCGTTGGCCAGGCGGGCGACGTCGTTGGTCATCACCGAGACGACACCGCCGTCCGGCGCGTGGGCGCCGCCGCCGACCGGATGCAGCACGCCGGTCGAGAGGGAACTCCGGAGGCGGTGCTGCAGCAGCTGTATCGCATACGCGGTCAGTTGGACAGCGAACTTCGCCGCCACCGTCAACACGATGTACAAGGCCACCAGTACGCCAAGCCACAGCATCAACTGCCCCGCGTTCCCGGTTGCCAACGCCCGGTCGATCGCAAGGCCCATCACCACTGGGACCGCAGCCTCGCCCACCTGCCACACGATCGCGGCCAGCGCCGCAGGAACGGAGACCCGCCGCACCGAGAGGATCACACGCAACAGAAATCGACCGGCCGTGGACCCCGAGTCGGCCTCGAACGGCTGGACCTCGGGCGGATCGGTGGGCGCCTGCCAAAGCACAGGCAACCGACGGGTCAAAGGTCCCCGCCCCAGCCCCAACGGGTCGGAGTGCGAGGCGTTCCTCATGGCCGCCCCCGGTCCGTGCCCAGCAGCAGGATGTCGGTGTGCCGAGTGAGCGCCGCAGCCACCCACACTCGCTGCTGCCGGGCTCCGGAGAGTTCATCTTCCTGGAACGACCTGTCCGGGATCGAATACCAACAGGCCGTCGTCGCGGGGCGGTTGTCGTACCTGATGGAGGCTTCTCCTCGGTCGGGTGGCGGGATGGGTGGTGACACGAGGCAAGGTTAGCCTACCCTTCATTGAGGTTCTAGTGATCGTTGCCGCGGTCGGCTCGTTCTGGTCTCAAGAGAAGTGGGTGTGGCTTCCGTTGACGGCTTTTGATCGTGTGGAGTTGAGTGCGAGCCAGCGAGGCAACTGGGTGGCTCGGAGGCTTGCCCCTGAGTCCTCGGTGTTCTGTGCGGGTCAGTTGATCTGGCTGGACGGCCCGGTGGATCCGGCCCTGTTCGCGTCCTCGGTCAGTGCTGTCTTCGCGGAGACCGACGCGTTGCGGGTACGTTTCGGCGACGACGACGGTGTCCCTTTTCAGTACGTCGACACCGCCACGACTCTCACGACAGAGATCGTCGATGCGGGCCATGACGATGATCAGATCCGGGTACTGGCCCGCGAACAACTCACCGGACCGCCGACCACTGCCGGAGAGCCGACGACCTGCTCGACCCTGATCCGCCGCGAGAACGGCACCTGGGCATGGATCCTGATCACCAACATCCTGCTCGTTGACGGCTACAGCATCTCTCTGTTCATCCGCCGCGTCGCCGAGGTCTACT
>NZ_WJBG01000104.1:0-20000 GCF_009709555.1 Streptomyces blattellae | reverse complement strand
CGCCGTCGCCGGCCACTCCGGTCCGTGGACCGTTGCGTACCTGGTCAGGAGCTACGGCGGTACCGGCAAGCATTCTCAGGGGCGTCTCCCCGGAGGCGCACGCGTCCGTGCCGTCGAGGGCTCGGTCCACTTCGAGGGCGGTGGCGAGCCGGGCCGGGCCTTTGGCCAGTTCCTTGTCACTTCGGGCCGAAAGCCGACGTTTGCGAGCCAGTTCGACGCCCTCTACGATCTCGCCGGCCCGGAGCAGGACGGCACTGGCCGTGCCGTCCGGGCCACACACCAGGTTCATGCAGTGCCACATGCCATAGGTGAAGTAGACGTACACATGGCCGGGCGGACCGAACATCACGTCGTTGCGGGTCGTGCGGCCACGATAGGCGTGGGAGCCGGGGTCGTTCGGGCCGTCGTATGCCTCGACCTCTGTGAGGCGGAGGGAGATCGGACCGTCCGGGGTCGTACGCACCAGAATGCGGCCGAGAAGGTCGGGGGCGACTTCCAGTACGGGCCGGTCGAAGAAGTCTCTGGGCAGGGGCGTACGGTCGGGGGTCGCGATCATGCCGTCCGAGCGTAGTGCAGGCCGGTGGGTGCGCGGGGTGGTCAGGAGGCCTTCCCCTTGCCAGGGTGAAGGCGCGGAACCGGCCACGGCCGTAGTGCGTTTGTAGGGATCAAGGGATCCACGCGAGAGGGAAGAGACATGGCGTTCAAGAAGCTGCTCGCGAGTCTGGGGGCCGGCGGGGCTTCGGTCGAGACGGTACTGACCGAGGTCAACGTCGTTCCGGGCGGTGTCGTCCAGGGTGAGGTGCGGATCCAGGGCGGGTCCGTCGACCAGCAGATCGAGGGGTTGTCGGTCGGTCTGCAGGCCAAGGTCGAGGTCGAGGGCCAGGATCAGGAGTACAAGCAGAACATCGAGTTCACGAAGGAACGGCTCGGTGGGGCCTTCGAGCTGCAGGCGAACGCCGTGCACGCGGTGCCGTTCGGGCTGGAGATCCCATGGGAGACCCCGATCACCATGATCGACGGTCAGGCGCTGCGCGGGATGAACATCGGGGTGACCACGGAGCTGGCGATCGCGCGTGCGGTGGACTCCGGTGACCTGGACCCGATCAACGTGCACCCGCTGCCGGCGCAGAAGGCGCTGCTCGACGCGTTCATCCAGCTGGGCTTCCGCTTCAAGAACGCGGACATGGAGCGCGGTCACATCCGGGGTACGCGTCAGAAGCTGCCGTTCTACCAGGAGATCGAGTTCCTGCCGCCGCAGCAGTACCGGGGGCTGAACCAGGTCGAGTTGAGCTTCGTCGCGGACGCGAACGCCATGGACGTCGTCCTGGAGATGGACAAGAAGCCGGGGCTGTTCAGCGAGGGCAGTGACACCTTCCGTTCCTTCCAGGTGGGGTTGCACGACTTCCAGGGCACCGACTGGGTGGCGTACCTCAACCAGTGGCTGTCCGAGGTCGGCAGCAAGCGCAACTGGTTCTAGGCTCGGGACCACTGAGTAGGAATCGATCAGGAGGTACCGAGGTGACCGAGCTCAAGCGGCGGCCGCTCCCCCATGACTTCCATCCGCCCGTGCCGTCGTTCACGGTCACGAGCGAGCACGTAGAAGAAGGTGCGGCGCTCAAGGACGCTCAGGTCTACGCGGCCGGCAACACGTCGCCGCAGCTGCGGTGGGAGGGCTTCCCACCCGAGACCAAGAGCTTCGCCGTCACGTGTTACGACCCGGACGCACCTACGGGCAGCGGCTTCTGGCACTGGGTCGTCTTCGACATCCCAGTCTCGGTGACCGAACTGCCGGAGGGCGCGGGCAGCGGCAAGTTCGAAGGGCTGCCCGAGGGCGCCGTACAGGCGCGCAACGACTACGGCACGAAGGACTTCGGCGGTGCCGCGCCGCCGCCCGGGGACGGGTCGCACCGGTATGTGTTCACGGTGTACGCCGTGGACCAGGAGAAACTGGGTCCGGATTCGGACGCCAGCCCGGCTTTCGTGGGCTTCAATCTGCGGTTCCATGCGCTGGCGCGCGCCCAGCTCATCGGTGAGTACGAGGTGCCTGCCGAAGCCTGACGTTCACTGAACGTTTGCCCGCCCCTGGTCTTGGAAGTGATCAGGGGCGGGCATTTTGTTGCCGGGGGACGCGGGGGTCACCCCCCGTGGGAGCAGCAGATATTGCGTTGTCCATCTCGGCGTGCCCGGCCAGAGTTGATCCCAGCCCGCCATGGGGTGGGCCGGTGCGACACGGGAGGTGGGCTGGTATGCGGGACACGCTGGTACTGAACGCGAGCTTCGAGCCGCTGTCGACGGTGACGTTGAACCGAGCCATCGTTCTGGTGCTGCAGGACAAGGCTGTCGTCGAGCAGGCCCACCCCGAACTGCGTATGCGGGGAGCCGCGGTCGACATACCGGCGCCTCGGGTGATCAGGTTGTGCAGGTATGTCCGGGTGCCCTTCCGAAGACAAGCTCCGTGGTCGCGCCGGGGTGTTCTGGTGCGGGACCGGAACAGGTGCGCGTACTGCGGTCGTCGGGCGACGACCGTCGATCATGTGGTGCCCCGGTCGCAGGGTGGGCAGGACACGTGGCTGAACACGGTCGCCTCGTGTGCGGAGGACAATCACCGGAAGGCGAATCGGACGCCGGAGGAGGCGGGGATGCCGCTGCTTCGGGAGCCGTTCGAGCCGACGCCGGCGGATGCGATGTTGTTGGCTCTGGGTCAGGAAGAGTTTGCCGCGCTGCCGGATTGGCTGGCGCAGCCGGCCGCCTAGACCGTAGTAGGGGTAGGCGTCGGCCCCGCGCCCCAGGAGGGGCGCGGGGCCGACCGCCGGTTCTCTCAGTCGAGTGTCGGCTTTTCGCGGCGTTCCGTGGCCGGTGCGGAGCCTCCGTTGCCTGCTGAACCGCCGCCCATCGGGCCGAAGTTGCCCATGGCGCCGCTCAGGCCCTTGAGGGCGTCGCCGATCTCGCTGGGCACGATCCAGAGCTTGTTGGCGTCGCCCTCGGCGATCTTGGGGAGCATCTGGAGGTACTGGTAGGCGAGGAGCTTCTGGTCCGCGTCGCCGGCGTGGATGGATTCGAAGACCGTGCGGATCGCCTGGGCCTCACCCTCGGCGCGCAGGGCGGCGGCCTTGGCCTCACCTTCGGCGCGCAGGATCTGGGACTGCTTCTCACCTTCGGCGCGCAGGATCTCGGACTGCCGGACACCTTCGGCCTGGAGGATCGCGGCGCGCTTGTCACGGTCGGCGCGCATCTGCTTCTCCATCGAGTCCTGGATGGAGGTCGGCGGCTCGATGGCCTTGAGTTCCACGCGGTTGACGCGGATGCCCCACTTACCGGTGGCTTCGTCGAGGACGCCGCGCAGGGCCGCGTTGATCTCCTCGCGGGAGGTCAGGGTCCGTTCGAGGTCCATGCCGCCGATGATGTTGCGGAGCGTGGTGACGGTGAGCTGCTCGATCGCCTGGATGTAGCTGGCGACTTCGTAGGTCGCGGCCCGGGCGTCGGTCACCTGGTAGTAGATGACGGTGTCGATGTTCACGACCAGGTTGTCCTGGGTGATCACCGGCTGCGGCGGGAACGGCACGACCTGTTCACGCAGGTCGATGCGGTTGCGGATGGTGTCGATGAACGGGACGACGATATTGAGGCCCGCGTTCAGCGTCCGCGTGTAGCGGCCGAAGCGCTCGACGATGGCGGCGCTGGCCTGTGGGATCACTTGGATCGTCCTGATCAGGGCGATGAAGACCAACACCACCAGGATGATCAGGACGATGATGATCGGTTCCATCGTCGCTTCCCCGTACCCTTCTCCGCCTCGGCGCCTTCGGAAGATCTTATGCCTATTGAAGATCTTTTTGTTGAAGATCTTGCTGGTCGAGTCTGACAGACCGTCGCGTAACTCGTGGGTTCTTCGCTTCAGTTGCGTGATACGCCGACCGACGAGGTCACATGATGATCGCCGTGGCGCCCTCGATGTCCACGACATCGACCTCCTCGCCTACTTCGTAGACACGGTCGGTGTCGAGGGAGCGTGCCGACCAGACCTCCCCGGCGAGCTTGATACGACCACCGGAGCGGTCGACGCGCTCCAGTACGACGGCCTGTTTGCCCTTCAACGCGTCGACGCCAGTGGCGAGTTGGGGTCGTTGCGCTCGATGCCGGGCCGCGATGGGCCGTACCACGGCGATGAGTGCGGTCGATACGACGGCGAAGACCGCGACTTGGATGACGAGGGTGTCACCGCCGAAGGCGCCTGCGGCCGCCGCGGCCGCGACCGCGCCCACCGCGAGCATGCCGAGTTCGGGCATCGCTGTGATCACAAGCCCGACACCGAGCCCTGCCGCGCCGATCAGCCACCACACCCACGGGTCGATTTCCACAAGGTCATGGTAGGACCGCGAATCCCCCGCGGACAGGGCGCAGATCAGGTTGGCACACGCTTCTTACGTTGTGGGCACGGGAGTTCAGGACAGCGGGAGGCCCTGTGCGGTCCAGCGCTCGCCGACCTGTTCGACGACGAGGGGCAGGCCGAAGCAGAGGGAGAGGTTGCGGGAGGTGAGTTCGAGCTCCAGGGGACCGGCGGCGAGGACCTTGCCCTGGCGGATCATCAGGACGTGGGTGAAGCCGGGGGCGATCTCCTCGACGTGGTGGGTGACCATGAGCATCGAGGGGGCGATCGGGTCGCGGGCGAGGCGGCCGAGGCGGCGTACGAGGTCCTCGCGGCCGCCGAGGTCGAGACCGGCCGCGGGCTCGTCCAGGAGGAGCAGTTCGGGATCGGTCATCAGGGCGCGGGCGATGAGGGTGCGCTTGCGTTCGCCCTCGGAGAGGGTGCCGAACCTGCGGTCCAGGAAGTCGCTCATGCCGAGGCGGTCGAGGAAGGCGCGGGCGCGCTGTTCGTCGATGTCCTCGTAGTCCTCGTGCCAGCCGGCGGTCATGCCGTACGCGGCGGTCAGCACGGTCTGCAGGACGGTCTGGCGCTTGGGGAGCTTGTCGGCCATGGCGATGCCGGCCATCCCGATGCGCGGGCGCAGTTCGAAGACGTCGACCTGTCCGAGGGTGTCGCCGAGGATGGTGGCGGTGCCCTTGCTGGGGAAGAGGTAGCTGGACGCGACATTGAGGAGGGTCGTCTTGCCGGCACCGTTGGGGCCGAGGATGACCCAGCGCTCGCCCTCCTTCACCGACCAGGAGACCTGGTCCACGAGAGCCCGGCCCTCCCGGACCACGGATACGTCCTGAAGCTCCAGAACATCGCTCATGAGCGCGTTGTCTCCCCTTGCAGTGTGACCGGTCTCGGCGTCGGCTTCTCGCATGCGCCGGGTAGGCGCAGCCCTCGACGAAATCTACGCCACGGGCCGCCCGCTCCATTCCATCGGTCCGGTCCTTAGGCTGGGCGCATGCTCTCGGAACCGCGTTCAGGACGCCTCGCCGCTTGGGGAAATGCCCTTTTGGCCGGACTTGTCTCTCCAGATGACGCCGTTCTCGCCATCGTCGGCGAGGACGCGGTGCATCGGGTGGAGGGGCTGCCGGGTGAGGCCGCGCCGGTCGGGCTCACGCTCGCGTTGGGGAGACTGCGGGCGCTGGGAGTGACCGGGCTGCGGATCGCGCTGCCCCAGCCCGGACATCCGCTGGGGCTGAGCGGACCGCCGGAGTTCAACGCGCGGGCGCTGGAGGCCGAGGAGGCGGTGATCTGTTACGGCGCCGCCCTCGGGTTGGTGCCCGAGGTGTACGAGGCCGGGCCCGACGGCGATGTGCATGTCGAGGTCGTATGGCACTGCCTGGCGGTGCGGGAGGCCCCGCCCGCGGATGTGCCGTCGCTGGGTGAGGCCGAGCGCGAGCTGGCGGAGGCGTTGCGGGAGGCGACGGAGGTGCTCTCGCGGCTGGATGTCGCCGGGTCCGGGCCGGTGGCCGAGGCGGCGATCGATGCGTACCGGGCGCGAGTCGACGGGGCGGCGCGCAGCGCCTCGTTGAGGGGTGGTGGTCGGGCGACGGGCGGGAGCGGCCGAGAGGTGCTGGCGCCGGGGTATCCGCCGCGGGCGGTACGGGTGCTGGTGCTGGCGCAGCGTGTCGGGGTGCTGATTTCGGTGGCGTACGAGAACGGGCACGGGGGTGCGGTGAGCGCGGGCGAGATGGCGGCTCGGGGGGCTGCGCTGCGGCCGGTGGAGCGGACGGCCCGGCGGGCGCAGGTCGCGGCGTACAACTCGGTGGTGGAGGAGCGGGAGCGCGGGGCGCGGTAGGGGATGCCGCGGGGCGCGGTAGAGGATGCCGCTTCGGCAGGTCGGACGCTGACCGGCCCCCCGGGGGTGGGTGCCCGGGAGGCCGGAGGTCACTGCCTGCTCCGCGAGGGAGGTCAGCGGTTGATGCCCATGTTGCCGAAGGCGGGGTTCAGCACACCGACGACGTTCACGCTGTTGCCGACCGCGTTCACGGGGATGTGCACCGGGGCCTGGACGACATTGCCCGAGACGATGCCCGGCGAACCCACGGCCTTGCCGTGGGCCACGGCGCCGTCGGTGGCGGAGGCCATACCGGCACCGGCGGCGACCAGCCCGCCGGCCACCATCGTCACGGCCGCTGCCTTCTTCAGGTTCTTCACTTCTAAGCCCTCCTTGCGATTGCCGCGGCAGTCGCCGCAGCACGCACTGGAGAACGGCGGAGATCCACGGAGGATGCGCCATCTGGGGGACATTCCCACGACGGTATGAATCTCAGCCCGGAGTGGAACCCTCCGTATTGCCGCTCGGAGTGGTCGTCATCCGGCCATACCATGGCGTACCGCCCACAGCGCGGCCTGGGTGCGGTCCGCCAGGTCGAGCTTCATCAGGATGTTCGACACATGGGTCTTCACCGTCTTCTCGGAGAGGACCAGGGCGCGGGCGATCTCCCGGTTGGAGCGGCCGTCGGCTATGAGCCCCAGCACCTCGCGTTCCCGCTCCGTGAGCGAACCGGCTCTGCTCTGGCCCGAGTTGGCCTCCTCCTGGGACAGCAGGGCGCCCGCGACCTCGGGCTGGAGCAAGATGTGGCCGGCGTGCACGGAGCGGATGGCACCGGCCAGGGCTTCGGGGTCGACGTCCTTGTAGACGTAACCGGCGGCGCCGGCGCGCAGGGCCGGTACCACCGTGCGTCGTTCGGTGAAGCTGGTGACGATGAGCACGCGCGCGGGGTTGTCCAGTTCGCGGAGTCTGCGCAGCGCGTCGACGCCGTCCATGCCCGGCATCTTGACGTCCATGAGGACGACGTCGGGCTTCAGCTCCTCGGCGCGGGCGACTCCTTCGGCGCCGTCCGCGGCCTCGCCCACGACCTCGATGTCGTCCTGCACTTCGAGGAAGGTGCGCAGGCCGCGGCGGACCACCTGGTGGTCGTCGACGAGCAGCACCCTGATTGCGTCAGCCACCGGGGACCTCCATCTCGATCGTGGTGCCCTTGCCGGGCGCCGACTCCACCGTCAGGCCGCCGCCGACCCCACTTGCCCGGTCCCGCATGGAGACGAGGCCGAGGTGGCGGCCCGCGCGGCGTACCGACCTCGGGTCGAAGCCGTTGCCGTCGTCGGTGACCCGCAGGACGGCTCCGCCGCCGTGCCGGTCCAGGGTCACGTCGACGTGCTGGGCGCCCGAGTGCCGCAGTGCGTTGTGCAGGGCCTCCTGGGCGACGCGGAGCACGGCCTCCTCCTGGGCTGCGGGCAGGGCCCGTACCCCCCGTCCGGCGAAGGTCACGCGTGCGGTGTGGGCGCGGTCGAGGACCTGGACCTGGGTGCGCAGGGTGTTCACGAGCCCGTCCTCGTCGAGTGCGGCGGGGCGCAACTCGACGACCGCGGCGCGCAGTTCGTCGGCCGCCTCGGCGGCGAGCAGGGCCACCTGGTGCAGCTCGCCTTTGGCGCGGGACGGGTCGCGGTCCACGAGGGCGGCGGCGGCCTGGGCCGTCAGGCGCAGGGAGAAGAGCTTCTGGCTGACCGCGTCGTGCAGTTCGTGGGCGAGGCGGGAGCGTTCCTCGGCGATGGTCAGCTCGCGGCTGCGCTCGTAGAGACGGGCGTTGGTCAGGGCGATGGCCGCGTGCTGGGCGAGGATCGAGAGCAGTTCCACGTCGTCCTCGGTGAAGCCGCAACCGCCGTCCGGCTTGGGGCAGTTCTTGTTGGCCAGGAACAGCGCCCCGATCACCTCGTCGCCGTCGCGGATCGGCAGGCCCAGGAAGTCGGCCAGGTCGGGGTGTGCCGACGGCCAGCCCTCGAAGCGGGGGTCCTTGCGGACGTCGGCGAGACGCTCGATCTTGGCCTCCTGGAGCATCGCGGCGAGGATGCCGTGCTGGCGCGGCAGTGGGCCGATGGCCTTCCACTGCTGGTCGCTGACCCCGTCGACCACGAACTGGGCGAAGCCTCCGTGGTCGTCCGGGACGCCCAGCGCGGCGTACCGCGCGTCGAGCAGTTCGCGGGCCGAGGCGACGATCGTCTTGAGGACGTCGCGCACCTCTAGATGCCTGCTCATGGCCAGCAGCGCGGAACTCACCGCGGCGAGGCCGGACCGGGGGCCTTGACTCATGTCCTCACGGTACCGGCGGGGTCGGACAACGCGGATCGGGCCGCCGACGGCCACCGCCTAGGGCTGGGGGCCTAG
Source organism: Streptomyces blattellae (assembly GCF_009709555.1). Lineage (GTDB taxonomy): Bacteria > Actinomycetota > Actinomycetes > Streptomycetales > Streptomycetaceae > Streptomyces > Streptomyces blattellae. Next base: position 11,418 of record NZ_WJBG01000104.1, on the reverse strand, counting down.
GCCGCAGGTCCCCGGGCGCATGGCTTGAGGGCCTGTCCGGCGGATCAGGCCGGCTGCCCGGAACGGCACCTCGTCAGTGCAGGTGAGCGGGGGCGATGAGGGTGCTCCGCGCGAGCGGATTCGAGCGTGGAGGAGCGGCCGGCCGCAAGGCGGAGGCGGACATCGGCGCGATGGGGAGTCGGCGACCGGCGACAACGCCGCAGGTGGGCGTGCCAGGCCCCGCGACGCCGGCAAGGTCCGCCCGACCGGCCTAGGGCGAAAGGCTCCACCGCTTTGCGGCCCGCGTCCGAGGCGGCGACCGCAGGCCCGTTCCTACGTTGAGGGCAAGCCGATCACGAAGGAGACGTGTGTCATGCCGGTAGCGATCATCACAGGGGCGTCGAAGGGACTCGGGCGAGCGCTCGCCGAAGCACTGGCCGCGCGGGGCTGGGACCTGGTGCTGGACGCCAGGACGGCGAAGGTGCTGGACGAGACCTCGGCGGCCGTGTCCGCGTACGGCACGCGCGTGACGGCTCTGCCGGGGGACGTCACGGACGCCACGCACCGGTCCCGGCTGGTGACGGCGGCCTGGCAGCTCGGCGGGGTCGATCTGGTGGTGAGCAATGCGAGCGCGCTGGGCGCCGAGCCGCTCGTACGGCTGGACGCGCTGCCCCTGGAGGGGCTGCGGCGGGCGCTGGAGGTGAACGTGGTGGCCGCGCTGGGCCTCGTCCAGGAGGCGCTGCCGCTGCTGCGGGCGTCGGAGGCGGGCACGGTGATCACGGTCAGCTCGGACGCCGCCGCGGAGGCCTACGAGACCTGGGGCGGCTACGGGTCCTCGAAGGCGGCCCTGGACCATCTCGCGGCGGTGCTCGGCGAGGAGGAGCCCGGGCTGCGGGTATGGGCGGTGGACCCTGGCGACATGGCCACGGACCTGTACGCGGCGGCCGTACCGGACGACGACGATCCGCGGCCGGCGCCGGTGAGCGTGGTGCCCGCCTTCCTGCGGCTGCTGGACGAGCGTCCGGCCGGCGGCCGGTACAGCGCGCCCTCCCTGATGGAGGGGCGATGACGCCGGCGCTACAGGTTCCGGAGGAGTTGTCCGCGCGCGTGCCTGTCGAGCAGCGGGGGCCGGGGCTCGACCGGGATGCCGTGCGGCTGCTGGTGTCGCGGGGCTGCGAGGTGGCGCACCACGCGTTCAGGGAGCTGCCGCGGTTGCTGCGGGCCGGGGACCTGCTCGTCGTCAATACGTCGCCGACGCTCGCCGCCGCGGTGGACGGGCGGATCGGGCACGCGCGCGTGGTCGTGCACTTCTCCACGCGCGGGGACGACGGGCGGTGGGTGGTCGAGCTGCGGGAGCCCGACGGGAGGGGCACCACACGCGCGCGTACGCGTGGGCCCGCGGGGACAGAGGTGCGGTTGCCCGGGGGCGTACGGCTGGTCCTGGAGGAGTCGCTGAGCGAGCGGCTGTGGTGGGCGCGGGCGGCCGGGGCGGAGGTGCTCGGCGTGCTCCGGAAGCATGGGCGGCCGATTCGCTACTCGTACACGGAGAGGGACCAGCCCCTGTCCGTGTACCAGACGATCTTCGCTCTCCCCAGTCCGGACGGCTCGGGCAGCGCGGAGATGCCCAGCGCCGCCCGGCCCTTCACGGCCCGGCTGGTGGCGGAGCTGGTGAGCCGGGGGGTGCAGTTCGCTCCCGTGACGCTGCACACCGGGGTCGCTTCGCCCGAGGTGCACGAGCCGCCGTACCCGGAGTGGTTCGCGGTGCCGGAGGCGTCGGCGCGGCTGATCAACGCGGTTGCGTCCGGGGACGGGCTGGTGATCGCGGTCGGTACGACGGCCGTGCGGGCGGTGGAGTCGGCGGCCGGGCCCGACGGGGTCGTACGCGCGCGTGCGGGGTGGACGGATCTCGTCGTCACTCCGGAGCGCGGGGTACGGGTGGTGGACGGGCTGCTGACCGGGCTGCACGAGCCGGAGGCCTCTCATCTGCTGATGCTGGAGGCGGTCGCGGGGCGCGCGGCGGTCGACCGGGGGTATGAGGAGGCGCTGGGCGGGCGGTACCTGTGGCACGAGTTCGGGGACGTGCACCTCGTCCTGCCGACGAAGGTCCTGCCGACGAAGGTCCTGCCGACGAAGGTCCTGCCGACGAAGAACTCTCACCCAGAGCATTGCTCCAGCAACACTTGGTGAGACCGTCACCCGCTCGATGTGAGGCCGCGCATAGGGCGCAGATCACGTACGAAAGTCAATAGGAGTTAAACAGGACCTGCATGAGCGGGACAGACGCTATGGTCTGTCCCGTTTTGCCCCTCCCTGGTCCACTATCAGGGATAGTACGTCACACCTTTGCATGGCATTTTTGCGGCCGCTAAGAATGGCTGCCGTCGCTCAGCGCCGCGGGTATCGCCTCGCGGCGTTTGTGCCGGAAGCACCCGTGTCCCCTGCCGGACAGCGAGCGACCTCCGCGCTATTCGAAGAGGTCCATCTGCCATGCCCAAGAACACCCAGAACCCCGGTCACAGTCGCACCCTGACGCGCACGCACAAGATCGCCATAGCCGGTGTCGCCACGCTCGGCGCCGCCGCGGTCGCGATCTCCGCGGTGCCCGGCAACGCGCAGTCGACCACGGCCGAGGCTCCCCCCGCGGGCAAGGTGGCGTACAGCTCCGAGCAGATCAAGGATGTCAAGGCCGGCGTCACCGACCAGCTCGCGTCCGCCGGTGTGAAGGCCGAGGAGATCGCGGCCAAGAAGAAGGCCGCCGAGGCTGCCGCCAAGCACAAGGCCGCCGTGGCCCACGCCAAGCACGAGGCCGCCGTGGCGACCGCCAGGCACAAGGCCGCCGTGGCCCATACCAGGCACGAGGCCGCCGTGGCGACCGCCAAGAAGAAGGCCGAGGCCGCGCGCAAGGCGAAGGAGGCCGCGAGCCGGGCCGCCAAGCGCGCCGCGGCCAAGCCCGTCGCCGCGAAGAAGTACGCCAACAACCTCGACGGCTGGATCAAGCACGCCCTCGACATCATGGACGACAAGGGCATCCCGGGTACCTACAACGGTCTGTACCGGAACATCATCCGCGAGTCCTCCGGCAACCCGAACGCCATCAACAACTGGGACATCAACGCCCAGAACGGCGTCCCGTCCATCGGTCTGCTGCAGGTCATCAAGCCGACCTTCGACGCCTACCACGTCGCCGGCACGGCCTGGAGCCAGTACGACCCGGTCGCCAACATCGTCGCCGCCGCCAACTACGCGGCCGACAGGTACGGCTCGATCGACAACGTCAACAGCGCGTACTGAGGTCGGCGCGGACCTCAGCCTCGCGTCACGCCGAAGCGCGGCGCCCCACGGGGTGCCGCGCTTCGGCGTCGTACGGGAGCGGTTACTTCCGCATGACCTCCGGCTCGTGCCGGCGCAGGAAGCGGGCAACGAAGAAGCCGCAGATCACGCCGATGGCGATCAGGGCGGCCATGTCCATGCCCCAGGCGCCGACGGTGTGCTCCCACAACGGGTCGTCGCTCTCCCCCTCGGCCGGCGGGCTGACCCGGTTGAAGTCGAGCGTGGCGCCCGCGGCGGCGACGGCCCAGCGCGACGGCATCAGGTACGAGAGTTCGTTGACGCCGACCGCCCCGGCCAGGGGGAAGAGGCAACCGGTGAAGACGACCTGGACGATCGCGAACATGACCAGCAGCGGCATGGTCTTCTCGGCTGTCTTCACCAGGGCCGAGATGATCAGGCCGAACATCATCGCGGTGAAGCCCAGCGCCATGATCGGAATGCACAGTTCCAGGAGGATCTGGCTGCCGAAGACCAGGCCCTCGTCGGGGATGGTACGGCTGGAGAAACCGATGAGGCCGACCATCAGCCCCTGAAGGACAGTGATCACTCCGAGCACGAACACCTTGGACATCAGGTACGCGGACCGGGACAGGCCGGTCGCGCGCTCCCGCTCGTAGATGACCCGTTCCTTGATCAGCTCACGGACGGAGTTGGCGGCGCCGGAGAAGCAGGCGCCCACCGCGAGGATCAGCAGGACGGTGAGGGCCGTGCTGTTGGCGACGGGCTGACCGGTCTCCGGGTTGATCTCCGTGTTGACCAGGAGGTCCTTGCCCTGGTCGATCAGCAGGCTGACCGAGCCGAGGACGAGCGGCAGGATCACCGTCAGGGCCAGGAAGCCCTTGTCGGAGGCGATGACCGTGACGTAGCGGCGCACGAGGGTGCCGAACTGGGACATCCAGCCCTGCGGCTTAGGCGGGCGCATCGCCTGCATCGGCGGCATCTGTACGGACTGCGGCGCGATGGCGTCGATGTCCGCGGCGTACATCTGGTAGTGCTGCGAGCCCTTCCAGCGTCCCGCCCAGTCGTAGTCACGGTAGTTCTCGAAGGCGGAGAAGACGTCGGCCCAGGTGTCGTAGCCGAAGAAGTTCAGCGCCTCCTCGGGCGGGCCGAAGTAGGCGACCGCACCGCCCGGAGCCATCACCAGGAGCTTGTCGCACAGCGCCAGCTCGGCCACGGAGTGGGTGACCACGAGGACCGTACGGCCGTCGTCGGCGAGGCCGCGCAGCAGCTGCATGACATCGCGGTCCATGCCCGGATCGAGGCCCGAGGTCGGCTCGTCCAGGAAGATCAGCGACGGCTTGGTCAGCAGCTCCAGGGCGACGGAGACGCGCTTGCGCTGGCCGCCGGAGAGGGAGGTGACCTTCTTCTCCTTGTGGATGTCCAGCTTCAGCTCGCGCAGCACCTCGTCGATACGGGCCTCGCGCTCGGCGCCGGTGGTGTCGGCCGGGAAACGGAGCTTGGCCGCGTACTTGAGGGCCTTCTTCACGGTCAGCTCCTTGTGCAGGATGTCGTCCTGCGGGACCAGACCGATGCGCTGGCGCAGCTCGGCGAACTGCTTGTAGAGGTTCCGGTTGTCGTAGAGGACATCGCCCTGGTTGGCGGGCCGATAGCCCGTCAGCGCCTTGAGCAGGGTCGACTTGCCGGAACCGGACGGTCCGATGACCGCGACCAGCGACTTCTCCGGCACGCCGAAGGAGACTTCCTTCAGGATCTGCTTGCCGCCGTCGACGGTGACCGTCAAGTGGCGTGCGGAGAAGGAGACCTCACCGGTGTCGACGAACTCCTCCAGGCGGTCGCCGACGATTCGGAACGTCGAGTGGCCGACGCCCACGATGTCGGCGGCGCCCAGCAGCTGCGAGCCGCCCTTGGCGATCGGCTGGCCGTTGACGTACGTGCCGTTGTGCGAGCCCAGGTCGCGGATCTCCATACGGCCGTCGGGCATCGAGTGGAACTCGGCGTGGTTGCGCGAGACCTGCAGGTCGGAGACGACCAGGTCGTTCTCCAGGGCACGGCCGATGCGCATGACGCGGCCGATCGAGAACTGGTGGAACGTGGTCGGACTGCGGTCGCCGTAGACCGGCGGCGCCCCCGCGCCACCACCCGGGCCCTGCGGCTGCGGGATCTGCGGGGCGGCCTGCCGCGGCTGCTGCCGGCCCTGCTGTCGCGGAGCCTGCTGCTGCGGCGCCTGTTGCGGCGGCGCCTGCTGCACCCAGCCGGGACTCGCGCTCTGCGCGGCGTACGGCTGCTGCTGGGGCTGCTGCTGGGGCTGGGCGACCGCGGCCGCGGGGCCGGACGCGTTCAGGCACGGGCCGTCGGTCGCGTTGCCGAGGTGCACGGCCGAACCGGGGCCGATCTCCATCTGGTGGACCCGCTGCCCCTGCACGAAGGTGCCGTTTGTGCTGCCGTGATCCTCGATGACCCAACTCCGGCCGCCCCAGCTGATCGTGGCGTGACGCCAGGACACCCTGGCGTCGTCGAGCACGATGTCCCCCTGCGGATCTCGTCCAAGGGTGTATGACCTGGACGGGTCGAGCGTCCAGGTCCGTCCATTCAATTCCAGTACGAGTTGCGGCACTCCACGCCCCACTGAGTAGTCCCCCGAGTTACCCCCATCACAGGGAGTGTAGGGATGTCGAACATCGTCGGGAACTCTTTCAGGCTCCGCCTCCTGACCGGAAGCAGGACCTTGTGAGGACCACGCGCCCACGCTTCGACTGGTTCCGTTGACGGGGTTGAAACCGGCCCGGAGAGTGGTAATCCCACGCGAGGGGGACACGCGCGGCTCCAGCGCCGCGCCGCGGATCGGGGGGTCTGCCATGAACTCTGGCACCAGCGTCGAGACCGTTCACCGAGTCAGGAGCGTGCCCTGGGGTGATGTCCTGCTGTCCGCGGTCGCCGCCGTCAGCTGGGCGTTGATAGGCATGGCGGGCACGGCCGCGCTCGGCCTGCATCTGCTGGAGGCGGACTCCACCGCGTCGCTCGGACCGATGACCGCGGCGGTGGTCGCGCTCGGTGCGGGTGGTTCGGTCAAGCCGTCGGGCGATGTGTCCGCCTTCGGCCTGACCGGCGCGGAGGCGAACACCGCCATCCAGATCACGCCCTTGGGAGTGAGCCTGGTCGGCGCGCTGCTGCTGTCATGGTTCTTCCTACGGTCCTTGCGCACGGCCGGAGTCGTGATCTCCCGGTCCGAACTCATCGCGCGCGCGGGCACGGTGGTCGCCTTCTTCGTGGCGACGTTGGGCGGGCTGGCCTGGGCGGGGCACGACGTCATCACGATCGACGGAGCCGCGCTCGGCCTCGACGACCTGACCGGCGGAGGCGGGGACGGCGGCCTGGAGATTCCCGGCGTCGGTGACATCGGGGACATCGGCGGGCTGCTGCCCGATCAGGTCGGCGACCTCGTCGACGCCGGCGCGGCGGTCGGCTTCACCGTCGACACGGTGCCCACGCTGCTCGGCGGCCTGGGCTGGTCGGCGGGGGTCCTGCTGATCGCCCTGCTGGCCTCCCGCCGCACTCCCCTGCCGCACGGCTGGGAGGTCGTCCACCGAGTGGTACGGCCGGCCGTGTCCGCTGTCGTCACGGTGCTGCTGGTGGCGGTCGCGGCGGGGCTCGCGGCGGCGGCGTACGCGGCGATCAGCGACGACAACCCCAAACGGATCGCCGGCGCGGCCCTGCTCGGCGCCCCGAACGGCGTCTGGCTGGGCATCCCCGTCGGCCTCTTCGTGCCGTGGGACGGCCGCGCGTCCGGCCCTCTGGCCACCCTTCTGCCGGATCCCTTGGACGACCTGCTGAGCTCCGAGGCCGACCAGTCCGTCTCCCTGAGCCGACTGGCCGAGCTGGACGGGCGAGTGTGGCTGCTCGGAGTCGCCGCCGCGCTGATGATGCTGCTGGCGGGGGTACTGCATGCGGTGCGGACGCCTGTGGTGGGGGGTTCGGGGGGCGTACGGGATCCCGGAGTCGTACGGGATCCAGGGGCCGTACGCGAACCAGGGGCGATACGGGATCCAGGGGTCGTACCGGGTCCAGGCGTCCTGGGTTTCGCCGGGCGGTGTGCGTTGCGGCTCGGGATCGTGACCGCGCTGGCGCTGCCGCTGCTTGCGTGGCTCACGGACGTGTCGGTGGATGCCTCGCTGTCGGTGCTGGGCGTGGACGCGTTCGGGGCCGGGATCGAGTTGCACGGGCATCTCGGCATGGCGTTGCTCCTGGGTGCCGCCTGGGGTGCGGGGGCGGGGGCCGCCGGGGCTCTGCTGGCGCGCGCGACCGGAGCGGCGGGGCAGGCGGCGGCGCAGTCGGCGCGCGGTGACGTCGGGGCGGGGGCCGCGGGGGTGACGGCCGAGGGGGCGGTCGGCGGGGCCGCGTTTCCGCAGCATGCGGGGCGGTCCGGGCCGTACACGCCCGGTACGCCGTATCGGCCGCCGAACCCCGCCACCAACCCGTATCTGCGGGTGCCGGACGAATTGCGGGAGCCGGAGGATACGCGGCCGTGGCCGGAACGGCGCGAGGCGGGGGCGTCGGGGTCGGAACGGGGGGAGGCGAAAAGGGCAGAGGCGCCGCCGGGCGGCGACATGTACGGCACGCCGACGGTGTCCCGTCCGATGGGCCCGCCGCCGCGGTGGCCGCGCCGGTCGGGCAAGCCGCGTCCGGAGGCGGGGGAGCAGGCCTCGCCGGGCGAGCGGCGACCGCCACCACCGCCACCACCGCCTCCACCCCCTCCCCCGCCTCCGGGGACACCGAAAGGCCGCTGAAGGGGCGCTCAGGGGGCGCTCAGGGGGCGCTGAACCGACGGGCCGGTGGCCGTGCCGTGTCCGTCGGTGGCCGCCGTTCCGCTGGGAGCCGCCCGTCAGCCCGCCGTTACCAGAACGACATCCAGTGTTCCGTGTCCGCTGGACGGACCTCCGGGGCGGCGGGCACGGAGTGCCGGATACGGTGGGAGCACCATGAGCGCTTCGCAGACCTCAGAATTCCCCACCCTTCTCGTCAAGATCTTCGGGAAGGACAGGCCGGGCATCACGGCCGGCCTCTTCGACACCCTCGCCACCTACTCGGTCGATGTGGTCGACATCGAGCAGGTCGTCACGCGTGGCCGGATGGTGCTGTGCGTGCTGGTGACCGAGCCGCCGCGAGGGCTCGAAGGGGAACTGCGGGCCACCGTCCACAGCTGGGCGGAGGCCATGAAGATGCAGGCGGAGATCATCTCCGGCACGGGCGACAACCGGCCCCGCGGCCTCGGCCGTTCGCTGGTGACCGTGCTCGGTCATCCGCTCACCGCGGAGGCGACCGCCGCGATCGCGGCCCGCATCACACGCACCGGCGGCAACATCGACCGCATCTTCCGGCTCGCCAAGTACCCGGTGACGGCGGTCGAGTTCGCGGTGTCCGGCGTGGAGACCGAGCCGCTGCGCACCGCCCTGGTGACCGACGCGGCGGCACTGGGTGTCGACGTGGCGGTCGTCGCCGCGGGACTGCACCGGCGCGCACAGCGTCTGGTCGTGATGGATGTGGACTCGACGCTCATCCAGGACGAGGTGATCGAGCTCTTCGCCGCGCACGCGGGCTGCGAGGCGGAGGTCGCCGAGGTGACGGCGGCCGCGATGCGCGGGGAGCTGGACTTCGAGCAGTCGCTGCACGCGCGCGTGGCGCTGCTGAAGGGGCTCGACGCCTCGGTCGTGGACAAAGTGCGCAGCGACGTACGGCTGACGCCGGGCGCGCGCACGCTGATCCGTACGCTGAAGCGGCTCGGCTACCAAGTGGGCGTCGTGTCGGGCGGGTTCACTCAGGTCACGGATGATCTGAAGGAACGTCTCGGCCTGGACTTCGCCCAGGCCAACACGCTGGAGATCGTCGACGGGAAGCTGACCGGGAAGGTCACCGGTGAGATCGTGGACCGGGCGGGCAAGGCGCGGCTGCTGCGCCGGTTCGCCGCCGAGGCGGGTGTGCCGCTGGCGCAGACCGTGGCGATCGGTGACGGTGCCAACGATCTCGACATGCTGAACGCGGCCGGGCTGGGTGTGGCGTTCAACGCCAAGCCGGTCGTCCGCGAGGCCGCGCACACCGCGGTGAACTTCCCCTTCCTGGACACGGTGCTCTATCTGCTGGGCGTCACCCGCGAAGAGGTCGAGGCGGCGGACACCCACGACGAGGGCTGAGCGGTCGAGGCCCTGAACGGGACGGGGCTGAGAAATCGGGTAGGAGGGCCGGGTCGCCCGGCCCTCCTCCCACACCACCGGACATGCGGGTCACGCATCCGGCGGTTCACCAAGCTGATCTCAACCGTTGCCAGGTCGGCTTGAGCGTCTTCAGGCCGAGGTCGTCCCAGTAGGAGTTGGGCAGTGCCCGCGCGAGGACGGGGGAGCCCGCGATCCGCCAGTAGCCCTTGCTGCTGTTCCCCCACTCACGGGAGAACTGCTCGTTGAACCCGAGCTTGCGCAGCATGGCCCGGCGGGCCCGGGGGATCTTCCATTCCTTCCAACGGATCTGCCGCATCCTGCGGTGCAGCCACTTGTCCAGCTCGCGGAACAGATGCGCACCGTCCGCGAGCCGGAAGTAGCCCATCCAGCCAACGATGAAGCGGTTGATCTTCGCGATACGTTCGTTCATCGCGATGCTCCACCGGCGCGAGGTCAGCTCCCGCAGCCGCATCTTCAGACGGACGACCGCCTTCGGATCGACGCGGATCCCAACCTTCCCACGCCGGGCAAAATAGAAGCCGAACCCCAGCATCGTCATGACAGAAGCTGGGACCACCTTCGACTTGTCCCGGTTGACCTTCAGTTTCAACCGCTGCTCGACCACGGCCGTGACCGAGGCGAGCACCCGGCAAGCGGCTCGCTTGCTCCGCACGAAGACACGAACGTCGTCTGCGTAACGCACGAACCGGTGACCGCGCTTGAACAACTCCCGGTCCAGGTCGTCGAGCATGATGTTCGACAAGACCGGCGACAGCGGGGAACCCTGGGGGGTCCCCTCCGCGCTCGGCATCCTGATGCCGCCCACCATGATCCCGGCGTCCAGATACCTGCGGATCAGCTTCAAGACCCTGCGGTCATCGACCTTGCGCGCCACCCGCGCCATCAGGACGTCATGCTGAACCCGGTCGAAGAACCGGTCCAGATCAAGGTCCACGACCCAGCGGTGTCCGTCCTCGATGGCCCGCCGCGCGACACGGACCGCCTGATGGGCGGACCGGCCGGGACGGAACCCGAAGGACGACCCCGAAAACTGCGGGTCGAAGATGGGCACGAGCACTTGCGCGATGGCCTGCTGGATCAAGCGGTCCAGCACCCGCGGCACCCCCAGCATCCGCTCACCGCCGCCAGGCTTGGGGATGATCACCTGACGGACCGGCGCCGGCCGGTAGATGCCCGCGTCGAGTTCGGCCCTCACTTCGGGCCAGTGCACCGCGATCCACGGCCTCAGCTCAGCCGTGGTCATGCCGTCCACCCCGGGAGCACCCCGGTTGACTTCAACGCGGTTGAGCGCCGCGAGCAGGTTCTCCTTCGAGAGCATCAACTCCCACAGCGAAGACTCCCGCTCCCGGTGAACGCCCTCCGTGGAGTGCGCCGACCGGCCACTACGCTCCGCCAGGACACTTCCGGAATGCACCGGTCCCTTCCCGGTCGGCACCGCCGAAGCGGACTTACTGCGGTCCACGTGACCAGCACGAGCAACCACCACATCACCCGTTCCACTCGATGTTCGGCCCTTCCCAGCCCGCCACGCACCGGCAGCCATCCCGGCTGGTACTACGACCTCTGCTGACTTCTGCCCGGTCAGCCCGCGCCTCCCGGCACGGACCGTCGGCGCGGCGACAACTTCAGCACAACCGACACCCGGACAGATCTCCCCAGGTAAGAACGATCACTGTCCCTGGATCCCCGCCGCGTTTACGCACTGGCCCTCTTGGCAGTGACGGGCATCGCCTTCTCGTGCAGGCTCACCCGACCAGTACGCCTCATACGCGATTCGCGTTCCTCGGTACCCAGGTCTCGCCTCGGGCTTCCTCCAGACCCCACCTCACGATGACGCCCTTGCCTCCGGCTCGGGGTTAGCACCACCTCTTCCCCCAGGGGACTTCCACCCCCAAGCAATCGCCCATGCTGGGCACACACG
>NZ_WJBG01000103.1 GCF_009709555.1 Streptomyces blattellae | reverse complement strand
GACGCTGTTGGTTAATTCGGGCCCTGTTGCTTCGCCCCGTCGACTTGGTCGGCGGGGCGAAGTGCTGCGAAGTGGCTGGTGCGGGTGCGGGCTCGTGGTGTGCCGGTGAGGTGGGCGTCGATGCGGGTGAGGTTGATGGCGGCGCCTGTGAGCTGGTGCTGGAGACTGGTCTTTGCCAGGCCCCGGTAGCGGGATCTGCGCAGGCCGCAGCGCTGGAGGCCTTGAGAAATGGTGCCCTCGACCCCGGCACGGATCTTGTAGCGTTCCTTCCACACGTCGGTCTGCTGCTCGGTCCGGGCGGCCTGGACGGCTTCATGTTCGGCGCGGTGGCGCAGGGTGATCTCCCGGCGTTCGGCCTTCGGTGAGCTGACGCAGTCACGCAGGTGGGTGCAGGTGCGGCAGTCGGCCGGGTTGAAACGAACCCGGATGACGGGTTGGCCGTGCTGCGAGTGCCGGTGGTGCCACTGCGTGCTGGTAATACCGTCCGGGCAGGTCACCTGCTGTTTGTCCCAGTCGATGGTGAAGGCGTCCTGTCCGTAGGGGCCGTCCTTCTGGGCCGTGGTGTTGGCCGCCATCGGGCCGTGCAGAGCGATGCCGTGTTCGCTGCGGGCGGCCACGACCTGGGCGGCGTTGGGGTAGCCGGCATCGACCCAGTGTTCGCCGGGCAGGCAGTCCCGTTCGGCGAGGGAGGCGTGGATCGGGCCGGCCATCACGCTGTCCGGGACGGTGGCGTCGGTGGTGGCCACGTTTGTGATCAGGTTCGGGGTGTCCGGCTCGCAGGTCTCGGTGAGATGGGCCTTGTATCCGTCCCACAGGATGTCGCGTTTCTTGCTGCCCCTCGCCTCGGGGTCATAGGGCGTGACCAGGCGCGTCGCGCCCGGCGGGCGGTCTTTTGGGTCCCGCCGCCGCACCTCGCCCCCGGTCAGGTGGAAGTGCTGAACCCACATCTGCCGCAGAATCTGGACCGGCTCCAGCTCCCGCAGCCCGGCCGGCGCCCGGGGCGAGAAGACGGCCTCAAGCAGTCGCATCCCGTCAGCCCCGATCCGCCTGCCGACCTCCTCCCGTCCGACCTGGCCCTTGGGGAACCGGGAGTCCTCGGCCCGGGTGGCGTAATGCCTGAACCACTCTGGTTCGGCAACCTCCACCAGCCAGTCGGGGGCAGCCTGCGCGAGCGTGTTCAACGCCGAACGGAGCGTCTCCGCCACCATCTCCAGCCAGCACAGCTCCCGTGCCGCGGACTGAACATGCGTGGAGTCGGTCCTGGCCCGGCCTGCCGTCTTCAGCAGTCCTTTCTCCCGGGCCGCGGCCAGGATGCCGTCCAGCACCCGCCTGCCCGCCTCCGCCTCGATGAGGCGGTCGCGGAACTCCGACAACACCGAGAAGTCGAAGCCCGGATCAGTCAGTTCCAGCGCGAGGGCGTACTTGAAGTCGATCCTCGCCCGCACCGCCTCGGCGGCCTGCCGGTCGGTGAGACCCTCGACGAACTGCAACACCAGCACCAACGCCAGCCGCCCCGGTGACCAGGCAGGCTTCCCCCGCGCAGGGAAGAGATCCGCGAACTCCTCGTCGGTGAACAACGGTCCCAGCTCGTCCCGGACGCGGATCGCCAGGCTCCCCTTCGGGAACGCGGCCCGCGCCACCCGCACCGTCTCCACCGGAATCTCGCCCGGCCCGCTCGGCTGCATAGACATCGACACCCACCCCATACGACAACGTCGGCTCCCAAGACCACAACCGGGTCTTGGGAGCCGACGTCACGCACGGGCCCGAATTAACCAACAGCGTCCGACACCGCTCCGGGCCTTTCGTCAGACAGTGCATACGTTCCGTATGCCCGCGGCTACCGTCAGGCAGCCGCACCACCGCGGCCGCCCATGAGGCGCGGCAGGACGCGGAAGCCGATACCGCCGGCGATCATCGTCGCGGCACCGATCAGCAGGAACGTGGTCTGAGCGGCACCGGTCTCGGCGAGCTCCTCACCGCCACCCTGAGCAGCGGTGTCGGTCTCGGTCTCGGTGGCCTCCGAGCCGGTGTCGGTGAGGGAGGACGAGCCCTCCTGCTGGGCCGAGGAGCCGCCGTCGGGGTCGGTGTTGCTGTTGCCGCCACCGTTCTCGTTCCCGTTGCCATTCCCGTTGCCGTTGCCATTGCCGTTCCCGTCGCCCGGGTCGGACGGCTGGTCGGTGACCGGCGGCTCGTTGGGCTCGGCGGGCGGCTCCTCCGGCTCGGTCGGCTCCTCGGTCGGCTCCGTGGGGAGGTCCGGGGGCGGATCCGTCGGCAGGCCGGTGGGCGGGTCCGTCGGGGCCGGCGGCGTCGGCGAGGGCGACTCGTCGCTGCACAGGACACCGAGGATGCAGTCCTCCTCCGCGGCCGAAGCGGCGCCCGCGGCGGTCAGCGAAGCACCGGCGGCGATCACGGTCGCGGCGGCGAGGCGCGCGACGCGGATGCGCGTCTTGTTGGTCATCTGGTTGCTACCCCCAGTAGCTGATCGTCAATGAGGCGGCGCTCGGGGCTGTGATCGACGGGATAGCTGAACTCAAGCCCCCCGGTTCACATGCGCCCCAGAGATACGCATGCCACGCTTTACCCTTCCCATTTTTCAAAGCAACGTCAAGGCCGGTTCCGTGCGCGATGTCCAATTCCGGGGACTATGCGAGGGGTTGGAGTCTGTGAGTGTGATGTAAAACCCGGACATGCCAGCACGCAAAAGGCAACTGCCGCCGAGGTGGCGGCAGTTGCCTTGTCGACAAAGTTACTTCGCTTGCTGCTTGCGCCAGCGAATTCCGGCCTCAAGGAAGCCGTCGATCTCGCCGTTGAACACGGCCTCCGGGTTACCGACTTCGAACTCGGTGCGCAGGTCCTTGACCATCTGGTACGGGTGCAGGACGTACGAACGCATCTGGTTGCCCCAGGAGTTGCCGCCGTCGCCCTTGAGCGCGTCCATCTTGGCCTGTTCCTCCTGCCGGCGCCGCTCAAGGAGCTTCGCCTGCAGAACGTTCATGGCGGTGGCCTTGTTCTGGATCTGCGACCGCTCGTTCTGGCAGGAGACGACGATGCCGGTGGGGAGGTGGGTGAGCCGCACCGCGGAGTCCGTGGTGTTCACGCCCTGGCCGCCGGGGCCGGACGACCGGTACACGTCCACGCGCAGCTCGGACTCGTCGATCTCGATGTGGTCGGTCTGCTCGACCACGGGGAGGACTTCCACGCCCGCGAAGGAGGTCTGCCGGCGCCCCTGGTTGTCGTAGGGCGAGATGCGCACCAGCCGGTGCGTGCCCTGCTCGACGGAGAGGGTTCCGTAGGCGTACGGCGACTGCACGGCGAAGGTGGTCGACTTGATGCCGGCCTCTTCGGCGTACGAGGTCTCGTACACCTCGGTCTTGTAGCCGCGCTGCTCGGCCCACCGCAGGTACATGCGCTGGAGCTTCTCGGCGAAGTCGGCGGCGTCGACGCCACCGGCCTCCGCGCGGATGTTGACCAGCGCTTCCCGGGCGTCGTACTCCCCGCTGAGCAGAGTCCGTACTTCCATCTCGTCCAGGGCCTTCTTGACGGCGGCGAGCTCGGACTCGGCCTCGGCGCGGGTGTCCGGGTCGTCCTCCTCGTCGGCCATCTCGAACAGCACGGAAAGATCGTCGATCCGCGAGCGCAGGGCCTCGGCCTTCCTCACCTCCGCCTGGAGGTGGGAGAGCTTGCTGGTGATCTTCTGCGCCTCGTCCGGGTTGTCCCACAGGGACGGCGCGGCCGCCTGCTCCTCGAGCACGGCGATGTCTGCCCTCAGCTTGTCGAGGTCCAGAACGGCCTCGATCGACTCCATGGTCGAGGAGAGGGACTTGAGCTCTTCGGATACATCGACGACTGCCACACCACCAGCCTAACGGCTCCGCCAACCAGCAAACGCCGGGCAACCACCACTCAGCGCCGCCCCGCATATTCACCCCCACCCACCGTCCGGGGCCACCCGCCTCTGAGCACCGCTCGCCCCTCGGCGCCAGTCGGCATCATCCAGCCCACCCGCCGACCGAGACCGAGCGACACCATCCCGAACCCCCACCCACCCCCCAGGGCCACCCGCCTCTGAGCACCGCTCGCCCCTCAGCGCCAGTCGGCACCATCCAGCCCGTCCGGCGTTTGAGGACGAGGCCGGAGGCCGATCGGGGGTCCAGGGGGCGGAGCCCCTTGGCGGGGTCGAAGGGGCGGAGCGCCTGGGGATGGGACGGGTAGGGGCGGCGGGGGCGAGAAACAGTCAGGGCGAGGCCGGTGCCGAGTTCTGCGTGTCCGGCGGAGTCGCCCCCGCATCGTCCCCCGACGTCGCCAGCCACACCCCCACCCCCACAGCCACTCCCAGCACCACCGCAGCCACCCCCAACGTCACCCGCCGCCGCCGAGTCACCGCCCGATGCCGCGCGGACCCCGGCCGAGGCGCCCCCGCCGCCCGCGGCACCCGCGCCGTCCCGCGCGCCCCTCCGGCCAGCTCATCCGGCCCCGGCACCCTCATCGACGTATGCGTGTCCCGATTGGAGTCGGCCGGCTTGGCCCCCGGCACCAGCGGCACCGCCCCCCGCCGCCGCGCCCGTCCCCCCCGCTCGGCGGCCGGCGCACCAGTCCCGACGGCCTCCTCCTCCGGCTCGTCCGCCGTCTCCGCATCCGGCTCGTCCACGTCCAGCGGCGGCATCCCCGCCACCAGCGGCAACAGCTCCCGCAGTCGCGCACCCAGCTCGGAGGCCCGCAGCCGCGAGGCCGGCGCCTTGGCGAGGCACTGGACGAGCAGCTGCCACAGCTCGTCGGGGATACCGGGGAGCGGGACCACCGTCTCCGTGACATGGCGCCGCAGCACCGCACCGGGATGCCCGCCGCCGAAGGGCGTGAAGCCGGCCAGCAGCTCGTACAGCACGGTCGCCAGCGCGTAGATGTCGACCGACGCCCGCGGGGGCAGCCCCTCGACGATCTCCGGCGCGAGATAGTCCGGCGTGCCGATGATCTTCGTCGCCCGGGTCCGCCGCGGCGAGTCGATGAGTTTCGCCACACCGAAGTCGGTCAGCAGCGCACGGTGCGAGCTTCCGGGCCCGAGCGGGCCCTGCATGTCGAGCAGTACGTTCTCCGGCTTGACGTCCCGGTGCACGACCCCGGCGGCATGCGCGGCCGCGAGCCCGTCCGCGACGTCCGCGACGATCGCGACGGCCGCCTCCGGTGCCAGCCGCCGGTCGCGGTCCAGCCGGGTGCGCAGATCGGTGCCTCGTACGAGATCCATGACGAGTGCGAGGTCGTTGCCGTCGACCACCAGGTCCCGCACGGACACGACGTTCGGGTGCTCAAGGCCGAGCAGTGCCGTGCGCTCCCGCACGAAGCGTCCGACGAGCTCCTGGTCGGACGCGAGATCTTCGCGCAGCAGCTTGATGGCGATGGGCCCTTCCGGCCCCTCGCCCAGCCACACCGTGCCGGCGCTGCCCCGTCCCAGGATCTGGTGGGCGGTGTACCGGCTGCCGATCTTCCGTGCCAAGGCTGCTCCTACAGACGCGTGTTGATCGCTGCTGCGCCGTCCGAGGGCGTTGACATCAGCGGCTGGCGCCGCGGGCCCCCGGACCCCCAGCCGACAAAACTACGCGCCCGGAGCCGTGACCTTGACCGTGGAGGCGGAAATCACCCGCCAGGTGTCGACAAATCACCAACCTCGCCACCGCGCAGGTGACTTCAGCCGGCGCCGGAGCTCCCGCCGCCCAGGTCCTCGACCCACCCGGTGACCGTGTCGACCGTGTCGCCGATCTGTTCCCAGTAGCTCTTGCCCGTGCCGATCCACTCCTGCAGCGGGCTCAGCTCCCAGACCAGCCACCCCGCGACGAACAGGATGACGAACGTGAACAGGCATCCCTTCAGACAGCCGAGGCCGGGGATCTTCGTCGGATTGGCGCTGCGCTGCCGCGGCTGCCGGGGCTCGCGCTGAGGCTGCTGCGGCTGCTGGGGCGGCGCGTACCGCTGCGGCTGCTGCGGCTGCTGGGGCGGCGCGTACCGCTGCGGCTGCTGGGGCTGCGGCGGGGCGTACGGCTGCGGCTGTTGCTGCTGCTGCGGATAGCCGTAACCCTGCTGCGGCTGCTGCTGCCGCCGCTGTCGGCGCGGCTGCTGCTGAGGCTGAGGCTGAGGCTGAGGCTGAGGTTGCGGGGGCTGCTGCTGCGGCCGGGCGACCTGCCGCTGGGGGCGGCGGCGCAGCGGGTCCTGGTTGGGGTCGAGGTACTGGACCTGCGTCTGCTCGTTGCGGTCGCGGGCCGCCCGTAGCTGGTTCTGCCAGGGGTGCGGGTCCTCGGGCCGCCCGGGCTGCTGGCCCGGCTGGCCCGACTGGCCCTGCGGCACCGGCGGCATGACGGCGGTCGGGTCGGCCGCGCCGCGGTTCGGCAGTACGGCGGTGGGGTCGGCGGCGCCGGCCGGCCCGCCGGTGTGCGGCATGACGCTGGTGGCGGCGTTCGGGTCGTAGTTCCCGGCGCCGTGCGGCAGCACCTGCGTGGGGTCGGCGGAACCGGGCACTCCCGATCCGGGTACGGTCGCGGGCGCCGGGTCGGGCATGAGGAGCGCGCCCACGTTCTCGGCGGCGGCGATCTGCGCGGAGTTCGCGTGCACCCCGATGCCCTCGGCGACGACGCGCAGCCCGCGGGCCAGGTTCTCGGCGCTGGGCCGCTCGTCGGGGTTCTTGCGCATACAGCGCTCGATGACCGTCCACAACGCGTCGGGGACGGTGGAGGGGCGGCGCGGCTCGGCGCTCAGATGCTGGTGCAGGACTTCGAGCGCCGAGCTGCCGGCGAACGGCGGACGGCCGGTGACCAGCTCGTACAGCAGGATCCCGGCGCCGTAGATGTCGACGGCGGAGGTCTGCGGGCGGCCCTCGGCGGACTCGGGCGCGACGTACGCGGGCGTGCCGACGAACTCCTGGGTGCGGGTCAGGCCCGGGGAGTCGGCGAGGCGCGCGATGCCGAAGTCGGTCAGCATCGGGTGCATCTGGCCGCCGTCCTGGCGGAGCAGGACGTTCGCCGGCTTCAGGTCGCGGTGGACGACGCCGTCGGCGTGGCTGGCGGCGAGCGCGTCGGCGATCTGCGCGGTGAGCAGAGAGGCGCCGACCGGGCTGAGGGGCCCGCTCTCGCGCAGGTAGCGATGCAGGTCGGGCCCCTCGACGAGGTCCATGACGAGGGCCAGCAGATCGCCCTCGACGACCAGGTCACGGACCCGGACGATGTTCGGGTGAGTGAGCCGGAGCAGGACGGACCGCTCTCTGAGGAAGCGCATCACGATGTCGGGATCGTTCGCGAGCTCTTCCTTCAGGACCTTGATCGCGACGGTCTCGCCGGGCTGGCCCGGCACGGCGGCCTCGGCGCCCGCGGTCTCCCGCTGACGGGCTCGCCAGACGGTGCCCGTGGCGCCGCGTCCGAGCGGCTCCTCGAGCAGGTACTTGCTGCCTACCGGCCGCACGTCATGTGCTCCCTGCTGCTTGCCTGCGTTTCGCTGCTTGCGTGTGTTTCCGACCCACTGTAGTGCCGACGCACCTGATACCGGGCTGTCGTCCGGCTCCGCAATACGCCCGCGATGCGTCCGCGCATGTTCGAAGAAAAGACGCTCGACTCGGTCCGTCGGTTGCCGGACGCGGACGTGAGCGATCTCAAGTGCCGCTCGAACGATCACAGTTGCGGTACTGGGCAGGCACTTTTACGGGCAGAGCCGACCAATCAAGATCACTTGCCATCTGGCGAGGGGCACATTGTCAGTGGCAGGTGCGAGGATGCCTTCAGTACTGGCCGACGTGCTCGTGTGGGGTGGGGGAAGTCCGCGCCGCGCCCGCGCAGAAGGGACCGCTGACGGCGATGCAGATCCGGCTGACCGTCGTAGACCCCCTGGGGGCGCCCGCGCCCGGCCGCGCCGCGAGCTGCGATGTGCTGGTCACGGCGCCCGCGGGCACGGCGCTGTCCGCGGTCGCCTCGGCGCTCGCCTCCGCGGTCTCCGGCAGCGACGGCCCGGCCGTGCTGTTCGCCGGCCCGGAGCGGCTCGACGAGCGGCGCTGCACGCTGGGCGAGCCCCCGCTGATCGACGGCGCCGTGCTGTCCCTGGGCGCCCCGGCCGAGCCCGAACCGCACCCCGAGGTCGACGACGCCCCGACCCGTCTGGACATCGTCGCGGGCCCGGACGCGGGCGGCGTCCACCTCCTCCATGGCGGCCAGATCCACATCGGCCGCTCCGCCGACGCCGATGTCGCCCTGGACGACCCGGATGTCTCCCGCCTCCACTGCGCGGTCACCGTCGCCGCCGACGGCCGAGTCACGGTCGCCGACCTCGGCTCCACCAACGGCACGACCCTGGACGGCACCCCCGTGACCACCCGCCCGGTCCGCTTCACCCCGGGCTCCCTGCTCCGCATCGGCGAGTCCACCCTCCGCCTCGCCCCTGCCGGCGGCCCCGGCCCGCGCCTGCTCACGGCAGCCGACGGCGAAGGCCATGTGCGGGTGCCCACCGACGGCGACGAACCCACGCGAGCACCACACACACACGCGGCCGACACGGCAGGGTTCGGCGGGCCTTCCGGCAGGACGTCTCACGCACTCGGGACGGCAGCGGCCTGGGCGGCCCAGGCGCAGAGCCCCCGTGAATCGACGGCGGTGCCGGAGCAGGGCCGGGCGCCGCACATCGAGCACCGGGCGACGACCTCGGACGCGGACACGGCCCGTGGCATGGCTTCGCGGGGGCGCACGCGTGGGGGCGACACCCATGGCGGCCGGTTCGGAGCGAGCGGACCGGGCATGCCGTCCGGTGCCACGCCAGCGGGCGGTGGTGGCTTCGGTGCGGCGGGCGACGGCGGGCACGACGGGGACGGTCACAGGGCGGGTGCCGGGGCCGGGCACGACGGTGACGGTCACAATGCGAGTGCCGGGCGGCGGGGGCGCGACGACGACGCGCACAGTACGGCGAACGGGGGCCGGCGCGACGACGACACCTTCGGTGCGGCGGCCGGAGGTGGGCGCAGGCGCGGCGCCTTCCGGACGAGCCGCACGACCGGCGCGACCCGCACGACCCCTGCGACAGCCAGTGGCGCATCCGCCGACCCGGACTCCGGCACCACAGCTCACGGCTCACAGCCAGGCCGGGGTCCGGGTGCCGGGGCCGCGGGCAGGCTCGACGACACAGATTCCGGTGCGGCAGCCGGGGGCGTTCCCGGCGGCCCGGCTTCCGGTGCGGTGGCGGCCGGCGACACTTTCGGCGGCTCCCACGTCGGTGCGGCCGGGCGCTCGCCGGGCGGTGGGACCGATCCCCGTACGACGGCCGACGCCACCCACCGCGACGCGAGTCCCGGCGCCACAGCCAGGCGCTCACTCGGCGACACCGCACCCCGCACGGGGGGCGGGCGCTCGCTGGGCGGCGGTTCCGATCTGCGTGCCGAGGCCGGAGGCGGGACGGTGCACGACCGGCTCGGCGACCGGGCCTCCGATGACCGGCTCGGTGACCGGGCCCTCGATGACCGGCTCGGCGACCGGGCCTCCGACGTGGAGGCGTCGGCCCACCCTGCCGATGGGAGGAGTCGGCGGAAAGGGACTCCGCTGCGTGGGACCGATGTGCCGCAGGGCGTGCGCAGGCGCGGTGGGCTGACGGCATGGGCGCGGCGGCTGGCCGGGGGACGCGCCGAGCAGGGGGCGGCCGGGCGCGGGGCCCACGACGAGGGCGTGACCGATGTGGTGGCGAAACCCCTCACCCCCACACCCCAGCTGCCGGAGACCTGGCCGGACCCGGCGGCGCTGCTGCTGACGGCGCTGGGCCCCGGTCCCCGGCTGTGGGAACGCGGCCCGGGACACCCGGAGGCGCTCACCGTCCGGCTGGGCACGGCCGACCGGGCGGCACCCGACGGCTCCGGCCTGCTGCCCGCCGTACCGGTGACCGCCGATCTGCGCGAGGTCGGGGCGCTGGGACTGGCCGGTCCGCGCGCGCGGCTCGCCGGGCTGGCCCGCGCGGTCGTGGCCCAGCTCACCGCGCTGCACTCCCCCGCCACCCTGGAAGTCGTCCTGATCAGCGCGGACCGCTCCCGCCCACTTCCGGAGCGCACCGCCGAGTGGTCCTGGCTGGGCTGGCTCCCCCACATCCGCCCGGGACACGGCCAGGACTGCCGCCTCCTCCTCGCCTACGACCGCGAACAGGCCACCGCCCGCACCGACGAACTCCTGCGCCGCCTGGAAGACCACGCGGCAGAGCTGAAAGGCGGTCCGGGCGGCGCGGGTCACGGACTCACGTCCCCGCGGACCAGCGCCGCCACCGCCACCGGCAGCGGCCCGACGAACACCGACCGTCCCACCCCGACGCCCTCCGGTTCGGCTGCCGGAGCATCCGCCGACGTGGCCGCCCCCTCCCCCCGCCATGCCACGGCGTCGTACGACATCCCCACCAGCCATCCCGATCAGCCCGACCCCGCCCCCGCCGCCACCCCCGCGGGGCCGATCCGGGGCGCGGCACACCGACCCTCCTGGGCCGCTGACGAGGACGAAGCCGTACAGGCCAGGAGGGGATTCCCGGGGCCGTACACCGTGGTCGTCGTGGACGGGGACCCCGGTGGCGCCGATGTGCGGGAGGCGGTGGCACGGCTGGCGTCGGAGGGGCCGCGGGTCGGCATACATGTGGTGTGCCTGGCCGAGACGGCGTCCGCCTCACCCGTGTCGCCCATGACGGAGACGTACGAGGCGGCGTGCGCGACATCCCCCACGTTCCGGGACTGCGGTGCCGTGGCGCTGCTCAGCGGTGATGTGGCGACGTCGCTGCGGCTCACGCGGGTCGCGGGGGCGGGCGCCGCACGACCCGGTCCCGTCGGGCAGGGCATGGTCGCCGCGGTGGACGCCGTCTCGCTCGCCTGGGCGGAGCGGTTCGCGCGGGCACTGGCGCCGCTCAGGACGGACGGTGCCGGGGGTGAGCGGCAGGGCAGGATGTCGGCGCCGTTGCCGCAGGCGGCCCGGCTGCTGGACGAGTTGGGGCTGGCCCGGGCCACTCCCGCGTCGCTGATGGCGCGGTGGGCGGACGCGGCCGACGACGCGGAGGCGCTCGGCGGGCGGGCCCTGGCCGTGCTCGGGGCCGGGCCGCACGGTCCGGTGTGCGCGGACCTCGTCGCCGAGGGACCGCATCTGCTGATCGAGGGACCGCACGGCAGCGGACGTACGGAGCTGCTGCGAGCCGTGGTCGCGTCGCTGGCCGCCGCCGAGCGCCCGGACCGGCTGAGCGTCGTGCTGATCGACGGGCGGGACAGCGTGAATGCGGGCAGCGGGCAGGGCGACGGCTTGCGGGTCTGTACGGACGTATCGCATGTGACGACCCATCTCGCCGCCAACGACCCCGTCCGCATGCGGGAGTTCGCGCAGTCACTGAGTGCCGAGCTGAAGCGGCGGGCCGAGTTGCTGGGGCGGGCCGACTTCGCCGAGTGGCACACGGGGCGGGAGGTGTCCGGCCGTATGGTCGCCCAGCGCTCGGCGGGAGCGGGTGAGATCCCCGGCACGGGCGCAGGTGCGTCCGGTGCCGAGGATCTCGACGCGCCGCCCAGTTCGACACTGCGGTTGCGGCCGGGCGCGGCGCGTCAGCGGGCGGAGGCGATATCGCCGTTGCCGCGGCTCGTCGTGGTCGTGGACGACCTGGACGCGCTGGTGTCGCCCGCGCTCGGTTCACCGGGCCGGCCGGCCGCCGGGTCCGTGATGCGGGCACTGGAGGCCGTGGCCCGGGAGGGCGAGCGGCTGGGCGTGCACCTGGTCGCCGCGGCGGGGGTCGGCGGCCGTACGGCCCAGACGGAACCGGCGCGGCAGGCGACCGTGCGGGTCACCCTCGACCCACCGGCCCCCGGGCCGGACGAACCGGCTCCGGGACGGGGCCGGCTGGCCTCCGCCGACGGCCGGGTGACGTCCTTCCAGGGCGGTCGGATCACGGGCCGGATCCCCCGTACGGCGACCCTGCGCCCGACCGTCATACCGATGGAGTGGGAGCGCATGGGCGACCCGCCGGCCCGGCGCCCCGTGCGGGAGCTGGGGAACGGGCCGACGGACCTGGCCTTGCTGGCGAGCGCGCTGGAGCGGGCGGCACGGGAGGTGTCGGCGGTATCGGTGCCGTCGCTTCTCTAGCGGCGGGCGATCCGGTCGCGCGGCTCCTCCAGGCATGCGGCCCCTCCAGGCACACGGCGACTGAGCCTGCCTGACGGGCGGCCGATCCTGCCTGACGGGCGGCCGATCCTGCCTGACGGGCGGCCGATCCTGCCTGACGGGCGACTGGCCTGTCTGGCGTTCGAGCACAAGGCCGTTCAAGCCAAAGAGGGACCTGAAGCGGGACCCGAAGGGAGACCTGAAGCGGGACCCGAAGCGGGACCCGAAGCGGGACCTGAAGGGAGACCTGAAGCGGGACCTGAAGGGAGACCCGAAGCGGGATGAAGGGGGATCTGGCGGCACAGCCCCCCGGGAAAGGTGCGCCACCCCGCACCCGCCCCCGAATCGGCCGCCGATTCCGCAACGCTGGGTCACGACGCGGTCACGATCACCGTCTTGACAGCGATGGCGCTCTTGCCGACCCACAGCACCCGGCGTAGACCAGACCGCACGGGACAGCGTTCGGACGTTCGACGAGGAACGAAGAACGGGGCAGTGATGCGCAGCACGTACAGCACCATCCGGAAGCACACGGCCGTGAAAGCCGCAGCCACCGTCCTCGCGGGAGCACTCGCGCTCACCGCCTGCGGTGGAGACGACGACAACGAAAACGAGCAGGCCGGCGCAGGCGAGGAGACGGCCACCACCGTCACCCTCCCCAAGCTGGACGGCGAAAGCCTTGAGGTCGCCGCCGTATGGAGCGGCGCGGAGCAGGACAACTTCAACAAGGTCCTTGAGGAGTTCGAGAAGCGCACCGGCGCCGAGGTCTCCTTCGTGCCCGCGCAGGACCCCATCGTCAACTTCCTGGGCTCGAAGATCGCGGGCGGCCAGCCGCCGGACGTGGCGATGCTCCCGCAGCCCGGCGCGATCCAGCAGGCCGTGGACAACGGTTGGGCCAAGCCGCTGGGCGTCGAGGCGAAGGCCGAACTGGCCGAGAACTACTCGCAGGGCTGGCAGGACATCGGCAAGGTCGACGGCGAGCAGTACGGCGTCTACTACAAGGCCGCCAACAAGTCCCTGATCTGGTACAACACCCAGGTCTTCGAGAACGCCGGGGTCACGGAACCGAAGACCTGGGACGAGCTGCTCACCACCGCCCAGACGGTCTACGACTCCGGTGTCACGCCGTTCTCCGTCGGCGGTGCCGACGGCTGGACCCTCACCGACTGGTTCGAGAACATCTACCTCTCCCAGGCGGGCCCGGAGAAGTACGACCAGCTCGCCAAGCACGAGATCAAGTGGACGGACCCGTCCGTGAAGGACGCGCTGACCACGCTGGCCGAGGTCTGGGGCAAGAAGGACTACGTCGCCGGCGGTGCGGACGGCGCGCTGCAGACGGACTTCCCGGCCTCGGTGACGCAGACCTTCACCGGCGGCGACCAGCCCAAGGCGGGCATGGTCTACGAGGGCGACTTCGCGCAGGTCAACATCGGTACGGCGGGCGCGGAGGTCGGCACGGACGCGAAGGCGTTCCCCTTCCCGGCCGTGGGCGACACCGCTCCCGTGGTCTCCGGCGGCGACGCGGCGGTGATCCTGAAGGACTCCAAGGCGGCGCAGGCGCTGGCCACCTTCCTGGCCTCCCCGGACGCGGCGACGATCCAGGCGAAGCTGGGCGGCTACCTCTCGCCGAACAAGAACGTGGACATCTCGGCGTATCCGAACACGGTGCAGCAGGGGATCGCCGAGGCCCTCATCGACTCCGGCGACGACTTCCGCTTCGACATGTCCGACCAGGCCCCGCAGGCCTTCGGCGGCACGCCCGGCAAGGGCGAGTGGAAGGCGCTGCAGGACTTCCTGGCGAACCCGACCGACATCGCGGGCACGCAGGCGCAACTGGAGGCGGACGCGGCGGCCGCCTACGGAGGCTGACGCGATGACGTCGGCCACGGCGGCAGGGGTCCCTCCGACCCCTGCCGCTCCCAAGTCGCGCAAGAGCGTGACCGGCACCCGCAAGACCGTGGTGGCGCTGTTCCTGCTGCCCGCTCTTGTGCTGCTGGGCGCGCTCGTGGTCTACCCGATCGGGTACTCGGTCGTCCGCAGCTTCTACGACCGGTCGGGCGCGTTCACCGGCTTCGACAACTACGAGTCCCTGTTCACCGACGACGGCATCCGCACCGCCCTGAAGAACAACGTCATCTGGGTGGTGTTCGCGCCGACGGTCGCCACCGCGCTCGGTCTGGTCTTCGCGGTGCTGACCGAACGGGTGAGCTGGGGCACGGCGTTCAAGCTGGTCGTCTTCATGCCGATGGCGATCTCGATGCTGGCCGCCGGCATCATCTTCCGCCTCGTCTACGACCAGGATCCGGAGAAGGGCGTCGCGAACGCGGTGTGGGTGGGCGTCCACGACACGTTCGCCGAGTCGTCGGCGTTCCCGAAGGCGCATCCGGGCCGTGAGTCGCCGCTCGTGGCGGAGAAGGGCGGCGCCTTCATCACCAGGGCGACGGTCCACACCGGGGGCACGGTCACCCTGCCCCTCGTGGGAGTCGCCCCCGACCAGATGCCCGGCGACGCCAAGCGGGCCGTTGCGCCGCAGGCCGACCCGGGCCGGATCACCGGCACGACGTGGCAGGACTTCACCCGCGGCGAGGGCGTCGGCACGCTCGGCGCACCCGACGCGTCCGAACTCGGCTACCCCGGCATGAAGATCGAGGCGGTCAAGGACGGCAAGGTCGTGGAGTCGGTGAAGGCCGGCGCCGACGGCACGTTCTCCCTGTCGGAGAAGGCCGACGGCGCCCAACTCCGCCTCCCGGCGGGCAACTTCAAGGAGCCGTACAACGGCCTGGACTGGCTGGGCCCGTCACTGGTCACGCCGTCGATCATCGGGGCGTACATCTGGATGTGGGCCGGTTTCGCGATGGTGCTGATCGCGGCGGGGCTGGCGGGCATCCCACGTGATCTCCTGGAGGCGGCGCGTGTCGACGGCGCGACCGAATGGCAGGTGTTCCGGAAGATCACGGTTCCGCTCCTGGCGCCCGTCCTCGCGGTCGTCGTCGTCACCCTGATGATCAACGTCCTGAAGATCTTC
This sequence comes from Streptomyces blattellae, assembly GCF_009709555.1. GTDB lineage: Bacteria > Actinomycetota > Actinomycetes > Streptomycetales > Streptomycetaceae > Streptomyces > Streptomyces blattellae. The sequence continues at coordinate 52,345 of NZ_WJBG01000103.1, read as the reverse complement.
GACCTGGTCTTCATCATCGCCCCGGGCTCCGCCCAGGACGACGCGAACGTCCTCGCGCTGGAGCTGTACCGCAAGGGCTTCTCCGAGGGCCAGCCCGGCATCGCCAGCGCCATCTCGGTGTTCCTGCTTCTGCTGGTCATCCCGGTGATGTGGTTCAACATCCGCAGGCTCAGGCGGGAGGTGCGGCGATGAGCGGCGACTGGTCCTTCTGCTGGGGGTCCGGGGGTTATCCCCCGGGAAGGCGCAGTAACATCCGCAGGCTCAGGCGGGAGGTGCGGCGATGACCACACATGCCGACATGCTCACCCAGCCCGAACAACCCGGACAACCGGCGAAGACGGCCAAGACGGCCAAGGCGAAGCAGTCCCTCGGCTCCCGCCTCGTGGAAGGCATCGGCGGCGGTGCGGTCCGGGTCTTCCTGATCGTCGTCGGGCTGTTCTGGCTGGTCCCGACGATCGGTCTGCTGGTCTCCTCGCTGCGTCCCCCGCAGGAGATGACGATCAGCGGCTGGTGGGACGTCTTCACCGAGCCGTCCCAGCTCACCTTCGAGAGCTACGACAAGCTCCTGCAGAACAGCGACATCACCGACTCACTCGTCAACACCCTGCTGATCACGGTCCCGGCGACGGTCCTCGTCGTCGTCATCGGCGCGCTCGCGGGTTATGCGTTCGCGTGGATGGAGTTCCCCGGCCGCGACTGGTGGTTCCTCGGCGTGGTCGGCCTGCTGGTGGTGCCGGTGCAGGTGGCGCTGATCCCGGTCGCCGAACTCTTCGGCAACATCGGCCTGTTCGGCAACATCATGGGCGTGGTCCTCTTCCACACGGGTTTCGGTCTGCCCTTCGCGGTGTTCCTGCTGCGGAACTTCTTCGCGGAGATCCCGAAGGAGCTGCTGGAGGCGGCCCGGCTCGACGGGGCGGGTGAACTGCGGCTGTTCGCCCGGGTCGTGATGCCGCTGGGCGGGCCCGCGATCGCGAGTCTGGGCATCTTCCAGTTCCTGTGGGTGTGGAACGACATGCTGATCGCGCTGGTGTTCTCCGACACCGACAGCCAGCCGATCACGGTCGCCCTGCAGACGCAGATGCGCGCGTTCGCCGACAACGTCGACATCCTGGCGCCGGGCGCGTTCATCTCCATGGTGATCCCGCTGGTCGTGTTCTTCGCGTTCCAGCGGCAGTTCGTGTCCGGGGTGATGGCGGGCGCGGTGAAGTAGCGCGTACGACAGCCTGAAGGGCGTACGAAGCCTGAAAGGCTTACGACGGCCTGATCGACGGGGCGAGCCGGGACAACCGGCTCGCCCCATCACCTGCACCGGCTCGCCCCTCCGCCTGCACGGACTCGTCCCCCGGATGCCGTACCCGACGTAACCAAGTCACTCCACCGGCCGTTCCCGGGCCGACCGCCCGCACCGACCCATGGATGCGCCGTGCGCAGGTTCAGTGTTGTCGTCCCCGCGTACCGGGTTCAGGCATCCTCGACGGCCGCCCCGAACTCGCCCGGTGACGGCCGTTGTTGTTCCGCCGGATGGTCGGGCGCCTGGTGACGGTGTACCAGAGGCGGGGCCAGACCCCACCTGCCGCCCGCACCGGGTTCCTGAGCAAGTCCCTTACGTACTACCGTCGTTGCTATCGCCGTTACCGCACACCCGGCACCCCGGTCCCGCCGCGCGCACGTGCCCGGCAGGCACTGATCCGCCTGGGCCTGCGTCGCACCTACGGCATGCTCCGCTTCACCTCGGCCATGTGCCGCAGGGCAGTCCGGCAGTCGTCCCGCCTGGTCAGACAGGCGCGAGCCACCGCGCTGAGGCTCCGCTACCGCATCCAGCCGCGCCTCCCCCTGTTCCCGACGGCGACCCGTCGCCTCACGCCCGGCACGGCCGCCGCGCCGGTGGTACCGCTCGCAGAGCAGACCCCGGCGCTCACCCGTTGAGGTGAGCGCCAGGCGGAGTCGTCGACCCGCGCCGGGCGAACGGGGAGGCGCCGGCGCGGGTCAACCGAGCTGAGTCACTCGACGACGAGGTCGACGTCGATGTTGCCGCGGGTGGCGTTGGAGTACGGGCAGACCTGGTGGGCGGACTCGACGAGCTTGCGGCCGGTCGCCGCGTCCAGGCCGTCGGGCAGCTCGACACGGAGGGTGACCCTCAGGGCGAAGCCCTCGCCCTCCTTGATGACGCTGACCTCGGCGGTGACGGCTGCGTCGCTGACATCGGCCTTCGCCTGGCGGCCGACGAGGGCGAGCGCGCTGCCGAAGCAGGCGGCGTAACCGGCGGCGAAGAGCTGCTCCGGGTTGGTGCCCTGGCCGTTGCCGCCCATCTCCACCGGAATGCTGAGTGCGAGGTCCAGCTTGCCGTCGGAGGTGACGGCACGACCGTCGCGGCCGTGGGTGGCGGTGGCGACAGCGGTGTACAGCGCGTCCATGGAAGAACCATCCCTCTCAGATCACGGTCGGCGGCCCTGTCCGGCCGCCTCTCGACGACAATAAGTAGAGCACACAATTAAATTGTGGACAACTAAATGATGGGCAAAGAGCTACCCTGGAGCCATGACCACCACGCCCACCTCCGACTGGCTCCGCCTCGACCAGCAGATCTGCTTCGCCCTGAACGCCGCGTCGCGCGCCTTCGGCGGCGTCTACCGCGTACTCCTCAAGGACCTCGGGCTCACCTACCCGCAGTACCTCGTGATGCTGGTGCTGTGGGAGCACGGCGACCTGCCCGTCAAGAAGCTGGGCGAACACCTCCGTCTCGACTCCGGCACGCTCTCCCCGCTGCTCAAGCGGCTGGAGACGGCCGGCCTGGTACGCCGGGAGCGCAGCGCGCGCGACGAGCGGTCGGTGGAGGTACGGCTCACCGAGGACGGAGTGGCGCTGCGCGAGCGGGCGCTGGAGGTACCGCGGCGGATCATCGCCGCGACGGACTTCGACCTCGACGAGATCCAGGAGCTGCGGACCAGGCTCGACCGTCTCACCGCGGCGCTGGACGCGGCGACGGAAGACACTCACTGACGCCTGCTTCACTGTGACGGGTCCGACTGTGACCGACCAGCAACACCACGACCAGCAGCACCACGCACGGGCCAACTGACGAGGGGACGGCCGCACATGACCTGGCTGATCACCGGCGGCGCCGGTTACATCGGGGCGCACGTGGTACGCGCCATGACCGAGGCGGGCGAGCAGACGGTCGTGTACGACGACCTGTCCACCGGCATCGCCGAGCGCGTACCGGACGGCGTACCGCTGGTGGTCGGCTCGACCCTGGACGGCGCACGCGTGACCCGCGCCCTCACCGACCACGCGGTGACGGGTGTAGTGCACCTGGCGGCGAAGAAGCAGGTGGGCGAGTCGGTGAGCCGGCCCCTCCACTACTACCGGGAGAACGTCGAGGGCCTACGCGTCCTCCTGGAGGCCGTGACCCAGGCGGAGGTCCCCTCCTTCGTCTTCTCCTCCTCCGCCGCGGTGTACGGCATGCCGGACGTGGAGCTGGTGACGGAGGAGACTCCATGCGCGCCGATGTCTCCGTACGGCGAGACCAAGCTGGCCGGCGAATGGCTGGCCCGCGCGACGGGCAGAGCAACCGGCCTCGCCACAGCCTCCCTCCGCTACTTCAACGTGGCCGGCGCGGCCACACCGGAACTGGCGGACACCGGCGTCTTCAACATCGTCCCCATGGTCTTCGAGCGCCTCACGGCGAACGCGCCCCCGCGCATCTTCGGCGACGACTACCCCACCCCCGACGGCACCTGCATCCGCGACTACATCCACGTGCTGGACCTGGCCGAGGCCCACGTGACAACGGCCCGCGCCCTCCAGTCCTCCCCCGGCCTCGCCCTCACCCTCAACATCGGCCGCGGCGAGGGCGTTTCGGTCCGCGAGATGATCGACCACATCAACACGGCCACCGGCTACAACCTTCCCCCGACCGTCACCCCCCGCCGCCCCGGCGACCCGGCCCGCGTCGTCGCCTCCGCCGACCGCATCTCCACCGAACTGGGCTGGAAGGCAAAACACGACGTCTACGACATGGTCACGTCGGCGTGGGAGGGGTGGGTACGACTGCATCCGGGGGCGGCGCAGGCTTGAGGCCCCGCCGCGCCGACGCCGCAGAGCCGCCACCGGCGCCGCCCACCCGGCAGCGGCTCGAACATCAGCTGAGCCAGGTCACGCGCTGGATGTACACACGCTTGCGGTAGTCGATGACCTGATACCACACCATGAGCGGCCCCGTAGCGATCACTCGCAGGCCCTGCGGGTTCGTCACACTCGCTCCGTCGCCCGGGTCCTGCCCCAGTGAAGCGAGTACGACAAGTTCCCGTGCGACCTCTTCTGCGGCTGCGCGCCCCTCGGGGGGAAGATCTCCGACCACCCAGTCGGGTTCTGCGCCGTACTCCCAATCCCACTCCGAGTCCAGCGGCTCGTGGTCGTTCAATCCCCGATCTCCTGCTCGGCCTCACGCAGAATCCCGTTGATCTCCGCCATCGCGGCACGGAACGCGACCTCGCCTGCCATAGCGTCCTGGGAGATCCGCTCGGCCTCATGCAGACGTGCTGCTCGCACAGGGTCCCGCTCGATCGCCACGAAGACCCCCCAACGTTTCAGAAACAGCTGGAGCGGAGCCGTACTCCCCGTCTGGCTCGCCTGGTCGAACGCCCGCCCGGCCTCCAGGTCGAACTGGGGGAGGTTCACGAGGCTCAAGCGCTTCACGGCCTCACGCAACGCGTCCCTGGTCAAAGGGGGCATCGGGATGATCGGCCCATCGTGATGCACCGGCTGTGCACTCATCCCTCGTACCCCTCTCTCCCGCCCATCGGCCTCACCTGCCAGGGTAGCCGCGCGGGAGCGCAACCGAGCGGTCATCGTGGGCCCCCAACGGGGCCGGGTGCTCCGAGTTCGAACCACACACCCTTCCCTCCCTCGCCCCGGCGTCCCGTCCGCCACCCACCATGTTCAGCTCCCCAGCGCCCCTCGGTCAGCGAGTCGAGGATCCACAGACCGCGCCCGCCCCCAGGGTCGAACCCCTCCCTCATGACAGGCAGGTTCACGTCCCCGTCGTAGACCGTCGCGCGCATGCCGACCGGGTTGGTGACGAGGAGGAGCCCGGGACCGGTTCCGGCCGCGTGCACGCACGAGTTGGTGACCAACTCCGAGACGCAGAGCGCCGCGTCCTCCACGATGCCGCCGAGCCGCTGCGCGTGCAGCACAGAGGTGACGAAGTCGCGGGCGATGCGAGGGGAGGTGGCGTGGGGTGGAATGCGGAGGCTGTATTCGGGCATGAAGGATCAGCTCCAAGTCGCCGATGACATGGGTGAGTTGAACAGGCGGAGACCGCAGCACAACAGAGAGTGCCGCCCGCATCACCGAAGGTAGGGGGCAAGTCATATCCTGAGCAACCTATATCCGGAAAATGCCGACCTTCCGTGTGACCCGTGCCATGCTTGCTCGGCACGGGTCACACGCTGCATAGACCAGGGGGACGACACAGATGCCGCTCAGGAGCAACCCCACTTATCGCCAGGAGCGGTTGGGGGCCGAGCTGCGCAAGATGCGCGAACAGGCAGGCATCACCGCGCGAGCCGCAGCCGCGCTGCTCAACTCAAGTCCCATGCGCCAAAGTCATGTCGAGACCGGCCGCGGCGGCATCAGCGAGGACCGCATCCGGCGCCTGGCCAGGAGCTGCGCCTGTGACGACTCCGCGTACGTCGACGCATTGACGAGCATAGCTCTGGAACGGGGCAAGGGCTGGTGGGAGGAGTACCGCGGCATCGTCGTCCCCGTCGGCCTCAACCTGGCGGAGCTGGAACACCACGCCGTACGCATCCAGACTTTTCAAATGGCGCATGTTCCCGGCCTGCTGCAGACCGAGGATCACATGCGTGCCGCGTTCCGCTACGCATCACCAGAGCTGACGCCCCAGGACCTGGAAGCCTATGTGGCGTTCCGTCTCCGCCGCCAGCACGTCATCACGGAGTCACCGGAGACGCCGTACGAAGCGATCATCCACGAGGCTGCCCTGCGCATTCTGGTCGGCGGCCGCAAAACGGCCCACGCCCAGTTGGAGCGCATCCTTGAGCGCTCGGAACTGGACCATGTGACCCTGCACATCCTGCCGTTCGCCGCCGAGGACTTCGCCGGCGCCGGGCACTCGATGGACTACCTGCACGGCCCTGTTCCCCAGCTGGACACCGCACTGTCCGAGACCGGTCACAACAGCATCTTCTTCGATGCCGGGCCTCTGCTCAAGCAATACCGCAAGCGGTATGACAGAGTAGCGGGCTCTGCCCTGCCCCCGTCCGAGTCCCGGGACTTCATCGTCCACATGCTCCAGGAACTGTGAAAGGCACCCCCGTGATCGCACCCCTCACTTGGCAGAAGTCGTCGTTCTCAGGCGGCGGCACAGGTGACAGCTGCGTCGAACTCGCCGCCCCCACCACCTCCCCCCTCTCTATACACCTCCGCGAAAGCGACCTCCCCACCACCATCCTCACCACCAACCACACCACCCTCCACGCCCTCCTGACCACACTCAAGAACGGCGACGACCTACCCGGATGAACGCCCCCTCCGAACGAATCGCGCCCGCGGCTCCGCCGTCGGCAACGCCCGCGGCGCCCCCCGCGAGTGAGCGGGGCATCGACGCCCTAGTCGCCGTCGGCGGGGCGGTACTTGGCGCAAACTGTGCCACTTCCCGAGAAAGTGTCACACTTCCGCGGCTCACTGGCAGGCCCTGCCTCGACGATGCACGCTCAACTTCGAGGACCCGGCTGTGACGGGTCCGGGATCAGTCGGCGGCTGGGTATCTCGGGGCTGGGTGAGACGCACGGTGCGGGTGGCACTGACAGACAGGAACACGTACGCGAACGCATACGCCATCACCGCCATCCCCGAACGCTGCACCGCGTCCTTGCCGACGAAGGCAGCGCCCCGATGACCTGGGGCGCCGCCTTCGTCGTACGACTGCCAGTCAGGACCGCAGGATCAACACCTCGTCTTCATCCCCCTGCGTTGCCCACAGAACGGTCTTTCCTTCGGATTCGCCTGCCCAGAGTGTGGCTGAGCAGCCGTCCTCGAACTCGATCAGTACGTCGGTCGACTCGCCGTCGTCCAGCGTGTGCCAGGTGCCGCTTCCCGACTTTTCCCGGACGACGTCGTCCACGGGGCACTGGAAGTAGCTCAGAGTGAGTCCGGCCGCAGAAAAGGCACCATTCTGGCTCAGCGCCAGTTCGACATCCTGTGCGGTCCACTCTCGTACCAGTGAAGCCGTCTGGACGATTTTTCCTTCCGGATACTTCCCGTACTCCGTGGAGACATAACAGCCAGACAACAGGAGGCCCGCGGCGACCGGCAAGGCCGCCCGCAGCCCGGCTGTCCATCGAACTTCCACTGGCCCACCCATTTCCATCAGTTAGGGATCATCACACGGAAGGGGAGGACGCCTGGCGGAAAGTGCGACACTTCTCGGGAAAGTTTCGCACTCCCATGGCTCGCTGACAGGCCCCCAGCCTGGCGACGCACCGCTCAACCTCGATGACCCCCGGTAACCGGGAAGCGCCGCCTTCATTGAGACGCCACCGACCCTGTTTCAAGGTCCACGCGAACTTCCCGCCCATCCATCTGGGAAATCAGAACACTGCCATCTTCCCAGCGCGCATCCGTGACGACATCGAGATCCACCCGCCAATCAATCTCGCCACTGCTGCACACAGAGAAGAGTCCAGCTTCGAACCTAGAAATCTCCCTGCTGAGCAGAGTGCTACGCATGCTCCAGTCGGCTAATCCATCGCTGACACCCGTCTACGGTGATCGGTTCGAACAGTTCAGGACTCGATACCTCGAAGAGGAGTTGTGTCAGCACCTCAATTCCCACCTCGTCGATCTCGACACGGTCCAGCATGTGAACCGCCCCAGCCCATCGCGGCAATTCGAGAACGTCTAGTTCTCCGGAAACGCACCGACGCAGAACATCCATTACGGCGTTGCGATCCAACCGCACAGAAGGCCCCTCGTGTAGATCACACCGGTTGGCGGCATCGATCAGGCCATCCAGTGATGATTCCCAGCGAATCAAGCTGGTCAGAGCCTCGCAGGCATCGAATTCCATGGGCGTCATCCTCACTTGAACTTGACATGCGCAATGCTGCCATCAGGGAGGAACGTCGTCTTGTAAGCCAACTCCGTGACTCCTTCTGAATCTACACGCTTTCGATACACCGCGTACGACCCAGGAACCCGTCCGGGTACCTTGTAGCTAAACTCCGCACCGCCTCCAGGGAGTCGAATTATCTCCGGAATCTCGGCATTCCCAGGACTCTTCTTCATGAAGCCGGTGAGGTTCTTACGCAACGCTGGCGACAGATCACCGACACCCGCAGCAGCAGCGACCTTTTCACCTCGTGTCAGGTTTGGGCCGGTGGCCCCATTCCGGTTGTGAACGTTCCCCTTCCCCTTGCCCAGAGGCGCCCCCAAGCTCCCTGCCGCCGCCCCGACCCCGGCCGCGTTCGAGTCGGGGTCGAAGCCGTGCTCCTCGCCCCAGGCCCGGTAGCGGTCGGTCAGGCACTTGCCCTCGACGACGCAGGCGGGGGTGTACAGGGCGCTGGTGTAGTCGATGAGGGTGGTGAAGGGCAGGCCGAGGCCGAAGAGGAAGTTGCCCAGGGGATCGGTCTGGGTGGCGACCCAGTTCCTTATCTCTGGATCGTCCCCCCAGGTCGGGTCGACGTAGGGACCCGGCACGGGGATGGTCACGTTGTCAAATATGGAGCTTCGATGGCTGAAGATGAGGCCGGTGCTGCTGGTGCTCGCCGTGCCGCACGTGTAGTAGCAGCCATTCGCGCCGGTTCCACCACGTGGTACACCCGGGTTCTTCGACTTGCTCTTGGCCTTGGGGTGTGGCTCGCTGTGGCCGGTTCCGTCGTCGATCCACAGGCCCGTCGGGTCCGTGAACGTGGCAGGGTTGTTCCCTGCGTAGCCGTAGCCGTTGAGAGACTGATGCTGATCGAGTACAAGGACGGGGTCGACGCTGATGAAGCGACCGATCGACGGGTCGTACTCGCGGGCGCCGACGTGGGTGAGGCCGGTGCCGTCGTCGGCCGTTTTGCCGAGGAACGCCTTGTCGTCCGGCCACGTTCCGGTACCGCCGTCACGGGTCTCGCCGAAGGGTGTGAAGTAACGTTTGGTGAGGGCCAGTTCGGTCGAGGTCAGGGCGAGCGTGGATGTGCCGTGAGCATCACCCGCGAGGAACGACAGTGTCTCCGTACCGGACTCGTTGCTGCGTACCGCGATGGTCGCACCCGCTGCCGTGTAGTAGCGCTGGCCCCAGATGTCGCCGGTCGCCGCGTCGTAGTGGACCTCCGTGGCACCCAGGTACAGGATGCTCTCGCCCTTGGTGTTGCTCCGGACCAGCAGGTTGCCGTCGGCGTCGTAGAGGTAGCCGGTGGTGGCGTCGGCGCCGGTCTCGGCCAGCGAAGCGAGCTTGCCCTCGCTGTTCCACTGCAGGGTCTGGGTGGCCGACCCGTCGGGCCGGGTCGTGGTGTTGCCCGTGCTGTCGTACGCGTACTCCTCCGGCGCCGTGAGGCAGTTGCCACTCGTCGTCGTCGCCACCAGGGCGTGGAGTCGCTCGGAGTCGTAGCAGTACGTCTGCGTCGTCGACCCGTTGGCGGTGTGCTCGGTCTCCGTCTGCCGCAATCCCGCGCCGTTGTAGGTGTACGACGTCCAGTACGGCGATCCTCCGTCGAGGTTGCTGACGGTACGCCCAGCGGTGGAGCAGTCGGCCGTCTTCGGCGTCCACGCCTCGGTCAGGCGGCGGTACCCGTCGTACGCGAAGCACTGGTTGTCGGCCTCGCTCGTGCCGCCCAGCGTGGTCGGGTCGGAGATGGACAGGACGTTGCCCGCGTCGTCGTAGCCGTACGTGAGGTCCTGCAGCATGTAGGAGTGTGCCGTGGTCGTCACGTGCGACTCGGTGAGCCGGTTGGTGCCCTCCTCCCAGGTGTTGGTGACGTACGCCTTCTTGGTCCCGGCCGCCGCGGACGCACCCAGCGTGAGCTGCTCGACCTGGCCGAGCGCGGAATAGGACGCGCCGAGCAGGTAGTCGGAGATGCCGGAGACCTTCTCCGGGAGTGCCGCGTCGGTGTAGGTGGTGGAGACGTACTCATCGTCCAGGCCGCCCACGGCCGGCTCGTATGTGGAGGCTATGGTGCCGTCGACGTTGTAGTCCGTCTTGTACGTCAGCGTGGTGGAGGCGACCGCGCCCGAGGTGACGAAGACACTGTCTGACGGCAGGCTGAACGTCGACTCGGTCACCTGGTACAAGCTGTCGTAGGAGACCACCGCGTCGGTGTACGCCTCACCACCCGTGCCACCCACATAGCGCGTGGTCGAGTCCAACTGCCCCTTGTACAGGGTGTCGTAGGCGTACGCGATCAGCTTGTTCGCTTCCGTCTTCGACGTCTCGTACGTGGCGGTGGGGCGGCCGACGTTGTCGTAGGCGAACAGCAGCTTCTTGCCACGTGCGTCCGTCGTGCTATCGGTCTGGTCGAGCGCCGTATAGGTGTTCGTGGTCGTGCCGGTGTCGGGGTCGGTCGCCGTGGTCTGGCGGCCGAACAAGTCGTAGCCGTACGACCACTGTTCACTGTCCGGACCGGTGACCGTCTTCTGCAGCCCGTCTCGGGTGTAGGCGTACGAGGTCGAGGTGTACGCCGTCCCTGTCGGGGACGTGCCCGCGTACTCACGGCGTTCGGTGGTCCGGCCCAGCGCGTCCGTGAAGACCCGGGTCGCGGAGCCGCCCTGAACGGCTGTCGTCGCGGTCTCGTCGCCGGTGTAGGTCGTGGTGGTGGACCACTGTGCCACGCCGCCGATCAGGAAGGTGGACTTCTCCGGCCGCCCGGCGCCGTCGTAAACGGTCTCGGTCTGGCTGGGTGCCTCGCCGTACTCGGCCCGGGTGTAGGTGCCGTTGGGCTCGCTGGTCGTGTCGTAGATGTCGGATTGGGTCTCGTAGGCGAGGCCCCGTGTGTCGTAGCGGGTGTCGGTGAGCAGCCGGCCAGCCGTGGCCGCGGGGGACTGGACCTGCAGCTGACGCAGCAGCGCGTCGTAGATCGTGTACGTGGTGTCGTAGGAGGTGCCGTCGGCCTTCAGAGTGGAGGTCGAGGTCCACGACGCGGCGTCGTTGGTGACGCTGTAGGCGTAGGTGGTGTTGGCGCTCTGTCCCGCGTCTTTGGAGCGGTTGGGCAGCCAGACCCCGGTGAGGCGGCCCAGGGCGTCGTAGGTGAGGTCGGTCTTCTTCAGGTTGGCGTCGTAGAGCCTGACCGGCTGTCCGGTGGCCGGGTCTGTGTAGGTGTATGCCGAGTGGCCCGCCGCATTGGTGACCCTCGTGCGGGTCAGCGGGCCCGCGGTGGTCGGGGTGTAGGTCGTGGTCGTGGTGTTGCCCGCCGCGTCCGTGGCCGTCAGGATCCGGCCGAGGGTGTCGTACGTCGACTTGGCGGTGGTCTGCCAGGTGGAGGGGTGGCGTTCGCCGCCGGTGGCTGTGGCCGGGTAGGCGGAGGCGCGGCCCGTCCAGCTCACCTCGCCCTTGGTCGGAGTCTGGGACGCTGACCAGGCGGTGGCCGATGTGTTGTCGTAGACGGTCGCTGTGTCGGACAGGACGTCCCCGCGCGTGTTGCTGTTCGTGGGCAGCGAGAGGTCCGCTTCGGTGGCGGAGCAGACTCGGCCGACGGTACGGGTGCGGGAGACGAGGGAGTTGATGCCTGCGCCCTCGTTGCGCGCGTACCAGGTGCGGGTGCAGGTCTGGTCGTCGTCCACGGCGGTGTCGCCGTTGTCCTGAGCCGTGACGGCCATGCCGTAGTCGTCGTATGTGGTCTCCGTGGAGGCCGTGCGCCAGCTCGACGTGTCCGTCAGATAGGTGTGCGTGGCGCTCTTCGCGGTGCGGACGAAGTATGCCTCGGTGTCCGCGTAACTCTTGTGCTGCGTAGCCGTCTTGGACTTCCACGGGGTGTGCACCGTGACGGACACCGGGGTGTCCCCGTTGTACGTGATCTGCTCGCGCAGGAACCCGGCGTACGGGTCGGAGTCGGTGATGTCGGCGACGGTCAGGCCGTTCAGCTCGATGCCCGTCTCGGTGACCGAGCGGGTGCCCGAGGACGTCTTGTCGCCGTCCATGCCCTGGAGGTAGAGGGACACGGTCTTGGACTGAGTGAGGTCCGAACTGCCGGTGTACGACGTCACCTTGCGGTAGCCGCGCCACTTTGACCACGTGCGCTCCTCGGACGGCGTCAGCGGGTCGTCGTTGTAGTGCCAGGCGGGTTCCGCGTAGGAGTAGGAGTGGTAGACCGGCTCGTTCTGTCCGGTCGGGTCCGCCGTCGACACGGCGGTGACCCGGTACTTGTGGAACCAGTCGATCGAGGCCTCGGCGGCACCGTTGATGTTCCAGTACGTCGGGTAGCAGGACAGGCTGTTGTCGTCCCTCGCGCCCGGCATGTTCGTGCCGCGCGCACACTCCGGCTCCGAGATCGTCACCGTGGTGATTGCCCCGGTCTCCGACGTGACCGTCTCGATGCGCGGGCGGGTCAGCGGCAGAATGTCATCGGTGGCGTCGACGCGGTTTTCCCGCATCTGATACGTGAACGTCACCGGGTCGAGGGAGATGTCGTCGCCGTTCTTGCCCGTGTGCGTGAGCGACTTGAGGACCAGCGTCTGGTCGGAGGTGTCGCCGATGTCCCCACCATCCAGGAACTGTTGGGTCAGCGCCCAGGAATCGGCTGCCGTGTACGCACTGCTCGACGCCGACCACGCATAGGTGTTGATCCCGATCAGTCGTTTGCGGGTGAAGAACGCCGGTGAGGCGTTCTCCTCACAGTCGGCGCCCGCCGCGCAGATCGCGTCGAAGGGCACGTCCGGCCAGTTGTCGGACGTCGTATCGGTCAGTTCCGAGCAGTCGGCCGCCGTGCAGCGCTCGCTGTAGTCGAAGGTGACCTTGTTGGAGGCGTCGGCGGTGAACAGGGTGTCCGAGCGCTGCCCGTACAGGATCTTCGTCAGATAGCCACCGCGCGTGTAGGAGGCTGAGGCGGTCGAAGCCCCGTTCCTGGCATAGGAGTTGGACTCCTTGGTGTACCAGTACGACATCGCGTTGCTGTGCGTGTCCTCGACATAGTCGAGATTCCACCGCCATGCCTGCGTGCAGTACGCATCGGCGAAGGTCGCGTCATAGCAGGGCTCGCCGGAGTCGTCGCCGAAAACCGGGACCGTCCACACTGAGTTGGTGCGCTCATCCCCCGCACCGGACAGCTTGTTCAGGCCGAAGACGTACTTGGTGCCGTCACCGGTGACGACCGTCCAGTACTCGCCGTTGTTGTCGCCGTTGTCGCCGCCCGTGGAGTGCGTGACGGTGGAGGCGTCGTCGTCCTTCAGCCGCCACTCGCCCGACGTGTCGTCCTTGACCAGCTCCGTCGACTTGCCGTTCAGCACCAGCGAGGCGTTCTCGTACTTCCAGCAGCGGTCGTACTTCTCGTCGTGCCCGTCCTCGTCACAACTGCCGTACGATCGCTCGATGTACGACGACGTCAGGTCGAAGCCCTCACCGAGCTGCGTGGCCTGGTTGTTCGTCGATGCCGTCTTGCCGTCCACGCTGCCCGAGTCGTAGGAGAGCGACAGCCCCGGCTCCGGGCCTGCGGCGGCAGGTGGTACATCGACGTCGTACGACCAGGTGAACGAGCCGGAGGAACTGCCCGCCGACCAGGTCGAGGAAAACGTCAGCGGGGTCGCCGTGTAGTCGCCGGAGCCGGAGGCGGACTCACCCGACGAGGCCGTCACCGCGAGCACGGTCGCCTCGGCCACGCTCGCCTCGCGGACGAGCTGGGTGGAGACACCTGCGGACTTGAGGTCGATGCTCGCCGACAGTTCCTGCGACTTGATGTCGTTGGACGAGTCAAGCGGCTTCTGCGTACGGCACTTCGCCTTCTCCGGCGTGGTCAACGCGCATGCGGGCAGCTCCACCAGCGTGAGCCGGCCCGACCAGCCGCCTCCGTAGGCCGACGCGAACGTGCCGTAGTCCAGGGCGAGTTCGGACCGCCCCTCGCCGGACACAGTGAGCAATACCCCGGTGACCCCGGCCGCTTTCGTCGCCTCGCGGGACAGCACCTCAACGGTGGCCGTCCCCTCGGCACCGGCCTTCGGCGTGAGGGTGACGGGCAGACCGCCGGGCGCGGCCTCGGTCCGGCCGGTCAGGTCCACCGACGCCTGGCCGGCTTCCGGCCACGTGGCGTCCTGTTCCGCCCGCGCCCGCTTGGCCTGCTCCTGGTTCTCGGCCCTGCCGTCCGCCACCCGCGCGCGGGCCTTCTTGGCGCCGAGGCCCTTGACCTCGGACACCTCGCTGACCCGCTCCTTCTGAGTCGCCGGCCGCCCCAGCGGATCCGCGTCGGCCGCCCAGGCCACCGGTGTCAGCAGCGAGGCCACCAGTGTCACGGTGACGGCGACCAGTCCACCCCGCCGCCCGCCCCACCGTTTAAATGATGCGCTCATGCCATTACTCACGTCGTCGCCCCGCTGTATCCCGTGAAGAAGATCAAGGAAGTCATGCCAGGTGCCGGGCGGCGGTGTGAAGTGCCGCCGCCCGGCAACCACCCGTTATTCGCCCAGCAGTTGGCTGATCTGTTCGGTGTCCGAAGCCGCCCCGGCCCACAGCCGTACCTCGCTCACCGCGCCCGGCAGCCAGTGCCCCGAGGCACCGGAGGTGTAGCCGTTGCCGACCGCGAGGGTCTCCTTGCCGGAGTCCGTCGCATAGGGCACGGTCGTGTACTGCATGTTGTCGTTGAGATACAGCGCCGCAGTGCGGTCCTGCGGGTTGTAGACACCGGTGACCCGGACGTCACCGCTGTCGGTGGTGGCCGCCTCGCTGACCTGCGAGGTGAAGGTGCCGTCGTCGTTGTACCGGCCGAAGTGCCAGAAGCCGGTGGCGACGGTCTTCTCCACGATGTCCCCGTCGCTGGTCTCCACGGCGACGGTCGACTTGCCGGTCACCTGGAAGAAGATGCCCCAGTTGGAGGTCCCGTCCTTGTCGCGCTTGCCGACCACCTGGGCCACGTATCCCGTTCCCTTCCCAGCGAGTTCCTCAAGGTCGGGGCTGACCACGGCCGTCACGGTGAACGACCCCGTATCGTCCACGACCGCGTCCGAGGCGGCGGAGTCGTCCGTGCCATCCAGCGTGATCGCCTCCCCGTCTGTGGCGGCACCGCCGGAGATGGTGAGCGTCCGCCCGTAGCCGGAGGTGTCCGACAGTGCCGTGGATCCGGTGTCGGCCGTGGCCGCGTCCCAGTGCGCGGTCAGCTCGGCGTACTGGTCACCCGTCGTAGGGTTCAACAGGCGGGCATCCCGAATGAGTTCGTAAAAGGACAACGGTCGCTGCCACGCCCGTACCTCGTCCACAGACCCGGCCAGCGGCAATTGGTATGCCGCCTCCATCAGCCCGCGCCCGACCTGAAAGTCTCCCGAAGAAACCCAGGCGGTGGCAGCGGCCGTCTCGATGTACCACTTACCGTTCACGATCAACCGCATGGTCTTGGCGGTGGCGTTGTAGACGAAGGCCACATGCGTCCACGTGTTCGCAGCCACGGGCGCGGCCATGTACAGCGAGGAGTAGGCGGGGTTGGTGGCGTCCGCACCGGCTGTGATCATGCCCCAGTAGCCGTTGCTGCTGTTGTAGAGCACGTAGAACGGGCTGTAGACCGAGCCGTTTTGCGAGAGGACAACCTGCGTCTTGCTCAGGGTGTCGAGGCGCACCCACGCCGACACTGTGTACGACTTGGTGGTGTCGAGCACCGCGTCGTCCGTGGCCGCATACCCCGAGCTGCCGTTCAGGACAAGCCCGGTGTCCTCCACCCCGGTGGATACGTCCGTGCCCCGGCGCCCGCGCCCGTCGCGTGAGGCCCCGGCGGACGACAGCAGCAGGGTGTCCTCGTCGGCGTCCACCCCGGTCGCGGAATCCAGCGCGGACCCGGACGCCTCGTCGAAGTGCCACTCGGCCTGAGGCGCGACGCCGTCGGAGACCCTGAAGTCGATGAGGTTCTGCGCACCCCAACGGCCCAGGCTGTCCTTGGCTCGCACGTACAGCCGGTACGTGCCCTCCGTGTCAGGGGTCACCGACCTGGTCACCTGGTTGCCACTGATCTCGGACGACCATGCCTCGTCTGTGGACAGCTTGTACTGGTAGGCCACGTTCGTGTCGCCCGCCGCCGCGGTGAACGTGAACGTCGCCGCGACCCCCGGCCCACCGGCCGCCGCACACGCGTTGGCGGTGCACGCCGAATACGGTGACGCGATCGTGATCGTCGGCTTCAGCGGCCGGGTCGAGTCAACCTGGAAGTAGCACCAGCCGCTGGTGGAGGCGTTCGAGGCGCTCGACAGCCAGCTGTCGCCGCTGTTGTAGTAGGACCGCGTCCACGCCCGGTACCGGTACAACGCGTCCTCGCTGAGCGTCGACCACTGGAGCGTGACCTTCTTGTTGTCACCGATGTAGCCGTCGCCCACGGCGGGCCGCAGATCACCGTTCCCCGCGGTGGCGTCCGACCAGGTGCCGCCACTGCTGCGCTTGTCGACATCGAAGTAGACCCTGAGGCTCGCATCGGATTCGCCGCCCGCCTTCGTCTGCGCGGTCGCCGCGAGCGAAGGCGTCGAGTCGGAGACGATCGCCGGGTCGCCGGCGTCTGTCTCGCAGACCGTGCCGTCGCCGGTGACGATGCCGATACCGGTCGGCGTCGCGGGCACGCCGACGAACCTCACCTCCAGTACGGCGTCGTTCTTGAACCGCTTCCACGAGTTGGGATCGGACTCGTCGGCCGCCCGCAGCATCAGCGTCAGCCTGGAGAACTTGCCCGCCGCGAAGTCGGACACCGTGGAAGTGAGGTTCTCGTTCGACTCATCCGGGTTGTCGTTGAACTCGATCGGCGCGTTCGGCTGCGAGGGATCGCAGGCGCTGCCCCGCCCGGCCGACACATGCCGGTCGCCCATCAGGTCGAGGGCGGTGGGTCCGGGCCATTCGGTGGACGACGAGATCCCGTTCGTACGCACAAGGTTCACCCAGGAAGCGCTGCAGGACATCGACCACGTCTCCGTCACCCGGAACGTGGCGTCCAGGACCTTCTTGCCCTTCAGCACGCTGGGCGAGAACTCGAAGTACAGGCGCTGCCTGTAACCCGAGCCGCAGTAGTACGAGTAGCCGCCGGTGACGTAGGTACCGCAGTACCCCATCCCCTCGCCCTCGTCGTCGTCCCCGTTCGTCCAGGCATAGTCGTTGTAGCCGTCACTGCGCAGCAGCGTGCGCTCGGACTCGCTCCAGGTCACGTCCGGGTCGATGTAGAGCGGGAAGGTGGCGGTGTCCAACAGGTCGGCGTCGGGCACGACGGCGACCGAGTCCTCATCGACGTGGAGAGGCACCGTGGCGTGAGCGTCGCCGTACGAGGGCCCGGAGGCGGGGTCCTCGGTGGCAGTATCGTCCGTGACGTCGGTGTCCTCGTTGGACATGGCCGTCACCCCGGACGTGTCCCCGGCCGAGTCCCACATCCGCGCCGCGGGCGAGCGGAAGACCGGGGCGCCGTTGCCGTCGACCGCGACCATGCCGCCCGTCTCGGTCTCCTGGGCCGTGACGCCCTCGGTGTCGAGCGCGAAGGTGATCTTCTGCAGCTCCTCACTCGCTGCTGCCTCGGCCGTCTTGACGATCAGGACCTCACGGAAGCCCTCGACGGTCGCGGTCAGCTTCAGGTCCACGCCGGGCAGGACTTCGCCGTACAGTGCGGAGGAGCCGTCGAGTCGGGGCTCGGGCAGCTTCCCGGGCCAGCCCAGGGAAAGCGACCGCCCTTCCCGTGCGATGTTCAGCAGGTCCGCGCCTTCCCCTCCACCCGAGAACGACAGGTCGACCGCCGCGGCCTTGGGCCCGACGATCCCGTCCGCGCGGACTTCCAGGGTCGCGTCCGGCGTGGTCCACTTCCCGGCGGAGTCCTTGACCCGCACCGGAGCCGCCGAGTCCTGCAAGGTGAAGGTGAGCCCGTCAGGGTTGGCGTACGTCGTCGAGTACTCGGTGCGCAACCCTTCGACCTCAACCTGCTCGCCTGTGCTCGCCGCGTCCGCGAGTGCGGCCTGGGCTTCCTCGGTGGTGGCACCGCTGCCGTCGGCGGCCGAGGCCTCCGCGTCGGACATGGGTTTCCCACCCTCGGCGGCCTCCGTCGACCGGGCGGCCGATACCGGCGCGTCCCCGAGCAGAGACGGGTCCGCGGCAGCCGCAGGACCCCCTTGCAGCAGTACGGCCCCCAGGACCGCCGCGGCCAACGCCGCACGCGTGACCCGTCTTACCCAGCCCGCTTCACCATGCCCCCCGCTTCACCATGATCACGCCAAGAATCGACCAAAACGTAAAGCGTCTCGAACACCATAGTCAACGACCCTTCACTTACTTTGAGTTGACTGTGAGAATCCCGTGATCGGCGCCATCATCGTTCTCGTGACCCCATAGGCAGGTGAGCACAGAGACACAGACGGACCGTGGCCTGCGCCCCCTGGCAGTGGTGCTACTGGTCGCGGCGGTACTGGTGAGGGTGCTGCTGGCGACAGGCGTCGGCCGGGAGTAGCAGTCGAGTTAAGCGACCGAGCCGCCGGCAAGGGACCGTTCGTACGACGCCCCGGTCCCTCCGTCCTTGCAGCTTCACCTGGACCGAAGTCGCCCCCGACTCCACCCCTTCGGCATGCGACGTACCTGACACCGCCTGCTCACTGGGCCCATCACCCAGAAACCTTCGGACCGCCCAGGGAAGCGCGCCTCCCACCCTGGGCCGCAGCCCGGACAGTTCGCTGCAACAGCTCACAGTGCGCTCAGAGCGCCTTCAGTCCCGCCGCCGTAGTCCGAGTCAGCGCCTCCAGATACCCCTTCGGCAGCTTGGGGCTGCGGATCACCACCGAGCGCCAGTACAGGGGGCCGGAGATGAGGTCCAGTGCCAGGTCCGTGTCCACGCCCTCCCGCACCTCACCCCGTTGCTGCGCCGCCGCCACGATCCCGCTCGCCACCCCGTCCTGCCCCTCCCGCACCGCCTTCTGCATCGCCTCGGCGATCTCGGGATTGCGGGCGGCCTCGGCCTGGAGGTCGGGGATGATCTGCGAGGCGACGGGATGCCGCAACGCCCTCGACGTCACCTCGTACAGGAGGCGCAGGTCGCCCTCCAGGGAGCCGGTGTCCGGTGCCGGAAGGCCCTGGACGGCGATGGCGGAGACCAGGTCGAGCACAAGGTGCAGCTTGGAGCGCCAGCGGCGGTAGACCGCCGTCTTGCCGACGCCCGCACGGCGCGCGATGCCCTCGATGGACATCCGCGCGTAGCCGACGGCCGCGAGTTCCTCGAAGACGGCCCCCCGGATCGCCTCCGTCACATCCGTCCGGAGCACGGCCGCACCGGCCGGACGCCTGCGGCGCCGGCGGTCGGCCGTCCGGGCTCCTGGCTCGTCGGCGTTGGTCGTCATGGGCACCAGCATAGGACGTTACGACGAAACGGTTGCGTTCCGACGTTAAATCGGAATACTCTCGCGTTGCGACGATACGGTCCCGTCCCG
Organism: Streptomyces blattellae; assembly: GCF_009709555.1. Classification (GTDB taxonomy): domain Bacteria; phylum Actinomycetota; class Actinomycetes; order Streptomycetales; family Streptomycetaceae; genus Streptomyces; species Streptomyces blattellae. Next base: position 32,782 of record NZ_WJBG01000103.1, on the reverse strand, counting down.
ACGTAAGAGAACGTGAAGGAACTGGTAAGGAAACGGCAGGGGATCAAGGACCGCGGGTGCGCACCCCTCCCCCCGAACGAAAGCAGCGGATGTGAGCCAGGTCCTCGACACACCGCCCCTCACGGCGCCCACCCCGGCCGCCGACGACCTCGCGGCCCTCGCCGCCCGCCACGGCCTCACGGTCAGCGGCGCCCGCCCGTCCCTGCCCGAGTACGTCCGCCGGCTGTGGGCCAGGCGCCACTTCATCGCGGCGTTCTCCACCGCCCGGCTCACCTCCCAGTACAGCCAGGCGAAGCTGGGCCAGGTCTGGCAGGTCATGACCCCGCTGCTGAACGCGGCGGTCTACTTCCTCATCTTCGGCGTGCTGCTGGGCACCAAGAAGGGCGTGCCGGACTACATCCCGTTCCTGGTCACGGGCGTGTTCGTGTGGACCTTCACCCAGAGCTCGATCCTGTCCGGCACCCGCGCGATCTCCGGCAACCAGGGCCTCGTACGGGCACTGCACTTCCCGCGTGCCGCGCTGCCGATCTCCATGTGCCTCCAGCAGCTCCAGCAGCTGCTCTTCTCGATGGCGGCCCTGGTCGTCATCCTGCTCGCCTTCGGTGTCCCGGTCGCCTTCTCCTGGCTACTGGCGGTCCCGGCCCTGCTGCTGCAGTTCACGTTCAACGCGGGCATGGCGATGATCATGGCCCGGGTGGGAGCGAAGACGCCGGACATCTCACAGCTGATGCCCTTCGTGCTGCGCACCTGGATGTACGCCTCGGGTGTGATGTGGAGCATCGAGCACCTGCTCAGCAAGCACAACGACTGGCCGTCCTGGGTCGGTCCGGTGCTCCAGGCCAACCCGGCCGCCGTCTACATCGACCTGATGCGCTTCGCGCTCATCGACAGCTTCCACGCGAGCCAGCTGCCCGCGCATGTGTGGGCCATCGCGACGGGCTGGGCCCTGCTCGCCGGAGTGGGCGGCTTCATCTACTTCTGGAAGGCTGAGGAGACGTACGGCCGTGGCTGATCACACCTCTGAGAAAATCCCCACCGTCATCGCCGACGGTGTCGACATCGTCTACCGCGTCAACGGCACCGGCGCCGGCCGCGGCTCCGCCACCGCCGCCCTCAACCGCATCCTGCGCCGCAAGAACGCCGAGAAGGCGGCTGGCGTGCGCAAGGTTCACGCCGTGCGGAACGTGTCCTTCGTCGCGCACCGCGGCGAGGCGATCGGCCTCATCGGCACCAACGGCTCCGGCAAGTCGACCCTGCTCAAGGCGGTCGCGGGCCTGCTCCCCGTGGAGAACGGCCACATCTACACCGACGGCCAGCCCTCCCTCCTCGGCGTCAACGCCGCCCTGATGAACGACCTCACCGGCGAACGCAACGTCTACCTCGGCGGTCTCGCCATGGGCATGTCCCGCGAGCAGATCAAGGAACGCTACGAGGAGATCGTCGACTTCTCCGGCATCAACGACAAGGGCGACTTCATCACCCTCCCCATGCGGACGTACTCCTCCGGCATGGCAGCCCGGCTCCGCTTCTCCATCGCTGCCGCCAAGGACCACGACGTCCTCCTCATCGACGAGGCCCTCGCCACCGGCGACGCCAACTTCCGCAAGCGCTCCGAGGCCCGCATCCGCGACCTGCGCAAGAGCGCGGGCACGGTGTTCCTGGTCAGCCACAACAACAAGTCCATCCGCGACACCTGCGACCGCGTGCTGTGGCTGGAGCGCGGCGAACTGCGCATGGACGGACCGACCGAGGACGTCCTCGCCGAGTACGAGGCGTTCACCGGCGACAAGACCACCAAGCCGAAGCCCAAGCCGAGGCCGAAGGCGACGGCGACGAAGGTCACGCAGCCTTCCTGAGTCCTTCTGCTACGACGACCAGGGCGCCCCGAGCTGTTACGGCTCGGGGCGCCCTGGTCGTCGTAGCACCGCCTGCGAATGCGTCCGTACCGCCGCCTACGAATGTGTCCGCAGCAGTGTCCGCATCGTCCGCATCGCCACCGACAGGTTGGCCAGGTCGAACGAGTCCGAGCCCTGGATCTCCTCCAGCGTGGCGCGGGCGCGGCCCAGGATCGCCGCGTTCTTCTGTTCCCAGAGCTTGAAGCGCTGCTCGGGCGTCGCGCTGCCGTTGCCGACCGCGAGGACGTCCGCCGTCACGGCCGAGTGGGCGGCGTAGAGGTCCTCGCGGATGGCGGCGCGGGCCATGGACTGCCAGCGGTCGGCGCGGGGCAGCTCGATGATGCGGTCCATGAGCTGGGTGATGCCGAGCCGGTCGGCGAGGTCGTAGTAGACCTCGGCGACGTCCAGCGGCTCCTTGCCCATGCGGTCGGCCACCGAGACGATGTCCAGCGCCGGGAAGGCGGAGGAGAACCCGGCCACGCGCGTGGCGAGTTCGTCCGGGACGCCCGCGCCGGTCAGCTCGTCATAGATCTGCTGGTACCACTCAAGGTCCGCGCCGCGCAGCAGCTTGGGCAGCTGCGACCAGACCTGCTCGACCCGCTCGCCGAAGAACTCGACGGTCTCGGCGAGCTGAAGCGGCTGCGGCCGGTTGTTGAGCAGCCAGCGCGTACCGCGCTCGGCCAGCCGGCGCGAGTGCAGCCGGACACGGGTCTGGACGGCCGCCTCGACCTTGTTGTCGAGCGCCTCCACCGCGTCCCACACCGCGGACGCGTGGAAGATCGTCCGGGCCGCGGTCTGCGCCCGCACGACCTCCTCCAGCGAGGCTCCGGTCTCCTCGCGCAGCCGGTGCAGGAAGCTCGTACCGCCCGTGTTGACCGTGTCGTTGACCAGGACGGTCGTCACGATCTCGCGGTGCAGCGGATGGCTGTCGATGTGCTCGGGGAACTTCTCGCGCAGCGCGGTCGGGAAGTACGCGTAGAGCAGGCCGCGCAGATACGGGTCGTCGGGCAGCGAGGTGTGCAGCAGCTCCTCGGCGACCGTGATCTTCGTGTACGCCAGCAGGACCGCCGTCTCCGGACCGGTCAGGCCCTGCCCGGCGTTGAGGCGTTCGCGGATCTGGCGGTCGGTCGGCAGGAACTCCAGGGCCCGGTCGAGGTGGCCCTCGCGGACCAGGTGGCGCATGAAGCGCTGCTGGGCGTGGAGCATGTCCTTGGACTGGGCCAGCGCGTTGGCGATCGCGGTGTTCTGCGCGTAGTTGTTCCGCAGGACCAGCCGGCCGACCTCGTCGGTCATCTCGGCGAGCAGCTTGTTGCGCTGCTTGACGGTCATGTCGCCGTCGGTGACCAGGCTGTTGAGCAGGATCTTGATGTTCACCTCGTGGTCGGAGGTGTCCACGCCCGCGCTGTTGTCGATCGCGTCCGTGTTGATCTTGCCGCCGTTCCGGGCGAACTCGATCCGGCCGAGCTGGGTCAGGCCCAGGTTGCCGCCCTCGCCGACGACCTTGACGCGCAGGTCGGCGCCGTCGACGCGGATCGGGTCGTTGGCCTTGTCGCCGACGTCCGCGTGGGACTCGACGGCCGCCTTGACGTACGTACCGATGCCGCCGTTCCACAGCAGGTCGACCGGCGACTGGAGGATCGCCTTCATCAGGTCGGCCGGGGTCATCTTGGTGACCTTGCCCTCGATACCGAGGGCCTCCCGGATGTGGCCGTTGACCGGGATCGACTTGGCGGTGCGGGGGAACACGCCGCCGCCCGCCGACAGCAGCTCGGTGTCGTAGTCGGCCCAGCTGGAGCGCGGCAGCTCGAAGACCCGGCGTCGCTCGGCGTACGAGGTGGCCGCGTCCGGGGTCGGGTCGATGAAGATGTGCCGGTGGTCGAAGGCGGCGACCAGCCGGATGTGCTCGCTGAGCAGCATGCCGTTGCCGAACACGTCACCGGACATGTCGCCGATGCCGACGACCGTGAAGTCCTCGGACTGGGTGTCCACGCCCAGCTCCCGGAAGTGCCGCTTCACGGACTCCCAGGCGCCGCGCGCGGTGATACCCATGCCCTTGTGGTCGTACCCCGCGGAGCCGCCGGAGGCGAAGGCGTCGCCGAGCCAGAAGTTGTAGCTGCCGGCCACCTCGTTGGCGATGTCCGAGAACGTCGCCGTGCCCTTGTCGGCCGCGACCACCAGGTAGGTGTCGTCCTCGTCGTGCCGTACGACGTCGGCGGGCGGGACGACCTCCCCGGCCACCATGTTGTCGGTGATGTCGAGCAGCGCCGAGATGAAGGTCTTGTAGCTGCCGATGCCCTCGGCCAGCCACGCGTCCCGGTCCACCGACGGATCCGGCAGCTGCTTGGCGACGAACCCGCCCTTGGCGCCGACCGGCACGATGACGGTGTTCTTCACCATCTGCGCCTTCACCAGGCCGAGGATCTCGGTCCGGAAGTCCTCCCTGCGGTCGGACCAGCGCAGCCCACCGCGCGCGACCTTGCCGAACCTGAGGTGCACGCCCTCCACCCGCGGCGAGTACACCCAGATCTCGTACGCCGGACGCGGCGCCGGCAGATCGGGGATCGCCTGCGGGTCGAACTTCATCGAGACGTAGTCGTGCGGCCGGCCGCCCTCGGCCTCCTGGAAGAAGTTCGTGCGCAGGGTGGCCTTGATGACGGTGAGGAAGGACCGCAGGATCCGGTCCTCGTCCAGCGACGCGACCTGGTCGAGAGCGGCCTCGACCTCTTCGAGGAGGGCGTCGACGATCTCCCGGCCCGCCCGCTGCCGGTCCGGCGACATCCGCGCCTCGAAGAGCGAGACGAGGAGGCGGGTGGTGTGGACGTTGCTGCGGAGGGTGTCCTCCATGTAGTCCTGGCTGAACGTGGAACCGGCCTGGCGCAGGTACTTCGCATACGCCCGCAGCACCATCGCCTGCCGCCAGCCGAGACCGGCGCTGAGCACCAGGGAGTTGAAGCCGTCGTTCTCCGCCTTGCCGGTCCAGGTGGCGGCGAAGGCCTCCTGGAACCGCTCGCGCCCGTCGTCGCCCAGATAGTCACCGGCGGCGCCCACCAGCTTGGGCATGCGCAGGCCGAAGTCGTAGATCCAGGCGTTCGTGCGGTCCGCGCAGCGCAGTTCGTACGGCCGCTCGTCGACGACCTCGACACCGAGCCGGTTGAGGACCGGAAGGACCGCGGACAGGGAGACGGGTGCGCCGTTGCGGTAGATCTTGAAGCGGCGCTCCTCGGGCGCGGCGCCCACCGGTTCGTACAGGCTGAGCGCGAAGTTCTTCTCTTCGGTGAGCTGTTCCAGGTGGACGAGGTCGGCGACCGCGGCGCGCGGGGTGTGGTCGGCCTTGTACCCCTCGGGGAAGGCGCTGCCGTACTTGCGCAGCAACTCGGCCGCCCGCTCCTCGCCGCACTCGGCGTTGAGCGCCTCCCCGAACCCGTCCGCCCAGGAACGGGCCGCCTCCACCAGCCGCGCCTCGATGCGCTCCTTGTCGGCGTCGCTCAGCTGCGGCAGCTCGGTGCCCTGCGGGACCCGGACGACGAAGTGCAGCCGGGAGAGGATCGACTCGGTGTTCCAGGCGGTGAAGTCGACGCTGATGCCGCCGAGTTCCTCCTTGAGGATGTCGATGATCCGCAGCCGTACGCCCGTGGTGTACCGGTCGCGCGGGAGGTAGACGAGGGCGGAGTAGTAGCGCCCGTATTCGTCCTGGCGGAGATAGAGCCGCAGCCGCCGTCGCTCCTGCAGATAGAGAACGGAGGTGACGATGGACCGCAGTTCGTCGACCGGCGTCTGGAACAGCTCGTCGCGCGGGTACGTCTCCAGGATCTGCAGCAGATCGCGCCCGTCGTGGCTGTTGGGCGAGAACCCGGCGCCCTTCAGCACCTCGTCCACCTTGCGCCTGATCACGGGAACCCGGCGGACGGACTCGGTGTACGCGGCGGACGAGAAGAGCCCGAGGAACCGCCGCTCACCGACGACTTCACCGTTCTCGTCGAACTTCTTGACGCCCACATAGTCGAGATACGACGGCCGGTGCACGGTCGACCGGCTGTTGGCCTTGGTGAGGACGAGGAGCTTGTGCTCACGGGCCTTGGCCCGGGCGTCGGCGGGCAGCCGCTCGAAGGACGGGCTGACGGGGTGGCTCTCCTCAGCGGCGTGATGCGGATCGGACCGCAGAATGCCGAGCCCGGTACCGGGCACCGCCGCGAGGGAATCGTCGTCCCGCAGCTCGTACTCCCGGTAGCCCAGGAAGGTGAAGTGGTCGGCGGCCAGCCAGCGCAGCAGCTCCCGGGCCTCCTCGACCTCCTGCTCACGCAGGTCGGACGTGGGCTCCTCGGGCAGTTCCTCGGCCATCCGCAGCGCCGCGTCCCGCATCTTCTCCCAGTCCTCGACGGCCTCCCGGGCATCGGACAGGACGCGCAGCAGATCGGCGGTGATCTGCTTCAGGTCGGAGCGGTCGCTCTCACGGTCGGTCTCTACGTGGATCCAGGACTCGGTGTGCGCGTCATGCGGAAGCTCGCCGGCCGGCGGGTCGGTGAGCACCGCGATGAGCTTGCCGGTGACATCGCGGCGGACGATCACCTGCGGGTGGATGACGACGTGGATGCCACGTCCCTGCCGGGTCAGCTCATTGGTGACGGAGTCGACGAGAAACGGCATGTCATCGGTGACGACCTCGACGACCGAGTGGCTGCAGGTCCACCCGTTCTCTTCCACCGTGGGCGTGTGAACCCGCACGTTGGCCGTGCCCTGCGGGCGGTTCTCGGCCAGCCGGTAGTGGGAGAAGGCGGCGCCGAAGACGTCGACCGGGTCGCGGTCGCCGAGGTCCTCCGGTGCGGTGTGCAGGTAGTAGCGCTGGAGGAACGCGAGTACGGTGTCGTGGTCCGGGGTGCCGGAGGTGCCCTCGTCCGTCGTCCCAGTCGGTAGATACCCCCCGACCGGGCTGTTCTCAGCTACCCGGGCGGCCCTGTCGAGCAGCTCGGCCTTGGCTTCGTCCAGCTTGGTCTGCATTGTCCTCTGGCTCCTGTCGCGCGTCTTTGCGTGACGTAGAAGGAAGTACGGTCTCTTCCCCTCCGACGTAACGCCTCGACACGGGGTGTCCGGTCTGCTCCGACGCTATGCCGCAAGGTGAGATGAGCGGGGGGTTATCGGCCATTCTCGACACGCCCGCGGGGTGTGACGCTGCTCTCCGTGCCGCAGGCACCCCAGGTGCACTGGCCACCCTGGGGCCCTCACCGGCCCCCTCCCACCCACGAAGACCAGCGACCACCGCCCGGCCACGGCTGTCAACCGCAAACCCCGGGCGCAAAACGGAGACCCCAAAGCCCCCGCGACCTATCGCGCTGATCACGCCACAAGGCTATCGCTCCGGACGGGGCCCCCGTCATGAGCCGTATGTGTACAAAACCGGGGGGCGAAGTTTGACGTTTTGCACAGGGCGGGCCACCCCGTCCAGCCCCGCCGCACTCCCGCACCGTTCTCCGCCCCCGCATCCTCTCAGCCCCCGCACCGTTCTCCGCCCGCCGCCCCGGCGCCCCCTCCCGGCCGCCGCCCGCTTCGCCCCCAACTGCGCCGTGCCGGGAAGGGGCCGGAGTGAGGAGCGGGGAATGCGGCGAGGGCCGGAGTGAGGCGGAGGAACGCGGCGGAGCCGCGGCGGGGTGCGGGGAACGCGGCGGAGCCGCGGCGGGGTGCGGGGAACGCGGCGGAGCCGCAGTAAAACGCCTACGCTGGGGAGGGAGTGCACGCGGGCACCCAAGGCTTGAGCCCGCCCAGCTGCGGGCGAGTCGTGCCCCAGGCGGCACCCAACCGCAGCGGGCGGGAGGCCGGCCCGCCAGGTATCCGGCACCCGTACCACCGGGCAGCGCCCACCCCGAGCAGGCGGCGGGCCGGCCCCGCCAACCGCGGGCAGTCGTGCCGCCAGGGCGACGCCCACCCAGCAGTCGGCGGCTTGACGCCGTCAGCCTGCGGGCAGTCGTGCCGCCAGGCGCGATGAAGGATCCCCCGGTCGAGCGAAGCCGGGAGTGGGGGAGGGTGGGCGCAGGCGCACCCCGCCAGCGCCGGGCTGCGCGATCCCCCCGACCGAGCACCGACGCCCGCGCCCCGCACCGTACAAACACCGGCACCCACCCCCTCCCCACCCACCGCCGCAACGCACGTTGCCCCCTAGCACCAGACAAAGCCGAAACCCACCCCCCGAGAGGAGCACAGCCCATGTCGGCCAAGATCCTCATCGTCACCGGCGACGCAGCCGAGTCCCTGGAAGTCCTGTACCCCTACCAACGCCTCCGCGAAGAGGGCTACGACGTCCACATCGCCGCCCCCACCCGCAAAAAGCTCCAGTTCGTCGTCCACGACTTCGAACCCAGCTTCGACACCTACACCGAAAAGCCCGGCTACACCTGGCCCGCAGACCTCGCCTTCGCCGAGGTCGACCCCGGCCAGTACGCCGCCCTCGTCATCCCCGGCGGCCGAGCCCCGGAGTACCTCCGCAACGACCCCGAACTCCGCAAGATCCTCAAGTCCTTCTTCGACGCCGACAAACCCGTCGCCCAGATCTGCCACGGCCCCCTGCTCACCGCCGCGGCAGACAGCCTCCGCGGCCGCCGCGTCACCGCGTACCCCGCCCTGGAGCCGGACATGCAGGCTGCCGGCGCGACCTTCCAGGACGCCGAGGCGGTGGTCGACGGCACCCTCGTCTCCTCCCGCACCTGGCCGGACCACCCCAGCTGGATGCGAGAGTTCCTCACAGTCCTCCGCGCAAAGGCCCCGGCAACCTCCCCGGCAACCTGAGCCACCCCACCCGCAGGCCCCCCAAAGGCCCCCCACAGGCCCCCGCAGGCGTCACGCAGCCAACCGCGCCGCCAACGCAACCGCCTCCCCCAACGTGTCCACCACCGGCGCCCCCGTCTCCTCAAGACTCGCCCGGCCGTGCGACCCCCCGGTATACAGCACGGCCCGCGCCCCCACATGACGCGCCGCCACCGCGTCATCCGCGGCGTCCCCGATCACCACCGTCCGACCAGGGTCCACACCGGCGAGCGCCGCGACATGCCGCTCCATGTGCTCGGCCTTGCTGCCGCCGGAGGGCCCTGTCCGCCCGTCGACCCGTATGAAGTGCGGTTCGATCCCGAACCCCCGCACCAACGGGACGAGTTCGTCATGGACGTACATGCTGAGAAGCGACTGGCTGCGCCCCGCCGACCGCCAGCTCTCCAGCAGCTCGGCGACACCCTCGGTGAGCCCGCACGTCACCCGGTGCTCGGCGTAGTACCGATGGAACGTCTCGTCCATGACCTGCCACTCGACCTCGGTCGGCAGCCGCCCCATCAGCCGCTCGTAGAACTTCGGCACCGGCACGCAGTACAGCGCCCGGTACTCCTCCATCGTGATCGGGTCGAGCCCCAGCTCGGTGAAAGCCGCGTTCGTCGCCCCGATGATCGCGTCATTGTCGTGGAACAGCGTCCCGTTCCAGTCCCAGACAATATGTGCGTCCGTCTGCATCCCCATGCCAGAAACCGTACCTGCCACCACTGACAATCAAGAGAACCAGCAGGCCAAAGGGAAGATCCGCCCAACCAGCGGAGAGTGGGCCGACGGGCTCAGTCCCCCAGCCCCACCAGATTCGGAATCTCCTGCGTCGCGAACCACAGCAGCTCGTGATCCTCGGCCCCGTCCACGACGAACTGCGCGTCGTCGTCCCCGCCGTCCGCCGCCTTGAGCGCCTCCGCAGCGGCAGCCACATCCGCCTCCGCGTCCCCGGCGTCGACATGCACCGACGCGGCCTTGGCCAGCGATACGGCCCCGCCGATCCGCACCTCCCCCAGCGCCGCCGGATCGAGCCCCCGGTCAGGGTCGGCGACCGCGGCCCCGTCGGGTACGTCGACGGCGACCACGACCCGGCGCCGTACCGCCCCGGCGTCGGCTGCCAGCAGTCGCAGCGAAGCCAGAGCGGCCCGGTTCAGTGCCGCGTACTCCAGCTCCTCGATGTCGTCGGAGAGGTACCACTCCCGCAATCCAGGCGTGACGGCATAGGCGACGAACGGTCCGTCCCCCAGCTCACCCGTCTTGTACGCCTCGGCGAGACCGGAAAGGGTCAGGGGGACGTAGACGCGCATGGCTGCCGCTTTCGTGGTCGGGGGCTCCGCAGTGCCCCGGGGACAGCGCGTTCCGCGTCTCCCGGAGGGCCTTCAGGATACGTGCGGGCGTCCCCTTTCGGGTCCCTGCCCACGCCTCGGCAGGCGTCCACCTCGCGCCCGGAACTCACCCCGTGCACCCGCGAGAACACGGGCCCGGGCACCCCTGGATCACCCGGATAAGTGAACCGTGCGACCACCTCCGCGCGGTCCGCGCCTTCCTTGCCCTCGCCGTCCGCGGCCCCGTACAAGATCCCCACCAGTAAGTTACTGCCCGGTACCTCCGGGCTCACCGAGCGGGGACACCCATGAACAAGGTCATGACCAGGGCGAACCACAACGCGGGCACCCGCCCACCCGGCCGCCGCGACACACGCCGCCCCGGCGGCACCCCGCCCCGCACACCGAGCAGCACGGCAGCACGCACGAGGACACGCAGCGAGGCGCGTACGACCTCCGCCACCGCATCTCACACCGCACCTCCCGCCGCATCTGCCGCCGTACCGCCTCAGACCCCGCCCAAGCCCGCCCAGCGCCCCCGGCCCACCGACGTCTTCGCCGACCGTCTGCTACTCGTCCTGAGCGGCCAGCGCCCCGTCCACTGGATGCTGGGCCACACCGCGGGCCGCGCCTACGACGAACTGGCCCGGCTGGCGGAACACGGTCTCCTGCGCACCCGCGGCACGCGCCCCGTCGTCCGCGACATCGGCTACTACATCGTCCACGCCGGCGCCGTCGAGGCCTTCGCCCGCATCGGAGCCGGTGACGAGCTGCGCGCCATGGCCTTCCGCCTGGAGAAGGGCCTGGACCTGCGCTGGCGCTGTACCGCGGTGGAGCTGGACGGCCGGCGCACACCCGAGCCGGTCGACGACTGAAGCCCCACCCAAGCCGCAGGGCCGGACACCCTCGGGGATGCCCGGCCCTGCACAACTCGGCTTCACTTCATGGCGCAGCCGCCGTCACGTCGGCCGACCGCTGCCCCTCGCGCGAGGCGCTTGTCACTTCTTACGGCGCCGCCCGCCCCGCGACTGCTTGCGGCGCTCCGCGCGGGTGAGGCCGTCGGACTCGGAGCGCGCCCCGGCGGTCTCCTCCTCGCCGACGAAGTCGCCCTCGACGGTGCCGCCCTCGCCGTCCACGGTCGGCGCGGTGAAGTGCAGGTTGCGCCGCTGCGGGGCTTCCAGGCCCTTGGCGCGGATCTCGGGGCGGGACCCCGCCTGCGCCGGCACCGCGTCCTGCTTCTGCAGGGTCGGCTGCTTGGCGTCCTCGACCGGGACGTCCTCGACCGGGACCTCCTCGACCTGCTGCTCGACCTGGACCTCCAGGTTGAACAGGTAGCCGACCGACTCCTCCTTGATGCCCTCCATCATCGCGGTGAACATGTCGAAGCCCTCGCGCTGGTACTCGACCAGCGGGTCCTTCTGCGCCATCGCGCGCAGGCCGATGCCCTCCTGGAGGTAGTCCATCTCGTAGAGGTGCTCGCGCCACTTGCGGTCCAGGACCGACAGCACGACCCGGCGCTCCAGCTCACGCATGATCTCGGAGCCGAGCTGCGTCTCACGCGCCTCGTACTGCTCGTGGATGTCGTCCTTGATGGAGTCGGCGAGGAACTCGGCGGTGAGCCCGGCCCGGTCGCCGGCGGTCTCCTCCAGTTCCTCGATGGTGACCTTCACCGGGTAGAGCTGCTTGAAGGCGCCCCACAGCCGGTCCAGGTCCCACTCCTCGGCGAAGCCCTCGGCGGTCTCGGCCTGGACGTACGCGTCGATCGTGTCGTCCATGAAGTGCTGGATCTGCTCGTGCAGGTCCTCGCCCTCCAGGACGCGGCGGCGCTCGCCGTAGATGACCTCGCGCTGCCGGTTGAGGACTTCGTCGTACTTCAGAACGTTCTTACGGGTCTCGAAGTTCTGCTGCTCGACCTGCGACTGGGCCGATGCGATCGCGCGCGTGACCATCTTGTTCTCGATCGGCACGTCGTCCGGGACGTTCGCCATCGACATCACGCGCTCGACCATCTGGGCCTTGAACAGGCGCATCAGGTCGTCGCCGAGCGACAGGTAGAAGCGGGATTCGCCCGGGTCGCCCTGACGGCCGGAACGACCGCGCAGCTGATTGTCGATACGCCGCGACTCGTGCCGCTCGGTGCCCAGGACGTAGAGCCCGCCGAGGTCCTTGACCTCCTCGAACTCCTCCTTCACCGCCTTCTCCGCCCGCTCCAGGGCGGCGGGCAGCGCCGCAGCCCACTCCTCGATGTGCTCCTCGGGGTCGAGACCGCGCTGGCGCAGCTCGGCCTCGGCGAGGTCGTCGGGGTTGCCGCCGAGCTTGATGTCCGTACCACGGCCGGCCATGTTGGTGGCGACCGTGACGGCGCCCTTGCGGCCGGCCTGGGCGACGATCGTCGCCTCACGGTCGTGCTGCTTGGCGTTCAGCACTTCGTGCTGGATGCCGCGCTTGGAGAGCTGCTGCGAGAGGTATTCGGACTTCTCGACCGACGTCGTACCGACGAGGATCGGCTGGCCCTTCTCGTGCTTCTCGGCGATGTCGTCGACGACGGCCTCGAACTTCGCGACCTCGGTGCGGTAGATCAGGTCCGACTGGTCCGCGCGGACCATCGGCCGGTTGGTCGGGATCGGGACCACGCCGAGCTTGTAGATCTGGTGGAACTCGGCGGCCTCGGTCATCGCCGTACCGGTCATGCCGGAGAGCTTGTCGTAGAGACGGAAGAAGTTCTGCAGGGTGATCGTGGCGAGCGTCTGGTTCTCGTCCTTGATGTCCACCCCTTCCTTCGCCTCGATCGCCTGGTGCATGCCCTCGTTGTAACGGCGGCCGGCGAGGATACGGCCGGTGTGCTCGTCGACGATCATGACCTCGCCGTCGATGACGACGTAGTCCTTGTCCTTCTTGAAGAGCTCCTTCGCCTTGATGGCGTTGTTCAGGTAGCCCACCAAGGGCGTGTTCACCGACTCGTAGAGGTTGTCGATGCCCAGCCAGTCCTCGACCTTGCCGACACCGGCCTCGTGGATGGCGACCGTGCGCTTCTTCTCGTCGACTTCGTAGTCGCCGGTCTCCTCGATGCCCTTGAGGGGGTTGCCCGCCTCGCCGCGCTTGAGGCGCGTGACCAGCTTGGCGAAGTCGCCGTACCACTTGGTGGCCTGGTCCGCCGGGCCGGAGATGATCAGCGGCGTACGGGCCTCGTCGATGAGGATGGAGTCGACCTCGTCGACGATGGCGAAGTTGTGGCCACGCTGGACGAGTTCCTCCTTGGACCACGCCATGTTGTCGCGCAGGTAGTCGAAGCCGAACTCGTTGTTCGTGCCGTACGTGATGTCGCAGCCGTACTGCTCACGGCGCTGGGCCGGCGTCATGTTGGCGAGGATGCAGCCGACGGACAGGCCCAGGAACCGGTGGATGCGGCCCATCATCTCGGAGTCGCGCTCGGCCAGGTAGTCGTTGACCGTGATGATGTGGACGCCCTCTCCGGAAAGGGCGTTCAGATACGCGGGCAGGGTGCCGACCAGGGTCTTGCCCTCACCGGTCTTCATCTCGGCCACGTAGCCCATGTGGAGGGCTGCGCCGCCCTTCATCTGCACGTCGTAGTGGCGCTGGCCGAGGACGCGCTTGGCGGCCTCCCGCACGGTGGCGAACGCCTCGGGCAGCAGGTCGTCCAGGCTCTCACCGTCGGCGTACCGCTGCTTGTACTCATCGGTGAGGGCCCGCAGCTCGGCGTCGGAGAGGTCGACGAAGTCCTCTTCGATGGAGTTGACCTGGTCCGCGATGCGGTGCAGCTTGCGCAGGATTTTGCCTTCGCCTGCACGCATGATCTTCGAGAGGACGGACACGGGGGTTGGTCTCCTTGCCGGTCGGGCCTGGGACGGTCGGTTTCCATTTGACTTGACTGAGCAACGGCCATCGTATGCGAGGACCCCGGCGTGCCGGGAGGCCTGCCGGGACTGCGACTGTCCGCGGCGCCGCAACTCTCCAAATACTCTTCAATAAGGGACAACGGCCGGGGCCCACGGATGGTGCCGCGTCACGCCGACGATTTGCGCGAACTGTGATCACCCACTCACGCAGCGCGAAAATGATGGCGCCTTCGTCGAGGCCCCGACCAGAATCACCGGATGGAACCCGTCACTCTGACCACCGGACGTCTCGTCCTGCGCACAATCGGCCCGCAGGACGCCGACGCCGTGTACGCCGCCGCCCAGGACGCCGCTATCCAGCGCTGGACCACGATCCCCTCGCCCTACCTCCCCGAACACGCCGAGAGCTTCACGGCACACCTCGTTCCCGACGGCTGGACGAACGGCTCCATGTTCACCTTCGGCGTCTTTCTCCCCGAAGGGGAGCTGGTCGGCATGCTCAGCATCACCATGCGTTCCCCGGGCGTAGCCGAGGTCGGCTTCTGGGCCACGAAACACCACCGAGGCAACGGCTACATCACCGAGGCCACCCTCACCGCCGCCCGCTGGGCCTTCACCCACGTCCCGGTCGACCGCATCGAATGGCGTGCCGAGGTAGGCAACGAAGCGTCCCGGGCCGTCGCCGAACGCGCCGGATTCACTCTCGAAGGCACCCTCCGCTCCGCCCTCAACAACAAAGGCGTCCGCCGCGACTGCTGGCTGGGCTCCCTGCTCCCCTCAGACCTGGATCTCCCCTCGACAACCCCGTACCTGCCAACACCCACATCCTCCAGTTCGTCCGGCGTTTGAGGACGAGGCCGTTCAGGCCGAAGCGGCGCTCTGGGGCGGCAGCCCCAGGGATGGGACGGGTAGGGGCGGCGGGGGCGAGACACCGTGACACCCGCACCACCAGCGCCGGGCGGCCATGTACATACCCGCAGCTCACCGCCATTGTCAGTGCCACCCCCTATCGTGCGGACCCATGACGACCCTCCCGCGCCCGACCACGGAACTCTCGGCAGACGACGCCCGCCGTCTCGCCCTCCGCGCACAGGGCTTCATCGGCGCCCCCAACCGCCGATCCGGCGTCCGCGGCCTCCTCCGCCACCTCGGCGCGGTCCAACTCGACACCATCTCGGTCCTGGCCCGCTCCCACGAACTCATCCCGTACTCCCGCCTGGGCGCGATAGGCCGCAAGGCCATCGAGAACGCCTACTGGACGCCCGCATCCGAGGCCGCCCCGCCGGCACCGCCGCACGCCTTCGAATACTGGTCCCACGCCGCATGCATCCTCCCCATCGAGGAGTGGCCCCATTTCGCCTTCCGCCGCCGCGCCTACCGCAACCGCCCGCACTGGAACCACGAACTTGCGGACGGCGCCTACGACCAGGTGATCAAGCAGCTGCAATCAGAAGGCCCCCTCACCGCCACAGAGTTGGGCGGCGCGAAGAGAACCAGCGAATGGTGGGACTGGTCCGGCGCGAAGGTCGCCGTGGAGCGCGCCCTGATGTACGGCGAGGTGGTGTGCGTCGCCCGCCGCGGCTGGAAGCGGGTCTACGACCTGGCCGAACGCGCGGTCCCGGGCACTCTGCTGCACGACGGACTCGACGACACCGAGTGCCTCCGCAGACTGGTCCGCCTCGCCGGCCAGTCCCTGGGCGTCGGCACCCGCGCGGACATCGCCGACTACCACCGCCTCAAGGGCGACCAGGTCGACGAGGTGATCGCCGACTCGGGCCTGGTCCCGGTCACGGTCGAGGGCTGGGGCAAACCGGCCTGGGCCGACCCGGCGGCCCTGAAAACCCCTCCACGCGGCCGCCACCGCACGACGCTTCTGTCTCCCTTCGACTCACTGATCTGGGAACGGGCGCGCACCGAGCGGATCTTCGGCTTCACCCACCGCCTGGAGGCCTACGTCCCCAAACCGAAGCGCGTGTACGGCTACTTCGCGATGCCGGTCCTGGCGGGCGGCCGCCTCGTCGGCCGCGTCGACCCGGCCCGCGAGGGCAGCACCCTGGTGGTCAAGCAGGCCACCCTGGACGGCCCGAAGGCGATCCCGGCCGTCGCCCAGGCGCTGGCCGAAGCGGCAAGCTGGGTGGACTGCACGGACGTACGCGTGGAACGCGTGGACGCACCCGAACTGCGTGAGCCCCTCGCAAGGGAACTCGCCCGCATACTGGCCTGATCGTCAGCGGATCTCGAGGATCTTCTCCCGCATCGCATACACGACCGCCTCCATCCTGGAGTGCAGCTGCAGCTTCTCCAGGATGTTGCGCACATGGTTCTTCACGGTGTTCTCGGAGATGAACAACTCCTTGGCGATATCGCGGTTGTTCATCCCCGTGGCGACGAGCTTGAGCACCTCCAGTTCGCGGTCGGTAAGCCGCGGTGCCGGCACCAGCCGACGCTCGTCAGTCCGCTGAATCATCGACTTGAACTCGGTGAGCAGCTTCGACGCCATGGAAGGGCTGATCTGCGACTGGCCGTCGGCCACCGCACGAATGGCGGTGGCCACCTCGTCCGTCGAGATCTCCTTGAGGAGATAACCGGTCGCGCCCGCCTTGATGGCGTCGTACAGATCGGCTTCCTCGTCGCTGATGGTCAGCATGATGATTTTGGCACTGGGGGCCACTTCCTTGATCGAGGTGCACGCCTCGATCCCGCCCCGCTTGGGCATCCGCACATCCATCAGGACGATGTCCGGCAGCAGATCGGCGGCCTTGTCGACGGCCTCCGCGCCATCACCCGCCTCCCCGATCACCTGGATGTCCTCCTCGGCCGCGAGCACGATCTCCAGGCCACGACGGAAGAGGGCGTGGTCGTCCACGACCAGGACGCGGATCGGCTCCTTACGTGGTGAGCCCGTGTCCGAGCCCATGCCGGCGACGCCGTCGTCGGCATCTCCGTCATGCATCGGTCCGAAGCTGTCCGCCATCGTTCCTCCCCCTGAAGGCTGTGGCTGGTCCTGTGCCATCGCCAACCCAAGGCAACGGCCCACCGGTTGGGCCGTTGCGGCCATGATTTCATGCCCGGGCGACACTGAGGCGACAGAGCGGGGCGCGAAGTGGTCGCACACGGGTGCCCCTGGGGGCGCACACGCGCTCCAGGGGCACCGGTCAGGTGTGTCGGCCGGATGGGTCAGCCACCCAGCGTGCCGCCTGTCGCGGAGGATTGCGCCTGGGTGACCATCGGGTCCGTGTTGAGGTGGATGACGCCGTAGTCGTATGCGTGCCGCCGGTAGACGACGCTCGGCTCCTTCGTCTCGGAGTCGACGAACAGATAGAAGTCGTGCCCGACCAGCTCCATCTCGTAGAGCGCCTGGTCGAGGGTCATCGGAGAGGCGACGTGGGTCTTCTCGCGGACTACGAGGGGGCCTTCACCCTTGACTTCCAGCGAGCCGATCTTCTTGACGGGCACCCCGTCCGAGTCTTCGTCGTGGACGGTGCGGCCGTTCCCGTTGAGCGTCGCCGCGCCCGGAACGTGGTCGGGGACCTCCGCTGCCGTGAGCCGTCGCGCGCCCCGACGTGTGTGGCGCTTGTCGTGCTGCTTGCGCAGCCGGGCATCCAGCTTCTCCGCCGCCAGGTCGAGTGCCGCATACGGATCGCTGGCCGCCGCCTCCGCCCGGATCACAGGACCGCGGGAGCGGAGCGTGATCTCCACTCGATCCGATCGGTCGGCCTGTCGGGGGTTCGGCTCCTTGGACACCTCGACGTCGAGGCTGATCACCTTGCCATCGAGCTTCTGGATCTTCTCCAGCTTCAGCTTCTCGGCCACGTGCTTGCGGAACCGCTCGGGCACCTCGGTCTTGCGGCCCTTGACGACGATGTCCACGCAGAACTCCGTTCCCGGATCGCTCCGCTTCAGCGGCGGAGCATCTCCCTTTTGCATCAGGTTCCGGTGAGCTCGGAACCTCGGACTCGGTGACGTCCACCTCCTCCTCCCCCGCGGGCGAGATCTCCACCCCGGCCGGTCGCGGATGATTACGCAAAACCCGCGGCACGGCATTCGGATATGCGAGGTGTGGCCTGGGCCTTTCCCTCACAACCGAACATATCTCGCCTGGACGGATGCCGTCACCCTCTACCGCGGTGTACCTCCACTCGGGTGAATTGCTCCTCTCATAACCTGCAACGATGCATGTTCACGGTCAGTTCCGGTTTATTTCGAAGGAACCCGGCGAAGCCGCGACCACGGCTGCGCAGATCGGGTCACGCGCCCGGTGGGTGCCCGCCGTTCCGCGCACTCCGTGCCTTCGGTCCGCTGCCTCGTCCATTGATCCAGTCCTCCGTTCCTCTGTCCTTTCCCGAGGCGCCCCGGCATACACCGCCGCAGCCCTTCTTACGTACGCTTCCGGTCCGTCTGCCCAGCTGTACCCAGCCGTCCCGTCCGTTCCGCCGCGAGCAGCCACCGCCGCTGTTGCCGCCCGTACGGCACGCGCCGCCTCCGTCAGGGAGGCGCCCGTCGTCATCAGGTCGTCGACGAGCACGACCGGGCCTTCGGCGAGCAGCCCTGCGCCTGCGGGCGCCACGGCCAGCGCGCCCGTGAGGTTGTCCAGTCGCTGCCGCGAGTTGAGCCCCGCCTGGTCGGCCACGGCCCTTCGCTGCCGCAGCACGGCGACCACCCGGGCCGGTACCCCGCTCCGCCGCAGCTCACCCGCCGCGGCAAGCGCGATCCGCCGAGCCGGATCATGCCCCCGAGCCCGCACCGCCTTACGCGCAGAGGGCACGGGAACGAGCAGCACGGGCCGACTGTCCCGCGCCTGGTCGCCGCTCAGCCCCGCCCGCACAGCCCCTGCCAAGGCCGTGCCCAACGGTGCCGCGAGCGCCAGCGCGCCCCGTTCCTTGTGGGCCAGCAGCACGGAACGCACCTCGTCCGCATACCGGGAGGCC
Organism: Streptomyces blattellae; assembly: GCF_009709555.1. Lineage (GTDB taxonomy): Bacteria > Actinomycetota > Actinomycetes > Streptomycetales > Streptomycetaceae > Streptomyces > Streptomyces blattellae. The sequence goes on along the minus strand of NZ_WJBG01000103.1, from coordinate 13,985 downwards.
GCGTGCACGGTCGGCAGCCCGGGCGGCTCCGGCACCGGTCGCACCACGCGCGGTGCGGCCCCGCTCAGCGCCGTACGGCACTCCGGGCAGAGCGCCGTACGAGGCCGACCGCAGCCTCCGCACTCGGTCGGCAGCACCAGGTCGGTGAGGTCCTGCCACCACCCCCGCATGTCCACCACTGTGCCAACACCCGCGCATCGCGGCCACCCCTGTGGACAACGGCCTGTGGATAACTCCGCACGCCGACCGGACGGCAGTACGACGGCAACGGACGTAGGGCCGCAGTACGCGGCCGCAACCTCGGGTCACGCGGAAGGGGAGGACCGCACCGCACCGCAGCCTCACCCCGGATAAACCGGCGCCGAGCCCTCCGTGATCACCTTCTGCCACTGGGCCCCGGTCGGCAGGCGAACGATCCCGTCCTCCGAGTACGCCACGAGCGGCAGCCGCTGGTCCTCGGACGCGGCGATCTCCTTCACGCCGGTCAGAGCGGCGGGCGCCGACCCTTCAGGGGTGGCACCGTCGACCTGGGCGTACCGCATCTGCTGGACGCCGCCCTCCTCGCGCCCGACGACCACCAGCCGGCTGTCGCCGGCCCACGACATGGCGGTGACTTCTTCCAGCTCCGGTGCCGCGGAATGCAGTCCGACGACGGACACGGCCTGGCTCTCGCCCACCTTGCCACTCCGCTCGATCCGCCCGATGAGCAGGGACTGCTTGCCGTCCTTGTCGACGACGAGCGCGATCCGCACCCCGTCGGAGGCCACCCGGACGGATTCGATACGGCCGTCCAGCTCCGGCATGTTCACCACGATCGGCTCACCCGCGCCGTCCTCCAGCATGAACAGCCCGGAGTTTGCGGGGTTCTGGTCGGCCACCCACAGATCGCCCTGGCTGTCCCAGCTGGGCGTCGTCAACCGCTCCGCCACCGAGCCGCCCGCGCTGTGCAGCACGGGCTCCCCGAGGGAAGCGCCCGACACCATCGAGCCGACGTACAACGACTTGCCGTCGGCGCTGACCGCGGCAGCCCTGTTCTCGTCGCGCGAGACGGCCACCGAACGCAGCTCGGCATCGACCTCGCCCAGTGCGCCCGGCACCGGCTCGGGTTGCTTGTCGCTACTGTCGGCCGCCATCCGCACGAGCCGCTTCTCGCCGTCGACGAAGTACAGGTACTCGGCGCGCTTGACCTCACCGCGCGCGGCGACCGTATCGGCGCTGTCCTCGGTGAGCGTGCACAGCTGGGCGTCGCCCGACTTCAGCTCGACCTCACCGACCGCCGGGGTGAGGTCCTGCAGGGTGAAGAGGATCTGGGCCGCCATCTCCCTGCACTTGCTCAGACCGACCCGCGCGGCCTTTTCGTTCAACGGGACGGTCAGCTTGTTCTGGTCGTCCGGCGTCAAGGAATCGACGCCCTTCTTCAGCGCCGTACCGGTCGGGAAACTCGACCTGACGACCGACTTGAGCCAGACGGTGGGCCCGTTGAGCAGGGAGCGCACCATCTGCGTCATCGGGTCCACGTGCCGTCGTACGTACACCGGATCGGCGACCGCCGCAGGCTGCTGCACGACCGTCCCGGGCGCGGTGTTCGAGGCGAAGTAGTACTTGTCGACGGACATGTAGTTGCGCTGGAAGTCCGACCTGCCCATGACGACGCCCGGCGGCAGGCCGTCGATGCGCCACTGCTTGGTCTTCTCCTCCCGTACGAGGTACACCATCTGGCTGTAGTTCCCGCGGGCGGGCGCATAGGCCTGCTGCCTGTCCACCGCGGCGACCTTGGTACCACTGAGCATGAAGGAGAAGTAGTCGCTGTCCTCGCGAGGCCCCGGATCGGGCGTGGTGTCGGGCGCGCTTGCGAGCACCGTCGTGGACGTCTCCGGCTGCCATTTCTTCGCAGCCCTTGCGGTCAGGTACTTACGCGCCGTCTCATAGTGCGGATCGTCGCTGGTCAGCGCCTCCAGGAAGCCGTCCACGATCTGCTGTGGCTGAGCGCCCTCGGAGGGCGGCATCGCGAAGACCCGCACCTGTGTGTCCTGACGCGGGGTGGATTCGACGCCGCGCAGATCACCGCTGTCGGGCATGGAAGCGCATCCGGCCAGCAGTACGGCGCCACAGGCGGCGTACGCCCCCGCGCGGACCGGTCGACGCCGCGCGCCCCCTTCGCGGTCAGCGCCCACGAAATGCCTCCCCTTGCTGTTCCACGTCCGGCGATCCGGCCTCCGCACGGTCCGAGGACACGCCGCGCCGCCCGTCCGAAGCGGGCGGGTCGTCCTGTCGACGGGTGCCTGAAGCCGGCCGAGGCACCACGCGCGCGCCGTTGCCGGGCAGCGCCGTCGGGTCGGCCGTGGGGGCCACGGCAGCCAGCCGCGGTGCGATCGACATCGGCGGCCCCTGCTCCCCCATCGGCTGCGCCGGTACCGTCGCGGTCTTCTCGCCACCGCCGTGCGGCAGTCCGGCGTCATCCAGTCCGCGATGGCGTCGCGAGTCCTTCGGCTCCAGGGGTATCGGGGAGCCCCGCAGCGGCTCGTCCGCCGTCCTCGGCAACGTCAGCCGGAACTGTGAACCGCCGCCCGGCTCACCCCATGCCTGCAACCAGCCACCATGCAGCCGCGCGTCCTCCAGGGCGATCGACAGCCCGAGCCCCGTACCACCGGTGGTACGCGCACGTGCCGGGTCGGCTCGCCAGAACCGGCTGAAGACGCGGGTCGCCTCGCCCGGCTTGAGCCCGACACCGTAGTCGCGCACCGAGACAGCGACCGCCCCGCCCGCCGCAGCGAGCCTGACGACGACGTCCTTGCCCTCCCCGTGCTCCACGGCATTGACGACGAGGTTGCGCAGGACACGCTCCACACGCCTCGCGTCCGCCTCCGCGACAACGGGCTGCTGGTCGCCGACGACCCGTATGTGCGTGCCCTTGCGCTCGGCGAGCGGCTCAGCACCGCTGACCACCCGCCGTACGACCTCCCTGAGGTCTATCGGCTCGGCCTCCAGTGCCGCCGCGCCCGCGTCGAAGCGGCTGATCTCCAGCAGATCGGCGAGCAGCGACTCGAACCGGTCCAACTGGTCGGCCAGCAGCTCCGCCGACCGCGCGGTCACGGGATCGAAGTCCTGCCGCGCCTCGTGGATCACGTCGGCGGCCATCCGTACGGTCGTCAGCGGCGTCCGCAGCTCGTGCGAGACGTCGGACACGAACCGCCGCTGCATCCGCGACAGGTCCTCCAACTGCTGGATCTTCAGCTGCAGGTTCTGCGCCATCTTGTTGAAGGCCTCACCGAGCCGGGCGATGTCGTCCTCCCCGGTGACCTTCATACGCTCCTGCAGGCGCCCCGCAGACAGCCGCTCGGCAATGCCCGCGGCCATCCGAACGGGCGTCACGACCTGGCGCACCACCAGCCAGGCAATGGCCCCGAGGAGAACGACCACGAACAGGCCGGCCGTCGCCAGCGTCCCCATGACCAGGCTCAGCGACTTCTCCTCCTGCGTGAGCGGGAAGAGGTAGTACAGCTGGTAGGGGTCCCGGTTCGGGTCGTCGACCTGCTTGCCGATGACCAGGGCCGACTGGGACTCCTTACCGGTGCTGTAGATGATGCGGGTGTAGCTCTGGGCCACCGCGGTACTGGCGTCGACGCGTTCACGCAGTTCCTCGGGCACGCTGGCGAACGGGTCGACGTAACCCGAGGCACGCGGTCCGCGCCCACCGCCGGTGTCGTCGCCCACGGGGAGCGTCACGACGTCGAAGGCGCCCTGGCCGCCGCTGGAGAGCGAGGAAACCAGGTCGCTCATCCATTCGATGACGTTCTGCGCGGGACGGCCATCCTCCGTGGTGGCGTCGTCGACGGTCCCGCTGGCCGTCTCCTCGGCGTTCTGCTTGGCAACCGCGAAACCACCGGTGGCCTGGCTCTGCGAGGCCTTCACCTTGGCCTCCAGCAGGCCGTTGCGCACCTGCCCCATGACGACGAAACCGAGCAGCAGGACCACGCCCAGTGACATCAGCAGCGTCGTGACAACGACCTTGAGCTGGATGTTGCGCCGCCACAGTCGCATGACGGGCAACAGCGGCCGGCGCACCCAGCGCATGAACAGGCGCAGCACCGGGCTGCCCTGGACTCCGCCCTGCAGCAGCCCGCCCTCCAGGAAAGGTCCCCAGCGGGAGCCCGACGTCTTAGAGCCCGACGTCTTACGGCCGACAGACCGCTCCGCACGAGCCCCGGTCCGCCCGGGCGACGAAGCGGCACTGTCTCCGGACATGTCAGCTGGGTCCTGCCTTGTATCCCACACCACGCACAGTCACCACGATCTCCGGCCGCTCCGGGTCCTTCTCGACCTTGGAACGCAGCCGCTGTACATGCACATTCACAAGGCGCGTGTCGGCGGCGTGCCGGTAGCCCCACACCTGCTCAAGCAGGACCTCACGGGTGAACACCTGCCACGGCTTACGGGCCAGGGCCACCAGCAGGTCGAACTCCAGCGGCGTCAACGCGATCGACTGCCCGTCCCGCTTCACGGAGTGACCGGCGACATCGATGACCAGGTCACCGATGGCAAGCTGCTCGGGCGCCGGCTCTTCGGATCTCCGCAGCCGCGCCCGGATCCGGGCGACCAGCTCCTTCGGCTTGAACGGCTTCACGATGTAGTCGTCCGCGCCCGACTCCAGCCCCACGACGACATCGACCGTGTCGCTCTTGGCCGTCAGCATCACGATCGGCACACCCGACTCCGCCCTGATCAGACGGCACACCTCGATGCCGTCCCGGCCGGGCAGCATCAGATCGAGCAGCACCAGGTCTGGCTTGGTCTCGCGGAAAGCAGCCAGCGCCTTGTCGCCGTCGGCCACGAAAGACGGCTCAAAACCTTCACCACGCAGCACAATGCCGAGCATCTCGGCCAGTGCGGTGTCGTCGTCGACGACAAGGACTCGTCCCTTCATAAACGACATCATCCCATTCTCGTAACATTGGCGAAGGTACTGGTGAGGCACGTCACTGGCCCGTGACGATAGTCGTATCCAACCGTCACTGTCTGCCCTGGGCCAGCGGCCCCCTCTTCAAGACACGGACGCGAACGGGATCCACACCGTCCTTCCTCACAGGATCGCAGAAACATTCAACTAACTGAGCGTGACCTGATGGGCCCTGGCACACAGCTCTGCCAGCGCTTCAGCCGTCACAGGTGAAACGGCGCCTTCCTCAGTGACGATCGCCGTCACCAGCTCCGGCGGGGTCACATCGAACGCCGGGTTATACGCCTGTGTCCCCAGCGGCGCCACCGGAACCCCCCCTCCCGCCTCCGCTCCGGCCACCGGCACCTGGGGCGCCGTCACCTCGATCACCTCATGGCCGGCCCGCTGCTCGACCTCGATGGACGCCCCGTCAGGCGTGTCCGGATCCACCGTCGTCACCGGCGCCACCACGATGAACGGCACATGGTGGTAGCGCGCGAGCACCGCGAGCGGATAGCTCCCCACCTTGTTCGCCACCGAACCGTCCGCCGCGATACGGTCCGCCCCGATCAACACCGCGTCCACCTCCCCGGCCGCGAACAGCGACCCCGCCGCGTTGTCGGTCAGCAAGGTGTACGCCATACCGCTGCGCGCCGCCTCGTACGCCGTCAGCCGAGCGCCCTGCAGCAGCGGTCGTGTCTCGTCCACCCACAGCCGCCGCAGCCGACCCGCCCGATGCGCGGCGAGCGCCACCGCGAACGCCGTCCCCTCACCACCCGACACCAGTCGTCCGGTGTTGCAGTGCGTGAGGATCCGGTGGCCGCCGCCGGGCAGCAGCTCGTCCAGCAGCGCCAGCCCCTTCCCGGCCATCCGCGTGCTGGCCTCGGCGTCCTCCTGGTGCAGCGCACGCGCCGCGGCCAGCGCCGCCCGGGCGGAGCGCTCCGGATCGCCGCTGCTGCCGAGTTCCGCCCGGTACGCGGCCTCGGCTCTACGCACCCCGACGGCGAGATTCACCGCGGTGGGCCGGGCGCTCGCCAGCGCGCTCGCGGCGTCGGCCACGTCGAAACCGCGCGCGGCGGCGAGCGCGACCCCATATGCTCCCGCGATGCCCAGCAGCGGCGCCCCGCGCACGGCGAGTGAACGGATCGCCTCCACCAGCGCAGGGGCGTCCGTACACACCAGTTCGACCTCCTCGACCGGCAGCCTCGTCTGGTCGAGAAGGACCACCACGGGACCTTCGGGTGGCTCTTCCCAGCGGATCGCCGGTATCTCGGTCGACTGGTTGTCCTCGCCGGATTGCGCGTACTGATCAGCCATGCGGTCAGTCTGCCCCCTACCCGGCGGACAATTGAAGGTGTCCAGCCCACACCGCGACCGGTCACGCGTCGACCACCCCATGGCACGATGGCTGCCAACCTGCCGCCGCGACCGCGGAACGGGCACCGTGAAGGAGCGACGATGAACGACACTCCGGGCTGGGCTTCGCCCGGATCTGCCCCGTCCGACGGACAGCAGCCCGGTGCATCGGGTCCTGCCGAGCCCGCCGACCGGCCCGGCACCGAGCAGCCCGCCGGCCGGCCGGGCACTGATGCGTCGGACCCCGGCTCGAAGTGGTCCAAGGAGCAGCCGCCACCAGCCCAGTGGTCGCCCCCCACGGGACCGCCGGCCGGCCCCGGCCAGGCCCCGCCACCACCTCCGCCTCCCCCCGGCCAGGGCTGGGGCAACCGACCTCCTGTCGGCCCTGGTGGATACGGCGGATACGGCGGATACGGCGCTCCCGGCGGACACAGCGGCTGGGGCGGCGGCTGGGGCGGTCCCCCGCCCGCGGCCAAACCCGGTGTGATCCCGCTCCGCCCCCTCGGCGTGGGCGAGATCCTCGACGGCGCCGTCTCCACCATGCGCGCCTACTGGCGCACGGTTCTGGGCATCGCGCTGGCCGTCGCCGTCCTCACGGAGATCATCGTCATCCTGCTCCAGGGCTTCGTCCTGGACGACAGTGCCAGCACCGAGGCCCTCAACGACCCGAGCGCCAGTTTCGACGAGGTGACCCGCGCCCTGGGCGACACCATGCTCAACACGAGCGTCGTCTTCCTGGTCTCCCTGATCGGCACCATCGCCGCGACCGCCCTGCTCACGACCGTCACCAGCCGGGCGGTGCTCGGCAAGTCCGTGACCACTGGTGAGGCCTGGCGCGATGCCCGCCCGCAGGTGGCGAAGCTGTTCGGCCTGATCTTCCTGCTGCTGCTCATCGCCTTCGGCGTGATTCTCGGCGGCGCGACGCCCGGCATCATCGTCGCCGCAACGGGTTCCGATGACGCTGGTGCCGCCCTCGCCATCCTGGGCAGCCTCGCCGCAGGCGTGGTCGCCCTGTGGCTGATGATCCGCTTCTCCCTCGCCTCGCCGGCGCTGATGCTGGAGAAGCAGAGCATCGTGAAGTCGATGAGCCGCTCGGCGAAGCTGGTCCGCGGCTCGTGGTGGCGGGTCTTCGGCATCCAACTGCTCGCCACGATCATCGCGAACATCGTCGCGTCGATCGTCGTCATCCCCTTCACCTTCCTGGGCGCCGCGGTCAGCGGAGACGGCGTCAGCAACTTCCTCGACACCGGCGGCAGCGATCTCGGCTGGACGTTCCTCATCGTCAGCGGGATCGGGGCCGTGATCGGCTCGATGATCACTTTCCCGATCACGGCCGGCGTCGCCGTGCTCCTCTACATCGACCAGCGCATCCGCCGCGAGGCCCTCGATCTTGAGCTGGCCCGCGCGGCCGGTCTGCAGGACTACGGCGCGGGCGCCCCCGGCCCCACGCCGGGGAGCTGATGCGGTGAGCCCGACGGGGGGAATTCTGACGGCCGTACCTGCACGCGTCGCCGACACGGCCGTACGGGCGCTGCTTCGCGCCGGTGATGCGTCTGCGCTGTCGCGCTCCGCCGACGAACCGCCGCTGACCATCCCGCGCGAACCGGCGCGGGACGCAGCTCGGAGCGAGCTGTCCAAAGGCAGGTACCACGAGAACGACCCCAGCCTGTTCCAGCGCGCGCTGAACGCATTCTGGGACTGGGTCGACGAGTTGTTCGGCACCGCCTCGGCCGCCACTCCCGGGGGAACGCTCGGCCTGGTCGTCGTCATCTTGGTCGTCCTCGCGGCCCTGGGTGCCCTGTGGTGGCGCCTGGGCACCCCGCGTCGAACAGCGGTCTCCCCCGCCGCCCTGTTCGACGGCCGCCCCCGCAGCGCCGCCGAGCACCGCGCCGCCGCCGAAGCACACGCCGTCCAGGGCCACTGGGACCAGGCCGTCCAGGAACGCATGCGGGCCATCGTCCGCGCCCTGGAGGAACGCGCCCTTCTCGATGTCCGCCCCGGCCGCACCGCCGATGAGGCCGCCGCGGAAGCGGGCCGCGCCCTGCCTGCCACTGCGGACCGGCTACATGCCGCCGCCCGTGACTTCGACGACGTGACATACGGGGGACGCGCGGCAACCGAGCAGTCGTACCGCCGCAGCGCCGAACTCGATCGCGACCTGGAACGCACCAAACCGGTGCTCACCAGCAGCGTCCACAGCGCGGCCCAGAACGCCCGCCAAGGAGCCGCCGAATGACGACTGAGGCCACGCTCCCGTCCACCTCGGCCTCGCCCACCACCCGCCAGGTGTGGACCCGCACACGAGGCGTCCTGCTCGGCCTCGTGCTGCTCCTGGTGGGAGCCGTGGTGATCGCCGTGATCCAGTCCGACGCCCGGCACGGCCGACTCGACCCACGCTCCGCCGACCCATACGGCAGCCGCGCCGTCGCCGAACTGCTCGCCGACCGCGGCGTGTCCACACGCGTGGTCACCACCCTGGACGAGGCCCGCACCGCCGCCGGCCCCGACACCACACTCCTGGTGTCCGAGCCCGACCTGCTGACAGAACGTCAACAGACACAGCTGCACGCCGCGACCGACGCCTCCGGCGGACGCACCATCCTGGTCGCCCCCGGCAGTTGGTCCGTCGAACGGCTCGCCCCCGGCGTCATCGCTGACCCTGCCACCAGCCTCGACTCCACGCTGTCCCCGGACTGCAATCTGCCTGCGGCCCGCCGCGCGGGAAGCGCCGACACCGGCGGCATCCGCTACACGGCCCTTCAGGTCGGCGCCGACGAGTGCTACCCCAGCGAGCGCCTGGCCACCCTCGTGCGCATCCCGGCGGCATCCGAGGGCGGCGACACCGTCGTCATCGGTGCGCCCGACATCCTCTTCAACGACCGCCTCGACGAGCAGGGCAACGCCTCGCTCGCTCTCCAACTCCTCGGCTCCCGCCCTCATCTGGTCTGGTACCTCCCCTCGCTCTCCGACTCCACTGCCGCCGGCACCGAGGGAGAGCGCGGCTTCCTCGACCTGCTCCCCTCGGGCTGGCTCTGGGGCACGCTTCAGCTCTTCATCGCGGCAGCCCTGGCCGCCCTCTGGCGGGCACGTCGGCTCGGCCCTCTCGTGCCCGAAAATCTCCCCGTGGCCATCCGCGCCTCCGAAACCGTCGAAGGCCGCGCCCGCCTCTACCGCAAGGCCAACGCGCGCGACCGCGCGGCCGCCGCTCTCCGCTCCACCACCCGCACCCGCCTCGCTTCCCTCGTCGGCGTCCCCGTCGCCCAGGCACACGCGCCTGAAGCCCTGCTCCCCGCACTGTCCGCCCACCTCCACGGCGACGGACAGTCCCTGCACGCCCTCCTCTTCGGCCCGCCGCCCAGCGACGACGCCGCGCTCATCACTCTCGCCGACCAACTCGACGCCCTCGAAAGAGAGGTACGCCGTCCATGATGGACCCGACCACTGACAACGCCGGGCCGACCGAGGACGCGGGCACCGCCCGAGCCGCCCTGGAGGCCCTGCGCGCCGAGATCGCCAAGGCCGTGGTCGGCCAGGATCCCGCTGTGACCGGCCTCGTCGTCGCCCTGCTCTGCCGCGGACACGTTCTCCTTGAAGGAGTCCCCGGAGTCGCCAAAACGTTGCTCGTCCGCGCACTCGCATCCGCACTCGAACTCGAAACGAAGCGCGTCCAGTTCACCCCGGACCTGATGCCGAGCGACGTGACCGGCTCCCTTGTCTACGACACCCGCACCGCTGAGTTCTCCTTCCAGCCCGGCCCGGTCTTCACCAACCTCCTCCTGGCGGACGAGATCAACCGAACGCCCCCCAAGACCCAGTCGTCGCTCCTGGAAGCCATGGAGGAACGCCAGGTCACGGTCGACGGCACTCCCCGCCCGCTCCCCGAGCCCTTTCTGGTCGCAGCGACCCAGAACCCGGTCGAATACGAGGGCACGTACCCCCTCCCCGAGGCCCAGCTGGACCGTTTCCTCCTCAAACTCACCATCCCCCTCCCCTCCCGCCAGGACGAGATCGACGTCTTGACCCGTCACGCCGAGGGCTTCAACCCGCGCGACCTACGCGCTGCGGGCGTACGCCCCGTGGCCGGCCCCGCGGCCCTCGAAGCCGCTCGCGCCGCAGTCGCCAAGACCGCCGTCTCCCCCGAAATCTCCGGCTACGTCGTGGACATCTGCCGCGCGACCCGCGAATCGCCGTCCCTCAGCCTCGGCGTCTCCCCACGCGGCGCTACCGCCCTCCTGGCCGCCTCACGCGCGTGGGCCTGGCTGACCGGCCGCGACTACGTCACCCCCGACGACGTCAAGGCCCTGGCCCTCCCCACCCTCCGCCACCGCGTACAGCTCCGCCCAGAGGCCGAAATGGAGGGCGTGACAGCCGACTCCGTCATCAGCGCGATCCTCGCCCACGTCCCGGTTCCCCGCTGATGGCCCTCACCGGACGCACAGCGCTTCTCGCAGCCGTCGGCTCCCTCCCCGTAGGCATCTGGGAGCCCAGCCTCACAGGTCTCCTCGCCGTGAACGTTCCCCTCGCACTGGCCTGCGCCTGTGACTTCACGCTGGCAGCACCCGTACGACACCTGCGCCTGACCCGCTCCGGCGACACTTCCGCACGCCTGGGCGAGCAGGCCGATGTGACCCTCACGATCACCAACCCGTCACGCCGCCTGCTCCGGGCCCACCTCCGCGACGCCTGGCCCCCCAGCAGCTGGCAACCCGGAACGGAAAGCGCCGCCGCCCGCCACCGCCTCACGGTCCCCGCCGGTGAACGCCGCCGCATCACCACCCGCCTACGCCCGACCCGCCGCGGCGACCGCCAGGCAGACCGGGTCACCATCCGCTCGTACGGCCCTCTCGGCCTCTTCGCCCGCCAAGGCACCCATAGAGTCCCCTGGACGGTCCGCGTCCTGCCGCCCTTCACCAGTCGCAAGCACCTCCCGTCGAAGCTCGCCCGCCTGCGCGAACTCGACGGCCGTACCAGCGTCCTCACCCGCGGCGAAGGCACAGAATTCGACAGCCTCCGCGACTATGTTCCCGGCGACGACACCCGCTCCATCGACTGGCGTGCCACTGCCCGCCAGACCGCGGTCGCCGTACGCACCTGGCGCCCCGAACGCGACCGGCACATCCTCCTGGTCCTCGACACCGGCCGCACCTCGGCCGGCCGCGTCGGCGATGCCCCACGCCTGGACGCCTCGATGGACGCCGCCCTGCTCCTGGCCGCCCTGGCATCCCGCGCCGGCGACCGCGTCGACCTGCTCGCATACGACCGCCGGGTACGCGCGCTGGTCCAGGGCCGCGCAGCAGGCGATGTCCTCCCATCCCTGGTCAACGCGTTGGCAACACTCGAACCCGAGCTCGTCGAAACCGACTCCCGAGGTCTTACGGCCACCGCGCTAAGGACAGCCCCCCGCCGCTCTCTGATCGTGCTCCTCACGACCCTTGACGCGGCTCCCGTCGAAGAGGGCCTGTTCCCCGTACTCGCCCGCCTCACCCAGCGCCACACTGTTCTGCTGGCATCCGTCGCGGACCCGCACATCGCCCGCATGGCCACGGCACGCGGCGACGCAGATGCCATTTACGAATCCGCAGCCGCCGCCCAGGCCCAAAACGAGCGTCATCGCACAGCGGAACAACTCCGCCGTCATGGAGTCACGGTCGTGGACGCGACACCTGGTGAGCTGGCTCCAACGCTGGCTGATGCATATCTGGCGCTAAAGGCGGCTGGGCGCCTTTGATGAGGAGGGCGGGCATGGCTTGCCCGCCCGCCTAAAATCGGGTAGGAGGGCCGGGTCGCCCGGCCCTCCTCCCACACCACCGGACATGCGGGTCACGCATCCGGCGGTTCACCAAGCTGATCTCAACCGTTGCCAGGTCGGCTTGAGCGTCTTCAGGCCGAGGTCGTCCCAGTAGGAGTTGGGCAGTGCCCGCGCGAGGACGGGGGAGCCCGCGATCCGCCAGTAGCCCTTGCTGCTGTTCCCCCACTCACGGGAGAACTGCTCGTTGAACCCGAGCTTGCGCAGCATGGCCCGGCGGGCCCGGGGGATCTTCCATTCCTTCCAACGGATCTGCCGCATCCTGCGGTGCAGCCACTTGTCCAGCTCGCGGAACAGATGCGCACCGTCCGCGAGCCGGAAGTAGCCCATCCAGCCAACGATGAAGCGGTTGATCTTCGCGATACGTTCGTTCATCGCGATGCTCCACCGGCGCGAGGTCAGCTCCCGCAGCCGCATCTTCAGACGGACGACCGCCTTCGGATCGACGCGGATCCCAACCTTCCCACGCCGGGCAAAATAGAAGCCGAACCCCAGCATCGTCATGACAGAAGCTGGGACCACCTTCGACTTGTCCCGGTTGACCTTCAGTTTCAACCGCTGCTCGACCACGGCCGTGACCGAGGCGAGCACCCGGCAAGCGGCTCGCTTGCTCCGCACGAAGACACGAACGTCGTCTGCGTAACGCACGAACCGGTGACCGCGCTTGAACAACTCCCGGTCCAGGTCGTCGAGCATGATGTTCGACAAGACCGGCGACAGCGGGGAACCCTGGGGGGTCCCCTCCGCGCTCGGCATCCTGATGCCGCCCACCATGATCCCGGCGTCCAGATACCTGCGGATCAGCTTCAAGACCCTGCGGTCATCGACCTTGCGCGCCACCCGCGCCATCAGGACGTCATGCTGAACCCGGTCGAAGAACCGGTCCAGATCAAGGTCCACGACCCAGCGGTGTCCGTCCTCGATGGCCCGCCGCGCGACACGGACCGCCTGATGGGCGGACCGGCCGGGACGGAACCCGAAGGACGACCCCGAAAACTGCGGGTCGAAGATGGGCACGAGCACTTGCGCGATGGCCTGCTGGATCAAGCGGTCCAGCACCCGCGGCACCCCCAGCATCCGCTCACCGCCGCCAGGCTTGGGGATGATCACCTGACGGACCGGCGCCGGCCGGTAGATGCCCGCGTCGAGTTCGGCCCTCACTTCGGGCCAGTGCACCGCGATCCACGGCCTCAGCTCAGCCGTGGTCATGCCGTCCACCCCGGGAGCACCCCGGTTGACTTCAACGCGGTTGAGCGCCGCGAGCAGGTTCTCCTTCGAGAGCATCAACTCCCACAGCGAAGACTCCCGCTCCCGGTGAACGCCCTCCGTGGAGTGCGCCGACCGGCCACTACGCTCCGCCAGGACACTTCCGGAATGCACCGGTCCCTTCCCGGTCGGCACCGCCGAAGCGGACTTACTGCGGTCCACGTGACCAGCACGAGCAACCACCACATCACCCGTTCCACTCGATGTTCGGCCCTTCCCAGCCCGCCACGCACCGGCAGCCATCCCGGCTGGTACTACGACCTCTGCTGACTTCTGCCCGGTCAGCCCGCGCCTCCCGGCACGGACCGTCGGCGCGGCGACAACTTCAGCACAACCGACACCCGGACAGATCTCCCCAGGTAAGAACGATCACTGTCCCTGGATCCCCGCCGCGTTTACGCACTGGCCCTCTTGGCAGTGACGGGCATCGCCTTCTCGTGCAGGCTCACCCGACCAGTACGCCTCATACGCGATTCGCGTTCCTCGGTACCCAGGTCTCGCCTCGGGCTTCCTCCAGACCCCACCTCACGATGACGCCCTTGCCTCCGGCTCGGGGTTAGCACCACCTCTTCCCCCAGGGGACTTCCACCCCCAAGCAATCGCCCATGCTGGGCACACACG
>NZ_WJBG01000102.1 GCF_009709555.1 Streptomyces blattellae | reverse complement strand
TGAACCGCCCCGAGTTCGATAGAGATCTCAGATGGTTGTTGTGACCTGGTGTTTCGTGGTTCCCAGGTAGTAGTTGGTCTCGTATTCGACGGGCGGGATGTGGCCTATTTCACCGTGGAGTCGGCGGTGGCAGTACCAGTCAACCCATTCGGCGGTAGCCAGCTCGACCTCGCTCAGGGTCTTCCAGGGGCGGCGGGGCTTGATGATCTCGGTCTTGTACAGGCCGATCGTCGACTCCATCAGCGCGTTGTCGTAGGCGTCGCCGACCGAGCCGATCGAGGCCGCGATGCCGGCGGCGTCGAGGTGTTCGGCGAGCTTGAACGACGTGTACTGGCTGCCCGCATCTGAGTGATGAATCAGCTCGCCAGGGATGTGGGGGCGGCCTTCACGGTCGCGCTGCCAAAGCCCCATCTCCAATGCATCCAGGACGAGTTGGGTCTCTTTGGAGGTGGAGGCGGACCAGCCGACGATGCGGCGGGAGAAGGTGTCCACGACGAAGGCGACGTAGACGACCCCCGCCCACGTGGCCACATGCGTGAAGTCGGCGACCCAGCAGCGGTTCGGTGCGTCGGCGACGAACTTGCGGTCCACCCGGTCCGGTGCCCGGTCGGCCGTTTCGTCGGGGATCGTGGTGATCACTCTCTTGCCCCGCACGGCGCCGGCGATGCCCATCTCGCGCATCAGCCGCTCGACGGTGCAGCGGGCCACCCGGTGGCCCTGGCGGTTCAGCTCGCGCCAGATCTTCCTTGCCCCGTAGACACGGAAGTTGGACGTGTAGACCTCCTGGATCAGCTCCTTGAGTTCCTCGTCCCGCACGGTTCGCGCGGACGGGTTCTGGAGTCGTTTCTTGTGGGCGTAGTAGGTGGATGGGGCGATCTTGCAATCGTGCTCGGACAGCACGCGGCAGATCGGCTCGACACCGCCGAAGCGGTCCCGGTGCTCGTCGATGAACGCTACGAGCGCAGGTGTGGCCGGTCGAGCTCGGCCGCGAAGAAACTCGCCGCAGCCTTCAGGATCTCGTTCGCCCGCTTGAGTTCAGCGTTCTCCCTCTTCAACGCCTTGATCTGCGCGGACTCCTCCGTCGTCGTCCCCGGCCGCTGCCCGGAGTCGACCTGGTCCTGCCGCACCCACTTGCGCAGCGTCTCATTCGAGCCGATGCCCAGTTTCTCGGCCACGGCCTTGATCGCGGCGGACTCGGTCGGGTAGTCGCCGCGAACTTCGGCGACCATGCGCACCGCGCGACGGCGCAGCTCAAGCGGATAGGAGGAAGGTCGTGCCATGACTCGATCCTTTCACGAAATCGAGTCTCCATTCGAGCCGGGGCGGTTCACACTGCCCGCAACTACCTTGGACGGGCGACCCGTTCCCTCGGGGGACAAGGAACAGAAAGGGAGCACCGGCCATGACCCAGCCCGCCCGCGACCTCGACCCCGCCCACTCCGCCCGCGACCTGTACGGCGTGGAGCTGCGCCGCCAACGCCAGCTCGCCGGGCTGTCGTTGGACCGGCTGTCGGACATCGTCAACTACAGCAAAACGCATCTGCACGGGGTGGAGACGGGGGAACGGCTTCCGCTGCCGCCGCTCTCGGAGAAGCTGGATGCGGCTTTCGGGACGGGGGAGTTGTTCCAGGGGCTGTGGGGAGCGGTGAAGCGGGAGCATACGCCGAGGCGGTTCGATCACTGCCTGGAGCTGGAGGCGAGGGCGGCACGGATCCAGGAGTTCTGCGCGGGCCTTGTCCCTGGGCTGCTTCAGACGCCGGCCTACATGCGCGCACTGTTCACTGAAGGCAATCCCGGGATGTCCCCCGCAGGGATCGACGACCTGGTGGCGAAACGCATGAGCCGCCAGGAGAACCTGCGACGGGAGCGCCCACCGCAGTTCTGGTGGATCATCGGCGAAGCGGCCCTGCTCCAGGCGGTCGGCGGCCCTGCCGTGATGCGTGGGCAACTCGCCGCTCTGCTTCCGCTGGTGAGGACACGCCACACCACGATCCAGGTCGCCCCTTTCTCTGCCGGGGCGCTCGCCCTGATGAACGGCACACTGATCCTGCTCACCCTCCCGGACAACTCCACCACGGTGTACCAAGAGGGCTTCGGGTACGGGGAGACCTTTGACGACCGGGAGATCGTCGCGCGTCGCATGCGAGGATTCGATGAGTTGAAGGCGTCCGCGCTCTCGGTGAGGGAATCCGCGGCATTGATCGAGGCCACGTTGGAGATGTACGAGTCATGCGAGCCACCCCAGACCTGAGCGCCGCCCGCTGGCGCAAGTCCTCCTACACCGGGCAGGAGGCAGGTGACGCCTGCGTCGAGGTCTCCGACGACTTCCCCGGCACAGTTCCCGTCCGTGACAGCAAGGACACAACCGGCCCCGTCCTGCTCCTGCCCGGAGCGGCGTGGCAGCCGTTCGTCGACAGTGTCAGGGACGGTTCCCTGTAAGCCGCACGAGGTCGATCCGTTCGCCCTCGATCAAGACGAACTCTCCGTCCACTTCGACGCTTTCGACCTCGGACCTCTCCCACAAATCTCTCCCGCGCCTGATGTCCACGGCTCGCAGGGAGTGTTCATACGAGGCGTCGCCGACCTGTGTCCGTTCTGCGCTTGTGCAAGCATCCGTCCATGGTTCAGATCCCTTTGAGCGACGCCCGCTCCCAGCTCGACGACCTCGTTGGCCGCGTCGCCCACGGCGAGACCATCGCCCTTACCGAGCACGGGCGGGTCGCCGCTTTCCTCGTACCACCCCAGGCCATGGAGGATCTTGAAGACACCCTGGCGTTGGCCGAATATCAGCTGAGGAAAGCACGCGGAGCGCTGGAGCCTGGAATCCCGCACGAAGAAGTCCGCCGAATCCTGGGGCTGCCGTAGGTGACACAATCGGGTAGGAGGGCCGGGTCGCCCGGCCCTCCTCCCACACCACCGGACATGCGGGTCACGCATCCGGCGGTTCACCAAGCTGATCTCAACCGTTGCCAGGTCGGCTTGAGCGTCTTCAGGCCGAGGTCGTCCCAGTAGGAGTTGGGCAGTGCCCGCGCGAGGACGGGGGAGCCCGCGATCCGCCAGTAGCCCTTGCTGCTGTTCCCCCACTCACGGGAGAACTGCTCGTTGAACCCGAGCTTGCGCAGCATGGCCCGGCGGGCCCGGGGGATCTTCCATTCCTTCCAACGGATCTGCCGCATCCTGCGGTGCAGCCACTTGTCCAGCTCGCGGAACAGATGCGCACCGTCCGCGAGCCGGAAGTAGCCCATCCAGCCAACGATGAAGCGGTTGATCTTCGCGATACGTTCGTTCATCGCGATGCTCCACCGGCGCGAGGTCAGCTCCCGCAGCCGCATCTTCAGACGGACGACCGCCTTCGGATCGACGCGGATCCCAACCTTCCCACGCCGGGCAAAATAGAAGCCGAACCCCAGCATCGTCATGACAGAAGCTGGGACCACCTTCGACTTGTCCCGGTTGACCTTCAGTTTCAACCGCTGCTCGACCACGGCCGTGACCGAGGCGAGCACCCGGCAAGCGGCTCGCTTGCTCCGCACGAAGACACGAACGTCGTCTGCGTAACGCACGAACCGGTGACCGCGCTTGAACAACTCCCGGTCCAGGTCGTCGAGCATGATGTTCGACAAGACCGGCGACAGCGGGGAACCCTGGGGGGTCCCCTCCGCGCTCGGCATCCTGATGCCGCCCACCATGATCCCGGCGTCCAGATACCTGCGGATCAGCTTCAAGACCCTGCGGTCATCGACCTTGCGCGCCACCCGCGCCATCAGGACGTCATGCTGAACCCGGTCGAAGAACCGGTCCAGATCAAGGTCCACGACCCAGCGGTGTCCGTCCTCGATGGCCCGCCGCGCGACACGGACCGCCTGATGGGCGGACCGGCCGGGACGGAACCCGAAGGACGACCCCGAAAACTGCGGGTCGAAGATGGGCACGAGCACTTGCGCGATGGCCTGCTGGATCAAGCGGTCCAGCACCCGCGGCACCCCCAGCATCCGCTCACCGCCGCCAGGCTTGGGGATGATCACCTGACGGACCGGCGCCGGCCGGTAGATGCCCGCGTCGAGTTCGGCCCTCACTTCGGGCCAGTGCACCGCGATCCACGGCCTCAGCTCAGCCGTGGTCATGCCGTCCACCCCGGGAGCACCCCGGTTGACTTCAACGCGGTTGAGCGCCGCGAGCAGGTTCTCCTTCGAGAGCATCAACTCCCACAGCGAAGACTCCCGCTCCCGGTGAACGCCCTCCGTGGAGTGCGCCGACCGGCCACTACGCTCCGCCAGGACACTTCCGGAATGCACCGGTCCCTTCCCGGTCGGCACCGCCGAAGCGGACTTACTGCGGTCCACGTGACCAGCACGAGCAACCACCACATCACCCGTTCCACTCGATGTTCGGCCCTTCCCAGCCCGCCACGCACCGGCAGCCATCCCGGCTGGTACTACGACCTCTGCTGACTTCTGCCCGGTCAGCCCGCGCCTCCCGGCACGGACCGTCGGCGCGGCGACAACTTCAGCACAACCGACACCCGGACAGATCTCCCCAGGTAAGAACGATCACTGTCCCTGGATCCCCGCCGCGTTTACGCACTGGCCCTCTTGGCAGTGACGGGCATCGCCTTCTCGTGCAGGCTCACCCGACCAGTACGCCTCATACGCGATTCGCGTTCCTCGGTACCCAGGTCTCGCCTCGGGCTTCCTCCAGACCCCACCTCACGATGACGCCCTTGCCTCCGGCTCGGGGTTAGCACCACCTCTTCCCCCAGGGGACTTCCACCCCCAAGCAATCGCCCATGCTGGGCACACACG
>NZ_WJBG01000101.1 GCF_009709555.1 Streptomyces blattellae | reverse complement strand
TGAACCGCCCCGGCTCGAATGGAGACTCGATTTCGTGAAAGGATCGAGTCATGGCACGACCTTCCTCCTATCCGCTTGAGCTGCGCCGTCGCGCGGTGCGCATGGTCGCCGAAGTTCGCGGCGACTACCCGACCGAGTCCGCCGCGATCAAGGCCGTGGCCGAGAAACTGGGCATCGGCTCGAATGAGACGCTGCGCAAGTGGGTGCGGCAGGACCAGGTCGACTCCGGGCAGCGGCCGGGGACGACGACGGAGGAGTCCGCGCAGATCAAGGCGTTGAAGAGGGAGAACGCTGAACTCAAGCGGGCGAACGAGATCCTGAAGGCTGCGGCGAGTTTCTTCGCGGCCGAGCTCGACCGGCCACACCTGCGCTCGTAGCGTTCATCGACGAGCACCGGGACCGCTTCGGCGGTGTCGAGCCGATCTGCCGCGTGCTGTCCGAGCACGATTGCAAGATCGCCCCATCCACCTACTACGCCCACAAGAAACGACTCCAGAACCCGTCCGCGCGAACCGTGCGGGACGAGGAACTCAAGGAGCTGATCCAGGAGGTCTACACGTCCAACTTCCGTGTCTACGGGGCAAGGAAGATCTGGCGCGAGCTGAACCGCCAGGGCCACCGGGTGGCCCGCTGCACCGTCGAGCGGCTGATGCGCGAGATGGGCATCGCCGGCGCCGTGCGGGGCAAGAGAGTGATCACCACGATCCCCGACGAAACGGCCGACCGGGCACCGGACCGGGTGGACCGCAAGTTCGTCGCCGACGCACCGAACCGCTGCTGGGTCGCCGACTTCACGCATGTGGCCACGTGGGCGGGGGTCGTCTACGTCGCCTTCGTCGTGGACACCTTCTCCCGCCGCATCGTCGGCTGGTCCGCCTCCACCTCCAAAGAGACCCAACTCGTCCTGGATGCATTGGAGATGGGGCTTTGGCAGCGCGACCGTGAAGGCCGCCCCCACATCCCTGGCGAGCTGATTCATCACTCAGATGCGGGCAGCCAGTACACGTCGTTCAAGCTCGCCGAACACCTCGACGCCGCCGGCATCGCGGCCTCGATCGGCTCGGTCGGCGACGCCTACGACAACGCGCTGATGGAGTCGACGATCGGCCTGTACAAGACCGAGATCATCAAGCCCCGCCGCCCCTGGAAGACCCTGAGCGAGGTCGAGCTGGCTACCGCCGAATGGGTTGACTGGTACTGCCACCGCCGACTCCACGGTGAAATAGGCCACATCCCGCCCGTCGAATACGAGACCAACTACTACCTGGGAACCACGAAACACCAGGTCACAACAACCATCTGAGATCTCTATCGAACTCGGGGCGGTTCAGGCAGCACGTGGCGCCCCTCGACGCGAGCACTGTGGTGACCCTGGTGGCAGCACGTGGACACCGAGCACGGGTGGCCTCGGTGTGAGCACGTGGTGACGTCGGTGACGGGCACGTGGTGACCTGGTGCGAGCACTGTGGTGTATGCCTCACACCCCCGCGTGTCGACATTCCGGAACCGATCGCGCCGAGGGCCGCGTCTAGGGGGGCGTGCAGTGTGAAGGCTCCATCGGCGGCGGCGCCGCGATTCGCATCCGTGTGGCGGGGGGTGTCCTCCTCGTCGCACACCTCGCGCTCGTCGCCTGGCTCACGCTGCGTCCGCTGGACGTCCCCTGGATGATGCCCGCCAACCTGAGCCCGTGCGCCGGTATCCGAGCCGACCTCGCACTCGGCTGGCCGGAGGCGGCCCGGCGCATCGGCGAAGGGCTCGCGCTGCTCGCGCCGCTGGGCGTGCTGCTCCCGCTGGCCCACGGCCACCTTTTCGCCTCCCCGCTCGGCTCCCTGGTCCGTACGGTCGCCGCGGGCGCCCTGATCTCGCTCACCATCGAACTGCTGCAGACCGGCGTGCCCGGCCGGGTCGTCGACGTCGACTCGCTTCTGCTGAACACGGTGGGTGTCGGCCTCGCGCATCTGGCGCTGGTACCGGCGGGCCGCTCGGCGCTCCGCCGCAGGGCCGAGCACAGGCGGCTTGCGGCCGTCCCTACGGAGGAGACCTCTCAGGGTCGTACCCCGACGATTCCCAGGGTCGGGATCGCACCGTAGAGCGATGCTTTGCCCCCTTCGTCTCCGTAGTGTTGACGACAGATGAGGCAGCCGCACCGGCCCGCCTCATACCGGCCGGAGCGCCCCGGAGGCGAACCGCCCCGGGGGCGAACGAGCCGGAACAACGCGAAGGAGCCGATGACGATGACCGCCCTTGCCCGCCCCACCAACGGCCGCATGATCGGCGGAGTGTGCGCAGCGCTGGCACGGCGCTTCGGCACCTCCGCGACCACGATGCGGGTGATCTTCCTGGTGTCCTGCCTGCTGCCGGGCCCGCAGGTCCTGCTCTACATCGGACTGTGGATCTTCCTGCCCTCGGAGGAGAAGGCACGCACATCCTGGTGAGCCCTGGCGCGACAACGCCGACGGGGCGCACCCCTTGACGGACTCGGGGTGCGCCCCATCGGCGCGCTTCGAGGGCTTCGCTCGGCGCGGTTACCGGCTGCCCACCGGCAGCAGTTACAGGCTGCCCACCGGCACCGCCTGCACGGGCACGGCCTGCACCGGCATCCCGCCGAGCAGCAGGGAGGCCGGGGAGGTGAGGCCCTGGGCCAGGGCCCAACCGGCGAGGGTGGGGCCGGTGACCGGGGTGAGCACGTACGGCCCCTCGACGGCGCGCTCCTTGTCGCCGGCCGGCAGCGACTTGGAGACGTCCTCCGCCGGCAGCGCCGAGGTGACCATCTCGGCGGTGTTCACCACCGACCCGGTGTCCGGAACGACGGCCGGGGCGGCGTGCGCGGCGCCGGTTCCGGCTGCGGCGAAGGCGGCACCGAGCGCGGCGACACCGAGGGTCTTGGCAGCAGACTGCTTCATCGTGAATGCGTCCTTGATTAGGGCGGACGGGGATATGTTCACAACCGTAAACATGCCCCGCCACCCACCGCAAATACCGAAATGCGGGCGCGTTGTGAATGCCGTCGGTATTTCGTGTGCGTTGACGGACCGAAGCAGCCTCCGACTCAGCCGCCGATCAGCCCTCGGATGACGTAGAACCGCTGGTGGAAGCGGTCTCGCGAAACAGCCATTCGGCCTTCAGCTCGGCGTATCCCGGCTTGATGACGTCATTGATCATTGCCAGCCGTTCATCGAAAGGAATGAATGCTGACTTCATAGCATTGACCGAGAACCATTGCATGTCGTCGAGGGTGTAGCCGAATGCCTCGACTAGATGCTCGAATTCCCGGCTCATGCTGGTGTGGGACATCAGCCTATTGTCGGTGTTCACGGTGGCCCGGAAATGCAGGCGCCGCAGCAGCCCGATCGGGTGCTCGGCGTACGAGGCCGCCGCGCCGGTCTGCAGGTTGGAGCTGGGGCACAGCTCCAGCGGGATGCGCTTGTCCCGTACGTACGAGGCGAGCCGGCCGAGCTTCACCGAGCCGTCGGCGTGCACCTGGATGTCGTCGATGATGCGCACCCCGTGCCCGAGCCGGTCGGCGCCGCACCACTGGAGGGCCTGCCAGATGGACGGCAGCCCGAAGGCTTCGCCGGCGTGGATCGTGAAGTGGTTGTTCTCGCGCTTGAGGTACTCGAACGCGTCGAGGTGCCGGGTGGGCGGGTAGCCGGCCTCGGCGCCGGCGATGTCGAAGCCGACCACGCCCAAGTCACGGTAACGGTTGGCGAGTTCGGCGATCTCCAGGGCGCGGGCGGCGTGCCGCATGGCGGTGAGCAGGGCGCCGACGCGGATGCGGTGGCCGTTCGCGCGGGCGATCCGCTCGCCCTCCCGGAAGCCCTCATTGACGGCCTCGACGACCTCTTCGAGGGTGAGCCCGCCGTCGAGGTGCTGCTCCGGCGCGTACCGCACCTCCGCGTAGACGACGCCGTCCTCGGCGAGGTCCTCGGCGCACTCGGCGGCGACCCGGACGATTGCCTCACGGGTCTGCATGACTCCGACGGTGTGGGAGAAGGTCTCCAAGTACCGCTCCAGGGAACCGGAGTCGGCGGCTTCCCTGAACCAGACACCGAGCTTGTCGGGGTCGGTCTCGGGGAGCTGGGAATAGCCCGCCGCACGGGCCAGGTCGACGATGGTGCCGGGGCGCAGCCCGCCGTCGAGGTGGTCGTGCAGCAGAACCTTGGGGGCCCGGCGGATCTGGTCCGGGCTGGGGGTGTTTCCCGTCGGGGCAGTCCGGGCCGTGTGGGCAATCGGGGCAGTCTGGCGCTTCATTTTCGCACTCTAACGCCTACGCGCGTAGATCGCGCGTCGAGCGAATCCTCCGATACGCAACGGTGACCGTGCGGCAGGGTGGCGTACACCGCCACTTCTGACACTGTTCTGTCATGGCACAGCAAGCGACGCCGGTTCGCACCGCCCGGCTGGGGAGGACGTTCGGCCCGGTGCCGGGGGCGGTCAGCGGGGCGGTACTGCTGCTCCCCGGCGGCGACGAGGTCTCCGACCGCCGGCCCTCCCCGGTGCTGGCCGCCGCGTCCGTACGGGCGCTGGGCCGCCGCCTGGCGCGCGCGGGCCGCACCGAGGGGCTGGTGACGCACGTCGTGCACTACCGCTACCGCGGCTGGAACGGCAGCGAGGCGCACCTCGCCCGCGACGCGTCCTGGGCGGCCAGCGAGGTCGTACGACGCTACGGGGACGTCCCCGTCTGCCTCGTCGGCGTCGACATGGGCGGCCGGGCGGCCCTGCGGGCGGCCGGGCACGACGCCGTCAACTCCGTGCTCGCGCTTGCCCCTTGGCTGCCCGAGGAGGACGTGGCCGCGCCGCCCGAACCGGTGAAGCAGCTCGCCGGGCGGCGGGTGCTGATCGTGCACGGCACGAACGACCGCCGCACCGATCCGGAGCTGTCGTTCCGGCTCGCGGAGCGCGCGAAGAAGTCCAACCGGAACGTGTGCCGCTTCGAAGTCCACTCCGACCGTCACGGCCTGCAGCAGTACCGCGATGAAGTCCTCTGCCTCGCGGAGGACTTCGTCATGGGTGCGCTGTTCGGCCAGGCCTTCTCGCGTCCGGTGGAGGACTCGTTCGCGGCGCCGCCGCCGCTGGGGCTGCGGATGCCGCTCGCCTCGGGCTTCGGGCGGTCCCTTCGCCGTTGATCCTTGGGTTCGGTGGCTAGGTCGGGAGCAAGTTCCCCCTCTTTGACAGCAGGAACTTCTTGAAGGCTGCCACCGGGGGAGTGTCCGGGTGGCCGTCGAGCCAGGCGACGCCGATCTCGCGTACCGCTCTCGGCGCTGTGACCGTCAGCTCGACGACCCCCGGGCGGGCCACCGCGGGCGGCGGCAAGAGTGCCACCCCGAGCCCGGCCGCGACCAGCCCCCGCAGGGTCTCCGCCTCCTCCCCCTCGAAGGCGATGCGCGGCTTGAACCCGGCCTCCTTGCACAGGTCGTCGGTGATACGGCGGAGCCCATAGCCGGGTTCGAGGGTCACGAAGACCTCGTCGGCGGCCTCGGCGAGACGGACGCGCTTGCGGGCGGCGAGCCGGTGGTCGGCCGGGACGACGAGGCGGAGCTTCTGCTCGTCGAGGCGGCGGGCGACGAGGTCGGGGGCGTCCGGGACGGGCGAGGTCAGACAGAGGTCCAGCTCTCCCGCCCGCAACCGCTCGATCATCGCCTCGCCGTAGTTCTGGACGAGACTGAACCGGACCCTCGGATGGTCGGTGCGGAAGGCGCTGATGAGACCCGGGACGGTCTCCCACCCCATGGTGTGCAGAAACCCGAACGCCACCTTGCCCGCGGCCGGATCGGCGTCGGCGCGCACCTCGTCGGCGGCCCGCTCGATCTCGGCGAGAGCACGCTCGACGGAGGTGAGGAAGGTACGCCCGGCATGGGTCAGCGACACCGTACGGCCGCGGCGGGCGAACAGGTCGACGCCCAGGTCCTGTTCGAGGCGGACCATGGCACGGGAGAGGGTCGACTGCGGGACGCTCATCTCCTGCGCGGCCCGGGTCACATGCTCGGTCCGCGCGACGCCGGCGAAGTAGGCGAGACGGGGAGCAAGCAACCGCGACACGTCTGCCATGACTGCCGTGACTGCCGTGACTGCCGAGTCTGCCGTGTCTTTTGTGTCACCGGACCGTGACAGGCGGGCCCGTGACCTCTGCTGATGCACCATGGGAACGATTATGCCGATTCCATGCATTGGACGGATGAGTGCGGGCTCTTTACCTTCGAAGTATGCCTGCCAGTACCGAGGCGTCCACCACCATGGACGCCGACTCCGCCGTTCCCACCGACTCCGCCTCCCCCGTCCACGACACCCGCATGGCCCCGGGAGGCCCCGGCTACCGCCGGATGAGCTTCGCCCTGTTCCTCGCGGGCACGGCGACCTTCGCGCTCCTGTACTCCACCCAGGCCCTCCTCCCCCTGATCTCCGGCGAGTTCGGCGTGACGGCGAGCGACGCGAGCTGGACGGTGGCGGCGGCGACGGGCGCCCTGGCGCTGTTCGTCCTTCCGATGAGCGCGCTGTCGGAACGTTACGGCCGTCGTACGGTGATGACGGCGTCGCTGGTGGTGGCGGTGACGGTCGGGATGCTGGTCCCGTTCGCCCCTTCGCTGCCCGCGCTGGTCGCGCTGCGGGCGTTGCAGGGCGCGGCGCTGGCGGGGCTTCCGGCCTCCGCGACGGCGTATCTGGCGGAGGAGGTCCGCCCCAGGGCGCTGGTGACCGCCATCGGCCTGTTCGTCGCGGGCAACAGCGTCGGCGGGATGAGCGGCCGGGTCATCACCGGGTGGGTCGCGCAGGAGTGGGGCTGGCGGGTCGCGCTGGGTGTGATCGGCGCGATCGCCGTGGCCTGCGCGGTCGCGTTCCGCCTGCTGCTGCCGGCCCCGAAGCACTTCAGGCCCGGCTCGCTGCGCCCCCGCGTCCTGGCCCGCACGGTCCGCGATCACCTCGCCAACCCGCTGCTGCGCCGCCTGTACGCGATCGGCGCGCTGTTCATGACCGTCTTCGGCGGCGTGTACACGGTGATCGGCTACCGCCTGGCCGAAGAACCGTTCAGCCTGCCCCAGGGCATCGTCGGCTCCATCTTCCTCATCTACCTGGTCGGCACGGTGTCGGCGTCCACGGCCGGCCGTCTGATGGGCCGCCTGGGCCGCAGGGGCGCGCTGTACCTGGCCGGCGGCACGACAGCGACGGGCCTGGTCCTGTCCATCGCGGACTCGCTCCCCCTCGTCCTGCTCGGCCTGATCCTGATCACGGCAGGCTTCTTCGCGGGCCACGCGGTGGCGTCCTCCGCGGTCAGCAAGACGGCGATCACGGGCCGCGCGCAGGCCTCGGCCCTGTACCAGTCGGCGTACTACGTCGGCTCCAGCGCGGGCAGCACGGCGGGGGCGGTCGCCTTCCACGCGGGGGGCTGGGCCGGGACGGTCGGGGTCGGACTACTGGCAGTGCTCGGAGTCGTGACGATCACGGTGTTCGGATCCAGGGCAGCGGCGCGGGGCGCTGCGCGGCGGCGTCCGATGGGGACGCGCTGAGCCGCGGGCGGCGAGCGCGGCAGCCGGATTTCCTCGCCCCCGCCGCCCCTACCCGTCCCGTCCTCAAGGGGGCTCTGCCCTCTGGACCCCCGCTCCTCAAACGCCGGAGGGGCTGGTTTTTCAGCCCCTCCGGCGTTTGGAGGCGAGGCCGTTCAGGCCGAAGCGGGGGTCTGGGGGCGGCACCCTCCTGACCTGCGCGTTCCTCCGCTCCGCAGGCCAATGTCAGTGGCCTGCGGTAGCTTCCGAAGTGCTGGACGCGATTGAGGCGTACGACACAGGAACGGCCACAGGAACGGCCACAGGAACGGCCACAGGGGTGGGTGGACGATCGATGACCGACAGCACGGCGACGACAGCAGACCTCGACGACAGGCTGGAAGCACACCGGGTCGAGCTGACCGGCTACTGCTACCGCATGCTCGGATCGGGCTTCGAGGCGGAGGACGCGGTCCAGGACACCCTCATCCGAGCCTGGCGCGGCTACGCCACGTTCGAAGGCCGCTCCAGCCTCCGCTCCTGGCTCTACCGGATCGCGACGAACGTCTGCCTGGACATGCTCACGGCAGGCAACAAGCGGGCCAGGCCGATGGACCTCACCGACTCCACCCCCCTCGCCCAGGCCGCCCTCTCCCCCCGCCCGGACAACACCTGGCTGGAGCCGATGCCGGACGCCCGCGTACTGCCCACCACCGCCGACCCGGCGGAGGCGGCGGTGGCCAAGGAGTCCGTGCGACTCGCCTTCATGGCCGCCCTCCAGCAACTCCCGCCCAAGCAGCGCGCGGTACTGATCCTGCGCGAGGTGCTGGCCTGGAGGGCGAGCGAGGTCGCCGAACTGCTCGGCACCACGGTCGCGTCGGTCAACAGCGCGCTCCAGCGGGCGCGCGCGACGCTCGCGGAGCGAGAGCAGCCGGGCGCCGAGGCCGCCGTCTCCGACCCGCTGGACGAGGAGCAGCAGAAGCTCCTGGACCGCTATGTCGCGGCGTTCGAGGGCTACGACATGACGGCCCTGACCGCGTTGCTGCACGAGGACGCGATCATGACGATGCCGCCGTTCGACCTGTGGCTGACCGGTGTCAAGGACATCACCGGCTTCATGACGACACTCGGCGCCGCATGCGCCGGTTCGCACCTGGTGCCGGTCCAGGTCAACGGCCTGCCGGGCTTCGCCCAGTACAAGCCGGACCCGGAGGCGGACGGCTTCAGCCCGTGGGCGGTGCAGGTCCTGGAGATATCAGACGGCCGGATCACCGGGTTCCACTGCTTCCTCGACACCGAACGCTGGTTCCCGCTGCTGGGGCTGCCCCTCCATCTCGAAGCGAAGGCCGACCAGGTCGAGGAGGGCGTGTAGCGCGGGGCCGGGATCGCGGAGCCGGATCCGGCCCCCGGCCCGCCGGGCGGCGAGTTCCAGCCGTGCCAGCAGGTCGACGGCGGCGAGCCCCGGCGGTCCGAGTCCGCCGACGTCGCACACCACGGCTCCGGCCCCCGTCGCCTCCAGCAGCACCCGCACGTCGTCGCACAGCCCTGTCACCTCGCCCTTGGTGACAGGACCGGCCAGCACGAGTACTGCGGGTGTCATGGCGTCCACGAGCGGTAGACCGGACGGGTGGGGGTAATTCATCGGGGCGCCGGGCCACCTGCGCCAGCAGCTACCGCGTGGCGGAAACGCCGGCCCGGGAGTCGATCCTGCTGTCGTGCTGCCGGTGCCGGTGCTGATGGTCGTCGTACGCGAAAGAAGACCGTGATGCGATCAGTCGACAGGGAACTCGCTGGTGTCGATCGTGAGGTCGAAAGGTGCGGGCACCTTGATGGGATCCCCGAACTTCACGGCGCCCAGGACCCGGTAGACATCACCCTTCGGCTCCCCGTAGAGCGTGACCGTGGGGCCTCCGGCAGCCCATCGGTCGACCAGAAGGTAGAGCGGGATACCTGCCGTGGCGTAGGCGGCGGGCTTGCTGACGCGGTCGTGGCGAGCGTTGGACTTGGAGGTCACCTCCACGACGAGTGCGGCGAGGGCGGCGGGGATGTGGGACTCCGCCTCCGGGCGTTCCTGCACCGGAGTCACCACCAGGTCCGGAATGAGCATGCCCAGACGGGACGGCACTGCGATCGCCAGCGTCTGGAAAATCCCCCAGTCCTCGGGGATCACGGAGTAGAGGCGACGCTGAATTCGTTCCGCGATCACGTTGTGGCGGTATGCGGGAGCAGGTGACACGGTGATGATCCCCTCGATGATCTCCACCTTGCTGCCCTCGGGCCATTCCATCTCCTCCCAGTACCGGACGAGGTCGTCCCAGTTCTGGTCGGGGTCCTGGCTCACGGTGAGTGCGCTCATGGCGGTCTCCTTTAGTTGCGTCACCGATCCCAGCATGCCGAACGGGGCCGTCGCCGGTCCACCGATCCCGTTCACCCCAATGAGGAAACCCCAGGTCAGGCAATACGCTCCAGCACCACCGGCGACGCCGTGAAGCCTGTTCCGGCCCCCCCGATGTCGTACGAGCCCTCCACCGCCTCCAGCGCGTACGCGAACCGCTCCGGCGTGTCCGTGTGCAGCGTCAGCAGTGGCTGGCCCTCGGTCACCGTGTCTCCCGGCTTGGCGTGCATCTCCACGCCCGCGCCCGCCTGCACCGGGTCCTCCTTGCGGGCACGTCCCGCGCCGAGGCGCCAGGCGGCGACGCCGATGCCGTAGGCGTCGAGGCGGGTCAGGACGCCGGAGGCGGTCGCCTTCACCACGTGCTGCTCGCGGGCCACCGGCAGTTCCGCGTCCGGGTCGCCGCCCTGGGCGGCGACCATGCGGCGCCAGACGTCCATCGCGGAGCCGTCGGCCAGGGCCTTCGCCGGGTCAATGTCGCGGATGCCCGCCGCGTCCAGCATTTCGCGGGCCAGGGCGATCGTCAGCTCCACGACATCCGACGGGCCGCCGCCCGCCAGGACCTCCACCGACTCCCGGACCTCAAGGGCGTTGCCGGCCGTCAGACCCAGCGGGGTCGACATGTCCGTGAGCAGCGCGACCGTCTTGACGCCGTGGTCCGTGCCCAGGCCCACCATCGTGGACGCCAGCTCCCTCGCGTCCTCGACGGTCTTCATGAACGCGCCCGTGCCGACCTTGACGTCCAGGACGAGCGAGCCCGTGCCCTCCGCGATCTTCTTCGACATGATCGAGGAGGCGATCAGCGGAATGGCCTCGACCGTGCCGGTCACATCGCGCAGGGCGTACAGCTTCTTGTCCGCGGGGGCCAGACCGTCGCCCGCCGCGCAGATCACCGCGCCGGCACCGTCCAGTACGGACAGCATCTCCTCGTTGGAGAGCAGCGCCCGCCAGCCGGGGATCGACTCCAGCTTGTCCAGGGTGCCGCCGGTGTGGCCGAGGCCGCGGCCCGACAGCTGCGGGACGGCCGCACCGCACGCCGCGACCAGCGGGGCCAGCGGGAGGGTGATCTTGTCGCCGACGCCGCCCGTGGAGTGCTTGTCGGCCGTCGGACGGGACAGCGACGAGAAGTCCATGCGCTCGCCGGAGGCGATCATCGCGGCCGTCCAGCGGGCGATCTCCCGGCGGTTCATGCCGTTGAGCAGGATCGCCATCGCGAGCGCGGACATCTGCTCGTCGGCGACCTCCCCGCGGGTGTACGCGTCGATGACCCAGTCGATCTGCACGTCGCTGAGTTCACCGCGGTCCCGCTTGGTGCGGATGACGGAGATGGCGTCCATGGCCATGGCTTTCCTTCCAGCGTTCTGAAGAAAGTGCTCGGCCCCTCCGAGTGGGGTTCGGAGGGGCCGCGCGGGAGTTACCTGGTGAGGTGGCCCGGCCCGAAGGCCTGCGGCAGCATCTCCGACAGCGGCAGGATGCCCGCCGGTGTCTCCAGCAGCAGGTCCGGGCCGCCGAACTCGTGCAGCAGCTGCCGGCAGCGGCCGCACGGGACGAGGATGTCGCCCTTGCCGTCGACGCAGGTGAAGTGCGTCAGCCGGCCGCCGCCGGTGCGCTGCAGCTCCGAGACCAGCCCGCACTCGGCGCACAGGCCGAGCCCGTACGAGGCGTTCTCGACGTTGCAGCCGGAGACCGTGCGGCCGTCGTCGACCAGCGCGGCGACCCCGACCGGGTAGCCCGAGTAGGGGGCGTACGCATGGGACATCGCATCCCGCGCCACCGCCCGCAGGGCAGCCCAGTCGACGGTCACTTGCCCTGTCCCTTCCGGTACGGCATGCCGTCCGCCTTCGGCATGCGCAGCCGCTGGGCGGACAGCGCGAGGACGATCAGCGTGATGACGTACGGCGTGGCCGAGACGACCTGGTTGGGGACCTCGTTGGTGCCGGCGTACCAGGCGAACACCAGGCCGCCGACGATCAGCGTGATGACCGCCTGGACGTACTTCTTGCGTACGGCCAGCCAGATCGCGCCGATGATCAGCAACAGCGCGCCGAGCAGCAGCAGCGCGTGGACGTTCTCGGATCCGCCGCGCAGGTTGAGGCTGTCGGTGTAGCCGAACAGGCCGGCGCCGATGGCGAGTCCGCCCGGCATCCAGTTGCCGAAGATCATCGCGGCGAGGCCGATGTAGCCGCGACCGCTGACCTGGCCCTCCAGGTAGAAGGGGTTGGCGACAATGGAGAGGAAGACGCCGCCGAGGCCGGCCAGACCACCGGAGATGACCACGGCCAGGTACTTGTACTTGTAGACGTTGACGCCGAGCGACTCGGCGGCGACCGGGTTCTCGCCGCAGGAGCGCAGCCGCAGACCGAACGCCGTACGCCACAGGATCCACCAGGTCGCGGGGATCAGCGCGATGGCGATCAGCGTCAGCCAGGAGACGTTGGTGATCAGGCCGCCGAGCAGTCCGGCGATGTCCGAGATGAAGAACCAGCCCTTTTCGTTGAGGTCCCGCAGGCCGTCGGAGAGACCCGGCACCGTGAAGTTGCCGAGGGAGTCGACCGCCGGGGACTGCTTGGCCGAGCCGCCCTCGTGGCCCTCGAAGGCGAGGGGCGCGAGATAGCGGGTGGCGCCGAGGGCGAGGATGTTGATGGCCACACCGGAGACGATGTGGTTGACGTTGAAGGTGACGGTGACGAAGGCGTGCAGCAGACCGCCGACGCAGCCGCCGACGATGCCGACCAGGACACCGGTCCACGGGCCCCACTGGAATCCGGCCCACGCGCCGAACCAGGTGCCGAGGATCATCATGCCTTCGAGGCCGATGTTGACGACGCCCGCGCGCTCGGCCCACAGGCCGCCGAGACCGGCGAGGCCGATCGGCACGGCGAGCTGGAGCGCGGTGGACATCTGGCTGACGTTGGTGATGCCGTCGGCGCCGGTGATGATGCGGACGATCGAGGTCAGGGCCAGGGCTCCGGCGATGACCAGCAGCAGGACGGGCCACGACAGGCGGCGGCCGGTCGGCGCCGCGGGCTGCAGCGTGGGCTGGTTGACGTCGGTGGCGGTGGTCATCGGCCAGCCACCTCCTTCGTGTTGTTGTCGGCGCCGAGGACGTGACCGGCGGCCAGCTCCGCGCCGACGCGGCGCTGCTGGCGGCGCAGGCCCCACTCGCGTACGGCCTCGTAGGAGACGACGACCGAGAGCACGATCAGGCCCTGCATGATGACCGCGATCTCCTTGTCGTAGTCGTGGAAGTCCAGTTCGGGCGACGCCTTGTCGAGCCAGGCCCACAGCAGGGCGGCGAACGCGATGCCGACCGGGCTGTTGCGGCCTAGCAGGGCGATGCCGATACCGAGGAAACCGATGCCGGTGGGAAAGTTGAGGTTGTAGGTGTGGGCGTCGCCGAGCAGGATCGGCAGGCCCGCGAGACCGGCGATGCCGCCGGAGAGCAGCATGGCGGTGAGCACCATGCGCCTCGGGTCGACTCCGCTGGCCGCGGCGGCGGTCTCCGAGGCGCCGGAGGCGCGCAGGTCGAAGCCGAACCGGGTGCGGTTGAGGGTGACCCAGAAGCCGATGCCGAGCAGCACGGCGAGGATCACCAGGCCGTAGATCTCGCCCGCGTCACCCATGTCGATGCCCGGCACCCAGCCGGACTCGTGCATCTCACCGGTGGTGTTGTTGTTGCCGACCTTGACGCCGAAGACGTCCGGCAGCCACAGGTAGGCGATGACGGAGGTGGCGATCGCGTTGAGCATGATCGTCGCGACGACCTCGCTGACGCCCCGGGTGACCTTGAGGACACCCGCGATGCCGGACCAGAAGGCGCCGGTGCAGACGGCGGTCAGGAGGAGCAGCGGGACCTGCAGCGCGGCCGGCAGGTTGGCGTGGGCACCGACGATCGCGGCCATCATGGCGGCGAGCTGGTACTGGCCGTCGACGCCGATGTTGAACAGGTTCATCCGGAAGCCGATGGCCACCGCGAGCGCCGCGATGTAGTACATCGAGGCCTGGTTGATGATCAGGACCTGGATGTCCGAGTACGAGGCCTGCTCGAACATGATCGTGAACGGCTCGACCGGGTTCTTGCCCGAGGCGAGCAGCACGATCGAGCTCAGCGCGAAGGCCACGGCGAGCGCGATGACCGGTCCGGCCACCGCGAGGAGTACGCGCTCCTTGTCGAACTTCTTCATCAGCGGGCCTCGTCTTCGCCGGGCTCAGGGGCGTCTTCGGGGGTTTCTTCGTGCTCCAGGTGGCCGGTCGCGGCACCGGTCATCGCCGAGCCCAGCTCCTCCGGGGTGATCGTGGCCGGGTCGGCGTCCGCGACCAGCTTGCCGTTGTAGATCACGCGGAGGGTGTCGGACAGGCCGATCAGCTCGTCCAGGTCGGCGGAGATCAGCAGTACGGCCAGGCCCTCGCGGCGGGCCTCGCGGATGTGGTCCCAGATGGCGGCCTGCGCGCCGACGTCCACACCGCGGGTGGGGTGGGCGGCGATGAGGAAGCGCGGCTTGTGTTCCATCTCGCGGCCGACGATCAGCTTCTGCTGGTTGCCGCCGGACAGGGAGGCGGCGGTGACGTCGATGCCGGGCGTGCGGACGTCGTACGCCTCGACGATCCGGCGCGTGTCCTCCTGCGCGGCCTTCGGGTCGAGCCATACGCCCTTGGCGTTGGGCTTCTCGGTGACGTGGCCGAGGATACGGTTCTCCCAGAGGGGGGCTTCGAGGAGCAGCCCGTGCCGGTGACGGTCCTCCGGGATGTAGCCGATGCCCTGCTCGCGGCGCTTGCGGGTGGCCCAGGAGGTGATCTCCTCCCCGGCCAGCGTGATGGTGCCGGAGTCGGCGTGCTTGAGCCCGATCAGCGCATCGACCAGCTCGGTCTGCCCGTTGCCTTCCACCCCGGCGATACCGAGCACCTCACCGGCGTGGATGGTGAAGGTGATGTCGTCGAGCAGGGCCTTGCCCCCGAGCGCCTCCAGCCGCAGCTTCTCCACGCTGATGACCGGCCGGTCGGTGACGGTCGACTCGGCGGTCTCCGGTGTGGGCAGCTCGCTGCCGACCATCATCTCGGCGAGCTGACGCGACGTGGTCTCCGCCGGCACGGCCGTCCCCACGGTGGTCCCCCGCCGGATGACGGTGATCTCGTCGGCGACCGACAGCACCTCGCCCAGCTTGTGCGAGATGAAGATGACCGACAGCCCCTCGGCCCGCAGCTCGCGCAGGTTCTCGAAGAGCGCGTCCACTTCCTGCGGCACCAGTACGGCCGTCGGCTCGTCCAGAATCAGAGTCCTCGCACCGCGGTAGAGCACCTTGAGAATCTCCACCCGCTGCCGGGCGGCGACGCCGAGTTCCTCCACCAGCACATCGGGCCGCACCCCCAGCCCGTACCGCTCGGAGATCTCCTTGATCTTCCGCCGGGCCCTGGCGCCGATGCCGTACAGCTTCTCGCTGCCCAGCACGACGTTCTCCAGGACCGTCAGATTGTCGGCGAGCATGAAGTGCTGGTGCACCATGCCGATGCCGCGGGCGATGGCGTCGGCGGGACTGCCGAAGCCGACCTGCTCGCCGTCGATCGCGATGGTGCCCTCGTCCGGCTTCTGCATGCCGTAGAGGATCTTCATCAGGGTCGACTTGCCGGCGCCGTTCTCCCCGACGAGGGCATGGACGGTGCCCTTGCGGACAGTGAGGTGGATGTCGTGGTTGGCCACGACGCCCGGGAAACGCTTGGTGATTCCGGTGAGTTCGACGGCGGTCACCTGACCGTTGACCGCCGCTCCGGCCGGAGGGCTGCTGGACGCGTTGATGGCGCACACTCCTGGGGACGGGGGTCGTCTACGCGCGTAGCGCCCCGATGGCATACGAAGGGGCGCCGCGCCGCTGACAACGGGGTACGGGGAGAAGCCTCCCCGTACCCCGTTGAGCGGACGTAACCCCGCGGTTACACGCTGCTCAGGGTCTCGATATTCAGCTGGTCCTGACCTTGATCTCGCCGCTTATGATCTTCTCCTTGGCCGTCTCGATGGCTTCCTGGAGGGCGGCGTCGCCCGCGAACTCCGGATTGGAGTCCGCCAGACCGACCTCGCCGCTCTTCAGATCGCCACGAACGATACCGGTCTCGGGTTTACCGTCCTCGACCGACTTCGCCAGGCTGTAGACCGCCTTGGCGACGTCCTTCGTCGCCGAGGTCAGGATGGATTCCTTGTACGCGGCGAGGGCTTCCTGCTCGTACTGGTCGGAGTCGACGCCGATGGCCCACACCTTGTTGGCGGCGGCAGCCTCGATCACGCCCTGCCCCGACAGACCGGCCGCCGCGTAGACGACGTCGGCCTTCTTCTCGATCTGCCCCTCGGCGGCCGACTTGCCCTTGTCGGGGCTGGAGAAGCCGCCTTCCTCCGCGGTCTGCGTGAGGTACTGCGAGAGAACCTCGACCTTCGGGTCGGTGTCCTTGACGCCCTGCTCGAAGCCGGCCTGGAACTTGTGGATCAACGGGATGTCCACACCGCCGACGAAGCCCACGGTGTCGGTCTTGGTGCTCTTGGCAGCCGCCACCCCGGCCAGATACGAGGCCTCCTCCTCGGAGAACACCAGGTCGGCCACGTTGTCCGCCTGGATCTGGGAGTCGTCGACGATGCCGAAGGTGGTGTCCGGGTACTTCGCGGCGACCTCCTCGACGGCCGGCGCGTACGCGAAGCCGACGCCGATCACCGGGTTGTAGCCCTGCTTCGCCAGCGAGGCCAGCCGCTGCTCCTTGTCGGCGTCCGTCTCCCCGTCCGTGGGCTCCACGTCGTCCGTCTCGTACCCGAACTCCTTCTTCGCCCGCTCCAGCCCCGCGAACGCGGCGTCGTTGAAGGACTGGTCGCCCTTGCCGCCGACGTCGTACGCGATGGCGAGGCCCTTGTCGCTGTCCGTCTCCGACGAGGCGGAGGTGGACGTACCGCCGCAGGCGGACAGAGCGAGGGCGAGGGAGGCGGTCGCTGCGCCCGCGACCGTGATGCGGGAAACCCGGCGCATGGTGTGGTGCTCCTGTCGTACGAGCGCCGGACGGTTCAGCTACGGCGCTGGCTTCGCCGCAGATTAACGCGCGTAGACAAGCCTGAGAACCCCTTCCGTCCACCTTGTTATCCGCCCGTGCCCAAGCCGTGCGGCGCGGGGCTCGGCCAGCGGAGCCCGGCTCCAACCGCATGACGCAGGTCGGCGCCGGCCGGGGGCCGATCGCGCGGCCCGGCGCTGACGGGTTGCAGTGGACGGCGTCAACTCCGGGGGTCGGTGAGGGACGGTTCCGCCGTTCCGAGGACGGACACCCCCCACCGCGGCCCCGACCCCACCACGAACCGGAGGCGCTGCGCGCACCCCCACGCAGCCGCGCTTCCCCCCGGGAGGCATCCCCCGGACAATCGGGTAGGAGGGCCGGGTCGCCCGGCCCTCCTCCCACACCACCGGACATGCGGGTCACGCATCCGGCGGTTCACCAAGCTGATCTCAACCGTTGCCAGGTCGGCTTGAGCGTCTTCAGGCCGAGGTCGTCCCAGTAGGAGTTGGGCAGTGCCCGCGCGAGGACGGGGGAGCCCGCGATCCGCCAGTAGCCCTTGCTGCTGTTCCCCCACTCACGGGAGAACTGCTCGTTGAACCCGAGCTTGCGCAGCATGGCCCGGCGGGCCCGGGGGATCTTCCATTCCTTCCAACGGATCTGCCGCATCCTGCGGTGCAGCCACTTGTCCAGCTCGCGGAACAGATGCGCACCGTCCGCGAGCCGGAAGTAGCCCATCCAGCCAACGATGAAGCGGTTGATCTTCGCGATACGTTCGTTCATCGCGATGCTCCACCGGCGCGAGGTCAGCTCCCGCAGCCGCATCTTCAGACGGACGACCGCCTTCGGATCGACGCGGATCCCAACCTTCCCACGCCGGGCAAAATAGAAGCCGAACCCCAGCATCGTCATGACAGAAGCTGGGACCACCTTCGACTTGTCCCGGTTGACCTTCAGTTTCAACCGCTGCTCGACCACGGCCGTGACCGAGGCGAGCACCCGGCAAGCGGCTCGCTTGCTCCGCACGAAGACACGAACGTCGTCTGCGTAACGCACGAACCGGTGACCGCGCTTGAACAACTCCCGGTCCAGGTCGTCGAGCATGATGTTCGACAAGACCGGCGACAGCGGGGAACCCTGGGGGGTCCCCTCCGCGCTCGGCATCCTGATGCCGCCCACCATGATCCCGGCGTCCAGATACCTGCGGATCAGCTTCAAGACCCTGCGGTCATCGACCTTGCGCGCCACCCGCGCCATCAGGACGTCATGCTGAACCCGGTCGAAGAACCGGTCCAGATCAAGGTCCACGACCCAGCGGTGTCCGTCCTCGATGGCCCGCCGCGCGACACGGACCGCCTGATGGGCGGACCGGCCGGGACGGAACCCGAAGGACGACCCCGAAAACTGCGGGTCGAAGATGGGCACGAGCACTTGCGCGATGGCCTGCTGGATCAAGCGGTCCAGCACCCGCGGCACCCCCAGCATCCGCTCACCGCCGCCAGGCTTGGGGATGATCACCTGACGGACCGGCGCCGGCCGGTAGATGCCCGCGTCGAGTTCGGCCCTCACTTCGGGCCAGTGCACCGCGATCCACGGCCTCAGCTCAGCCGTGGTCATGCCGTCCACCCCGGGAGCACCCCGGTTGACTTCAACGCGGTTGAGCGCCGCGAGCAGGTTCTCCTTCGAGAGCATCAACTCCCACAGCGAAGACTCCCGCTCCCGGTGAACGCCCTCCGTGGAGTGCGCCGACCGGCCACTACGCTCCGCCAGGACACTTCCGGAATGCACCGGTCCCTTCCCGGTCGGCACCGCCGAAGCGGACTTACTGCGGTCCACGTGACCAGCACGAGCAACCACCACATCACCCGTTCCACTCGATGTTCGGCCCTTCCCAGCCCGCCACGCACCGGCAGCCATCCCGGCTGGTACTACGACCTCTGCTGACTTCTGCCCGGTCAGCCCGCGCCTCCCGGCACGGACCGTCGGCGCGGCGACAACTTCAGCACAACCGACACCCGGACAGATCTCCCCAGGTAAGAACGATCACTGTCCCTGGATCCCCGCCGCGTTTACGCACTGGCCCTCTTGGCAGTGACGGGCATCGCCTTCTCGTGCAGGCTCACCCGACCAGTACGCCTCATACGCGATTCGCGTTCCTCGGTACCCAGGTCTCGCCTCGGGCTTCCTCCAGACCCCACCTCACGATGACGCCCTTGCCTCCGGCTCGGGGTTAGCACCACCTCTTCCCCCAGGGGACTTCCACCCCCAAGCAATCGCCCATGCTGGGCACACACG
>NZ_WJBG01000100.1:34316-64759 GCF_009709555.1 Streptomyces blattellae | reverse complement strand
GGAGCGCAGCGTCGAGCAAGCGTGTAGCTTCCGGGGCATGAAGAGCGGGGAGCCGGGTGGGGGCTTCTGGCGGCGCGGACCAGTGGGCATGCATAGTGGGGCATCCATTGGGGGGACTGGGGGGTTGCTCGATGGGAGTGCGGCTCATGGTGGTCGACGACCACCGATTGCTGGCCGAGGCACTGGCCTCGGCGCTGAAACTGCGGGGCCACCGCGTTCTCGCCGCGGCGGCACCGGCCGCGGGCGCGGCGGAACTGGTGATCACGCGCGCACCTGAGGTGTGCCTGCTCGGCACGGCGGCACCGGCCGAGCCCGGGACGTTCGACCCGGTGCTGAAGATCAAACGGGAGCGCCCGCAGGTCGCGGTGCTGGTCCTGGGGCCCGTGCCGTCACCGCGCGGTATCGCCGCCGCGTTCGCCGCGGGCGCCTCGGGCTACGTACGACATGACGAGCGCATCGAAGGCGTGGAGCGAGCGATCATGAAGGCCAGGGCGGGCGAGGCGGCCGTGGCGCCGCAGCTCCTGCAGGGCGCCTTCAGTGAACTCCTCAACCCTGCGGTCCAGCCGGACGACGAGGGCCAGCGTCTGCTGCAGATGCTGACGCCCCGGGAGGTCGAGGTCCTGGTGCGGGTCGCCGACGGCGAGGACACCCGGCTGATCGCGGCGGGCATGGGCATCGCCCCGTCGACCGCCCGTACGCATGTGCAGCGGGTGCTGATGAAGCTGGGCGTGGGGTCGCGGCTGGAAGCGGCGGCCCTGGCGGCACGGACCGGGCTGCTGGACCGGGCCGGTCCGATACCGCGGACACCGCACTCGGCTCCGGGGACGGGACCGGAGTCCTGACCGTCCCGACGTATGGCTGCGGCCCCGCGGGTTCGTCGGCTCGTCCTCAGCCGAAGGGGAGCTGTTGGTACCCCTTCCAAGGTCGCGGACACGACGGTGGTTGCCGCCCCGGCGGTCATTTCCGCCCCCCGCGTGCAGGTGGCTGCTGCCGTCCGCCGCGAGGGCTCAGACGTGGGGGCTTCGAAGTTCGCAGGCCGGATCATGTGGGGGTGGCTCTGGGCGACCCGGCGGCCACCGCCCAGTCGAGTATCAGCCCTCCGGTATTACCTGTTTGGGGCCGCTGCTGGTGTGGCGTTTGTCGCGCGCAAAGATGGTGGTCGCCTTTCCGCCGCCGACGGTGCGGCGGTCCATCTCGAACAGAGCGGTGGCGGCCAGGAGGTCACTGAGCTTGGTGTAACCGTAGGTGCGGGAGTCGAAGTCGGAGCGCTGCTTGGTGATGATGTGGCCGACGTTCGCGAGGTGAGCCCAGCCGTCGTCGTCGGAGGCCGCCTCCACCGCATGGCGAAGCAGGTTGACCAGCGTGGTGTCGCCCTTCAGCTTGGCCGCCGTGGCCCGCACGGTCGGCTTTGCCTCAGCCGGGGCGGTGGCGCTCTTGAGGTTCTCGATATAGATGAACTTGTCGCACGCCGCGACGAACGGCTTGGGCGTCTTGCGTTCGCCGAATCCGTACACCGTGAGGCCGGACTCGCGGATGCGGGCCGCGAGGCGGGTGAAGTCGCTGTCGCTGGAGACGATACAGAACCCGTCGAAGCGCCCCGAGTACAGAAGGTCCATGGCGTCGATGACCATTGCGGAGTCGGTGGCGTTCTTGCCGGTGGTGTAGGCGAACTGCTGGATCGGCTGGATCGACTGTGCGAGCAACTGGTCTTTCCAACCCTTCAGCTGTGTTCCGGTCCAGTCGCCGTAGGCACGCTTGACGTGAGCGGTCCCATACTTGGCGACCTCCGCCAGCAGCTCTTCCAGGGCCGCGGGCTTGGCGTTGTCGGCGTCGATCAGTACGGCCAGTTTCGCAGCGTTCTCCACGGCACTCGACCGTAGCGCAGACCACTTCGACGCGGGCCGGACTTCCCGGCCGTCCTGGTCGAGATCCAGGAAGCGAAGCTCGACTCAGCGCGGCGGTCAGGCAGGGGGCGTGTTGACGGCTCCGGTGCGTATGCCTGTCAGGAGGTGGGCGAGGGCGGTGGGGGTGGTGGTGAGATGAGTGGTGGGGGTGTCGCTTTCGCGGAGTTGGAGGGCGGTGGGGGTGGCGGCGACTTCGACGCAGGTGTTTCCGTCGCCTCCTTGGGAGAAGGACGACTTCTGCCAGTGAAGTACCCCGGTCATGCTGCGGCCTGCCTCACAGTTCCTTGGCGATGCGGTGGATGAAATCCCGTGACGGTACGGGGCCGAGAGCGGCCGACTCCACCTTACGAAAGAACATTCGGAAGCGATCCAGCTGGGACTCGGCATCAAGGAACGCGGTTCCGTGGGGGAAGTCTCGGAGAACCGTGTCCAGGCGGGGCAGTGGTCCACCCACGTACATCATCTCGCTGCCTGCCCCCGCGAATCCCGTCGTGTCGAGGGGGATGACACGTACGGTATGGCCTCGCTCGATCTGCCGCAGGATCTCCGCGAGTTGGGCGCGGGCCACCTTGCGGTCGGCCACGAGCAGGCGCAGCGCGAACTCGTGGACGATCGTCTCGTACTCGGCGGCGGCCTCGCCCTCGATGGCCACCCTGCGTCTCATCCTGTGCTCGACCCGTGGTTCCAACTCGCTGGGTGGAAGCTCCGGGACCATGTACCCAAAGACCGCGCGGGCGTAGTCAGAGGTCTGGAACAGCCCAGGAATGTGCGTGATGACCACCTCGCGCAGGAATGTCGCGTGGTGTTCCAGCTCGGCCACGTCCAGGAAGACGGGCGGGAGAACTCCACGGAACTCCTCCCACCAGCCGCGTGTGCGGTCGGTGGCCATGGCGACCAATGCCTCCACCAACGCCGCGTCAGTGCAGGCATAGTGTGCGGCAAGACGGCGCACCCGCTCCTCGCTGACGCCCGAGAGTCCCGCTTCAACCTGGCTTATCTGGGCCGAGGTCGAGTTCAACAGTCCCGCGATCTCGCGCGCCTTCAGGCCGGCGGCTTCGCGCAGTCGGCGCAGCTCGGTGCCCAGGCGCACCTGTCGTGCGGTGGGCTGGCTCCTCGGCGCCATGCGCACACTCCTGTCTCTCAACCCGCTTTCCAGCGTGCCTCGTTCAGGCGTCAGATTACGCGATCGGCTTGCGGCGGGAGAAAATTCTCCTCTACTGTCGGTGATGCGACGCACACGCTGTGGAACCCCGGGACCCCGGAAGCGCACCGCTCCGTCCTGCCACGACGGCTGCGGCACTGCCACCGCCCGCGCCCCCCCAGCGGCGACCAGCCGACCCCCTCACCCAACTGGAGTTCACGCATGCCCGAAACCGAACCCTGGGAGTACACGCTCTATATCCCGAACGACGTCCGAGCCGTCACCGTCTCCCGCCGCACCCTCCGCCTGATCCTCACCATGCACGGCCTGATCGGCCTGGTCGACACCGCCGAGCTGATCGCCTCGGAGCTGATCACCAACGCCGTCCTGCACACCAAGGGCCCCGCCGCGCTGCGCGTGCGCTGGACGAACGGTGTGCTGCGGATCGGTGTATGGGACGCGGATCCCGAACCGCCCGCGCCCCCGGGGAGGTTGGAGGACCTCGCTGATGTCGAGAACGGTCGTGGCACGGTCCTCCTCCGCGCCTGCTCCGACCTGTGGGGCTGGCAGCCGCTGTCCAGGAACGGCAACAGAGGCAAGTATGTTTGGTGTGACATGGTCGCCGCGTGACTCGCCGGCTCCATCTCGGGCCGACGAGCGTCACTCAGCGCGCTCGTCCGGCAGGACTTCCGGCGTCGGCGGGGCCGTCGGCCGCAGCCACAGCCAGGCCAGGAAGAACAGCCCCAGCGCCAGCATGCCCAGCCCGGTCCAGAGGTTGATGTTGACGCCCTCGGCCTTGTCGAGGTCGGCGTCGGACGGGGAGATGCCCGCGATCGTGACGATCACGCCGTAGATCACGAACAGGCCGCCGATGATGCGGCGCAGGTCGAAGATGCGGGCCGCGGTGGCGGACTTCGCCTGCAACTCGCTGACTTCCCGCTGGACGTCCTTCTCGGAGTAACCGGAGTGATCGGAGTGCTCAGAGTGCTCAGAGTGCTCGGAGTGTCCGGAGTGCTCAGACATGGTTTCTCAATCCTCCCGCGGTCAGAACGAGAACGGGATGTAGCAGGCAGCGGCCAGTACGACCGCGCCCCAGCCCAGCAGGGCCGGCCTGCGGTACCAGGCGTCGTCGCCGGCGGCCGGCGGCTCGGACATGCCGGGCGAGACGGTGCCGTAGACCAGACCCTGGAGTTCCTCGGCCGGTTTCGGCTCGGTGAACAGCGACACGGCGACCATGACGACCGCGCCGGCTACGAAGCCCACGATCGCGGAGACGAAGTTGGCGCCCTGGTCGGAGGGGATGTCGATGATGTCCTGCTTGTAGATCCAGAAGTAGTTGACCATCGCGGCGACCGTGCCCGCGAGCAGTCCCCAGAAGCCGGACACCGCGGACGCCCGCTTCCAGAACATGCCGACGATGAAGACGACGAACATCGGCACGTTGAAGAAGGAGAACAGCGTCTGGAGGTAGCTCATGATGTTCGAGAACGACGACGCCAGGAACGCCGTGCCGACCGAGGCGCACACGCCGATCACCGTGATCAGGCGGCCGAACCTGACGTAGTACTCGTCCTCCCGGCCCTTGACCACGTACCTCGCCCAGATGTCGTTGGTGAACACCGTATTGAAGGACGACACGTTGGCCGCCATGCCCGCCATGAACGCCGCGAGCAGACCGGTCACCGCGACACCGAGGACGCCGTTGGGCAGCAACTGCTCCATCAGGTAGGGGATGGCGTCGTTGTACTGGTAGCCCGAGTCGGCGGTGCCGAAGCCGGGGACCAGGGCCGCGGCCGTCAGCCCCGGGATCATCACCAGGAACACGATGAAGATCTTCGGGAACGCGGCGATGAGCGGGGTGCGCTGGGCGGCGGAGAGGTTCTTCGCCGACAGCGCTCGCTGGACCTCGGCGAAGTTGGTCGTCCAGTAGCCGAAGGACAGCACGAAGCCGAGGCCCAGGACGATGGTCAGCCAGTTCGCGCCCAGCGGGTTGTCGCTGCCGATGCCGGTGCCGCCCCACGCGGTGGTGAAGTCGGCGCCGTGGGCCTTGGTGAGGGAATCGGTCAGGCCGTCCCAGCCGCCGGCCTTCTTCAGGCCCAGCACGACGATCGGGATGAGGGCCGCGAGGATCACGAAGAACTGGAGTACCTCGTTGTAGATCGCCGAGGAGAGTCCGCCGAGGGTGATGTACGCCAGCACGAACGCGCCCGCGACCACGATGGCCACCCACTGCGGCCAGCCGAGCAGCGCCTCGACGACGATCGCCAGGGCGTAGAGGTTCACACCGGCGATCAGAACGGCGGCGAAGGCGAACAGAGCCGAACTGAGCAGATGCGCCCACTTGTCGAAGCGCAGCAGCAGCATCTCGGGCACCGAGCGCACTTTGCTCCCGTAGTAGAAGGGCATCATCACCAGGCCGAGGAAGACCATGGCCGGGATGGCGCCGATCCAGTACCAGTGCACGGTGTACGCGCCGTACTGCGCGCTGTTGGCGGCCATGCCGAGGATCTCGGTGGCGGCCAGGTTCGCCGAGATGAACGCGAGACCGGTGATCCAGGCGGGCAACGAGCGGCCTGAGAGGAAGAAGTCGAGGCTCGTCCTGACCGAGCGGCGGGCGGCGAAGCCGATGCCCAGGACGACGACGAAGTAGATGCCGAGGATCGTGTAGTCGGGCCAGTTGGTGGGGAGTCGAAGCTCTGCGGCCAGATATGTGTGGGTTGTGGGGGTTTGCATAAGCACTCGCTTCGTTGCGCGAACTGATGCAGAGCGGAAACTGCGCTTCTGCGTTCAGTAATTGAACACTTCGCGTGGTGCGTTTTGTTTGATGGTGATGTTGACGGTTCTGGTGAGTTGTGTTTCGATATGTTGAGTTATGTTGGTTGGTTGAGTGGCCCAGTGGCCCTGAAATCGGTTGAGTGGCCCTGACAGGGGAGTCCGCAGTGAAGAAGACCTCGACCCGGCTGGCCGACGGTCGTGAGCTGATCTACTACGACCTGGGCGACGACACCGTCCGGGACGCCATGGACCGCCGCCCGCTGGAGCGGACCGTCACCGCGTCCGAGATCCGGCGGGACCCCCTGCTCGGCGACTCCGTCGCGATCGCCTCGCACCGCCAGGG
Source organism: Streptomyces blattellae (assembly GCF_009709555.1). Classification (GTDB taxonomy): domain Bacteria; phylum Actinomycetota; class Actinomycetes; order Streptomycetales; family Streptomycetaceae; genus Streptomyces; species Streptomyces blattellae. The sequence continues at coordinate 58,596 of NZ_WJBG01000100.1, read as the reverse complement.
CCGCACCTACCACCCGCCAGCTGACGAGTGCCCCCTGTGTCCCTCCGAGGGTGACCGGCTGAGCGAGATCCCGGACTCGTCGTACGACGTCGTGGTCTTCGAGAACCGTTTCCCCTCCCTCGCCGGCGACTCCGGCCGCTGCGAGGTCGTCTGCTTCACCTCCGACCACAACGCGTCCTTTGCCGATCTGACGCATGAGCAGGTCGCACTGGTGCTCGACGCCTGGACCGACCGGACCTCGGAGCTGTCCCATCTGCCCTCCGTCGACCAGGTGTTCTGCTTCGAGAACCGGGGCGCCGAGATCGGCGTGACCCTGGGCCACCCGCACGGCCAGATCTACGCGTACCCCTTCACCACCCCGCGCACCGCGCTGATGCTGCGTTCTCTCGCAACTCATAAGGAAGCGACCGGAGGTGAGAATCTCTTCGACGCCGTCCTGGAACGTGAACTCGCCGGCGAGCGGGTCGTCCTGGAGGGTGAACACTGGGTCGCCTTCGTGCCGTACGCCGCGCACTGGCCGTACGAGGTGCACCTGTACCCCAAGCGCCGCGTTCCCGACCTGCTCGGCCTGGACGAGGCGGCGCGCACAGAATTCCCCCAGCTCTATCTGGAACTCTTGAAGCGCTTCGACCGGATCTTCGATGGGCGGGATGGAGGGAAAGAAGGGGCGGGGGAGCCTCCGACGCCGTACATCGCGGCCTGGCATCAGGCCCCGTTCGGCGCGCTGGACGAGTTCGACGGTGTGGGGAGAGACGATTTCGCCCTTCACCTTGAGCTTTTCACCATCCGCCGCACGTCCGGCAAGCTGAAGTTCCTCGCGGGTTCCGAGTCCGGCATGAACGTGTTCATCAACGACGTGCCGCCGGAGCGCGCGGCCGAGCGACTGCGAGAGGTAGCGAGTTCATGAGCGGCAAGTACCTGGTGACCGGTGGCGCGGGATACGTCGGCAGTGTGGTCGCCCAGCATCTGCTGGAGGCGGGCCACGAGGTCGTCGTCCTCGACAACCTCACCACCGGCTTCCGCGAGGGCGTGCCCACGGGTGCCGCCTTCATCGAGGGCGACATCCGCGACGCCGCCAAGTGGCTGGACGCCTCCTTCGGCGCGGTGCTGCACTTCGCCGCGTTCTCGCAGGTCGGCGAGTCGGTCGTGAAGCCCGAGAAGTACTGGGACAACAACGTCGGCGGCACGATGGCGCTGCTGGGCGCGATGCGCGAGGCCGGCGTCCGCAAGCTGGTCTTCTCCTCCACGGCGGCCACGTACGGCGAGCCGGTGAACACGCCGATCACCGAGACCGACCCGACCGCTCCGACCTCGCCGTACGGCGCCTCGAAGCTCGCCGTCGACCACATGATCACCGGCGAGGCGGCGGCGCACGGCCTGGCCGCGGTCTCCCTGCGCTACTTCAACGTCGCCGGTGCCTACGGTGCGTACGGTGAGCGCCACGACCCCGAGTCGCATCTGATCCCGCTGGTCCTCCAGGTCGCTCAGGGCAAGCGCGACGCGATCTCCGTCTTCGGCGACGACTACCCCACACCGGACGGCACCTGCGTCCGCGACTACATCCACGTCGCCGACCTGGCCGAGGCGCATCTGCTCGCGGTGCGGGCCGCGCTCCCCGGCGAGCACCTGATCTGCAACCTCGGCAACGGCAACGGCTTCTCCGTCCGTGAGGTCATCGAGACCGTCCGCCGGGTCACCGGGCACCCGATCCCCGAGGTCGTGGCCCCGCGCCGCGGCGGCGACCCGGCGGTGCTGGTCGCGTCCGCCGACACCGCCCGCGAGCGGCTCGGCTGGAACCCCTCCCGGGCGGACCTCGCCGGGATCGTCGCGGACGCGTGGGAATTCGCGCAGTCGCGCGGTAAGTGAACGCAGATGGGCGGTACGTGAACGCAGATGGGCGGTACGTGAACGCAGACGGGCGGTACGTGAACGCAGACGGGCGGTAAATGAACGCAGACGCGCGGTACGTGAACGCAGACGCGCGGTACGTGAACGCAGACGCGCGGTACGTGAACGCAGACGCGCGGTAAGCGAACGCAGATGCGCCTCAAGTGAACGCGGTCGCGCGGCAAGTACTGCGTCTTCCCGGAGGACGGGCTTCCGGGCTTCCGGGCCCCCGGGCCCCCGGGCTTCCGGGCCCCCGGGCCCCCGGGCTTCCGGGCCCCCGGGCCCCCGGGCCCCCGGGCTTCCGGGCCCCCGGGCCCCCGGGCTTCCGGGCTTCCGGGCTTCCGGGCCCCGGGCCCCGGGTTTCCCGGCCCCGGCAGAGAAGCAGGCCGACCGAGGTGACCGGCGCGGACACCGTGAGGCGAACCCGAGTAAATTCAAGGGCCGGTGCAGACCGGTCGGTTCGAAAGGTCAGGGGTCAGGGGATGTGCGAGCCTGTCGTCGGTGGTGTCGCCGAGCGGTTCAAGGAGCTGTACGGGGCCGGGCCGGAGGGAGTGTGGGCGGCGCCGGGCCGGGTCAACCTGATCGGCGAGCACACCGACTACAACGACGGCTTCGTCATGCCGTTCGCGCTGCCGCACGTCACGGTCGTGGCGGTGTCCCGGCGCGAGGACGGCGTCCTGCGCCTGCACTCGGAGGACGTCGAGGGCGGGGTGGTGGAACTGCGCCTGGACGACCTGGAACCGGCGTCGGACCGGAACTGGACGGCGTACCCGGCAGGCGTGGTGTGGGCCCTGCGCGACGCGGGCCACCCGGTCACCGGCGCCGACCTCCACCTGACCTCGACCGTCCCGTCCGGCGCGGGCCTGTCCTCGTCCGCGGCGCTGGAGGTCGCGGTCGCCCTGGCCCTGAACGACCTGTACGAACTCGGCCTCAAGGGCTGGCAGCTGGCCCGCCTGTGCCAGCGCGCCGAGAACGTCTACGTCGGCGCCCCCGTCGGCATCATGGACCAGACCGCGTCCGCCTGCTGCACGGCGGGACACGCCCTGTTCCTCGACACCCGCGACCTCTCCCAGCAGCAGATCCCCTTCGACCTGGCCGCCGAGGGCATGCGCCTGCTCGTCGTCGACACCCAGGTCAAGCACGAGCACTCGACCGGCGAGTACGGCAAGCGCCGCGCCGGCTGCGAGAAGGGCGCCGCGCTGCTGGGCGTGGAAGCGCTGCGGGACGTACCGTACGACGGCCTGGACGAGGCGCTCGCACGGCTCGGCGACGAGGAGGAGGTGCGCCGGCTGGTGCGGCACGTCGTCACCGAGAACCACCGGGTGGAGCAGACGGTCTCCCTGCTGGAGGCCGGTGAGACCCGCGCGATCGGAGCGGTACTCGTCGAGGGGCATGTCTCCCTGCGCGACGACTTCCGCATCTCCTGCCCCGAACTGGACCTGGTCGTCGACTCGGCGCTCTCGGCGGGGGCGATCGGCGCCCGCATGACCGGCGGCGGCTTCGGCGGCTCCGCGATCGTGCTGGCCGGGACCGCGGACGTCGACACCATCACCAAGGCGGTGCAAGAGGCCTTCGCGGCGGCCGGATTCACCGCGCCGCGCGTCTTCGAGGCGGTGCCTTCGGCGGGGGCACGGCGACTCAGCTGAGCTGCTTGGTCAGCGTGTACTCCGTGATCCCCGGCGGATAGTCGGGGATCACGCACACCACGTCATAGCCCTGCTTGCGGTAGAACTCCGGCGCCTGGAAGTCCCACGTCTCCAGGCGCGCGCTGAGGCAGCCGCGCTCCGTGCGCGCGACGTGCTCCGCCTGCGCCAGCAGACGGGTGCCGAGCCCCGCGCCCCGGAGGCGCTCGTCCACCCACAGATACGTCACATGCAGCCACGTGGTCCAGGTGTGGCCGACGAGGCCGCCCCCCACGCGGTCGTGGTGATCCAACGCCCAGACGTGGAGCGGAAGTTCCCGTTCCCCAGAGGTTCCGCGCAGTCCGCGCAAGATCGGTGAGGCCGCCGTGTTGCTGGCGCGGAGGCGGGAACGAAGCAAGTCGCGTCGCTCTTTGTCGACTTCTGTCTCGATACGAAACATGCGGCACACCATAAACGCGCTGGACAACCAGTTCTGCAAATTGCCTTCCGCTGTCCGCCCCCGTCCGTACCCTGATGAACAGCACCGGTGGGGGCCGGTGCTGATCAGGGGGCGAGACAAGTCGGGTACGACGCCCGCAGTGGGGGTAGCAGTCTCTGCATGGCGGCGGCCGTGCAACTGCGCCCACTCCTGGGCGTCGTACCCGCACAGGTCGTCGTTTCCCGGACCAGTGGGGGTTTTCAGTGGTTCGTATCCGAGTCCTGGTCGTCGACGATCACCGCATCTTCGCCGAGTCGCTCGCCGCCGCACTGGCCGCCGAGCCGGATGTCGACGTGTCCGCCGCGGGCAGTGGCCCGGCCGCCATGCGCGGCCTGGAGCGCGCTGCCGCCGAGGGGCGCCGCTTCGACGTGCTGCTCGTCGACGCCGATCTGGGGGGCAATGTGCCGGGCGTCCGTCCCGCCCCCGTACAGGAGGGAAACGAGGACGGGCTCGTCGACGGGATCTCCCTCGTCGCCGGGGTCCGCACCGCACAGCCGGGCGTACGGATCGTCGTCCTCGCCGAGAAGGACGACCCGCGCCGGGCCGCGCTCGCCCTGCAGGCCGGGGCGTCGGGCTGGGTCGCCAAGGACTGTTCGCTGTCCCGGCTGCTCACGGTCATCCGGGGCGTCCTGCGTGACGAGACCCATCTGCCGCCCGCCCTGCTCACGGGCGTCCTGCGGGAGTTGACGGCCGCGCGCAAACACCGCACCGAGAGCGAACGGCTGGTGGAGTCACTGACGCCCCGGGAGCGCGAAGTCCTCCGGTGCATGGTGGCCGGCCTGGGGAGGAAGGCGGTCGCCGAGCGGCTGTATCTGTCCCCGCACACGGTCCGGACCCACATGCAGAACGTCCTCGGCAAGCTGGGCGTCCACTCGACGCTGGCCGCGGTCGCGCTGGCGCGGCGGGCGGGGGTCGGACCGGTCGACCTGGGGCCCGCCGGGCGGATCGGGGTGGAGGAAAGCAGCAGCGCCTGATCAACGCGGCTGAGCGGCAACGCCCTGACAGGGGGGCGCGGGGGTGTGCCGAATATGCGGCTCCGCCCCGCGGGCGCGACCGGCCACGACGGCGCCGCAGGCAACCGACGACACATCCCGGCACTCCCAGCGGAGCGCTGCGCTCACCCCGGGATGTTGTCGAACGGCGCGGTCAGCTGGCGTAGCAGCGCGGCCAGTTCACCGCGCTGGGCACTGGACAGCTCCGCAAGGATCGCCCGCTCCTGGTCGAGCAGGCCCGCGAGCGCCTGGTCGGCCCGGTCGCGGCCCTCCTCGGTCAGCCGGACCAGCACACCGCGCCGGTCACTCGGATCGGGCAGCCGCTCGACCAGGCTCTTCTTGGCCAGGCGGTCGATGCGGTTCGTCATCGTGCCCGAGGTGACCAGGGTCTGTGTCAGCAGCTGTCCCGGCGAGAGCTGATACGGCGTCCCGGCCCGTCTGAGCGCGGTCAGCACGTCGAACTCCCAGGGCTCCAGGCTGTGTTCGGAGAAGGCCAGCCGACGTGCGCGGTCCAGGTGCCGGGCCAGTCTGCTCACCCGGCTGAGCACCTCAAGCGGTTCCACGTCGAGGTCCGGGCGCTCCCGGCGCCACGCTGCGACCAGCCGATCGACCTCGTCCTCCATGACGATCAGTGTAGTGGTTGTGTCGACGTGAAGTCTCTTGATGTCGACTATCTTGACGTCAAGCTAATGAACGGGGCAGGCTGGGTACCTGTCAGCCACGGTCGCTCCCCCCTCCCGGAGGCCCCTCATGTCCGCCCCCACGTGGGACCCCACCCAGTACCTGCGCCATGCCGGCCACCGCGCCCGCCCCTTCACCGACCTCCTGGCCCGCATCCCCGACCTGCCCGGCACCCCGCCCCGCATCGCCGACCTCGGCTGCGGCCCCGGAAACGTCACCGTGCTCCTCGCCGGCCGCTGGCCCACCGCGCACATCACCGGCTACGACAACTCGCCGGAGATGCTGTCCCGGGCCGAGGCTCATGCGGGCCCCACACCGGGCGGCGGCCGCCTCGACTTCGCCCCCGCCGACGCCCGCACCTGGGAGCCCGTACGGCCGTACGACCTGATCGTCAGCAACGCCACCCTGCAGTGGGTCCCCGGGCATGCGGACCGTTTCGCGGACTGGATCGCCGGGCTGACTCCCGGCGGCACCTTCGCCTTCCAGGTCCCCGGCAACTTCGACGCCCCGAGCCATCGCCTGATGCGCGAACTCGCGCACTCCGTCCGCTGGAAGGACCGCCTCGCCGAGACCCTGCGCCACGAGGACGCCGTGCTCGCCCCGCGGGCCTATCTGGGCAGGCTGGCCGACCTGGGCTGCGCGGCCGACGTCTGGGAGACGACGTACGTCCATCTGCTGACCGGTGAGGATCCGGTGCTGGACTGGGTGAAGGGCACGGGACTGCGACCGGTTCTCACCGCGCTCGCCGACGATCCCGAGCTGCGGGACGCGTTTCTCGACGAGTACCGGGCCGCCCTGCGCACGGCCTGTCCGCCCGGTCCGCACGGCACCCCGTTCCCGTTCCGCAGGATCTTCGCCGTGGCCCGGAAGGGCGGTTGATCGCCGGTCAGCGAGGGATACGGCCCAGGCTGGTGACGAGGATGTGGATCACGCCGTCATCGATCTTGTACATGACCCGGTAGTCGCCGACATGCAGGCGTCGCACATCTTGGGATCCGTACGGAGTGGAATGGGCTGGACGGGGCTGGGTGGCCAGGGTGTCCACGGCTTCATAGACGGCGGCCAGCCCGGTGGGGTCGTCCTTGAGGAACCGCACGGCCGCGTTGGTGGCGCGCGGTTCCCAGATGATCTCGTAGGTCACTTACCGCAGCCCCAGCATCCGGCCGACTTCTTCGTGCGGGATGCCCGGGGCCAGAGTTCCGCGCTCCTTGTTGAGTTCGTACTCGGCCAACGCCAGGGCGTCCTCGAAATCCTCTATTACCTGGGGAGAGATGAGGAGTGCGGCGACGTGCCCATGGTCGGTGAGTGCGATGGTCTCGCGGCCGTGGGCGGCACGGCGGACCAGGTCGCCGAGCTGGGAGCGGGCAGCGCTGATCGCGATCTCTGTCATGACCAAACGGTATCACAAGGTTAATCTAGAGGAATGTTCATTCAGCTCTTCCGGCGTCCTATCAGGCGCGGCTTCGCCTCCAGGCCGTCCAGGCCGTGCCACGCCAGATTGACCAGATGTGCCGCGACCTCCGCCTTCCTCGGGCGGCGGACGTCGAGCCACCACTGGCCGGTGAGGGCGACCATGCCGACCAGGGCCTGGGCGTAGAGGGGGGCCAGCTTGGGGTCGAAGCCGCGCCTCTTGAACTCGCGGCCCAGGATGTCCTCGACCTGGGTGGCGATGTCCGAGATGAGGGAGGCGAAGGAACCCGTCGACTGGGGGATGGGCGAGTCACGGACGAGGATGCGGAAGCCGTCCGTGTACTCCTCGATGTAGTCCAGGAGCGCGAAGGCCGCCTGCTCGCAGAGCTCCCGGGGATGGCCCGCGGTGAGGGAACTCGTCACCATGTCCAGCAGGCGCCGCATCTCCCGGTCCACCACCACGGCGTACAGGCCCTCCTTGCCGCCGAAGTGCTCGTACACCACCGGCTTGGACACCCCGGCCTTCGCCGCGATCTCCTCCACCGAGGTGGCCTCGAAACCCCTCTCCGCGAAGAGGGTGCGACCGATCTCCAGCAACTGCTGGCGGCGCTCCGCACCGGTCATCCGAGTACGGCGTGCCCGCCGCGGCTTCTCATTGCTGGACGTGCTGGGATCGGTCGCCACGGCGTCAATCATGCCGCCTCGGTGGCCGCCTTCCCCCTCCGGGAGCCGTCGTTGTCGGTGTTACGGCGTGAATCGATACGTGAGCGTGACGGCCAGCGCACGTCGTACGCCCAGCCGAACTGCTCGCACCAGCGGATGATCCGGGCCGAGGAGTCGATCTGGCCGCGCTCCACACCGTGCCGCGCGGAGGTCGGGTCGGCGTGGTGCAGGTTGTGCCAGGACTCACCGCAGGACAGGACCGCCAGCCACCACACGTTGCCGGACCTGTCACGGGACTTGAAGGGGCGCTTGCCGACCGCGTGGCAGATCGAGTTGATCGACCAGGTCACATGGTGCAACAACGCCACTCGAACGAGTGACCCCCAGAAGAAGCCGGTGAACGCTCCCCACCACGACAACGTCACCAGACCGCCGATCAGTGCGGGCAGGGCGAGGGACAGCACCGTCCAGTGGATGAACCGGCGGGAGATCGTCCGGATCGTGTCGTCCTTGATCAGATCAGGCGCGTACTTGTCCTGCGACGTCCGCTCCTCGTCGAACATCCAGCCGATGTGCGCCCACCACAGCCCCTTCAGCAGCGCCGGGACCGTCTCCCCGTAGCGCCACGGAGAGTGCGGGTCGCCCTCCGCGTCGGAGAACTTGTGGTGCTTGCGGTGGTCGGCGACCCAGCGGACCAGCGGGCCCTCCACCGCCATCGAACCGGCGACGGCGAGCGCGATACGCAGCGGGCGCTTCGCCTTGAAGGAACCGTGGGTGAAGTAGCGGTGGTAGCCGATCGTGACGCCGTGGCAGGTGAGGAAGTAGAAGAAGACCAGCAGACCGAGGTCCAGCCAGCTCACGCCCCAGCCCCAGGCCAGCGGCACCGCCGCGGCGAGTGCCAGGAAGGGGACGACGATGAAGAGGAGGAGCGCGAGCTGTTCGAGCGACCCTTTCTTCTCGCCGCCGAGCGTGGCTTTGGGGAGTGAGGTGTCGTTGGGCGCCTTCGGGGCGTCGTCGATCACATCGGAGCTTGTGGTCATGGGGCGTCCCCTGTGGGGTCGTGGGTTGAGGCAGGTGCCCGGCCGGGAACCCAGGGTCGTCGAGAGCTCTGACGGGAGTCCCTACGGTTCCGTAACCTACGGCGACGTAAGTATGGCAGCGCGTCGCTGGGCGGCAAGAGCCCGTGGGCCAGCGCGTCCGGCCGGACACCTATCCTGGAGTCGGTCGGACAGCGCGGTCCGCTCTCATTAGTTCCCTCCCGGACGAGCTTCAACACTGCAAGGAGCCGCACCTGTGAGCAGTGCCGACGACCAGACCACGACCAGCAGTGAGCTCCGCGCCGACATCAGGCGGCTGGGCGACCTCCTCGGCGAGACCCTCGTCCGGCAGGAAGGCCCTGAGCTGCTGGAACTCGTCGAGAAGGTCCGCCGCCTCACCCGTGAGGACGGCGAGGCCGCCGCCGAGCTGCTGCGCGGCACCGAACTGGACACCGCGGCCAAGCTGGTCCGCGCCTTCTCCACCTACTTCCACCTGGCCAACGTCACCGAGCAGGTCCACCGCGGCCGGGAACTGCGCGCCAAGCGCGCCGCCGAGGGCGGACTCCTCGCCCGTACGGCCGACCGGCTGAAGGACGCCGACCCCGAGCACCTGCGCCAGACGGTCAGGCACCTCAACGTCCGTCCCGTTTTCACCGCCCACCCGACCGAGGCCGCGCGCCGGTCGGTACTCAACAAGCTCCGGCGCATCGCCGCGCTCCTGGAGACCCCGGTGATCGAGGCCGACCGCCGCCGCCACGACACCCGACTGGCCGAGAACATCGACCTCGTCTGGCAGACGGACGAGCTGCGCGTCGTACGCCCCGAGCCCGCGGACGAGGCCCGCAACGCGATCTACTACCTCGACGAACTGCACGCCGGCGCCGTCGGGGACGTACTGGAGGACCTGACCGCGGAACTGGAGCGCGTCGGCGTGCGGCTCCCCGACGACACCCGCCCGCTCACCTTCGGCACCTGGATCGGCGGCGACCGCGACGGCAACCCCAACGTGACCCCCGCCGTCACCTGGGAGGTGCTGATCCTCCAGCACGAACACGGCATCAACGACGCCCTGGAGATGATCGACGAACTGCGCGGCTTCCTGTCGAACTCCATCCGCTACACCGGCGCGACCGAAGAACTGCTCACGTCGCTGCAGACCGACCTCGAACTCCTGCCCGAGATCAGCCCCCGCTACAAGCGCCTCAACGCCGAGGAGCCCTACCGGCTCAAGGCCACCTGCATCCGGCAGAAGCTTCAGAACACCAAGCAGCGCCTCGCCACCGGCACCCCGCACGAACCCGGCCGCGACTACCTCGGCACCTCCGAGCTGCTGCAGGACCTCACCCTGATCCAGACCTCGCTCAGGGAGCACCGCGGCGGACTGTTCGCGGAAGGCCGGATGAACCGCACCATCCGCACCCTCGCCGCCTTCGGCCTCCAGCTCGCCACCATGGACGTACGCGAGCACGCCGACGCCCACCACCACGCCCTCGGCCAGCTCTTCGACCGCCTCGGCGAGGAGTCCTGGCGCTACGAGGACATGCCCCGCGAGTACCGCAGCAAGCTCCTCGCGAAGGAGCTGCGCTCACGCAGGCCGCTCGCCCCGACCCCCGCGCCCGTCGACGCGGCCGGCGCCAAGACCCTCGGCGTGTTCGAGACCGTCAAGCGGGCCCTGGAGGTCTTCGGACCCGAGGTCGTCGAGTCGTACATCATCTCCATGTGCCAGGGCGCCGACGACGTCTTCGCCGCCGCCGTGCTCGCGCGCGAGGCGGGCCTGATCGACCTGCACGCCGGCTGGGCGAAGATCGGCATCGTGCCGCTGCTGGAGACCACCGACGAACTGAAGGCCGCCGACACGATCCTGGAGGACATGCTCTCCGACCCGTCCTACCGGCGCCTGGTCGCGCTGCGCGGCGACGTCCAGGAGGTCATGCTCGGCTACTCCGACTCCTCCAAGTTCGGCGGTATCACGACGTCCCAGTGGGAGATCCACCGCGCCCAGCGCCGGCTGCGCGACGTGGCGCACCGCTACGGGGTGCGCCTGAGGCTGTTCCACGGCCGCGGCGGCACCGTCGGCCGCGGCGGCGGCCCCTCCCACGACGCCATCCTCGCCCAGCCCTGGGGCACCCTGGAGGGCGAGATCAAGGTGACCGAGCAGGGCGAGGTCATCTCCGACAAGTACCTCGTGCCGTCCCTGGCCAGGGAGAACCTGGAGCTCACCGTCGCGGCCACCCTCCAGGCCTCCGCCCTGCACACGGCCCCCCGCCAGTCGGTCGAGGCACTGGCCCGCTGGGACGCCGCGATGGACGTCGTGTCCGACGCGGCCCACGCGGCCTACCGGCGCCTGGTCGAGGACCCCGACCTGCCCGCGTACTTCTTCGCCGCCACCCCCGTCGACCAGCTCGCCGACCTGCACCTCGGCTCACGCCCCTCGCGGCGCCCCGACTCCGGCGCCGGACTCGACGGCCTGCGCGCCATCCCGTGGGTGTTCGGCTGGACCCAGTCCCGGCAGATCGTGCCCGGCTGGTTCGGCGTCGGCTCCGGACTGAAGGCGCTGCGCGAAGCGGGCCTGCGGCAGGAAGGCGACACCGTCCTCGCCGAGATGCACGAACAGTGGCACTTCTTCCGCAACTTCATCTCCAACGTCGAGATGACCCTCGCCAAGACCGACCTGCGGATCGCCGCGCACTACGTCGACACGCTCGTGCCGCAGGAGCTGAAGCACGTCTTCGACACCATCCGCGCCGAGCACGAACTCACCGTCGCCGAGGTGCTGAAGATCACCGGGGAGAGCGAACTCCTCGACGCCACCCCGGTGCTGAAGCAGACCTTCACCATCCGCGACGCCTACCTGGACCCCATCTCCTACCTCCAGGTGACCCTGCTCAAGCGCCAGCGGGACGCCGCGGCGGCCGGCGAGCAGCCGGACCCGCTGCTGTCGCGGGCACTGCTGCTCACGGTGAACGGCGTGGCGGCGGGACTGCGCAACACCGGCTGACCGTTCCCCGTACGGCCTTCCCCGTACGGCCTTCCCCGTACGGCCTTCCCCGTACGGCCTTCCCCGTACGACGGTGCCCCCGGCCTCGTGGAGAGGCTCGGGGGCACCGTCGTACGCGGACGTCAGGCGGACTTGCGACGCCGGAACACCAGGTAACCGCCCGCGGCCAGCAGCGCCGCGGCGGCACCGGAGAGCAGGCCGACGGGGGCGCTGCTGCCGGTCTCGGCGAGGTCGCCCGCACCGCTGCCGCCCTGCGCGGAGGGGGACGAGGACGGCGCGGCGGCCGGGGCGCCGTCCGCTGGAGCTGTGGGCTCCGTGGGCTCCGTGGGAGAGGAGGACGCGGCCGGCTCCTCGGCCGGAGCGGTCGAAGCACTCGGCGCCGGGCTGCCGCCCTGCTCGTCCTCGCAGTCCGTCCAGAACACCTTGTGCTTCGCGGAGCCGTTCTCGCCCTCGAAGTTCCAGAACAGCTTGTAGTGCCCGTCCGGCAGCGACAGATCCTCCGTACGGCCGTGCCCCTCGCCGTCCAGAGTGATCGCGCCGGACTTCACCGTCTCGCCCTTGGCCGCGGCGGTCGGGGCCCACGCCTCGATGTGCCAGTCGACCTGCTGGACGGCGTCGAAGCCGAAGGCGTCGAGGTAGAACGTGCACACGTGCGGCTCGTTGCGGCGAAGCTCCTCGCCGGTCGAGGCGTCATGGATCTTCACCGTGCCGTTGTCACCGGGAACAGTGGCGTGGGCGGCCGGGGCCAGCAGCAGCGTGGCCGAGACACCGGCGGTCAGCGCGCCGGCGCGGATGAGGGTACGCATGGGCAGTCCATCTTCGGGAGATTGAGCAGAGAAGATGTGGAGGGGGCGGCTCAGCTTCCAGCCACGACTGACCCCGGGTCAAGCACAAACAGACAACGAACAGTTTCCCCACAGAGCGCAGCGGCCCCGGACCCCTCAGACCACCACGCCCCGGACCCTTCAGACCACCATCCCTCAGATCACCACAAAAGCGGCCGTGAGCAGCGCGATCCCGCTCCCCGCCATGACCCACGCCGCCCGCACCCGCCCCAGCCCGCCCGCCACCACCACCGAGGCGAGCAGCAGCGCACCCCCCAGCGGAGCCCACGAGTACAGGACACCGGCGGGCCCGGAGCGCACGACATCACCGCCACCGGGCTTCACCACCACCGTGTACGTCTGCCCCTTCCGCACAGCGACCGACCGCTCGATGACCACACTCGCCCGGGCCCGCGACCCCGGCGAGAGAGGCGTATACGGCCCGGCACACGTGTCCGCCCCACACCGCGTCACCTCGACCGTGCCGCGCTCCCGCCCCTTCGTCAGCATCACGTACTGCGCCGTCCCCCACGACGCCCACACACCGGCGACCAGAATCAGCACGGCGACCGTACCCATCGCCGCGAGCCGGCCGAACCGCAGCGCGGTCACCGTGCCCCGGTGAGAAATGACGGCAGAAGGCATGGCCGGGATCATTGGCCATGCCCGCGCGCCCGGTCAACTCGCCTGGGGGAGATGTCGGGAGTTGTACGTACGTATCTCCGGCCTCAGGAGTTGTACGTGCTCTGCGCCCGCTCCAGCCCCTCGATCACCAGGCACTCCACCGCGTCCGCCGCCCGGTCCACGAAGTAGTCCAGCTCCTTGCGCTCCGCCGACGAGAAGTCCTTCAGCACGAAGTCCGCGACCTGCATCCGCCCCGGCGGCCGTCCGATCCCGAACCGCACCCGGTGATAGTCCGAACCCATCACCTTCGTCATCGACTTCAGCCCGTTGTGCCCGTTGTCCCCGCCACCGAGCTTCAGCCGCAACGTGCCGTAGTCGATGTCGAGTTCGTCGTGCACGGCCACGAGGTTGCCCACCGGCACCTTGTAGAAATCCCGCAGAGCGTTGAGGGGCCCGCCGGAAAGGTTCATGTACGACATCGGCTTCACGACGACCACCCGCCGACTGGCCGGCCCCGGCGGCCCGATCCGCCCCTCGACCACCTGCGCCTGCGCCTTGCCGGCCCGCTTGAACTTCCCCCCGATCCGCTCGGCCAGCAGATCCGCCACCATAAACCCGACGTTGTGCCGGTTCATGGCGTACTCGGGCCCGGGATTGCCGAGTCCGGCGATCAGCCAAGGGGCACTCGGGTCGGTCGTCACGTCCATGTCTCCGATTTTGATACGCGCCAGCCGCTGCCCCTCACGGGAACAGCGGCTGACGAAACGACGAAAGTGAGGATCAGGCCTCGGCGACCTCTTCGCCCGCCCCTTCGCCCTCCGGGGCCTCCTCCGCCTGCGCGGCCAGGACCTGCAGGACCACCGTGTCGTCCTCAACGGCCAGCTTGGTGCCGTCCGGCAGGGTGATGTCCTTGGCGAGAACGGAGTCACCGGCCGCCAGGCCCTCGACGGACACCGTGACGGACTCGGGGATGTGCGTGGCCTCGGCCTCGACCGGCAGCGCGTTCAGCACGTGCTCCAGCAGGTTGCCACCCGGGGCCAGCTCACCCTCGGTGTGCACGGGGACCTCGACGTTGACCTTCTCGCCACGCTTCACCAGCAGCAGGTCCACGTGCTCCAGGAAACCCTTCAGCGGGTCACGCTGCACGGCCTTCGGAATCGCCAGCTCGTTCGCCTTGCCGTCGATGTCCAGGGAGATCAGGACGTTCGGCGTGCGCAGCGCCAGCAGCAGGTCGTGGCCCGGCAGGGTCAGGTGCAGCGGGTCCGAGCCGTGCCCGTACAGCACACCGGGAACCTTGGCGCCACGACGGATACGGCGGGCAGCGCCCTTGCCGAACTCGGTGCGGGTCTCGGCGGAGATCTTCACCTCGGACATGCTTTTCACTCCTCGTATGGGTGAGAACGGACAGGGTCACCCGGCCACGAACGGCCTGCTACGAAGAGCGCGTCGATAACGGACAGCCGTACCGCGATGAGTACGGCCTCCCTCGCCGAGCAACTTCAGCAGTCTACTCGGCAGGGGAGGCCACACCCAAAAGGATCTTCGAGGAGCCCTTACTGCTCGTCGAACAGGCTCGTCACCGAACCGTCCTCGAACACCTCACGCACCGCACTCGCGATCGTCGGCGCGATCGACAGCACCGTGATCTTGTCCAGGTGCCCGCCCAGCTCGCCCGGCGTCGGCAGCGTGTTGGTGAACACGAACTCGCTCACCCGCGAGTTCTTCAACCGGTCCGCCGCCGGACCCGACAGCACACCGTGCGTCGCCGTCACGATGACGTCCTCCGCGCCGTGCGCGAACAGGGCGTCGGCAGCCGCACAGATCGTGCCGCCCGTGTCGATCATGTCGTCGACCAGGACACACACCCGGCCCTTGACCTCACCCACGACCTCGTGGACGGTCACCTGGTTCGCCACGTCCTTGTCGCGCCGCTTGTGCACGATCGCGAGCGGCGCACCGAGCCGGTCACACCAGCGGTCGGCCACCCGCACCCGGCCGGCGTCCGGCGACACCACCGTCAGCTTCTCCCGGTCCACCTTGGTGCCCACGTAGTCCGCCAGCAGCGGAAGCGCGAAGAGATGGTCGACGGGACCGTCGAAGAAACCCTGGATCTGATCGGTGTGCAGATCGACGGTCAGGATCCGGTCGGCACCCGCCGTCTTCATCAAGTCCGCGATCAGACGCGCCGAAATCGGCTCACGCCCGCGGTGCTTCTTGTCCTGCCGCGCGTAACCGTAGAAGGGCACGATGACGGTCACGGAGCGGGCCGACGCACGCTTCAGGGCGTCGATCATGATCAACTGCTCCATGATCCACTGATTGATCGGAGCCGTGTGGCTCTGAATCACAAAGCAGTCCGCACCACGCGCCGACTCCTCGTAACGGACGTAGATCTCACCGTTCGCGAAGTCGAAGGCCTTCGTCGGGACAACCCCGACACCCAACTGCTGGGCGACCTCCTCGGCAAGCTCGGGGTGGGCGCGGCCGGAGAAGAACATCAACTTCTTCTCGCCGGTCGTCTTGATCCCGGTCACAGCACTGTCTCCTCAGAGGTGTCTCAGCTGGGGTGTGCGGATGTGCACTTATCACGGTACGCCGAGTTTGACGCACCGGTTTCCGGTCAGCCCTCGTCACCGGCCTCCCGCGACGCCGCCTCGGCCGCCTTCGCCGCCGCGCTCCCCGGACGCTTACGAGCCACCCAACCCTCGATATTCCGCTGCTGGCCACGGGCCACGGCGAGCGAACCGGGCGGCACATCCTTCGTGATCACGGACCCGGCAGCCGTATAGGCGCCGTCCCCGACCGTGACAGGAGCCACAAACATGTTGTCCGAACCGGTACGGCAGTGCGAGCCGACCGTCGTGTGGTGTTTCTCCCGTCCGTCATAGTTCACGAACACGCTCGCGGCACCGATGTTCGTGTACTCGCCGATCGTCGCGTCACCGACATACGACAGATGCGGGACCTTCGTCCCCTCACCGATCGAGGAGTTCTTGGTCTCGACGTACGTACCGACCTTCGACTTGACCCCGAGCCGAGTGCCGGGCCGCAGATAGGCATACGGCCCGACGGACGCCTGCGGCCCGACATCCGCGCCGTCCGCGACCGTGTTGTCGACACGCGCACCGGCACCGACGCGGGTGTCCTTGAGCCGGGTGTTCGGTCCGACCTCGCAGCCCGCACCGAGATGAGTCGAACCGTGCAACTGGGTTCCCGGGTGCACCACGACGTCCTGCTCGAAGGTCACGGTGACGTCGACCCACGTCGTCGCGGGATCGATGACGGTCACGCCGGCCAGCATCGCGCGCGTGAGCAGCCGGTCGTTGAGAATCCGACGGGCCTCGGAGAGCTGGACCCGGTTGTTGATCCCGGCGATCTCCCGGTGATCGACGGCAACGGAAGCACCGACACGATGACCGGCCTCCCGCAGAATCCCGAGAACGTCGGTGAGGTACTCCTCGCCCTGGCTGTTGTCGGTACGGACCTTCCCGAGGGCGTCGGCCAGCAACTGCCCGTCGAACGCGAAGACACCGGAGTTGATCTCACGGATGGCCCGCTGCGACTCGGACGCGTCCTTGTGCTCGACGATCTCGGTGACGGCACCGGAAGCACCGTCCCGCACGATACGGCCGTACCCCGTGGCGTCCGGCACCTCGGCGGTGAGGACGGTGACCGCGTTGCCGTCGGACGAATGGGTGGCGGCGAGAGCCTGGAGCGTCTCCCCGGTGAGCAACGGGGTATCGCCACACACGACCACGACCGTGCCGTCGACCGAACCGCCCAGCTCCTCCAGAGCCATCCGCACGGCATGCCCCGTACCGTTCTGCTGCGCCTGGACAGCCGTGCGCACGTCGGGGTCGACCTGGGTGAGGTGCGCACCGACCTGCTCACGCGCGTGACCGACCACGACGACCAGATTCTCGGGCTGCAACTCCCGCGCCGCGGCGAGCACATGGCCCACGAGACTGCGGCCACAGATCTCATGCAGGACCTTCGGTGTGGCCGACTTCATACGGGTGCCCTCACCCGCTGCGAGTACGACGACGGCTGCCGGGCGAATGGCGCTCACGGGATGCCCTTCGGCTGTGGAGGGGGTGGGGTGGACATCCGCAGGATACCGGGGGGAATCAGGGGGGACATGAGAGTGGGTCCTGACTGGGCTGTGCCAGTCAGGACCCGAACCGCGTATGGCTCCCCTGCCAGGACTCGAACCTGGAACAAATCATCCAAAGTGACCCGTGTTGCCCATTACACCACAGGGGAGTGTATAGCGATCTAAAACGGACATTTCGCTAGTCCGCTGCGGTCGCGCCACCTACTATGCCGCACCAAGACCCTTCGATGCGACGGTACAAGTCGGCACCCTTCAGGACTTTGATCACGAGGCAACCTCGGTAGTTGTCGCCGACGTTCTTCCGAACCGTCTTCGGGTTGTGCTTCTTGAGTGTCGTCTTGTTGAAGACCGAGCTGTCGTCGCCGACGAGGTCGGCCCAGTACTGCTCGGCACCTGCCACGTCTGCGTTCTCGTGGATCATGACGGTGTAACGGAGGCGTTCGCGTTCAACTCCGAGAAGGTCCAGCCAGGCCAGGAAGACCTGAATCATGCCTGGGTCGCTGTTGACGAAGGCGACGTTCTCTCGGCGGTCGTACGGCTTGTCCTTGCCGCCCTCCGCCCAGTAGAGGCTCACGCCTACCAGGAACAGCTCGCGAGGCGAGAGCTTGCCCACGGCTTGTTTCGCAGCTTCCTTGGTCCGTTGCCGCTCCTTGTCCCGCACCGCCAGCTCGTGTCCCCAGCGCTTCCGTGCCGCCAGCTTCGCCTGCTCCGTTGGATCGCGCCGCTCCGGCTTCGGCAGATCCCGTACCCACAACGAGATCGAACTCTTCGAGCACCCCAGCTCCACCTGGATCTGGTCGTACGTCCAGCCCTCCAGCCGGAGTTCCCGTGCCCGCGCCCTGAGGTCGTCCTTCGCGTTCGGCCGCTTCGTCCATTCCGGCGCCGGCTCGCCCTCCAGGAGCCGGTTGAGGATGTCGTTGTTGTCGACGTGCAGTCGGTCGCGGATCTGGCGTCGGCTGAGGCCTGCGCGGCGCAGCGCCACCGCCTGTTCCCGGAGTCCCTCGAAGTCGGCGTACTTGCCATACGAATGTGCCATGTGCATACCGTCCGGGCGGAATGATCGGCTCCGGAGGGGAACGGTGTGCGATTCAGCAGTTCGAGGGATATTGGCTGGTTTCGCTTCTGTTCGGTTACGGAGTGTGGTGTAGGCCAGTCGCGAAAACTCGCCGGAAAAGGGGGGCCTTGCGCCCGTAGGCTGGTTGCATGACCACGACGGGGGAAGAGCACGTACCGGCCCGGACGGGGCCTTGGTGGTGGGCCAGGTGGCGGAGTGCCGTGCTCGATGGGAGCTTGGCGTTCGTGTCCGCGCTGGAGTGTGCGGTGGAGGGGGTTCCGTTCGCGCGGGATGCCGGGATTCCGGTGGCCGCGGGGGTGGTGTTCGGGGTGCTGGCCGGGTCGGTGCTGGTGATCCGGCGGAAGTGGCCGATAGCCGTCGTTCTGGTGTCCATCGCCATTACGCCGGCCCAGATGGGCTTCCTGATGGCCATTGTCGGCCTGTACACGCTGGCCGCGTCGGAGCTGCCGCGGCGGATCATCGCGTCGCTGGCGGGGATGTCGCTGGTGGGGATGTTCATCGTGACGTTTGTGCGGGTGCGTCAGGACACGGCGTCGGGGGATGTGACGCTGGGGGACTGGTTCGTTCCGTTCGCTTCGATCAGTGCGTCTCTCGGGGTGACCGCGCCGCCCTTGCTGCTGGGGCTGTATGTGGGGGCTCGGCGGCGGTTGATGGAGAGCCTCAGGGAGCGGGCGGATTCGTTGGAGCGGGAGCTGCAGTTGCTTGCCGAGCGGGCCGAGGAGCGGGCCGAGTGGGCCCGGAACGAGGAACGGACTCGGATCGCTCGGGAGATGCATGACGTCGTCGCGCATCGGGTGAGCCTGATGGTGGTGCATGCTGCCGCGCTTCAGGCGGTGGCCCGGAAGGATCCCGAGAAGGCTGTGCGCAATGCCGCGCTCGTGGGGGACATGGGGCGGCAGGCGTTGACCGAGTTGCGGGAGATGCTCGGGGTGTTGCGCAGTGGGGACGGGGTGGAGCGGCGTGAGCGTGCGGTGCCGTTGGCCGCGGTGGGGGCGGCTGCTGCGGCGGCGGCCTCGCGGGCTGCCGATGAGAGCGGCGTGGGCGAGGGGCCCTGTCTGTCCGAGCTGGACGAGTTGATCGGGCAGTCGGCGGCTGCGGGGATGGCCGTGGATCTGTCGGTGGAGGGGGAGTCGCGGCTGTATGCGCCGGTGGTCGAGCAGACCGCGTACCGGGTGGTGCAGGAGGCGTTGACGAACGTCCACAAGCATGCGGCGGGGGCGAAGACGCATGTGCGGCTGGCGCATCGGGCGTCGGAGATCGCGATGCAGGTCGAGAACGAGCCGCCGCCGGAGGCCGCGTCCTCGGCGCGATTGCCGTCCGGGGGGAACGGTCTGGTGGGGATGGAGGAGCGGGTGTCCGCGCTGGGCGGGGTGTTCGTCTCGGGTCCGACGGATGCGGGGGGGTTCCGGGTGTCGGCGGTGATTCCGGCGTCGTAGGCGGGTGGCTGGGCGTGGGGGTGGCCGGAGGTGGGGGTGGCTGGTTGTGGGGGTGGCCGGGCGCGGCGATGGCTGGTTGTGGGGGTGGCCGGTCGTGGTGATGTTCCCGCGTGGTGCTGGCCGGTCGTGGTGCCGGCCGGTCGCCGTGGTGGCTGGGCGTGGTGGTGGCGGGATTGTCAGCCGGCGGTGAGGCGGGCGGGGGTTATGCCGGCGATGAGGGCGGCGAGGGCCTGGTCGATGTCGGGGCCGAGGTACCAGTCGCCGGTGTGGTCGAGGGCGTAGACGCGGCCTTCGGTGTCGATGGCGAGGATGGACTGGGTGTCGGTTTCGGCGCCGAGGGGGCTGACGTCGGTGTCGAGGGCGCGGCCGAGGTCGCCGAGGGTGCGGGCCATGTGGAGGCCGTGCAGTGGGTCGATGTGGAGGGTCGTGGGGGCGATCTGGCGGCCGGGGGCGCCGGGGGTGATGTGGAGTCCGCCGAACTCGGCCCAGGCTTCTACGGCGGCGGGGAAGACGGCGTGGCGGTGGCCGGCGGGTGAGGTGTGGTCGCGGAGGGTGTCGGCCCAGTACTCGGCCTGCTTGATGTCCCAGCGTCCGGGGTGCCAGCCGGCGGCGCGCAGGGCGGCGTCGACGGGTGTGGGGAAGCGGGTGGTGGACGAGCGGTCGGCGTGCATCTGCCCTCAATCTTGCGGGTGTTGGGGACGGGAGTCAGACGTCGGTCGCCGTGGGGTCGACGATGCGGACGCCGAAGTGGGCGCTGAGGGCGGCGCAGGCACGGCAGGGTGCCGCGAAGCTGCCGTGCAGGGGGTCGCCGTCCTCGCGGATGCGGCGGGCAGTGAGTTTGGCTTGTTTGAGAGCTTTGCGGGCTTCGCCGTTGGTCATGGGTTTGCGGGCGGCGCGTTTGCTGCGGGCGGCGTCGGTGGTGGCGATGTGCCGGGAGATGAGGATGGTTTCGGCGCAGCGGCCGGTGAAGCGGTCGCGTTGGGCGCTGGTGAGGGCGTCGAGGAAGTCCTGGACGAGTGGGTGCAGTGCGGGGGCCTGGTCGCCGCGGGCGGCGGTGCCGGTGAGGGTGGCGCCGCGGACGGAGAGGGCGGCGGCGACGGTGGGGAGTATGCCGTCGCGGCGGTGGTGGAGGGCTGGTGCGGTGCGGTTTGCGGTGTTGCTCCAGCCGATTCTCGGGTCGCCGGTCGCACCCGTGTGAGGTCCTGGGTGTGGTCCCGTTTGCGTCGCGTTCATGATCGTCATCCCCTCCCGTGCATCCCCCCGGATCACACAGAGTGCCAAATGGCGTGGCTGGTGCGGAAGCTGGGGCGGTGCAACACGCCCGGGTTTGGGCAGGCTGTCACGAGGAGGTGACGGCTGGTCACGAAAGCGAAGGGGGTGGTGACCCGGCGCCGGTGACCGGGTTGGTCGTACCGCATAGGCTGTCGGCACCGCGATGCGCGCGGTCAACGCGTTGGAGACAGTCGAATACGGGCCGTGGCGGTCGAGGGTGTCCGTCGCGGGGTCGTACAGAGTGCCGCAGGGGGCAACCGCCATGACGACAGGTCGGCTCGGGCTGGGGGCACCTCCCGGCCGCCAGGCTGGGGGACAAGCCGCGCCGCCGAACGCGGCCTATGCCGGGCAGGTCGTGCATTTCCCGGACCCGGTCCGGGCGGCCCGTCACCCCGGAGGAGTACGGGTGGACGAGCGCGGCTACCCCGACTTCTCGCCGTATGCGCGCGCGGCTGCGGAGATCGCCGATCCGCCGGAGGGCTTCGGCGTCGATGAGCTGCGGTTGACGGACTATGTGTCGGCGAACGCGGCGTTGGCGGCGTCGGGGCACGAGTTGTGGGACACGGTGCCGAGCGTGGCGACGCCGCACGGGTGGACGTGGCATCACGTGGTGGGGTCCCGGCGGCTGGAGTTGGTTCCGGTCGAGGTGAAGGCGTTGCTGCGGCATCACGGTGGTGTGGCGACGGCGGCGGTGGATCAGTACAAGCGCGGGACGCGGCCGTTGCAGGAGACGCGTCCGGCGCATTTCGGGCTGCCGAAGTCGGCGGTGGCGGTGTCGGAGACGCAGGTGCTGGGTGTCGAGGAGGAGCTCGGGTACCGGCTGCCGGGTGCGTATCGGTCGTTTCTGAAGGCGGCCGGCGGGTGTGCGCCCGTCGGGACCGCGCTGGACGCGGAGTTGGGCCTGCTGATCGACCAGCCGTTCTTCACGGTGCGGGACGAGGCGGCCGTCAATGATCTGGTCTATGTCAACAAGTGCCTGCGGGACCATCTGACCAAGGACTATCTGGGTGTCGGGTTCGTGCAGGGCGGCTTGCTGGTCGTGAAGGTGAAGGGCGAGCGGCTCGGTTCGGTGTGGTTCTGCGCGTACGACGATGCGCGCGACGCCGATCCCTCGTGGGCGCCTGCGGAGCGGGTGGAGCGGCTGCTGTTGCCGTGCGGGGAGGACTTCGACGCGTTCCTGTCGCGGCTGGCGGGGTCGCCGCCGGAGCTGGAGACGGTGGCGAATCTGATGGTGGACGGCGGGTTCGCGCGGTCCGTTCCGGTGTCCGGGGAGTGAGCTGACCGATGGTGACGTTCGCGCAGGCGCAGGAGCGCGCGGAAGAGTGGATCAACGGTGATGTGCCGTCGTACCAGCATCGTGAGGTGCGGGTGCGGGAGTTCGATCTCGGGTTCGTGGTGTGGGCTGAGGACCGCGCGGACGGGCCGCGTTCGGACGGCGGCAGGCAGCGGTTGGTGATCGCCCGGGACAGCGGTGAGGCCACGCTGTGGCCGTCGCTGCCGGTGGGTGAGGTGATGCGCCGGTACGAGGAGGAGTACGGCGGCCCGGACGGCGCGGCCGGGTCTGCGCCGGCGCCGGCTGCTCCGGCGCGGGTGGATCTGAATCAGACGTCGTTCTTGCTGACGCCGCCGGAGTGGTTGCAGGAGGCGGCGGATCAGCTGGGGATTCCGGATCGGCGGGGTGGGGCGGCGTCTGCTGGGGGGTCGGGCGCGGGTTCGGGTTCGGGTTCGGTTGCGGGGGGTGGGACGTCGGTTGCGGGTGCCGGGACGGGTGCGGCCAGGGGGGCCGGTGCGGGTCAGGCCCCGGCGGGGGCTGCGGCTGCGTCCGGTGGTGCATCGGATGGTGTCGGTGGCGGAGTTGGTGCGTCGGGGGCCGGTGGGGGCGCGGGGGCGCGTGCGGGGGTGCCCAGTGGCCTCGGTGTGCCTGCTGGGGCGACTCCGTGGGCCGGGACGGACACCAACGCGGACGCGGGTGACGACCGTTCGGTGCCGCTGCCCGAGACCGTGTCCGCGCCGCCGCTGAGCGGGTCCGACGACGAGACGTCGCCGCCCGCGCCGCCGGACGCCGAGACGGCGTTGATGTCGGGGGGCAGCCAGCTTCCGCCGACGGCGCAGGAGCCGGCGATCGGTGGTCCTGGTGCGCCTGGTGCGCTGGGTGCGCCGCAGGGGGGCACGCCGCCGCCTGCGCCGCCGTCGTACGGCTATCCGCAGGGTCCGGGTGCGTCGGGTGCGTCAGGTGTGTCAGGTGCGCCTGGTACGCCGTCATACGGGTATCCACAGTGGCCGGGTGGTGCTGCTGATGCCGGTACGCCGTCTACGGGTGCGCCGGGTCGGCCGCTCGCGCCGAACGCCGGGGAGATCGCCGACGCCGCCACGAGCAAGGCGGGGCCGCCGGAGGCGACGCGTGGCGGGGCGGCGGTGCCGCCGCCTCCTCCGCCGGGTGCTCCGGGGGCGAGGGCGGGAGACACGCCTCCTCCTCCTCCTCCTCCTCCGCCGCCGCCGTCCGGGCCCGGTGCGCCGGGTACACCGGCGGGCGGCTATGTGCCGACCCAGCACGTGTCGGCGCTCGGCCCCGACGGTTCAGGGGGGCCGGCCGGTGCGGGGGGCGCTCCGCGGACGCCGGGCGCCCCCAATCCGCCCGGTGCGCCGGGTGCGCCGGGTACTCCCGGCGGTAGTCCTCCGGGCGGCGTTCACCATGCCGCCACGATGCTTTCCGACCCTGGCCGGACGGGACCGGGTGCGCCTGGCGCTCCCCAGCCTCCTGGCGCCCCAGGCATGCCGGGTGCGCAAGGTTCTTCCGGGGGCCCGGGTGGCGTACACCACGCGGAGACCGTGCTGTCCGCGCCCCCCGTGGGCGGCCCTGGCCAACCGCCACCGCCACCGCCGCCGCAGGCCCCCGGCGCCCCCGGCATGGCACCGCCTGCCCCCGGCGCCCCCGGCATGTCACCCAGCCAGGGCCCCCACCCGGCCCCACCTGGTCAGACACCTCCCGGCCAGGTACCCCCAGGCCAGGTACCCCCCGGCGCCATGCCCCCCGGCCCTGTGCCGCCCCCCGCTCCTGCGCCGCCTTCAGGCCACCCCGCGCCCGGCCAGTCGGCGGCACCAGGTCAACCCATGCCCGGCCACCCCGCGCCCGGCCAGTCGGCGGC
>NZ_WJBG01000100.1:0-34243 GCF_009709555.1 Streptomyces blattellae | reverse complement strand
CCCGCGCCCGGCCAGTCGGCGGCGCCAGGTCAACCCATGCCCGGCCAGCCCGCGCCCGGCCAGTCGGCGGCGCCAGGTCAACCCATGCCCGGCCAGCCCGCGCCCGGCCAGCCGGCTGCGCCAGGCCAACCCACGCCCCGCCAACCCGCACCAGCCCAGTCCACGCCCCCCGGCCCGCCCCCGGCCTACGGCTACCCCCCGCCACCCGCCGCCCAGCCCACCGTCGGCCCCGGCTACCAGGCGGTCCTGCGCTACCGCGCGCAGGACGGTTCCGAGCAGCAGCTGATCCGGCGGTCGGCGCCGGGGACGCCGCACCCGGAGTGGCAGATCTTCCATGAGCTGCGGGCGATGAACATCCCGCCGGACAAGGTGCTGGAGCTGCACACGGAGCTGGAGTCGTGTGAGCTGCCGGGTGCGTACTGTGCGCGGATGATCCGGGAGCAGTGGCCGCAGGCGCGGATCACCTCCATCGCGCCGTACGGCACGGATCACGCGAGCCGGCAGCAGGGGATGCGGCAACTCCTGGCGCACCAGGGCGAGTTGCACCAGGTCGCCGACGGTCCAGCACGCCCGGCCCCGGTACGGGTGCCGCTTCCGCAGGTTCAGCAGGCGCCGCCGATTCCCCCGCAGGGGGTCGCGCAGGAGCTGGCGGGTGCGTTCGGGCCGGGGATCTTCCGGTTCGAGCAGGCCGCGGTGGACCGGCAGGGTGTGCCGCCGATCGTGGCGCACTCGCTGGTGATGGCGGGGCTGCCGATGGACATGGGTCCGTTCTTCTGGGCGCAGGCCCAGCCGGGGCGGCCGGTGCCGACGCTGGCGGAGCTGGCGGCCGAGCGCGGGGTGCAGCCGGCCCCGGACGCGGGCTCGTACCTCGTCATGGGCAGCGACTTCGGCAAGGCGGTCTGTGTGCAGTACGGTACGGCGAACATCGTCGCCGTACCGGTGGAGGCGGGGCCGGGCGGTGCGCCCGTACCGCCGCAGTTCGTGAACACGGGGCTGCCCGAGTTCCAGCGGTGCCTGGCGCTGCTCGGCCGGATGTGGCGGCTGCGGTTCGGGCTGAACCAGGAGCAGGCCGGCCGCTGGACGGTCGACTTCCAGGCGCAGCTGGCCTCGTTCGATCCGGCGGCGCTGGGTTCGCCGGAGAGCTGGTGGTCGGTGCTGCTGGAGCAGATGTGGGACGGGTTGCTGTGACGCGCGGCTGACGTCGCACGCAGTCTCCGCGGGGGCCGGTCACGACCGGCCCCCGCGCTCCGTTCAGGGCTGGGGCCGAGCGGTGGATGGTGGCCGGCGCGGTCCGACCGTGACCTCTGTGCGGAGTGTCGCGTTATGAACACTTCCGTCCGATCCATCAGGATGTGCGCAAAATCGATTGTATTTGACGCCATGTCTGATGGAGAGGAGCCCCAGGATGAGCAGCGCACCGGTGTCGCCACATGGCTTCGTGGCCGTACGGGGGCGCGGCTACCGTCCCGAACAGGCCGACGCGTATGTCGAAGCGCTCTCCGAGGACCGGGACGCCGCCTGGGAGCGCGCGGCGCGGCTCACCGTGCTCGCCAAGGACATGGAGGCGGAGGTGGTGCGGCTGCGCGAGACCGTGGCGCAGCTCGTCCCGCAGACGTATGAGGGGCTCGGGGAGCCCGCGCAGCGCTTGTTCCAGCTGGTGGAGGAGGAGGCCGACGCCGTGCGGGAGGCCGCGCGGCAGGAGGCGCAGCGCTGTGTGAAAGAGGCGCACGTGTACGCGACCAGCGCGCAGGCCGCGGCGCAGGCGGACGCGGACGTCGTACGGGCCGACGCCCTGGAACTCGCCCGCCAGGCCCTGGTCGCCGCGCACGCCGAGGCCGACGAGATCCGCATCGCGGCCCGGCGCGGGGTGAAGGACAGCCGCACCGAGTCTCTGGCCGCGCTGCGCGAGATGCGGCAGCGCGTTTCCGGGATGCTGGCCGACCAGGCCAAGGAGCACGCCCAGCGGTGGGCGGAGGCGGAGCGCGAGGAGACCGAGCGCATCGACGCGCTGGAAGCGGACTACGCCGAACGGATCACGCGCGCCGAGGCCGCGCTCGCCGACGCCAGGCAGGCCTTCGCCGACGCCGAGGGCCCCCTGGATCGCCGCCAGGAAGAGGCGGACGCGCGGGCGGCCGAGCTGCTGGCCGAGGCGCGGCTGCGCCGGGAACAGATCGCCCGCGAGACCGAGCGCGTGCTGCGCGAGCACGGAGAGCGCTGGGACCAGGTACGCGCCCACATCGACCGCGTACGCAGCAGCCTGACCGCGTTGAAGGCCCGCGCGGCGGCGGAGTGACCGGCGCTACGTTCACCGAGCACGAGCAACCCCTCACCGAACAGCGGGCCTGACACCGAACACCGGCCTCGCACCGAACACAGGGCCTCGCACCGAACAGCGGGCCTCGCACCGAGCGGCGGCGCTATTCACCGAGCTTCGGGCCACGCACCGAGCGGCAGTGCTCCCGCCGGGTGGCAGTGCTCCCGCCGGGTGGCAGTGCTCCCGCCGGGCGATAGCGCTCCCCCCTGAGCCGCACCACCGCCCTCACCCTCCCTCCCTGCGCACTGCCCCCGCCAGGATCCACCCCTCCACCGCCTCGTGCTGCCGCCGCTGCTCCTCCGCCTTCCGTCGCTCGGAGGCCACCATCCCCAGCCATTTGAAGGCGAAGCCCGCCGGGGATGGACGCCAGGCCGGTGGTGGTCGTGAAGGGGAACCGGTTGAAGTCGGCCTCGGGGAAAGCGGAGAGCGGTGAGCCGGAGACCAGATCGGTGCCCGGCACCAGCAGCGGAAACATGCCCTCCGACGCCCGGTTCCGGGGCGCTGGAACCGTAGTGAAACCGCGCTGAATGCACCATGCCGCAACCTCTGCGGCATGACGACGACCTCGCGTTCACTCGCCATCGCGGCCAAGGGGCTGCGCAAGGCCTTCGGTGACAAGACCGTCCTCGACGGCATCGACCTGGCGGTGCCTGCCGGCACCGTTTTCTCCCTGCTCGGCCCGAACGGCGCCGGCAAGACCACCGCTGTCAAGATCCTCTCCACCCTCATCACCGCCGACGCCGGCGATCTGCACGTCGGCGGTCACGACCTCGCCACCGGCTCACAGGCGGTGCGCGCCGCGATCGGTGTGACCGGCCAGTTCTCCGCCGTCGATGGGCTGATCACCGGCGAGGAGAACATGCTCCTCATGGCCGACCTGCACCACCTCTCCAAGCAGGAGGGACGGCAGGTCACCGCCGAGTTGCTGGAGCGCTTCGACCTCACCGAGGCCGCCAAGAAGCCCGCTTCCACCTACTCCGGCGGCATGAAGCGGCGCCTCGACCTCGCCATGACGCTGGTCGGCAGCCCGCGGATCATCTTCCTCGACGAGCCGACCACCGGCCTCGACCCGCGCAGCCGCCACAACATGTGGGGCATCATCCGCGAGCTGGTCTCCGGTGGCGTCACCGTCTTCCTCACCACCCAGATCCTGGAGGAGGCCGACGAACTCGCCGACCGCATCGCGGTGCTGAACGACGGCAGGATCGCCGCTGAAGGCACAGCCGACGAGCTGAAGCGGCTCATCCCGGGCGGGCACGTACGGCTGCGATTCTCCGACCCGTCTGCCTATCGGTCCGCCGCCGTCGCCCTGCGCGAGGCCACTCTTCCCCACGCTCGGCTTCGCTCGCGCGGCGGGACCTCCATCGACGAGGCACTGTCGCTGCAGATCCCCTGTGACGGCAGCCAGCGCGAGCTGCGCTCCATCCTCGACTGGCTGGACTCGGCCGGCGTCGAGGCGGACGAGCTGTCCGTGCACACCCCGGACCTCGACGACGTGTTCTTCGCCCTGACCAGCGCCACCGACCGGCCCCAGGCCGACCAGCCCGAGGAGACTGTCCGATGAGCGCCCTCTCCCTTGCCGTACGGGACTCGAACACGATGCTGCGCCGCAACCTGCTGCATGCGCGGCGCTACCCGTCCATGACCCTGAACCTGCTGCTTACGCCGATCATGCTGCTGTTGCTCTTCGTCTACGTCTTCGGAGGCGTGATGAGCGCGGGCATCGGTGGCAGCGGCGCGGACCGCTCCGAGTACATCGCCTATCTCGTCCCGGGCCTGTTGATGATGACCATCGGCAGCACCGTGATCGGGGCCGCGATCTCCGTCTCCATGGACATGACCGAGGGCCTCGTCGCCCGCTTCCGTACGATGGCGGTGTACCGCGGTTCTGTGCTCGTCGGGCACGTCGTCGGCAGCGCGCTGCAGGTACTCGCCAGCCTGGTCCTCGTCGGTGCCATCGCCGTGGCCATCGGCTTCCGCTCCACGGACGCGACGGCCCTGGAGTGGCTGGCGGCGTTCGGGCTGGTCGCGCTGTTCACTGTGGCGCTCACCTGGATCGCGGTCGGGATGGGCATGGCAAGCCCGAACCCCGAGGCGGCCGGCAACATGGCGATGCCGCTGATCCTCCTCCCGCTCATCTCGAGTGCCTTTGTCCCTGTCGACGCGATCCCGGGCTGGTTCCAGCCGATCGCCGAGTACCAGCCGTTCACCCCGGCCATCGAAACCCTGCGTGGCCTGCTGCTCGGAACGGAGATCGGCAACAACGGATGGATCGCGGTCGTCTGGTGCGTTGGCCTGACCGTGCTCGGCTACCGCTGGTCGACGTCGCTGTTCAACCGGGACCCGAAGTAACCGCCGTGACAGCGCGGGCCGCCTCCCGCAACTCGTCCCGCCCCAGGGCGGCGTACTCCGACACCGCGTCGGCGTACGCCGCCCTGCCGGCGTCCCGGGCCGCCGTCCGGGCGCGGTCCGCCGACATCGTCGGCTGGAACTCGCGCAGCACCCGCAGCCGTTCGGCCAGCGCGATCATCCGTACGGCACCAGCGTCGCCGGAAGCGAGCCCCGCCATGCCGAGCGCGTGCAGCACCGTCCCGATCACAGGGAGCTCCATGGGCGAGCCGGACGGACCGGAGAGCAGGGTCCGCAGCCCCTGCCGCAGCCGGTCGACCGGCTCCGCGACCAGCCCGAGACGGCCGGCGTGCGCGTGCGCCGTCACCGCCGCCGACTGGATCTGCAGCACCCACCGGTCGAGGAAGGGGTCGCCGCTGTACATCGAGCCGGCCTCGGCCACCCCCTTGACGGCGCTGCGCCACAAGCCGAGCCCGGCCTCCGTCAGCCCGCGGGCGAGCGCGATCTCGGCGCGTGCGCCGATGCCGGGGCTGTGGGAGTTGTCCTGTTGCGGAGTGTTCTCGCCCTCCGCCTGCCGCAGCCAGTACTCGGCCTCGTCGGTGTCGCCGCGTTGCAGGCAGGCGAGGGCGAGGCCGCCGCGGACGCCGATGGAGTCGTGCTCGTCGCCGAGCCGCGACAGCGCTTCGAGCGCCGCCTTGAGGTGACCGTACGCGGCCTCGCCCTGCGCCGTCTGCAAGTACAGCTCGCTCAGCCGGGCGTGGCCCATGACCTGCAGGAACGGGTTGTCGACCGGCGTCAGTGCGGCGATGGTCCGGCGAGCCGAGGCGAGCGCGCGGTCGATGTCGTGCTCGTACTCCCAGACGTAGGTGGCGACGCACTCGGCGATGCCGGCGAGCAGCGGCTGCTCGCTGTCGCAGAGCTTCTGCAGCACTTCGTAGCCGGGAGGCAGCATCTCGGGGATCGCGCTCAGCACGGCTGTGATGGCGGGCAGCAGCGTGTCCGGCGGGGCCGGGGGCAGCCGCCGGAGGGTGACGAGGTGGCGTACGGCGTGCGGGCCGTAGCCCATGAACAGGCTCGCCGTGCACATCACGGCGGCGGCGCGGGCGACTTCGACGTATTCGGGCTCAGGGTGGTAGTGCGACAGTGGTGGGCCGGTGTCCGCGGCGAGGGCGGTGAGGCGGGGGTAGTTGGAGCCGGTGGACCACAGGGCGGCGAGGACCGCGGTGAGGGCGGCGATGGCGGGGCCGTCCGTGCGGGCCAGGGCGTGCCGAAGGGCCAGCACGAGGTTGTCCTGCTCGGCCCTGATCCGCTCCCAGGCGGCCCGCGGTTCCGAGCCGAAGAACCAGTCGTGGTACGTGACCCCGAAGTCCCGCCCCCAGGCGAGGAACCGGCCGACGGCCGCTTCGTCCTCGCCCGCCTCCGCGCGCCGGGCCGCGCTGAACTCCCGTACGGTCTCCAGCATCCGGAACCGCACGCCGGCCGGCGTGTCGGCGACGGTGAGCAGCGACTGATCGGCCAGCTGCTCAAGGAGGAACAGCGCGTCCTCGCCCAGCACGTGCTCAGCCGCGTCGCCGGTGAGGCCGCCGGGAAAGACGGACAGCGTGCGCAGCGCGGCCCTGGCTTCCTCGCCGAGGAGGTTCCAGCTCCAGTCCACGACCGCGTGCAGGGTGCGGTGGCGCTCCGGCACGTCCCGCACCCCGCCGCGCAGCAGCGCGAACCGGTCGCCGAGGCGACGGGCGATCTCCGGCACCGAAAGGGCCCGCACCCGCGCCGCGGCCAGCTCCACGGCGAGCGGCAGCCCGTCGAGGTGGCGGCACAGCTCGGCCAAGGCGTCCGGCGGCAGCTCCACGCCGGGCCGGGCGGCCCGGGCCCGCTGCGTGAACAGCTCGATGGAGGTGCCGAGGCCGAGTTCCGGCAGCGCGTACACCGCCTCGGATGTCAGGCCGAGGGGGGCCCGGCTGGTGGCGAGCACCCGCAGGTCCTTCGAGGACGAGACCAGGGCCTGTACGAGGGCGGCGGCGCCGCGGATGATCTGCTCGCAGTTGTCGAGAACCAGCAGCGCGGGCCCGGAGCCGAGCACGCCGAGGATGCCGGACACCGGGTCGGCTGCGACGTGGCCGCTCATGGCGCCGGACCGCCCCTCGCCTGCGCCGAGCGCGGAGGCCACCTCCGCGGCCACGTCCTCGTCCGCGGTGACGCCGGCGAGCGGCACGAAATACACCACGCGCTGCTCTGCCCGGCGGCTGACGGCGTGGGCCAGCCGGGTCTTGCCGAGGCCGCCGGGGCCGGCCACGGTGACGGCGCGGGAGGCGCGCAGCAGCCGCTCCACCGCCGCGATGTCGCCGTCCCGGCCGAGCAGCGGATTCGGCTCGTGCGGCACGCCGTGCCGGACTGTGGGCGCCTCACCCCGCAACAACTCCTGCTGTACGGCTTTGAGTTGAGCGCCTGGATCCGTGCCGAGCGTCTCGCGCAGCTCACGGCGGTACGCCTCGTACCGCATCAGCGCGGCGGACGGGCCCGCCGTCGCCGCCTCGCCGCGCAGCAGTTCGGCGAGCACTTCCTCGTCGTGCGGATGGTCCGCGGCGGCCACGGCCAGCGGCCCGGCCGCCTCCGCATGCCGCCCCAGGCGGGCGAGGGCGAGCGCCTGCGCACGGACGAGCGCGCCGCGGACGGGAGCGCGCTCGGCGCGCAACGCGGCAACGGGGTCGTCGGTGTCTCCGGCCTCATCAGGGGTGCCCTCCCACAGCGCGAGCCCGGCCTCGGCCGCAGCCAGCGATCCTGCATGGTCCGTGGCCCTGGCCCGGTCCGCACTCGCGGCGGCGTGCAGCAGCAGGGCGGAGCTGTCGACCTGGTCTTCGGTGAGGGTGAGCCGGTACCCGGTCGGCGTGCTGGCGATGACGTCGGAGCCCAGTTGGGCCCGCGCCCTGGACACGAGGACCTGCAGCGCCTTTCCCGGCCGCTCCGGCAACTCGTCCGGCCACAGCCCTGCCACCAGCCGCTCGGCGCTGCAGCCCGAGCGCAAGTCGCCCGCGAGCAGCGCAAGGAGACCGCGGAGCCGGGGCGCGGTGACCTCCTGTCCGTGATGGGCGACACGCGGCAGCAGGGTCAGGTCGGTGGTCACCCGTGCAGGTTAGCCAAGGCCCCGGCGCCGGAAGGGCTGTACGCCTGCTGAGATCCATCCTGTCCGGGCCGGAGTGTGACATCCCCGGGGAAGGGATACGAGGAGAGGGAGAGCGGCAGTGAACATCGTCATCTTCGGCGCGAACGGACCGACCGGACGGCTGGCCGTGACAGTGCGTGAGATGCGAGCGCCGACAGCGGATCCCGGGCCGGCCGTCAGGCCGCGTGATCGTCGAAACGGAACTCCGGGCTGGTGCGCGGGTCGATGCGGGCACCGGCTTCCAGAGCGGTGGCCAGCTGTTCGATCAGTTCGAGGGTCGGGTTGACGCCGCTCTCCTCGATGGACTCGATGTCCTCCTCGGACAGGCCGGCGCGGCCGGCCAGTTCCGCGGTGCTCCAGCCGAGGGCGGACCGCCGGTCATAGACCGCCTGAGCGAAGTCCATACGACGTCCCGCGGCACGGTACGCAGGGTCCTCACGGTGTTCGGGCGGGACCTTCCAGCTGGTGTGGTATCCGCTGCTCATCGGGCCTCCTCAACCCCTACTGTAGACGTCGTGCTCACGGGCTGGAGGGTGCTCGGCCTCGCACCGCTTTCTCGCCCGCTGTGCTCTCAGGACTTCGTCCGACTCCCGCATCCTGTTCTTGCGGAACACGGTGAGCAGCACCACGCGTCGTCCCGGAGCGAACCAGTAGGTGACGCGCAAGGCGCCGATACGCAGTTCCCGCAGCCCGTCGCCGAGGTGGCTGGCGAGTGGGAAGGGCAGCGCGGGGCCGTCCGTGGCGAGACGGTCGGCGAAACGCTCGACGGTCCTGTAGTCCGACGTCGAGAGGGTCTCCAGCCAAGCGCGCACCTCCGGCTCGACTTCGATCGTGTAGAGGTCCGGCGGTTGCGACATCCGTGTTCCGTTCGAGTGGGCCGTACGCTGCTCACCCAATCGCTCGCCGGGCCGCTCCCCGACCGTTTCCTGCATGAGTTCACCCGATCAGGGACAGCTCCGGCAGGCTTGACGCTGCAGCGTGCCTCTCAGCCCTGGCTCGACGGCCCGTCACCGGTCCACCCCGAGGTCACCGGCTGCCTTCCCTGAAGGCCCTTCCTTGAGCACCGGGAACCGTCTCGGCGCCAGCAGCAACAGCACCAGGAAGGCCAGTGCCGCCGCGCCCGCCGCCCCCAGGTACACCGCGTGCGCCGCGTCCGCGATGGCTCGCCGGGTCGCCTCGGTCACCGCGCCCTCGTCCAACGCGCGCGTGATGGAGTCCAGGTCGTTCGCGCCGCCCAGGCGGGAGGCCAGCACACCGTTCGCGACGGCCCCGAAGACGGCCGCGCCGATCGTCTGGCCGGTCTGGCGGCAGAACAGCACCGAAGCCGTCGTGGTGCCGCGTTCCGCCCAGCCGACCGTGGACTGGACGCCGACGATCAGGGGGAGTTGGAACAGTCCCAGCGCGGCGCCCAGGAACGTCATCAGCAGGGTCGGCTGCCAGGCCTCGCCCGGATACGGCAGGAAGGGGAACGCGGACAGGATCAGCGACGCCGTCCCGATCCCCAGCATCGCCGTGTTGCGGAAGCCGATGCGCCGGTACACGTGCTGGCTCAGCGCCGCCGACACCGGCCAGGACAGCGTCCAGACGGACAGCACGAATCCGGCGGCCACGGGCGCGAGGCCGAGCACTCCCTGGGCGTACGTGGGCAGGAAGACCGTCGGCGCCACCATCAGCACGCCCAGCGCGCCCAGTGCCAGGTTCACCGCGGCGATCGTCCTGCGGCGCCACACCCACCCGGGAATGATCGGCTCCGCCGCCCGGCGCTCGACCAGCACCACCACCGCCAGCAAAGCGAGTCCCGCGGCGAACAGGCCGACCGACGGGCCCGACAGCCACGCCCACGCCACCCCGCCCTGCACCAGCGCCGTCAGCAGCACGCCCCCGCAGGCGAACACCGCGAGCGCGCCCGCCCAGTCGACACGCGCGCGCGTGGCCGTCGTTTCGGAGCGCTCCGGCTCGTGCAGGTGGCGGACGATCAGCCACAACGCCACCGCGCCGACCGGCAGGTTGACGAGGAAGATCCACCGCCAGTCCGCGTACGTCGCCAGCACCCCGCCGACGCCCGGTCCCGCGACCGCCGACACCGCCCACACGGTGGACAGCCTGGACTGGATCTTCGGGCGTTCCTCAAGCGGGTACATATCGGCGGCCAGCGTCTGCACCGTGCCCTGAAGGGCCCCGCCGCCCAGCCCCTGCACGATCCGGAAGGCGATCAGCGCCCCCATGTTCCAGGCCAGCGCGCACAGCAGCGAACCGAGGAGGAACACCGAAGTCCCGGCGACCAGCACCGGCTTGCGCCCGAAGGTGTCGGACAGCTTGCCGTACACCGGCAGCGTGACCGTCACGGCCAGCAGATAGCCGGAGAACAGCCAGGAGAAGACCGAGAAGCCGCCGAGGTCGCCGACGATCTGCGGGACGGCCGTGGAGACGATGGTGGAGTCGAGGGCGGATAGCGCCATGGCGAGCATGAGGGCGGCTACGACAGCTCCGCGTCGCTGCGGGGAAACGTGCTGTGCGGACTCGCGTATGCCCGGCTTCGTCTCGCCCACGCGGATTCCTTCCGTGTGCATCTATCTGCCGTCGACCACTCTCCCACCTGACCGGCGCATTGCGGCAGGGCGCAGCCGTGCCGGGCCGACTGGGCGGGCCGAACCCCTGGACCGGCTTCGGCCCGTCGGCTGTGACCATTCCCAGGCACGGGGTACTGGAGGGCGTACGGCGGGGCTCGGCCTTCGTCGGCCTCTTCGCCGCCCTCATCCCGGCGTTCCGCGCAGGCCGCATGAACGTCCTGAACGCCATCGCGACCGAGTAGCCACCGCATGTTCAGCCCGTCCGGCGTTTGCGGACGAGGCCGTTCAGGCCGAGGCGGGGGTGTGGGGGCGGGGCGCAGCCCCCGGGGATGGGACGGGTAGGGGTGCCTGGGGCGAGACACCTCGCCCCCGGCACCAGCGCGCCCCCGGCACCGGCGCCGGGCACCCCACGCGGCGGACGTTGTCCACAGCCCCCGACGCCCGCGCCGACACCGACGTACGCTGGAGACCCCCGGCCCGTGCGACGAGTCGGGCCCTTCGCGTTGCCCACCCCCGGACGGAAAGCGCTCCTCCACATGAGCCTGCACGGTTTGCTCGACGCCGTCGTCAAGGACACCGCCCTCGCGGAAGCGACCAAGGCGGCCGCAGACGGCAACCGCATGCACATCGACCTCGTCGGCCCCCCGGCGGCCCGCCCCCTCGCCGTCGCCGCCCTGGCCCGCGAGTCCGGCCGCCCCGTCCTCGCGGTGACCGCGACCGGCCGCGAGGCCGAGGACCTGGCGGCAGCCCTCCGCACCCTCCTCCCCCCGGAGGGCATCGCGGAGTACCCGTCCTGGGAAACCCTCCCGCACGAGCGCCTCAGCCCCCGCAGCGACACCGTGGGCCGCCGCCTCGCCGTCCTGCGCCGACTGGCCCACCCCAGCGCCGACGACCCGGAGACGGGCCCGGTCTCCGTCGTCGTGGCACCGGTGCGCTCCGTGCTCCAGCCCCAGGTCAAGGGCCTCGGCGACCTGGAGCCGGTCGCCCTGAAGACCGGCCGCACCGCCGACCTGAACGCCGTCGTGGACGCGCTCGCCGCCGCCGCGTACGCGCGCGTGGAACTCGTCGAGAAGCGCGGCGAGTTCGCCGTACGCGGCGGCATCCTGGACGTCTTCCCGCCCACCGAGGAACACCCCCTGCGTGTGGAGTTCTGGGGCGACGACGTCGAGGAGATCCGCTACTTCAAGGTCGCCGACCAGCGCTCCCTGGAGATCGCCGAGCACGGCCTGTGGGCGCCGCCCTGCCGCGAACTGCTGCTCACGGACGAGGTGCGTGCACGCGCGCGTGCCCTCGCCGAGGCCCACCCCGAGCTGGGCGAACTGCTCGGCAGGATCGCCGAGGGGATCGCGGTCGAGGGCATGGAGTCCCTCGCGCCGGTCCTGGTCGACGACATGGAACTGCTGCTCGACGTCCTGCCGAAGGGCGCCATGGCCGTCGTATGCGATCCGGAGCGGGTACGCACGCGTGCCTCGGATCTCGTGGCGACGTCGCAGGAGTTCCTGCAGGCATCCTGGGCGGCCACGGCGGGTGGGGGAGACGCGCCGATCGACGTGGGCGCGGCCTCCCTGTGGCCCATCGCGGACGTCCGGGACCGGGCGCGCGAGCTGGAGATGATGTGGTGGTCGGTGTCGCCGTTCGCGACGGACGAGGAGCTTGATGCGGACACCCTCAAGCTCGGCATGCACGCGCCGGAGTCGTACCGCGGGGACACCGCGCGGGCGCTCGCCGACACCAAGGGCTGGCTGGCCGACGGCTGGCGCACGGTGTTCGTGACGGAAGGGCACGGCCCGGCGGCCAGGACCGTCGAGGTGCTGGGCGGCGAGGGCATCGCGGCACGGCTCGACGCGGACCTGGGGGAGATCTCCCCGTCCGTGGTGCACGTGGCGTGCGGCTCGATCGACTACGGCTTCGTCGATACGGCGCTGAAGCTCGCGGTCCTCACCGAGACCGACCTCTCCGGGCAGAAGGCAGCCGGCAAGGACGGCGCCCGGATGCCCGCGCGGCGCCGCAAGACCATCGACCCGCTGACCCTGGAGGCGGGCGACTACATCGTGCACGAGCAGCACGGTGTCGGCCGGTACATCGAGATGGTGCAGCGGACGGTGCAGGGCGCGACCCGCGAGTACCTGGTCGTGGAGTACGCCCCCGCCAAGCGCGGCCAGCCCGGCGACCGGCTCTACATCCCCACCGACCAGCTGGAGCAGATCACCAAGTACGTCGGCGGCGAGGCCCCGACCCTGCACCGGCTCGGCGGCGCCGACTGGACGAAGACCAAGGCGCGCGCGAAGAAGGCCGTCAAGGAGATCGCCGCCGACCTCATCAAGCTGTACAGCGCGCGCATGGCGGCGCCCGGACACACCTTCGGCCCGGACACGCCGTGGCAGCGCGAGCTGGAGGACGCCTTCCCGTACGTGGAGACGCCGGACCAGCTCAGCACCATCGCCGAGGTCAAGGACGACATGCAGAAGTCGGTCCCCATGGACCGCCTGATCTGCGGCGACGTCGGCTACGGCAAGACGGAGATCGCGGTCCGCGCCGCCTTCAAGGCC
Organism: Streptomyces blattellae; assembly: GCF_009709555.1. Lineage (GTDB taxonomy): Bacteria > Actinomycetota > Actinomycetes > Streptomycetales > Streptomycetaceae > Streptomyces > Streptomyces blattellae. The sequence goes on along the minus strand of NZ_WJBG01000100.1, from coordinate 21,301 downwards.
GTCCAGGACGGCAAGCAGGTCGCCGTGCTCGTCCCGACGACCCTGCTGGTGCAGCAGCACTTCGGGACGTTCAGCGAGCGGTACTCGCAGTTCCCGGTCAACGTGCGGGCGTTGAGCCGCTTCCAGACGGACACCGAGGCGAAGGCCACCCTTGAGGGCCTGCGCGAAGGCGCGGTGGACGTCGTCATCGGCACGCACCGCCTGTTCTCGTCGGAGACGAAGTTCAAGGACCTCGGCCTGGTCATCGTCGACGAGGAGCAGCGCTTCGGCGTCGAGCACAAGGAGCAGCTGAAGAAGCTGCGCGCGAACGTCGACGTACTGACGATGTCCGCGACCCCGATCCCGCGCACCCTGGAGATGGCGGTCACCGGCATCCGCGAGATGTCGACGATCACCACACCGCCGGAGGAGCGCCACCCGGTGCTGACCTTCGTCGGGCCGTACGAGGAGAAGCAGATCGGCGCGGCCATCCGCCGTGAACTCCTGCGCGAGGGCCAGGTCTTCTACATCCACAACCGCGTCGAGTCGATCGACCGGGCGGCGGCCCGGCTGCGCGAGATCGTGCCCGAGGCACGGATCGCCACGGCCCACGGCCAGATGTCGGAGCAGACACTGGAGCAGGTCGTCGTCGACTTCTGGGAGAAGCGGTACGACGTCCTCGTCTCGACGACGATCGTCGAGTCCGGCATCGACATCTCCAACGCCAACACGCTCATCGTGGAGCGCGGCGACAACTTCGGCCTGTCGCAGCTGCATCAGCTGCGCGGACGAGTGGGCCGTGGGCGCGAGCGCGGATACGCGTACTTCCTGTACCCGCCGGAGAAGCCGCTGACCGAGACCGCCCACGAGCGGCTAGCGACCATCGCCCAGCACACCGAGATGGGCGCGGGCATGTACGTCGCCATGAAGGACCTGGAGATCCGCGGCGCCGGGAACCTCCTGGGCGGCGAGCAGTCCGGCCATATCGCGGGCGTCGGCTTCGACCTGTACGTACGGATGGTCGGCGAGGCGGTCGCGGACTACCGGGCCTCCCTGGAGGGCGGTGTCGAGGAGGAACCGCCGCTGGAGGTCAAGATCGAGCTGCCCGTGGACGCGCATGTCCCGCACGACTACGCGCCGGGCGAGCGGCTCAGGTTGCAGGCCTACCGGGCCATCGCCTCCGCCAACACGGAGGAGGACATCAAGTCCGTACGCGAGGAACTCGTCGACCGCTACGGCAAGGTGCCCGAGCCGGTCGAGAACCTGCTGCTGGTGGCCGGACTCCGGATGCTCGCGCGCGCGTGCGGCGTCGGCGAGATCGTGCTGCAGGGCAACAATATCCGTTTCGCGCCGGTGGAGTTGCGGGAGTCGCAGGAGTTGCGCGTCAAGCGGCTGTACCCGGGGACCGTCATCAAGCCGGCCGTCCACCAGGTGCTGGTACCGCGTCCGAAGACCGCGAAGGTGGGCGGGAAGCCGCTGGTCGGGCGGGAGCTGCTCGGCTGGGTCGGGGAGTTCCTGGCGTCGATCCTGGGGTCATAGGGGCGCCCCTTAAGGGGCTATATCGCCTGGACCTCTCGGCCACTACCGTGGGACATCGTGAAACAACACAGGGGTGGGGCGGCGTCCGCCGCCGTAATGCTCGGCATGGCACTACTGCTCGCGGGCTGCGACAGCGTGGATCTGCCCGAGGTGGACAGCGAGCCCTCCAGCTCCAGCGAACCCTCCAGCTCCAGCGAACCCTCCGGCTCCAGCGAACCCTCCGGCTCCGGCACCAGTCCGCTCGACAACCCGGACGGGACGAAACCTGGCCTCGCGCCCCTCACCTCGGACGCCGACCGGGCCGAGGCACGGGCACTGATAGAGAAGGTGACGACCAAGGGGCGTGGCCCGAGGACGGGTTACGAACGCGACGAGTTCGGCTACGCCTGGATGGACACGGCGGACGGCGTGCCGCTGGCCCGCAACGGCTGCGACACCCGCAACGACCTCCTCCAACGGGACGGCGAGGACCTCCGATTCCGCTCCGGCTCGGACTGCGTCGTCATATCGATGACGCTGCACGACCCGTACACCGCGACGACCATCCAGTGGCGCAAGGAGAAGGCCACCGAGGTGCAGATCGACCACATGGTCCCGCTGTCCTACAGCTGGCAGATGGGCGCCGCACGCTGGTCCGAGGACAAACGCGAGCAACTGGCCAACGACCCGCTCAACCTGATCCCGGCCGAGGGCCGGGCGAACAGCTCCAAGGGCGACTCCGGCCCCGCCTCCTGGCTCCCGCCGAACAAGCCGATCCGCTGCGCGTACGCGGTCCGCTTCGCCCAGGTCGCCATCAAGTACGAGATGCCGGTGACGGCACCCGACAAGGAAATGATGCTGCGCCAGTGCGGGGGCCCGCGGAGTCGTTGATCACGCAGACCCGCACGGCTCCCGCGACATCCGCCTTCAGGCAGGCCCGGCGCTTCAGCTGTATCGCCCCGTGAGGTTGGGGACGAGGCTGCTGCGCCCGGCGATCATCACCCGCAAGCTGCGCCGAACAGCGCGGCGAGCAGTCCCCGGTCGAGCGCACCCTGCACAAGCAGTACGCGGCCGCGCTCATGGACGACGGCCAGTACCGGCGGGCACCGCCCGAACTGCGCCGCCTCACCGACGAACGCGCCACCGAGGCCGGCCAGACCGACCCCCAGGCCCTGCCTGCCGTACTACGAGAGCCAGTATGTCGCCGGCGACCCCCCCCAGCTCGCCCACGACGCGCGCCGCCGCATCGGCCGCCCTCCTCCTCGCCCTCGGCGACCGCGCCGCCGCCCATGACACGCTCGCCCGGCTGGTGCTCGACCTCGACGTGGAGCGACTGCACGGTCCCGGCTGCCCCGGCCCCCGGGCTCGCGACGGACATCCGCCGGACACGGCGATGGCGGTGGCGGGGGCGGGTGCGCGGCTGACATCGGCGTTCGGGCGGACCTGAGAGGCCCGCCGGTGCCCGAAGTCCCGATGAATCGTTGGTCGAATGGGTTGGCCAGAGCTTTGGCACTGCCTACCATCGATCACCGCAAGACTTTGTGCACCGCCGCACAATCTCCATCCCGGGAGGCTCCCTTGCACCGCCGCCGTCGCACCGCGCTCCTCCTCTCCGCCGCGATCGCCACCGTGGCCCCGCTCCTCACCGCCTGCGGAAGCGATGCGCACCCCGGCGCGGCCGCCGTCGTCGGCGGACAGCGGATCACCGTCTCCCAGCTGGAGAACAGGGTCGGCGAGGTGCGCGAGGCGCAGCGCGCGGTCGCCCCGGACGAGGCACAGTACGAGCAGACCATCGCCGAGACCGGCAGCCTCACCCGCGACACCCTGCACAACATGGTCCTCGACCGGGTGATGCACCGCGCCGCCCAGGACGCGGGCGTGACCGTCTCCCGCAAGGAGGTCCAGGAGATGCGGGCCTCCCTGGAGGAGCAGTCCGGCGGCGCCAAGGGGCTGGAGACGACCTGGCTCCAGCAGTACGGCGTCCCCCCGGAGCGCCTCGACGAGAACCTGCGCCTCCAGCTCGAAGCCCAGAAACTCGCCGAGAACCTCGGCACCGACACCAGCCAGCCCGCCTTCTGGCAGGCGCTGTCCGAGGCCTCCGACACACTGAACGTCGACCTCAACCCGCGCTACGGCACCTGGGACGTCGAGCAGAGCAGCCGCGTCGACGCGAAGACCCCGTGGGTACGAGAGGTCACGGCGGCACAGGCGCAAGAACCGGCGTGAGCACCCCCAGCGCCCCCTGTGGATAACTCGGGGCACCGTCAGTGGTGTGCGTTACGTTCGGAGAGTGAACGCAACCAGCGCAGAACAGGCCCCCGGCCGCATCATCCTGCTCACCACCAGCCACCGTGTCGCGCCCGGACTGCTGTCCTGGCCCGCGTGGCAGACCCTGCACGGCGCCGACCAGGTGCTGTGTGCCGATGATGCGCACCCGCAGCTGCCGTATCTGCGGGAGGCGGGGATACCGGTGGAGGAGGCGTCCCCGACCGCCGATGAACTGGTCGACCTCTGTGCCGGAGGGCGGACGGTGGTGGTCGTCGCCACCGGCGAGGGCGTACCGGCTCTGACGGACGGCCTGGCGCGGCTGGCCGGCTCGGGTCGCCTCCGCATGCCCGACCTGGAGCTGCTGCCCGCGTCGTACGACCTGCCGGGCGCCCGCCTCCTCGACCTCGTCCAGGTGATGGACCGGATCCGCGCCGAGTGCCCCTGGTCGTCGCAGCAGACCCACGAGGGCCTGGCGAAGTACGCCATCGAGGAGGCCTACGAACTCGTCGAGGCGATCGAGGACGGCGACGCCGACGAACTCCGCGAGGAGCTGGGGGACGTCCTGCTCCAGGTCGTCTTCCACGCACGCATCGCGGAGGAGGACACCGACTCCCCCTACTCCATCGACGACGTGGCGGGCGGCATCGTCGCCAAGCTCATCCACCGCCACCCGCACGTCTTCGGCGACGAGACGGCGACGACCCCCGAGGAGGTCAAGGAGCACTGGCTGCGCACCAAGGCGGCCGAGAAGCGGCGGAAGTCGGTGACCGACGGCGTCCCCCTCGGCCAGCCCGGCCTCGCCCTCGCGGCGAAGCTGGCCTCGCGCGTACGCACGGCGGGACTGGAGGTGCCGCTGCCGAAGGCCGAGGGCATCGGCTATGAGCTGCTGGCGCTCGCGTCCCGCGCCGAGGCCGCCGGGGTGGACCCGGAGGCGGCGCTGCGAGCGGCGGCCCGCGCCTACCGGGACGCGATCAGGGAAGTGGAGGGCTGACGCCGATCAGACGGCGGTGAACTGCACGGGAAGGTCTCGTAGTCCACGCATGATGAGCCCACCCCGCCAGCGCAGCTCGGCCGGTCGGACGGCAAGCTGAAGATCGGGCAGGCGGCGGAGCAGCGTCTCCAGAGCGATACGGCCTTCGAGACGGGCCAGGGGTGCGCCGAGACAGTAGTGGACGCCATGGCCGTATCCGAGGTGTTGGTTGTCGCGGCGGGAGACGTCGAGCGTGTCCGGCTCCGTGAAACGTGCGGGATCGCGGTTTGCGGCAGCGAGGACGACCAGCACCGGGTCGCCGGGTTCAATGCGCTGTTCGCCGATGGTGAGGGGCTCGGTGGCGAAGCGCCAGGTGGCCAGTTCCACGGGGCCGTCGTAGCGGAGGAGTTCTTCGATGCAGGTGTCGAGCAGGTCGCTCCCCTCACCCTCGATCGACTCTTGCAGCCGGGCCCGCTGCTCGGGGTTGCGTAGTAGTGCATACGCGCCGTTGCCGATGAGATTGATGGTGGTTTCGAAACCTGCGAACAGGAGTACGAAGCACATTGCGGCTGCTTCGTTCTCGGTGAGATGTTCGCCGTGATCGGACGCACGGATGAGGCCTGAGATCAGGTCTTCGCCAAGGTCGTTGCGCTTGCGGTGGATGAGCTCGGCCAGGTAACCACGGATCTTCTTGACAGACCGCGCGACGCCGCCGCGCGGGCCTCCTCCATGCCGGATCATCATCCCCGCCCAGTCGCGGAGGTCGTCCTGGTCCTCCCGGGGGACGCCGAGCAGGTCGCAGATCGCGTAGATGGGGAGCGGGAAGGCGAAGTCGTGGATGAGGTCGCACTCACCCTGGCGCGCGAACCGGTCGATGAGGTCGTCCGTGAGCTCCTGGACACGAGGCGCGAATTCCGCGACACGGCGTGGGGTGAAGGCCTTGGAGACAAGCCGCCGCAGCCTGGTGTGGTCCGGTGGGTCGATATTGAGCAGATGCGTCATGAGATTGGCGCTGCGCTCACCCGGGATGCCGGTCCGGTTCTTGCCTTGCGCGTCCTTGGCGTGATGGTCGGGGTTCTTCGAAAGCCGTCCGTCCGCAAGTGCCTGACGCGCGTCGGCATAGCGGGTCACCAGCCACGCCTCGACCCCGCTGGGAAGCCTTGTCCTATGGACGGGGGACTGTTCGCGCAGCCAGGCGTAGGCCGGATACGGGTCGGTTGCGAACTCCCAGGTGAAGAGTTCGGGGGCGGCGTTCGGGACGTTCACACGACGACCGTATCGGGGGCCCGGTCGTGGGTGCGCGGCAGCCGAGAAGGATGACTGGACCTGACTTATCAGCTAATAAGCGATCATGAGTGATTTCACATGTTTTTCCACGCTGTGCTTTGACAAGTACCTAGAATCCCCGAAAACGCAAGGGCCCCAGAGCTGGTCAGAGCTCCGGGGCCTGGCCAGCCGTAGAGGGGCTGACGTGTTCAACGCTATAGCTGCGACCGCGCCCGCGGACAACCGCGGGCAGGTGCCAGGGCGTGCCGTTCGAGCAGCTTTGATGCTGCGGGTTTCCACGAAGGAGCAGGTGCAAGGATATGGCCTGGATGTCCAGGAGAGTGAGGGCCGTGCCTACATCAGCAACCAGTCTGGATGGACCCTCTCCCCTGCGCTGATCTTCAGGGATGAAGGAGTGTCGGGGGCGCTTGTCGAGCGTCCCGGTATGTTGCGGCTCGAACAGGCCGCTCTGGAAGGTCTTGTGGACGTGATTGTGGTCCACAAGTTCGACCGCATCGGCCGTACTGGGCAGGCGTTTTGGACGTGGATCTGGGCCATGGAGGACCTCGGCGTCAGCTTCGCGTCGGTCACCCAAGACATCGACACCACTACGGCGCTCGGCCGGGAGCAGTTGCAGTTCCACGCTCTGATGGCCGAGGCCGAGTGGAAGGGCATCTGTGAACGCACCCAGGGCGGCCGCCAGCGGAAGGCCCTTGAAGGCGGCTGGGTAGGTGGTCCGCCGCCGTGGGGGTACGCCATCGAGCAGCCAGGCAAGCGTGGGTCTCGGCTCGTCATCAGCGACGGTAGTTATCGCAGGTCCAACGAGACTCGGTACTACCGGTGCGGTGGCGGCGACAACGGCAAGGGAAGACAAACAGGTTGCTCTGATCCCTACCTGACTGCCGACGATGTCGAGGCTGTGGTGTGGAGCGAGGTCATGACGCTCCTGCCCGAGTCGGAGCAACTCGCTCTGGTGGCGGGGGCCGGCCCGAAAGTCCACCCCGGGGACATTCACATGCAGCGTGAGCGCGTAGCTCACTTTGAGCAGGCACTCAGGGAGAAAGAGGAGGCTGCGGCACGTGCGGCAGCCGACCTGGCGCGTGTCCCCGACCTTGGCCAGTCGGTGAAGGACGCGGCTATGCGGCAGCTCGCAGAGGACGTCCGGAGCGCCAGAGAACTGCTCGCCAGGGGTGAGGAGGTGCTCGCGGCACAGGAAGAAGCAGAGCTGGAAGCGATGAGCGTCTCGGGCCTGCTATCGATCGCGGGGGCGAAGCCACAGGGCCTGACTCTCTCCAAGATGGGGGAGGTGATCGACCTGCTTGACATCACGGTGAAGCCGGTCGGAGAGGTCCGGAAGCGGTCCGGGGTCAAATGCAGGGTGACTGAATGGCATGCGCAGACCGGGACGCTGGTCCCTGACGAAGTGGCGAAGTCGGAGTGGCCTGCCATCGATGAGTTGATGGTTGCGTACTTCCGGCGTCGCCAGTTTGTGCGCGGTGGTGTGGACATCAGGACCCAGGTGAACGGGATCCTCCACCGACTGCGTACCGGCTGCCTCTGGGACCAGCTTCCCGAGCAGTATGGCCCGTGGGCCCTTGCCAAGGACAAGCAGAACACATGGTTCAAGAAGGGGTTTTGGCCTGTCCTCGTGAACTATCTGAATCTTCGCGGTGGCGGCACACCGGTCCAGCGTGAGCTACTTGTCCCGCCTCTCGATATCACGGCACACATCGCGCCGGAACCGGTCAAACGTGACACACCTTCAATTCTGTGATCTTCACGTGATCTACGCGGCATTAACTTGTGACAAGCAAGGAGCTGCCTATACGTTCACGGATCAGCGTGGCCCTCAGCCTCACCCGCCGCGCCGGTCCCTGCTGTCTCGCGAAAGGCTCCCGCATGCTCTCCGGGAACGGTCGTCACCGTCGCCCCCGCCAAGCTCCGGCCCTCCTTGTCGCGGCCGGAGTGACCGGCTCCGCCATCGCGATCCCGCTCCTCGGTGCGGGCGGCGCGAGCGCGGCCGACAGCAGCACCTGGGACAAGGTCGCGGAGTGCGAGAGCGGAGGCGCCTGGAGCGCCAACAGCGGCAACGGCTTCTACGGCGGACTGCAGGTGACCCAGGAGGACTGGGAGAAGTACGGCGGCCTCGACTACGCGCCGAGCGCCGACCAGGCCAGCCGTTCCCAGCAGATAGCCGTCGCCGAGAAGATCCTCGCGGACCAGGGTGCCGGCGCGTGGCCCACCTGCGGGCTGCTCCACGGCCTGGGTGAGGACCCCCGCTCGGCGAACGTAGACACGGGCCTGGCGGGCGAGGCGTCGGCCGAACCGTCCACCTCGGCCGACACTTCCTCCGGCTCGTCTGGTTTGTCCGACTCGGCAGGGTCGTCCTCATCTTCGGAGTCGACCCCCTCGGCCTCCCCTTCTCCGGATTCCCCTTCACAGTCCCCCGCGCCCCCGTCTGACGGGTCGTCGGATGCGGGCAAGGATACGGATACGGATACAGCGGACAACTCGGCTAAGTCCGACACTTCTCCCGAATTCAGCCCGAGTTCCTCACAGGATTCGGCCAGCCCCTCCGCAGGCTCCGCCGAGGGTGACGATGCGGACAAGTACGTCCAGAGTGGCGGCTCTTCGTACCTTACGGACACTGGATCCGGCACGGACGCTGGCGCCGGAACCGGTAAGCATCGGGGCGTCAGTGCGGATGAGGACGGGAGTGACGCACGTGCCGACTCCGCCGGCCGTCACGCCTCTTACCGGGTCCGCGCCGGAGACACTCTCGCGACCATCGCCGACTCCCTTGAGTTGAACGGCGGATGGCGTGCGCTCTATGCCGAGAACAAGGGGACCGTCGGTACCGACCCGGACCTCATCATCCCCGGTCAGACCCTCGAAGTCGGTGCCGAAACGGGCGAAAACCAGCGGTAGTTCACGCCCTGCTTCGCACTGAATGTCCGGTTTGGCGAAAGTGTGGGATGAGTCTCAGAAGCCCTGATCGTCTTTGAAATTCCGCGGATCGCGTGTCTACGGTCATCACCGCTCGGCAACCCGAGCCCCGGCTGCCACAACGCCGAATCCTGCCAGTGGCCGCACGGGAACAGTCGTCGCGTCAAGCGCCGTAGGCAGGAGCGGGGGACCCAAGGTAAGCGCCGCGCCGGTCGGTTGACCGTGCGGCTTGGGGTGAAGCCGTGCCCCGTACGGGACGAGAGCCTCGTACGAGACATGGCCGGGCAACTCAACCGGCCCGAACCCGACAGCTCACCTCGCAGGCGTCGGTGAGGGGATCCAACCATGCTGTTTTCCGGCAAGGGCAAGCACCGTCGTCCGTCCAAGGCCACTCGCGCCATCGCCATCGCCGGTGTCACCGGTGCCGCCGTCGCCGCCCCGCTGATGGTGGCCGGCAACGCCTCCGCCGCCACCGCCTCCGAGTGGGACGCCGTCGCCCAGTGCGAGTCCGGCGGCAACTGGTCCATCAACACCGGCAACGGCTACTACGGCGGTCTGCAGTTCTCCGCCTCCACCTGGGCCGCGTACGGCGGCACGCAGTACGCCGCCACCGCCGACCAGGCCTCCAAGGCCCAGCAGATCGAGATAGCCGAGAAGGTCCTCGCGGGCCAGGGCAAGGGTGCCTGGCCGGTCTGCGGCACCGGCCTGTCGAGCGCCGCGTACGACGGCTCCTCGTCGAGCGGTTCCTCGGAGAACCAGAGCAGCGAGAGCAGCACGCGCTCCACCGAGGAGCAGTCGGCCTCCCGCTCCGCCGAGCGTCCCGCCCCCGAGCAGGGCACCGAGAAGACCGTCACCACCCCGACCGGCACGAAGGTCGAGAAGGGCGACGGCGAGTACAAGGTCGTCACGGGTGACACCCTCAGCACGATCGCCGAGGAGCACGACGTCACGGGCGGCTGGGAGAAGCTGTTCGAGCTGAACAAGGACATCGTGGACGACGCGGACCTCATCTACCCGGGTCAGCAGCTGCACCTGAAGTGAGCCGCCCCGGCTTCGCAGGCAGAACAAGGCTGAACCACAGGCCCTTCATATCCGTGGCTTTCATAGTGAAGGCCTCGTGAGGGTCCCCCCCGTCCCCACGGGCTCCCCGCCCCGGTGCGTGTTCCCCCGTACGCACCGGGGCGGGGCTTTTTCTGCCCGCCTCCCTGCCCGCCTCCCTGCCCCCCTCCTGTCCGCCTTCTGGTCCGCCTTCCGTCCGTCGTCCGTCCCGCCTCCCGCCCACGCTTTGTTCCGTTCAGAAACAATTTGCTCTCGGTTCTGTCCATCGGGTGGGTGACACGCTGGCCGATCGCCCGGAGCCGGTTAGGCTCATCTCGCAGAGCCGCTGCGGTCCTGCTTAAACCGCGTCACATCCACGAAGGAGATGCTCGTGCCGTCCATCGACGTCGTCGTAGCCCGGGAAATCCTGGACTCCCGAGGCAACCCCACGGTCGAGGTCGAGGTCGGCCTCGACGACGGCAGCACGGGTCGTGCCGCCGTTCCGTCCGGTGCGTCCACCGGCGCCTTCGAGGCCATCGAGCTGCGCGACGGCGACCCGAACCGCTATCAGGGCAAGGGTGTCGAGAAGGCCGTCCTCGCCGTCATCGAGCAGATCGGCCCGGAGCTGGTCGGCTACGACGCCACCGAGCAGCGCCTGATCGACCAGGCCATGTTCGACCTGGACGCCACCGACAACAAGGGCTCCCTCGGCGCCAACGCCATCCTCGGCGTCTCCCTCGCCGTCGCCCACGCCGCCTCCGAGGCCAGCGACCTCCCGCTCTTCCGCTACCTGGGCGGCCCGAACGCGCACCTGCTGCCGGTGCCGATGATGAACATCCTGAACGGCGGCTCGCACGCCGACTCCAACGTGGACATCCAGGAGTTCATGATCGCCCCGATCGGCGCGGAGTCCTTCTCCGAGGCGCTGCGCTGGGGCACCGAGGTCTACCACACCCTCAAGAAGGTGCTGAAGAACAAGGGCCTGTCCACCGGCCTCGGCGACGAGGGCGGCTTCGCCCCGAACCTCGGCTCCAACCGCGAGGCCCTCGACCTCATCCTTGAGGCCATCAAGGAAGCCGGTTACACGCCCGGCGAGCAGATCGCCCTCGCGCTCGACGTCGCCGCCTCCGAGTTCTACAAGGACGGCTCCTACCTCTTCGAGGGCAAGGAGCGTTCGGCCGCCGAGATGACGGAGTACTACGCGGAGCTGGTCGAGGCCTACCCGCTGGTCTCCATCGAGGACCCGCTGTTCGAGGACGACTGGGCGGGCTGGAAGACCATCACCGACAAGCTCGGTGACAAGGTCCAGCTCGTCGGCGACGACCTGTTCGTCACCAACCCCGAGCGCCTGGCCCGCGGCATCGAGGACGGCGCCGCCAACGCCCTGCTGGTCAAGGTCAACCAGATCGGCTCGCTGACCGAGACCCTGGACGCCGTCGAGCTGGCCCAGCGCAGCGGCTTCAAGTGCATGATGTCCCACCGCTCCGGCGAGACCGAGGACGTCACCATCGCCGACCTCGCCGTCGCCACCAACTGCGGCCAGATCAAGACCGGCGCCCCGGCCCGCTCCGAGCGCGTCGCCAAGTACAACCAGCTGCTGCGCATCGAGGAGATCCTGGACGACGCGGCGGTCTACGCCGGTCGCTCGGCCTTCCCCCGGTTTCGCTTCGCGAACCAGTAAGCACAGCGCTTCGCGAACCAGTAAGCACAGCGCTTCGCGAACCAGTAAGCACAGCGCTTCGCGAACCAGCAGCCACAGCAAGGGCTGAGTCTTTAAGGGTCAAGGCCTAGCCAGTCGTACGTACGTCCCCGTACCGGTCCCGTACCGTGTGCGGGGACGTACGCACGTATGAAGGGGAGGTGGGTCATGGCCGTCAAGGACCGGGACCGTTTCTCCACCGCGACCAGGATCCGTCTGCTCGGCGAGCAGACGGCGGCCCGTGTCTATCGCTCCCAGACCAAACGCCAGGCCCGCCGCTCCCGGCTGACCGGCCGCGCGGCGCTGCTGGCACTCGTCCTGTGCTCGCTGGTCGTGGCCCTCGCCTATCCGATAAGGCAGTACGTCTCGCAGCGCGCCGAGATCGCCGATCTGCAGCAGCAGAAGCAGCAGGCTCAGAAGCGGGTCGAGCAACTGCGCGACCTCAAGGCACGCTGGCAGGACGACGCGTATGCCGAGCAGCAGATCCGGGAGCGGCTGCACTATGTGATGCCCGGGGAGACCGGGTTCATCGTGATCGACCCGGACGCGGCGAAGCAGTCGCGCACCGACACCGGGGCGGCCGACCGGCCCTGGTACCTGAACGTCTGGGACGGCGTCGACAAGTCCGACGCCTCCGACCAGTGAACTGACAGAGAGAATGTCGTACGAGCATGGAAACGCCCGCCCGTCGCCCGACCACCACCCCTCAAGGACAGCGCTCCGCGCTGAAGCGGTCCGATCTGCCGTCCACTCCGCGCACCGAGCCCACCGACGCGGACGTCGAGGCCTTCAAGCAGCAGCTCGGGCGTCCGCCGCGCGGGCTGCGTGCCATCGCGCACCGGTGCCCGTGCGGGCAGCCGGACGTCGTGGAGACGGCGCCGCGACTGCCTGACGGGACGCCCTTCCCGACGACGTACTACCTGACGTGTCCGCGCGCCGCCTCGGCGATCGGCACGCTGGAGGCGAACGGCGTCATGAAGGAGATGACGGACCGGCTGCAGACGGACGCGGAGCTGGCCGCCGCGTACCGGGCCGCGCACGAGGACTACATCGCGCGGCGCGACGCGATCGAGGTGCTGGAGGGCTTCCCGAGCGCGGGCGGGATGCCGGACCGCGTGAAGTGTCTGCATGTGCTCGTTGCGCACTCGCTGGCCGCCGGCCCGGGCGTCAACCCGCTGGGCGACGAGGCGATCGCGATGCTGCCGGAGTGGTGGCGCAAGGGACCGTGCGTGGTGCCGGTGACGCCACCCGCCGGTGAGGGCTGGGAGGTGGCCGAGGGGGAGTCCGGCTACTTCGCCTTCAAGCCCGTCGACACCGAGGAGGACTCCCGGTGACCCGCGTCGCCGCCATCGACTGCGGTACGAACTCCATCCGCCTCCTCGTCGCCGACTGCGACCCCGAGACCGGTGAACTCGTCGACCTGGACCGCCGTATGACCATCGTGCGGCTCGGACAGGGCGTCGACCGGACCGGGCGGCTGGCCCCCGAGGCGCTGGAGCGGACCTTCGCCGCGTGCCGGGAGTACGCGGCGGTCATCAAGGAGCACGGGGCGGAGCGGCTGCGGTTCGTGGCCACCTCGGCTTCCCGGGACGCGGAGAACCGGGACGAGTTCGTGCGGGGGGTGCTGGACATTCTCGGGGTGGAGCCCGAGGTGATCTCCGGTGATCAGGAGGCCGAGTTCTCGTTCACGGGGGCGACGAAGGAGCTGGCGGGGAGCGATCACCTCGACAAGCCCTACCTGGTCGTCGACATCGGCGGTGGCTCGACCGAGTTCGTCGTGGGGGAGGAGCATGTGCGGGCGGCGCGGTCCGTGGACGTCGGCTGTGTCCGGATGACGGAGCGGCACCTCGTGCGCGACGGTGTCGTGTCCGACCCGCCCGGCGAACAGCAGATCGCTGCCATGCGCGCCGACATCGAGGCCGCCCTCGACCTCGCCGAGGAGACGGTTCCGCTGCGCGAGGCGCGCACACTGGTCGGCCTGGCCGGATCGGTCACCACGGTCTCCGCCATCGCACAGGACCTGCCCGAGTACGACTCCGTCGCCATCCACCACTCCCGTGTCTCGCACGACCGGGTGCGGGAGATCACCGAACGGCTGCTGCACTCCACCCACGCCGAGCGCGCGGCCATTCCCTCCATGCATCCGGGGCGCGTGGACGTGATCGGTGCGGGCGCCCTCGTACTCCTGGCGATCATGGAGCGGATCGGCGCCGAGGAGGTCGTGGTGAGCGAGCACGACATCCTCGACGGCATCGCCTTCAAGGTGGCAGAAGGCCCGGGCACCACCTCATAGAAGGGCTTCGGCACCTCATAGAAGGGCTTCGGCACCTCATAGAAAGGCCCCGGCACCTCATAGAGAGGAGCCGGGGCCTTCGTTGCAGGCCGTTCCCGTGCGGGCCGGCCATCAGTTGCAGAGTAGGACGATTAGGCCGCTACACCCCCCGTCCTCGCCGTGGCCGCCCTTGGCCGGAGTGGCCTTTGCGGCGGCGTGTGTGGCGGGCGTCGCGGCGGCGGATGCGGTGGTCACCGCGCCCATCGCGAGAACGATGCCCAGGACTGCGCTGACTGCGCCTATTCGCGAAGTGGCCTTCTTGGCCAGCTGTGAAGTGCTCATGCGGGCACGCTATGCACACTTCTGTCCAATATCGCGCGGAGCGTGGCTGACGGGTGAACGACACGCACCGGTGGCGTAGTTCCCGCCCCCTACCCATCGGTAGCAATCGGCTGAGCAGGCCGGATAACGTATGAGCGCATCCGAGGGGCGCGACGCGCCAAGGCCGGGGAGACCTCGCCGGAAAAGTTCGTGAAGTTCTTCACAAGGAATTCTGCCCGGTTGGGCGACGGGTGAGCCCCGGTTGGTCCTTCCGGGGGTTCGGAGGGCCTGTGAACGTCCTCGGGAGTGCGTGACGGAGACGTTGCACGAGGGTGTCGCGGAGGGTGTTTCGACGGGCTCACGCGGGAGCCGACGGAACGGAGAGGCAGCTCACGCGGCATTGACAACGGGGTGACCGGTACGGTGGTTCCCCCTGGTCGGCATGGTCTGGATCACGCGGGCCGCGCAGGATAACACAGCCCTTGCAAGAGCTTGTGAAGGGGCGCACGAGCCACCCCCCTGGGGCAGGGGGATACTCGATGGCATGAGCACCACGGAGCGTCCCAGGATCCTCGTAGTAGGCGGTGGGTACGTAGGCCTGTACGCAGCTCGGCGCATCCAGAAGAAGATGCGCTACGGCGAGGCGACCGTCACGGTCGTCGACCCCCGGTCGTACATGACCTACCAGCCCTTCCTCCCCGAAACCGCCGCCGGCAGCATCTCCCCTCGCCACGTCGTCGTCCCGCTGCGACGTGTGCTCCCCAAGGCGGAGGTCCTCACCGGCCGGGTCACCACCATCGACCAGGACCGCAAGGTCGCCACCATCGCCCCGCTGGTCGGCGAGGCGTACGAGCTGCCCTTCGACTACCTGGTCATCGCGCTCGGCGCGGTCTCCCGCACCTTCCCGATCCCCGGCCTCGCCGAGCAGGGCATCGGCATGAAGGGCATCGAGGAGGCCATCGGCCTGCGCAACCACGTGCTGGAGCAGCTCGACAAGGCCGACTCCACGAACGACGAGGAGATCCGCCGCAAGGCGCTCACCTTCGTCTTCGTCGGCGGTGGCTTCGCCGGTGCGGAGACCATCGGCGAGGTCGAGGACATGGCCCGCGACGCCGCCAAGTACTACACCAACGTCTCGCGCGACGACATGCGGTTCATCCTCGTCGACGCCGCCGACAAGATCCTTCCCGAGGTCGGTCCCAAGCTCGGCCAGTACGGCAAGGAGCATCTGGAGGGCCGCGGGGTCGAGGTCTACCTCTCCACCTCCATGGACTCCTGCGTCGACGGCCACGTGGTGCTGAAGAACGGACTTGAGGTCGACTCCAACACGGTCGTCTGGACGGCGGGCGTCAAGCCGAACCCGGCCCTGTCCCGTTACGGCCTCCCGCTCGGCCCCCGCGGTCATGTCGACTGCGAGCCCACGCTCCAGGTCAAGGGCACCGACTACATCTGGGCCGCCGGCGACAACGCCCAGGTCCCGGACCTCGTCGGCCGCAAGGCGGGCAACGAGAACGCCTGGTGCCCGCCGAACGCCCAGCACGCGCTGCGTCAGGCCAAGGCGCTCGGCGACAACGTGATCTCCGGTATGCGGGGCTTCCCGCAGAAGGACTACGCCCACGGCAACAAGGGCGCGGTGGCCGGTCTCGGCCTCCACAAGGGCGTCGCGATGATCGTCGTGGGCAAGATGAAGATCAAGCTCAAGGGCCGGCTCGCCTGGTACATGCACCGCGGCTACCACGGTCTGGCCATGCCGACCTGGAACCGCAAGGTCCGTGTCTTCGCCGACTGGACCCTCGGCATGTTCCTCAAGCGCGAGGTCGTCTCCCTCGGCGCGATGGAGCACCCGCGCGAGGAGTTCTACGAGGCCGCGAAGCCCGTACCCGCGGCGCCCAAGCCGGAGAAGACCGAAGCCAAGGCCTCCTGACCGGCTCGTGACCGGCTCGTGACCGGCTCCGGTCATTGAACTAACCGAAGGACCTCCCGCCATCCGTGGTGCGGGAGGTCCTTCGGCGTTCTTGGGGTAATCGGCTTGTAGATGTTGGCTACATCTATTTTGCCGTTCCGTAACGCTTAAGGGGGACTGCGCGGCCGCCCTGTTTTTGTTTACGTGGTGTTGAGACAGGGACATTCCGGGAACCCCGTCATGGAGGTGGGCGTGATGACAGACGCCGCGCAGCGGCTGAAGAGCCTCGTCGAACAGTTGCTGGGGGCGCCGCTCCCGGTGCGCATCCGCGCCTGGGACGGTTCGCAGGCGGGGCCGCCCGGTGCGCCGATCCTCGTCGTACGCAATCGCCGTGCCGTGCGCCGGCTGCTGTGGAAGCCGGGCGAACTGGGCCTCGCCCGCGCCTGGGTCGCCGGTGACCTGGACGTCGACGGCGACCTCTACACCGCCCTCGGCCTGATGGCCGCGTTCCTCTGGGAGCGCGGGGAGGACGACCGGACCCTCGTCCAGGCGCTGCGCGACCCCCAGGTGCGGGCCGCCGTACGCGGACTGGTGCGGCTCGCCGGGCCCGCGCTGCCGCCCGCCCCGCCCCGTGAGGAGGTCCGCCGGGCCCGTGCCCGCCTCCACACCAAGTGCAGCGACAGACGCGCGATCAGCCACCACTACGACGTCAGCAACGACTTCTACGAGATCGTCCTCGGCCCGTCCATGGTCTACTCGTGCGCCTACTGGGACGACGCCGGGACACTTGCCGGGACACTTGCCGGGACACTTGAGGACGCCCAGCGCGACAAGCTCGGACTCGTCTGCCGCAAACTCGCCCTGACTGCCGGTCAGCGCCTGCTCGACGTCGGCTGCGGCTGGGGGTCCATGGCCATCCACGCGGCCCGCGAGTACGGCGTCAGCGTCGTCGGCATCACCCTCTCCCACGAGCAGGCGGCGTACGCCCGTAAGCGCGTCGCCGACGAGGGGCTGATGGACAAGGTGGAGATCAGGGTGCAGGACTACCGGGACGTCGCCGACGGGCCGTACGACGCGATCTCCTCGATCGGCATGGCCGAACACGTCGGCTCCGCCCGCTACCTGGAGTACGCCCGCGACCTGTACGCCCTGCTCAAGCCCGGCGGACGGCTGCTCAACCACCAGATCGCCCGGCGCCCGCAGCGCGACGAGTCGACGTACAGCCTGGACGCGTTCATCGACTCCTATGTCTTCCCCGACGGCGAACTCGCCCCGGTCGGCGCCACCGTGACCCAGTTGGAGCGCGCCGGGTTCGAGATGCGTGACGTCGAGGCGATCCGCGAGCACTACGCCCTCACCCTGCGCCGCTGGGTCGCCAACCTGCAGGCCGACTGGGACCATGCCGTACGGCTCACCAGCCCCGGCCGCGCCCGCGTCTGGCTCCTGTACATGGCGGCCTGCGCGCTGTCCTTCGAGCGCAACCGCATCGGTGTCAACCAGGTGCTGGCCGTCCGCACACCCGTACCGGGCGACTCGGGAATGCCGCTGCGAGCACGAACCTGGAACTGAGCGCTCCGCGGGCTGTGCCGCTCGTCAAGAACAGGTGGAGCCCCCTCGTTCGGGCGGTGAAATTCCGTCATTCCGTATACGCCGCCGAGCGCCGCACGAAAGGCTGGTGGCAAGTGCGGATGGCCCGTTCCATGTGCTGATGCACCCTCAGGCGTCAATAAAATAAGACAACATCGGTCCGCCCGTCCGCTGTTCGGGGGAAGCGTCCCGATAGGCTCGGAACCTCGAAGCGGAGCCCATGGCCTGCCCGGATGGTGGAATGCAGACACGGCGAGCTTAAACCTCGCTGCCCCTCGCGGGCGTACCGGTTCAAGTCCGGTTCCGGGCACCCTCCGACCGTCCTGGCGACCGCCTTCGCGGCCGCTTTCGCGTGTGCCGACCATTGAAGACTTCACAACAGCGGGACCGCTGACTCCATGCCCACAGGGTTTCCGTTCGGGTGAGGTTTCCGTTCGGGTGAGGCCGATGTCGCAGGCAGGTCACGAGTAGGGCCCTCCCGTGCCGGGAATCAAGCACCCGCGTAGCGTGTTGCGCAGCACGACAAGGGAAAGATCCTCCCCAAGCACTAGGGTCAATCCTTTGCCTACCCATTACTCTTGAGCCAAGGCCACGCAGGGTGGCCATGGAGGAGTGAAATGAGGAGCAGCAACCCGGTCTTCTCGCGACGGGGGTTCAGCCGCGACAACGGCTACGCGGGCTTCAACACCGCGCCGCAGGCCGGGGGCGCAGCCGTGGGCACCCAGGGCAGCCCGTACGCGCAGCCGCAGGCCGGCAACCCGTACGCGCAGAACCCCTACGCGCAGAACCCGTACGCCCAGCAGGACCTGCAGCACGGCGCTCCGCCGCAGGCCCCGGCCACCGCCGGCCGTATGACGATGGACGACGTCGTCCTGCGTACCGGCACCACGCTCGGTGTGCTGATCGTCACGGCCGCGCTCGCCTGGGCGCTGCTGCCGGTCGACGACGCGAACATCAACCGTTCGTACGGCATCGGCATCGGTGCCGCGCTGATCGGCATGGTCCTGGCCCTGGTCCAGTCCTTCAAGCGCAAGGCAGCGCCGGCGCTGATCCTGTCGTATGCGGCGTTCGAGGGTGTCTTCCTCGGCGTCCTGTCCAGCATCGTCGACAACCGCATCGCGGACGGCGCGGCCATGCAGGCCGTGCTCGGCACGATGGCGGTCTTCGGCGGTGTGCTGGTGGCGTACAAGGCGGGCTGGATCCGCGTCAACCGCCGGTTTGTCGGCTTTGTGATGGCGGCCGCGCTCGGCTTCATCGGGCTGATGGTCATCAACATGCTGTTCGCCGTCTTCGGCGGCGGCGACGGCCTCGGCTTCCGCAGCGGCCCGCTCGGCATCCTCTTCGGTGTCGTCGGCATCCTGCTCGGCGCGTGCTTCCTCGCCCTGGACTTCAAGCAGGTCGAGGACGGCATCGCGTACGGAGCGCCGCGCGACGAGGCGTGGCTGGCGGCCTTCGGCCTCACGCTGACGCTGGTGTGGATCTACATGGAGTTCCTGCGGATCATCGCGATCCTCAACAGCTCCGACTGATCTGCCGCGACTGATCTGCTGCGACCGATCCGCGAGTTGCGCGGAAGGGCCCCGGGTTCGCCCGGGGCCCTTCTCCGTGTGTGCCCAGCATGGGCGATTGCTTGGGGGTGGAAGTCCCCTGGGGGAAGAGGTGGTGCTAACCCCGAGCCGGAGGCAAGGGCGTCATCGTGAGGTGGGGTCTGGAGGAAGCCCGAGGCGAGACCTGGGTACCGAGGAACGCGAATCGCGTATGAGGCGTACTGGTCGGGTGAGCCTGCACGAGAAGGCGATGCCCGTCACTGCCAAGAGGGCCAGTGCGTAAACGCGGCGGGGATCCAGGGACAGTGATCGTTCTTACCTGGGGAGATCTGTCCGGGTGTCGGTTGTGCTGAAGTTGTCGCCGCGCCGACGGTCCGTGCCGGGAGGCGCGGGCTGACCGGGCAGAAGTCAGCAGAGGTCGTAGTACCAGCCGGGATGGCTGCCGGTGCGTGGCGGGCTGGGAAGGGCCGAACATCGAGTGGAACGGGTGATGTGGTGGTTGCTCGTGCTGGTCACGTGGACCGCAGTAAGTCCGCTTCGGCGGTGCCGACCGGGAAGGGACCGGTGCATTCCGGAAGTGTCCTGGCGGAGCGTAGTGGCCGGTCGGCGCACTCCACGGAGGGCGTTCACCGGGAGCGGGAGTCTTCGCTGTGGGAGTTGATGCTCTCGAAGGAGAACCTGCTCGCGGCGCTCAACCGCGTTGAAGTCAACCGGGGTGCTCCCGGGGTGGACGGCATGACCACGGCTGAGCTGAGGCCGTGGATCGCGGTGCACTGGCCCGAAGTGAGGGCCGAACTCGACGCGGGCATCTACCGGCCGGCGCCGGTCCGTCAGGTGATCATCCCCAAGCCTGGCGGCGGTGAGCGGATGCTGGGGGTGCCGCGGGTGCTGGACCGCTTGATCCAGCAGGCCATCGCGCAAGTGCTCGTGCCCATCTTCGACCCGCAGTTTTCGGGGTCGTCCTTCGGGTTCCGTCCCGGCCGGTCCGCCCATCAGGCGGTCCGTGTCGCGCGGCGGGCCATCGAGGACGGACACCGCTGGGTCGTGGACCTTGATCTGGACCGGTTCTTCGACCGGGTTCAGCATGACGTCCTGATGGCGCGGGTGGCGCGCAAGGTCGATGACCGCAGGGTCTTGAAGCTGATCCGCAGGTATCTGGACGCCGGGATCATGGTGGGCGGCATCAGGATGCCGAGCGCGGAGGGGACCCCCCAGGGTTCCCCGCTGTCGCCGGTCTTGTCGAACATCATGCTCGACGACCTGGACCGGGAGTTGTTCAAGCGCGGTCACCGGTTCGTGCGTTACGCAGACGACGTTCGTGTCTTCGTGCGGAGCAAGCGAGCCGCTTGCCGGGTGCTCGCCTCGGTCACGGCCGTGGTCGAGCAGCGGTTGAAACTGAAGGTCAACCGGGACAAGTCGAAGGTGGTCCCAGCTTCTGTCATGACGATGCTGGGGTTCGGCTTCTATTTTGCCCGGCGTGGGAAGGTTGGGATCCGCGTCGATCCGAAGGCGGTCGTCCGTCTGAAGATGCGGCTGCGGGAGCTGACCTCGCGCCGGTGGAGCATCGCGATGAACGAACGTATCGCGAAGATCAACCGCTTCATCGTTGGCTGGATGGGCTACTTCCGGCTCGCGGACGGTGCGCATCTGTTCCGCGAGCTGGACAAGTGGCTGCACCGCAGGATGCGGCAGATCCGTTGGAAGGAATGGAAGATCCCCCGGGCCCGCCGGGCCATGCTGCGCAAGCTCGGGTTCAACGAGCAGTTCTCCCGTGAGTGGGGGAACAGCAGCAAGGGCTACTGGCGGATCGCGGGCTCCCCCGTCCTCGCGCGGGCACTGCCCAACTCCTACTGGGACGACCTCGGCCTGAAGACGCTCAAGCCGACCTGGCAACGGTTGAGATCAGCTTGGTGAACCGCCGGATGCGTGACCCGCATGTCCGGTGGTGTGGGAGGAGGGCCGGGCGACCCGGCCCTCCTACCCGATT
>NZ_WJBG01000003.1 GCF_009709555.1 Streptomyces blattellae | reverse complement strand
CTCGTACGGGTCGTCGACGCCGGTCAGCCCGGTCAGCTCGCCCGCGGCCTGCTTGGCGTACAGCCCCTTCACGTCCCGCTCGCTGCACACCTCCACCGGGGTCGCCACATGCACCTCGATGTACGCCGCCCCGCTGTCCTGGTGCCGCTTGCGCACCGCCTCGCGGCTGTCGGCGTAGGGCGCGATCACCGGGACCAGGGCCTTGACGCCGTTACGGGCGAGCAGTTCGGCGAGGAAGCCGATGCGCTGCACATTGGTGTGCCGGTCCTCGCGGCTGAAGCCGAGTCCGGCCGAGATGAACTCGCGGATCTCGTCGCCGTCGAGCACCTCGACACGGTGGCCCTCTTCGCGCAGCCGGCCTGCCAGCTCGTACGCGATGGTGGTCTTGCCGGCGCTCGGCAGACCCGTGAGCCAGACGGTGGCTCCGGTCGTCACTTGGATCTCCTGGTTGCTCGAAGGGGCCGTAGATTCCACGGTCTCGGTCACAGGTGCAGCCCGCACTCGGTCTTGGCGCGGCCCGCCCAGCGGCCGGCGCGTGTGTCCTCGCCCTCCAGGACGCGGCGGGTGCAGGGGGCGCAGCCGATGGAGGTGTAGCCGTCCATCAGCAGAGGGTTGGTGAGGACGCCATGCTCGGCAACGTACGCGTCCACGTCGTCCTGGGTCCAGCGGGCGATCGGCGAGATCTTGACCTTCTGGCGCCTGTCGTCCCAGCCGACGACCGGGGTGTCCGCCCGGCTGTCGGACTCGTCGCGGCGCAATCCGGTCGCCCAGGCCGCATAGCCCTTGAGGCCTTCCTCCAGCGGCTGGACCTTGCGCAGCTTGCAGCACAGGTCGGGGTCGCGGTCGTGCAGCTTCGGGCCGTACTCCGCGTCCTGCTCGGCGACCGTCTGGCGTGGGGTCAGGGTGATGACGTTGACGTCCATCACCGCCTCCACCGCATCCCTGGTCCCGATCGTTTCCGGGAAGTGATAGCCGGTGTCCAGGAACACCACGTCGACACCGGGCAGAGCACGGGAGGCGAGGTGCGCGACGACCGCGTCCTCCATGGAAGAGGTGACACAGAAACGGTTGCCGAAGGTGCGGGCGGCCCACTGGAGAATCTCCAGCGCCGAGGCATCCTCCAGGTCACGGCCCGCCTGCTCGGCGAGCGCCTTGAGATCCTCGGTCGCTCGATCTTCCTGAACGGTGTTCATATCTGCTCTCCCCCTGCGTCGTTCTGCCGCAGCCCCCGGGCCAGCAGCCCGAGGAACTTCAGCTGGAATGCGCGGTTGCACGCCGCGCATTCCCACGCGCCGTGACCGCCTTGCGGGGCTTCACTGGGCCGAAGGTCCTCGTCGCCGCAGTAGGGGCAGTAGAAGGGTGCCGCGCGCTCGCTCATGAGAGGGACTCCTCACTGGCCCGCGAGGCCCAGGCGGCGAACCGCTCGCCCTCCTCGCGCTCGGCCTCGAAACGCTTGAGCACGCGCTCCACGTAGTCCGGCAGCTCCTCCGAGGTCACCTTCAGACCGCGCACCTTGCGGCCGAATCCGGCCTGAAGACCGAGCGCGCCGCCCAGGTGCACCTGGAAGCCCTCGACCTGCTCGCCCTGGTCGTTGAGGACCAGCTGGCCCTTGAGACCGATGTCCGCCACCTGGATACGGGCGCAGGCGTTCGGGCAGCCGTTGATGTTGATGGTGATCGGCTCGTCGAAGTCCGGGATACGGCGCTCCAGTTCGTCGATCAGCGAGGCTCCGCGCGCCTTGGTCTCGACGATGGCGAGCTTGCAGTACTCGATGCCGGTGCAGGCCATGGTGCCGCGGCGGAACGGCGAGGGCTTCACCGTGAGGTCCAGCGCCTGAAGACCCTCGACCAGCGACTCGACCTGCTCCTCGGCGATGTCGAGGACGAGCATCTTCTGCTCGGCGGTGGTCCGCACCCGGCCCGAGCCGTGCGCCTCGGCCAGCTCGGCGATCTTGGTCAGGGTGGCGCCGTCCACGCGGCCCACGCGCGGGGCGAAACCGACGTAGAAACGGCCGTCCTTCTGCCGGTGCACACCCACGTGGTCGCGCCAGCGTGCCACGGGCTGGGCGGGCGCCGGGCCGTCGACCAGCTTGCGCTTCAGGTACTCGTCCTCCAGCACCTGGCGGAACTTCTCCACGCCCCAGTCGGCGAGCAGGAACTTCAGCCGGGCGCGGGTGCGCAGCCGCCGGTAGCCGTAGTCGCGGAAGATCGAGACGACGCCTTCGTAGACGTCCGGGACCTCGTCGAGCGGGACCCAGGCGCCGAGGCGCTGGCCGATCTTCGGGTTGGTGGACAGCCCGCCGCCGACCCAGACGTCGAAGCCGGGGCCGTGCTCGGGGTGGTGCACGCCGACGAAGGCGATGTCGTTGATCTCGTGCGCCACGTCGAGGAGCGGCGAGCCGGAGACCGCGGACTTGAACTTGCGGGGCAGGTTCGAGAAGTCCTTGTTGCCGACGATCCGGCGGTGGATCTCCTCGATCGCCGGGGTGCCGTCGATGATCTCGTCCGCGGCGATACCGGCCACGGGTGAGCCGAGGATCACACGGGGCGTGTCACCGCAGGCCTCGGTGGTGGACAGGCCGACCGCCTCCAGGCGGTTCCAGATCTCGGGCACGTCCTCGATCCGGATCCAGTGGTACTGGACGTTCTGCCGGTCGGTGATGTCGGCGGTGCCCCGGGCGAACTCCTGCGAGATCTCACCGATCACACGCAGCTGCTCGGTGGTGAGCCGGCCGCCGTCGATGCGGACGCGCAGCATGAAGTACTCGTCGTCCAGCTCCTCCGGCTCCAGGATCGCGGTCTTGCCGCCGTCGATCCCGGGCTTGCGCTGGGTGTAGAGGCCCCACCAGCGCATCCGGCCACGCAGGTCGTTGGGGTCGATCGAGTCGAAGCCACGCTTGGAGTAGATCGTCTCAATGCGTGTCCGCACATTGAGACCGTCGTCGTCCTTCTTGAACTGCTCGTTGCCGTTGAGCGGGGTGAAGTGCCCCGCGGCCCACTGGCCCTCACCGCGGTGACGGCTCACCTTGCGGCGGGGAGTCGCGGCGGCAGGCTTCTGCGGGGTGGCGGCCATGGTGGTAAGTCCTTCGGGACAGGCGGGAAGAGGCTCTGAACTGCGCGATGCGGCGCACGGGGCATACGGACGCGGCATCGCGCGGACATCAGATGGAACTGGGAGACGTCGGCTCGGCTGGCTCTCAGCGTGCCGGACAGATGGCGCTGGACATGCGGCCGAGGTCGACGTGGCGCCGACTCACCAAGGCAATTCCAGTTCCAGACATGGCGGAAGCGTGTCACGGCGATCTGGACACAGTCCAGCTTCGTCTGCCATGTGGACACCCATGTCTCGGATGATGGGACGAGGGTGGCGTCGGTCACATGGCCGGAAAGGCTGATGTCTGCCCAGGTCAGACGGGGTATGCCCCAGGCCAGGGGCCTGTTGGGGCTGCCTCGGGCTCCTCCTCGACCTTGGTGTCGAAGAGCTTGAAGCCCCGCTGCTGATAGTTGGCCATCGCGAACTCGCCGTCCTTGCTGCAGGTGTGCAGCCACACCCGCTTCGTCGACGCCCGCCCCGGCCAGCGGTCCGCGAGATCCCACGCGCGGGCGGTGCCGCACGACAGCAGATGCCCGCCGATCCGCCGCCCGCGGAAGGCCGGGATCAGCCCGAAGTACTCGATCTCGACGACGCCGTCGTCCTGCGGGCTCAGCTCCACATACCCCGCGGGCGTGCCCCGGTCGTAGGCGACCCATGTCTCCACACCCGGCCGGTCCAGGTGCTCCTGCCACCGCGCGTACGTCCAGTCGAGCCGGTCGATCCAGCGGATGTCCCCGCCGACGGACGCGTACAGGAACCGGCTGAGCTCGGGGGAGGGCACCTCGGCGCGGACGACCCTCACATCGCCCTCGGGGGCGGCGGCCGGGCGGAGGTCGGCGGGGTCGGTCTGCTCCAGGGACCAGGTGGTCACGGGGATCTTCGTCATGACCGCCAGGAAATCATCCCGCCGAGGGATCTGTCGATCGGCTGCGTCACTCCCCGCCCAGGGACCGGTCGACCGCGGCCAGCGGCAGCGCGAACAGCGCCCGGCCCGACTGCGACCAGACCTCGCCGAGCGCCCCCCAGTAGGAGAGGGACAAGGTGTGCGCGCTCCAGCAGCGGCGCGTCTCGTCCACCCCGCACTCCGTGGCCCCGGCGCCTTCGCTGTTCTGCCGCCACAGCGTGCCGCGCCCGGCTCCCGTACCGGCCAGGTACCAGTCGGGGCGGGCGGCACCGACCTCCTGGTAGGACAGGACGCCCCCTATGCCGGCCGCCTTCGTCCGGTACGCCTCGTCCGCGTGCACGCGTCCGGCCGAGTCGGTGGCGAGCAGCCCGGCGCGCTCCGGGTCGGTGCTGAAGGAGTAGCGCCACAGCCGGGTGGGCCGGTCGTCGTCCTCGCCGGCCCGTTCGCTCACGGCCAGGCTGTCGGGCCTGGAACTGCGGTCGAGGGAGATACCGCCGAGGCAGGGGACGCCGGCGTCCGAGTCCGTGTCGCAGGCCCCGCCGGTCAGCCGGTACGAGCCGACGGCGGGCAGCACCCACCGGTTGCCGTGCGCCGACCAGCCGCCGCGCACCCGGCCGACCGCGGCACCGGCGACGGTGGCGCGCTGGACGCGGTCCATGTCGTACACGTACAGCGCGGTGCCCTTGCCGCCGTCCGCGGTGACCAGGAGCTTGTCCTGGTACCAGACCATGCCGGACACCTGGGAGGAGAGGGCGCGGTAGTCACGTCCGCCGTCGACCGGCACGGCCAGCAGCGCCCAGGTGTAGCTCAGCCGGCCCAGGTCGTTCGCGTCGACGAAGGCGACCCGGGCGAGGTCCTGTGCGCCGGCCGCGCTCGCCCCGGAGGCGTCGGACCCGCTCCAGCCGGAGAGGATCGCCCGGTTGCCGCCCCACCATCCGTCGTCGTCGGCGTCCCCGGAGGTGGTGACCGCACCGGGCTGCCAGCCCTCGGTGTCGGCCTCGTCCCAGCAGTACGCGCGCGTGGCCGCCGGTTCGACGGGCAGGGCCGTGCGCTCGGCGGCCGTGCAGCCCGAGGCGGGGCGCAGGGTGTGGTCGGCGCTGTCGAGGACGGCGCCGACACCGACGGGCGTGCCCATCTCTTCGGCGAGCCGGTCGAGCGTGCGCTCGGGCACGAGGTCTTCCCGGAGCCGAAGCGGGTCGGTGTCCGCGGCGGAGGCGAGCGGCTTCAGCGCTCCGGGGTCCTCGCCGACCGTGGCCTGCGAGGCGCTGACGATGGTGGCGGCCGCGGTCAGCGAGAGGGCGGTCCCGGCCAGGGCAGCGCGCAGCACCCTGCCGCGCTTGCGTCGGCGGTGTCGGCCGCGACTCATCATCCAACCTCCAGAGGCGAGCCAACTGCGCCCGGTGATCCGTACGTTGACCGAGGAGCAGCTGGGGTGGCCTGTCCCTGGATGCTACGGCAGTCCGCGGTGGCCCATGACGAAGACCCTGCAATTATGCGGAAGATGCCACCCCTTGTGCCCCTCAGGGCACATGAATCGACATCCGTCCCCTGGCCACCGCCGGAGCCGTGGAGTGCGGCAGCACCGCGTGCGGGTCGTCCGGCAGGGCCATGTCGACCTCGGCGTCCTCACGGAAGCGGTACGGGCGGTGCTCCAGGAATCCGCCGAGATAGCGGCGTACCCGGGACATCTCCGCGCGCACCGTCACCGTACGGCCCGGATCGCCGAACAGGTCCTCGGCCAGCCCGGCCGCGCTGCGGCCGGTGCGGTGCAGGGCCAGCAGATAGAGCAACTCGGCATGCCGGGGACTCAGTTCATGGGTCCACGAGCCCGCGCCGCCCGACGCGGTCACCGTCACCGACCAGCGGCGCGGCTGCGTCAGATCCAGTGCGATCCGTGCGGCGCCGTGCGCCACCGGCTCGTCTTCGGATCCCAGTGCCCGCACCAGCCAGCCCTCGGCCAGCGGCTCCACCGAGCAGAAGCCCAGCGCCGGCATCCACCGGCGGCCGGGCGCCAGGGACTTGGGCAGCGCGATCTGGTTCGTGTACGGCATCCCGGTCACCGCCGCCGTCCAGCCGTCCCGGTCCACCACCAGGGCCCGGCCGGCGATCCGGGCCAGCGCCGGCGCCCCGACCGCGCGCAGCCGCTCCAGCGAAACCAGGTGCAGTTCGCGCAGTCTGGCCTCGGCGAGCTTGGCCACCGAGTCGACCCAGGCGAGCGTGGCCGGGTGCATGGTCTCCAGGGGGCCGCTCACATCGACGACACCGATCGGCCGGCCGTTCCTGGGATCGGTGATCGGGGCGCCCGTACACGTCCAGGAAGCGTGTGACCGTACGAAGTGCTCCGCGGCGAAGACCTGTACGGGCCGGCGCACCACCGCCGGCGTGCCCACGCCGTTCGTGCCGACGACGTCCTCGCTCCAGTCGGCGCCGAGTTGCAGGCCCAGCCCGTCGGCCTTGCGGAGCACCGGCGAAGACCCCTCGCGCCACAGCACCCGGCCCTCCGCGTCCGCGACCACCATGATGTGGCGGGTGACGTCCGCGACCGACAACAGCCCTTCCCGCAGCACCGGCAGCACATGCCTGAGCGGCGAGTCCTCCCGGCGCCGCCGGATCTCCCCGGTGTCCAGCAGCCCGGACCTGAAGTCGTGGTCCGGGTCGACGCCGCCGCGCAGCATGCGCCCCCACGACTCGCCGATCACCGGGCGCGGGAGCAGACGGCTGGGCTGTCCGGCGAGGGTCGCGTTCCGGACCTCGCTGAGCACTCGCGCCGCCTGTGCCGCGTCGACGGTGGCGAGTTGCGTCACGTTCATCGGCGAGTTCGCCACGGGCCCTCCCAGCAGCAACCTGTTAGGAACCGGTTGTCGGGCCGCTGCGCCGACGGTTCCGGTCCCTTGTTGAATGTTCGTCTCATAGTGCCGTCCACGGCGAGTGGAGGCACACACTCCGCACACAGACGCCAACAAGTTGCAACCCCTTGCAACCCTGGTGGTCTGCGCGTGCCCTGACCGAAACTTGAGCAGCGCCGCCCCCGGGTGGCGTGCGTGGCCTCGAATGGGCCAATGGCGGGGGTGGTGCCGTGTCGGCGCAGCACCACCCCTGCTTCCGGCGGTCGGGCCGGTTCGCGGCGGAGCCGCATATCGGTACAGCCCCGCGCCCCTGGGTTGGTGTCCGGGCCCCGGGCCGGTAGTTGGACGTCTCTCAGGCCACTGGCCTGGCCCGTTCCACGATCGTCGCCAAGTCCAGGGTGGGCGGCAGCGTGCCGAAAGCCGCGCCGCCGTCGGTGCCCAGTCGTGAGGCGCAGAAGGCGTCGGCGACCTCCGGCGGGGCGTAGCGGACGAGCAGGGAGCCCTGGAGTACCAGTGCCAGGCGTTCGGTCAGGCGACGGGCGCGGGCCTCGATGCCGTCCAGGTCGGCGAGTTCGGTCAGCAGGTCCTTGATCGCCGCGTCCAGGCGGTGGTCGGCGCCGCGTGCCTGGCCGACCTCCTGGAGGTAGGCGTTCAGGGCCTGGGGTTCCCGGCGCAGCGCCCGCAGGACGTCCAGCGCCTGGACGTTGCCGGCGCCCTCCCAGATCGAGTTGAGGGGCGACTCGCGTACCAGCCGCGGCAGGCCGGATTCCTCGACGTAACCGTTTCCACCCAGGCACTCGGCCGCCTCCACCGCCACCTGCGTACAGCGCTTCGTCACCCAGTACTTGGCGGCCGGCACCGCCAACCGCAGCAGTGCCCGCTCCTGTTCGCCGCCGTCGCAGGCGGCCGCGAGCCGTAGCGCGAGCGTGGTCGCCGCCTCCGACTCCAGCGCCAGATCGGCCAGTACGTTGCGCATGAGCGGCTTGTCGAGGAGCTTTCCGCCGAATGCCTCGCGGTGGGCGCAGTGGTGCACCGCCTGTGCGACGGCCTGCCGCATCAGGCCCGCCGAACCCAGCACGCAGTCGAGCCGGGTCGCGGCCACCATGTCGATGATGGTGCGCACTCCGCGTCCCTCGTCCCCGACCCGGCGTGCCCAGGTCCCGTCGAACTCGACCTCGCCGGAGGCGTTCGACCGGTTGCCCAGCTTGTCCTTGAGCCGCTGGAGGAGGAAAACGTTGCGGGAACCGTCTTCCAGCACCCGCGGCACCAGGAAACAGGTCAGCCCGCCCGCTCCCTTTGCCGGGGATGCCTGCGCCAGCACCAGGAACCCGTCGGACATCGGTGCCGAGCAGAACCACTTGTGCCCGGTCAGCGCATACGTCCCGGCCTCGGCCAGCGGCACGGCGACCGTCGTACTGGAGCGTACGTCGCTGCCGCCCTGCTTCTCCGTCATGCCCATCCCGAACAGCGCCCCGGCCTTCGACCGCGCGGGGCGCAGCTCACGGTCGTAGACCATGGACGTCAGCCGCGGCTCCCACTCGGCGGCCAGGGCCGGGTCGGTGCGCAGCGCGGGCACCGCGGCGTGAGTCATCGACAGCGGGCAGCAGTTGCCCGCGTCGACCTGCGTCCACACCAGGAAGGCCGCCGCCCGCCGCAGCTGACCGCCGGGCCGTCCCCAGGCCGCGGTCAGGCCGGCCGCGACGCCCTTGCCGAGCAGCCGGTGCCAGGCCGGATGGAAGTCGACCTCGTCGACCCGGCGGCCATAGCGGTCGTGGGTCCGCAGCCGCGGCGGATACTCGTTCGCCTGGACGCCCCACTCCTGCACCTGCGCCGAGCCGCACGTGCGGCCGAGCGCCGCGAGCTCGCCCCGGACCTCGTCGAGCAGGACGGGGTCGAGATGCCGTTCGACTCCCGCGGTCAGGGCCTTGTCGGAGCTGTAGACGTCGTATCCGACCAGCGGTGGGGTCTGGTTGGTCACGGTATGGGTAATGCCGGACATGTCTGTGAACATACCGTTCTCAGAGACGGAGCGGGAGTGAGTCCTGTTGCCGGCGCTCATGCTCAGCCGCGTGCCCCGAACGGTGTCGGGCACGCCGGTTCCCCGCGTCGGCCCCCCGCGTCGGCCCTCGTGGCGCTCCCCGTCCGGCGCGCACGGATCGTATCCGCCACACTGGCACGCCACGTCCCACCAGGGACGGACGCGGTGACGGCCGTGCCACCGGGGGATGAGCCGAGCCCGGCGCGGCGGATACCTTTAGTTCGTGCAGCCAGCAAGTGAATCCGCCGAGACGGCCCCCTCAGGCCGTCTCCACCGCGCTCGTGCCCTTTACCGGAACGTCTCCAAGCGCAGGACCGCCTGGCTGTTGCTCAAGGACACCGTCAACTCGTCCATCGAGTACCGGATCCTGGGTCTCGCGGCGGAGGCGGCGTTCTTCACGCTGCTGTCCGTCCCCCCGCTGCTGCTGAGCATGATCGGACTGCTCGGCTACGTCGACGACTGGACCGGCACCGACACCATCAGCAGCCTGGAGGCGAACCTCGTGGAGGCCTCCCACACGGTCCTGTCGGACCGGGGGGTCTCGCAGATCGCTCAGCCGATCCTGGACGACGTGATGCAAGGTGGCCGCCCCGACGTCATCTCCATCGGCTTCCTGTTCGCCCTGTGGTCGGGATCGCGTGCGGTAAACGTTTTCATCGACACGATCACCGTGATGTACGGGCTCGACGGCGTCCGCGGCATCGTCAAGACACGGCTGCTCTCCTTCCTGCTGTTCCTGGTGGCCCTGGTGATCGGCTCGGTCGCGCTGCCGCTGATGGTGGCGGGGCCGGACGCGGTGCTGAACATCCTGCCGTGGTCGGAGACCCTGGTGCAGGTGCTGTACTGGCCCGTCGTCATCGTGCTGTCCATCGCGTTCCTGACGACGCTGTACCACGTGTCCGTGCCGGTGCGCTCGCCCTGGATCGAGGACGTGCCGGGCGCGTTGGTGGCCCTCGGCATGTGGGTCCTGGGCAGCTTCCTGCTGCGGATCTACCTCAGCAACACGGTCGAGGGCGCCACCATCTACGGCTCGCTGGCCGCCGCCGTCGCCGTCCTGCTGTGGATCGGCGTGTCCGCCTTCGCCGTCCTCCTCGGCGCCGCCGTCAACGCCGCCATCGACCGGGTCTGGCCGGCCGCCGCCACCGCCGCGGCCCGCGCCGCCAACGAGCGGATGCGCGAGGCCCAGGTCGCCGAGTACGTCGCCCGCGTCGCCGCCCACCGCGGCGACCCCGACCCCGACGACCCGGACATGCCGTCCGAGTTCCCCGAACGCTGGTCCCGCTTCCTCCCCCCGGAGGACGTGACATCGCGCCTGCGCACCCATGCGAAGAACGCGCCGAAGGGGGAGGAAGCGGGGATGCCGGAGGGAAAGTGAGGTCCGCTCGGTCCGGGTCAGCGTTTCCAGGCTCCGGCCGCCGCGGATTCCCGTACGAACTCCGAGAAGTCCCGCGCCTGACGCCCCAGCACCTGCCGCACCCCGTCCGTGACGTGGGCGTTGCGCCCGTCCAGCAGCCCTTCGAAGACCTCCACCAGGAAGTCCGCCTCCTCGGCCGGAACCCCCATGCCGGTGAGGATCTTCCCGTAGGACCGGGCCGGCACCGGCGTGTACGTCAGCCCGGACCCGGTGGCCGCGTCGATCTCCGCCACCGCCTCCCGGAAGCTCAGCATCCGCGGCCCGGTCAGATCCAGCGTCCGCCCCACATAACGGTCCCCGGACGTCAGCACGGCCGCGACCACGTCCCCGATGTCCCGCACGTCCAGAAACGGCTCGGGCACCTCAGCCGCCGGGAACACGAACTCGCCCGTCTGCACCAGCCCCTCCGCCAGCAGTCCTTCGCTGAAGTTCTGTGCGAACCACGCACACCGCACGATCGTCCACTCCGCCCCGGACGACATCAGCGCCTCCTCGGCCGCCAGCGCCTGCTCCTCACCGCGCGCCGACAGCAGCACCAGCCGCCGGACACCGAGCCCCACCGCCTCCCGGGCCAGCGCGCCGACGCCCTCGGCCGCCGCCGGGGAACCGACATCGGACGGGTACACCACATACGCCGCGTCGGCGTCGCGCAGAGTCTCCGCCCACGTCGTCGGGTCCTCCCAGTCGAAACCGCGGGTGCGGGACGCCGCGCGCACGGTCAGGCCGGCGCCCCGCAGCGCGTCGGCGACCCGGCTGCCGGTCCGCCCGGAGGCGCCGGTCACCACAACCGTCGTGTTCTGCGTGTTCACTGTCGTGTTCTGCGTGTTCTTCGTCATGCCTCAAGTCAACGGCCGCGCGCCCCAACAGCCCATCGCTGAGCGGCTCATTGGCATACGTGCGCGTCTACGCTGGCACCATGGACGCTCTCGCAGGTCTCCTCGAAGGTCCACGCGCGCGTGGTGCCTTCATGATCCGTGCGTGCTTCGAGCCGCCGTGGGCGATTCGGATCGAGGACCGCGCCCCGCTGACGGTGATGCTGATGGTCCGCGGCGCCGCCTGGATCCTGCCGGACGCGGGGGAGCACGGCGAGACGGGGGCCCCGACGGCCGAAGGCCGGGGGAGGGTCCGGCTGAGGCCCGGCGACCTGGCGATCGCCCGCGGCCCGGACCCGTACACCTGTGCCGACGACCCCGGCACCGCCCCGCAGGCCCTCATCCTGCCCGGCCAGGAGTGCCGCTACCCCGACGGCCGGCCCTTGAACGGCACCATGGACCTCGGCGTCCGCACCTGGGGCGACCGGCTCGACGGCTCCGCCGTGATGCTGATCGGCACCTATCCGATGCAGGGCGAGATCAGCGGCCGGCTGCTGGACGCGCTGCCGCCCCTGCTCACCCTCACCTCCGACGTCTGGCAGTGCCCGCTCACCCCGCTGCTCATGGAGGAGATCGTCCGCGACGAGCCGGGCCAGGAGGTCGTTCTGGACCGGCTCCTGGACCTGCTGGTCATC
This sequence comes from Streptomyces blattellae, assembly GCF_009709555.1. GTDB lineage: Bacteria > Actinomycetota > Actinomycetes > Streptomycetales > Streptomycetaceae > Streptomyces > Streptomyces blattellae. The sequence goes on along the minus strand of NZ_WJBG01000003.1, from coordinate 88,843 downwards.
GCCGCGCTGCGGGCCTGGTTCTCCCGGCCCGACGCGGAGGCCCCCGCCTGGTACCGGGCCCTGGCCGACCCCGTCGTCGGCCGGGTCCTGCGCCTCGTCCAGGACGACCCGGCCCACCCCTGGACGGTCGCCTCCCTCGCCGCCAAGGCCGGCGTCTCCCGGGCCGCCCTCGCCCGCCGCTTCACCGACCTCGTGGGCGAGCCCCCGATGACCTACCTCACCGGCTGGCGCATGGCCCTCGCCGCCGACCGCCTCCGTGACACCGACGACACCATCGCCGCGATCGCCCGCCAAGTCGGCTACGGCAGCGCATTCGCCCTGTCCAGCGCCTTCAAGAGGGTGTACGGAGTCAGCCCGCAGGAGCATCGGACGCGGGTGGGGTAGGGCTTCGGTGGGCCCGGGGGGAAGGGGCGGGGGCGCCAGGTAGCAGGCCGGACCCGGCGTCTGGGTGTTCGGCAGGCAGCAGGCGGCAGGCGGCAGGCGGGTGGGGCGGGTTCGGCAGCCGACGCCGTGGGGGCGCGGGCGCGGGTGCGGCACCGAAGTGCTTGTGGCGGGCGGCGGGCCGCGTGGGACGGGCCGCGGGAGCGCGGTGCCCTTGCCGTGGGGCGTCTCGTAGCCTGTCCCTGTGTATGCGGAGCGGGCGTCGAGGCTGCCGGGTGCGGTGGTGTGGCGCCGGACGCTTGAGGATCCCGTCGTCCGGCCCGTGCTGCCCGACGGCTGCATGGACCTGCTGTGGAACGACGGCCGGTTGCTGGTCGCGGGACCCGACACACAGGCGTACGTTCCCGGAGGCGGCCCGCGGCAGTGGGCGGGCGTCCGCTTCCACCCCGGCACCGCACCGACGTTCCTCGGCGTGCCCGCACACGAACTGCGCGACCGACGCGTCGAGTTGGCCGACCTGTGGCCCGCCGCGGAGGTCCGGCGCCTGCGGGATCGTATCGACGCCGCCGCGGATCCCATGACGGCGCTGGAGGACGTGGCCTTGCGGCGGGCCGCCGACGCCGAGCCGCCCGACCCGTTGCTGCTTCGGGTCGTCACGGCGCTCGACACGGGCCGCACGGTGGCTGCCACCGCGGACGAACTCGGCCTCAGCGCCCGCCAGTTGCACCGCCGCTGTCTGACCGCCTTCGGCTACGGTCCCAAGACGCTCGCTCGGATACTGCGACTGCAACGCGCCCTGGCGCTGGCCCGCGGCGGCCTGTCCCTCGCCGAGACGGCGACTCGGGCGGGCTTCGCCGACCAGGCCCATCTCGCCCGTGACGTAAGGGAGTTGGCGGGCAGGACGCTCACGGAGCTTTCTCTGTCAAGTCCGACGGGTTGAGCATGAAGTTTCGCTGTGCTGGGACACCGGGTTCCGGCGCGTGGCACCGCCCACTGCTGCGGTGACGTACGGGTTGTGGCACGTGACCGCACGATGGGCGCGTGACCGTATCGATGGGCGCGTGACCGTACGGTGATCGCGTGACCGTAGGCATCGCGTCCAGGAACCGCCCAGTCGGGGGGCGCGCTCGTCCTGGCCGCCTGTGGCAGCGACGGCGACGGCGACAGCTCGGCCGGGCACGGCGGTAACGCCTCGAAGTCGCCCTCGGTGTCGGCGTCCGCCGACCAGGGCCGGCACGACGCCGCCGACGTCGCGTTCGCCCAGGGGATGATCCCCCGCACCGCCAGGCGGTGCAGATGGCCGGCCTCGCCCCCGGCCGGACGCGGTCGCCGGAGGTGAGGAAGCTCGCCGAGGACATCGAGAAGGCCCAGGATCCGGAGATCGAGACCATGTCCGGCTGGCTCACGTCCTGGGGCGAGGAGGTGCCCGCCGAGGGCGCCATGGACTACTCCATGCACGGCGACATGGAGGGCATGATGAGCGCCGAGGAGATGGACAAGCCAAGACCGAGCAGGCCGACGGTGCCTACGCCCCCGCCAAGAAGCTGGCCGGGGACATCATCACCTCGCAGACCGCCGAGATCAGCCGGATGAACGAGTTGCTCGGCAAGGACTGACCCCGTACCGACGTGCCCACCGCGGGGCCGGGAGGCGTCTGCCAGGCCCCGCGGTGGGCCCCGATACCGTCCGCGAATCCAGCGCCCCGCACAGTGCTCCAACGGCCCTTCGCGGGATCAGCCATCACTGGAATGATACCCCTGGGGGGTATATGGTTGGTGAGGGGGCCCGGGAACGGACCACACTGGACGGGAATGGGGATGAAGGCCATGGACCACACCGCTCACGAAGCCAGCGCAGTGCACGAGGGTCACCAGGGCGGGCCTGCCGGCGCGTCCTGGAGTACGGCGGCGAAGGCGACCCTGCACTGCCTGACCGGGTGCGCCGTCGGTGAGATCACCGGTATGGCGATCGGCACCGCCCTGCTGTGGGGCAATGTCCCCACCATGGCGCTGGCGGTCGGGCTGGCGTTCCTCTTCGGTTACTCGCTCACGTTGTTCGCCGTCCTGCGGGCCGGACTGGACCTCAAGGCCGCGATCAAGGTGGCGCTGGCCGCCGACACCGTCTCCATCGCGGTGATGGAGCTGGTCGACAACGGGATCATCGCCCTCACGCCCGGTGCGATGGACGCTCACCTGGACGAGGCGCTGTTCTGGGGTGCGCTGCTGGGCGGCTTCGCCGTGGCCTTTGTGATCACCACCCCGCTCAACAAGTGGATGATCGGCCGTGGCAAGGGCCATGCCGTCGTTCACGCCTACCACTGATCTCGTCAGCGGCCCGCCGAGCGGCTGGGAGCCCGCCCCCGCCCGGCCCGGGGGTTGGGCCTACGCCACAGTGCGGCCGGGGGAGGGTCTACGCCACGGTGCGGCCGGGCGCGGCAGCGGACGCTCGCGCTGCACGCGCGCTCGCCGTATGTCCGGCCATGCCGTCCCGGCCCGGAAGACGACACGGGGACGCTGACGGATCTGTCGACCTGTTCGCGCCGCCGGCGGAGTCACTCGGGCGCCAGCGGCGCGAACAGGTCGACCCCGTGGCCGTCGGGGTCGTGGACGACCGCGTAGCGCTGGCCCCAGGGGGCGTCCCACGGTTTTTGTCCCCCGTGGTACCCGGCACCGACCAGGTCCTCGTACACCGCGTCCACCTCGCCCGGGCCATCGCACAGCAGCGCCAGCGAATGCCGGCCGCCACCGGCCGGCGGCTGCCACCCGGGAACGATGGACCGGACCATCTCCTCGGTGTCCAGCATCAGCCGCACTCCGCCGGGCAGTCGGGCCTCGGCGTGCGGCTCGTTCTCGGCCCCTTCGGGGAAGGCGAAGCCGACGCGGCGGTAGAAGGCCACGGAGGCGGCCAGGTCGGCGACGACCAGGCCGATGGCATCGAAACGTGGAGTCATGCGGTCACCGTAGGCAGCGCCGCGGCCGTGGGTCTTGAAGGAATCGGACAGTTCGGCCCCGGAGCCTTCGGCACCCGTGTTCCGCGCGACGTCCTGTGCGAGGCCGCTCTCGCCGCCCACCAGCCGTCCGACGCCGAACTCGACACCCCCTCCTGCCCGCTGCCGCCCCCGGACGCCGGCGAACCCGTGGACCGCGGCGCCCCCCGTCGGAGACGGGCGCCCGACAATCGGGGCGCCTGGACAACGGGGCGCCTGACAACGGGGCGCCCGACAGCGAGGTGGGGACACCGGCTGAGGGGGGCGGGTCCCTCGGAGCCGTTCAACTGCGCCGTTCGGCGGGGCCCGCCGTACTCGACCGCTCCACCAGCCGTGTGGACAGTTCCGTCCGGGTGCTCTCCGGACGGTGGCCGTCCATCATCCGGACCAGGAGGCGCAGGGCGGTGGCCGCCATCTCGGAGACGGGCTGGCGGACGGTGGTGAGGGCGGGGGTGACCCACCGGGACTCGGGCAGGTCGTCGAAGCCGACGACGCTCATGTCGTGGGGGACCTTCAAACCCCGCTCGGACAGAGCCTCGTACACCCCCAGAGCCATCCGGTCCGAGCATACGAATACGGCCGTCGGCGGCTCCGGCAGGTCGAGGAGTTCGAGCATGCGCACGCGGGCGGCCGTCTCGTCGAAGCCGGCGTGGCGGACGTACTCGGGGCGCTGCCGCAGCCCGGCCGACGCGAGTGCCGAGCGGTAGCCGGCGAGGCGGGCGTCGCCGGCCATGGTGCGCCGGTGGCCGGCCACGACGCCGATGCGCTCATGGCCGAGCGACAGCAGGTGCTCGGTCGCGGTGACGCCGCCGTGCCAGTTCGCCGCGCCCACCGACACCACGCCCGGCGGCGGTTCCAGGACCGGGTCGATCATCACGAACGGGATGCGGTGCTGGTCGAGCCAGGAGTACTGGGACGGCGTCAGCTCCGCGAGGTTGAACAGCACTCCGGACGAACCGCGCGCGGTGAGCTTGTCCAGCCAGCCGCGGTCCGGCTGGTCACCCCGGCTCCGCGAGAGGCCGGCCGACACCACCACTTCCAGGCCCGAGTCATGGGCGGCCTCCTCCGCCCCGTGCAGTACGGCCCCCGACCATGAACTCTCCAGCGAATGCACCACCAGGTCGACCAGGCCCGGCGGCTTGCCCGCGTCGAAGCGGGGTCTGCGGACATAACCGAGCCGGTGCAGCGCCTCGGTGACCCGACGGCGGGTCTCCGGTGCGACGTCCTCGCGGCCGTTGACCACCTTGGAGGCGGTCGGTACCGACACCCCGGCCTCCCGGGCCACGACCGCCAGGGTCGGCCCGGCCGTCACGCTCGCACTCCCCGTACGGACCATCGGGAACCACCTCTCCGGCCCGCCCGAGGGCCTTCGAACGTTTCGAGCAGACAGTAAGCGCTTCCTACAGTAGGTTCGCTGCAGTTCCTCGGGAAGAGGCCGGAGTTCAGAGGGGTCCGCGGGCTCGGCTTTCGAAACTTCGAGCCTCGAACGGAATTTGGCGGCCATTTCAGGCGGCCGTCCGGCGGGCCTGCCCGTCAGCCGGACGTGCGGTCCGGTCAGTCGGCCGCGCAGTCCAGCCGGAAACCCGTGAAGTCGGCGGTGAACTCCGCTTCGACGAGGTCCCACGCGTGGATTCCGACCATGACTCCGGTGAAACGCAGCCGCGAACCGTGGTCGTCGGAGAGCTTGCCGAAGTCCAGCGGCGACCCGATGGGAATACGGTTACCGTCCCGTACGTACCAGAACCGGGCCTCGGCTTCCTCGACGGTCACGCCCAGGGTGACGGGCGTCGTCGCGTCGGCAACCGCTGTCTGCGCGGTGCCCTCCTCGTCCCGCTCCACCAGACGAAGCACCGTCCGGCCCGCGCCCCGCCACTGCTGGCCGTGCTGCCCCTCGCCCTCCGGTTCCGCCCAGGTCAGGTCGAGGGCGACGTAGGCCTCCGTGTTGTACCAGAGCACCAGCCCGGCACCCTGCGTGAAACTGAACGGCCTTGCGTCAAGCGTGACTTCGGCCTCCGCGCGGTGCTCGGTGATGCGCTGTGCGAGGAGGCTGTGCGCCCAGCGCGACTCGGGACCGTGCCGCCCGCGCAGCCGGATCCAGCCGGGGCGTGCGGTGGTGTCGGCCCAGGACGGGTCGGGATATCCGCGAGGGGAACTCCAGGGCCAGCCCAACGCGGATTCCGAAGCAACCGGTTGTGTAGATACAGCGGGTTCCAGATCCACCGGTTGTGTCGATACAGCGGGTGCACCGGGTTCCAGATCCACCGGTTGTGTCGATACAGCGGGTGCACCGGGCTCCAGATCATCCGGCTGAGTCGGTACGTCGACCTCGACCGCCGGATGATGCCCCCCGTGCCGCAGCCTCGGCCAGCCCTCCGCGTCCCATGTCACCGGCTGGATCGCCGTCTCGCGGCCTAGGGGACAGCGCGGCCCGTCCGGCGTCTGCAGCGGGCGGGCGGCGAGATGGCTCAACACCCAGTCCCCGCCCGGTGTTTGCACCAGTTCGGCGTGTCCGGCCTTTTGCAGCGGCAGTGACGGATCGTCCCGTGACGTCAGCAGCGGCCGGTCGTCCAGCTCGTACGGTCCGGTCACGCGGCGGCTGCGCGCCACCAGCACCCCGTGCTCGAACCCCGTGCCGCCCTCGGCGAGCACGAGGTAGTACCAGCCGTCGTGCCTGAGCAACTTCGGCCCCTCGACCAGCCGTTCGTGCTGGAGCAGCAGATGCGTACCGCCGACGGGCGCCAGCGTGTCCCGGTCCAGCTCGGTCAGGACGATGCCCGCGAAGCGACTGCCGCCGGGGCGGTGATCACTCTGCAGGTTGACCAGCCACAGCCGCCCCTCGTCGTGGAAGAGCGCCGGGTCGAAACCGTGGCTCACCACCCGGCGCGGTGCCGACCACTTGCCGTCGATCTCGGTCGCCGTGGTGACGTATGTGTCCAGATCGAAGTACGGCGTCCCGACCGACCGGACGATCGAGTACGTCATCCAGAACCGCTCTCCGTCCCAGCTCAGGGACGGCGCCCAGACGCCGCCGGAATCGGGCACCCCGGCCAGCGAGTCGCCGGGGACGGCGCCCCGGACATGGCCCGCGTACTGCCAGTGCGCCAGATCCCGGGAGCGGTGGACGGGGATGGTCGGGAACCACTCGAAGGAGCTGGTGGCCACGTAATACCAGTCCCCGACGCGCACAAGCGATGGGTCGGGAGCGAAACCGCGGATGACCGGATTGCGCAGCAGGGTCACTTCAGGGCCCCCAGGGTGACGCCGGTCCGCCAGTAACGGCGCATCGCGACCATCATGATCGCCATCGGGACGATCGACAGCAGCGCGCCGGTCAGCACCAGGCTGGTCAGGTCGACACCGGATTCCAGGCGTTTTCCGGACCAGTTGTACAGGCCCAGGTTGAGGGTCCAGTTCTCCTCGCCGCGCAGCACCGTGAGCGGGAGGAAGAAGGCGTTCCAGGTGTTCACGAAGGCGAGCAGGAACACGGTGGCACCGCCCGTCGTCATCATGCGCAGCACGATGCTGAAGAAGATCCGCAGCTCGCCGGCGCCGTCGATGCGGGCCGCTTCGAGGAGCTCGAAGGGGACCGTGGCCTCGGTGTACACCTTGGCCAGATACACGCTGAACGGGTTGATCAGACAGGGGATCAGCATCGCCCAGGGCGTGTCGACCAGCCCGATCTCCGAGAACAGCAGATAGAGGGGGAGGGTGAGCAGGGCGATCGGGATCAGGAACGAGCCGACCACGCAGGCGAACACCAGGTTACGGCCGGGGAATTGGAAGCGTGCCAGTCCGTAACCGGTTGCGAGGGCGATCAGCGTGCCGCCGAGGGAACCGACGCCCGCGTACAGGAACGAGTTGGCCGTCCAGCGCAGGAAGATCCCGTCCTCGTAGGTGAAGAGCTGATGCAGGTTGTCCCACAGATGCCAGCCGGAGAACCACAGGCCGTTGCTCTGGTACAGCCCCGTCCGGTCCTTGGTTGCGGCGACGATCAGCCACCACACCGGGAACAGGCTGTACACGCTTGCGAGGACCAGTCCGATCAGCAGGAACCGCTGCCCGCCGCGCGTGCGGGCCGCCGGATCCGGGTGGGTGAGACGCCGGACGGAGCGCGAGTCTGTCGGGGGCTGCTGGGCGCGGTTTTCGGTGAGCGTCATCAGTCCGCCTCCCTCGAAGTGAGCCGGTAGAAGAGGAAGGAGGCCACGCCGAGGATGAGTGCGAGCAGCACCGACAGGGTCGCGGCGTAGTGGTAGTCGCCGGCGTTGAACGCCTGATTGTAGATGATCATGATCGGGGTGAAGTTGCCGTCGACCGTCTGCGGTGTCACGTTCCGGAACAGCGCGGGCTCGTTGAAGATCTGCAGCATCTGGATGATCGACAGCATGCCGGTCAGCACCAGTGCCCCCCGCACATACGGGATCTTGATGCTCAGCGCGATCCGTCGCTCGGAGGCACCGTCGAGCCGCGCCGCCTCGAACAGCTCGCGGGGCACGCCTTGCAGCGCGGCGTAGATGATCACCATGTTGTAACCGATGCCGTGCCAGGTGAGCAGATTGCCGATGGCCGGCCAGACCATCGACGGCGCGAAGAAGTTCCAGTCGAAACCGAATGCGTCACCGAGGGGCGTCAGCGGGCCGACGTCCGGGCTGTAGAGGTTGACCCACACGACGGCGGCGACCACACCCGGGATCATGTACGGCACCAGGAGCACCACCCGGAACCGGCTCGCCGCCCGCGAGGTGACCGCGTCCAGCAACAGCGCCAGCACCAGGCTGATCAGCAGCATCACCGGGATCTGCACACAGGCGAACAGCACCACACGCAGCACGGCGCCCATGAACGCCGAGTCGGTCAGGCCCTCTCGGTAGTTGTCCAGACCCGCGAACTCCTCCGTCGAGCCGCCGAGCCCCAGGCCGGACTGCTGCTCGACGAAGAGCGACTGGTAGACCGCGTACCCGATCGGGAGGAGGTACAGGAACACGAAGCCGAGCTGGAAGGGCACCGTGAACGCGGCACCCTTCCAGCGCAGGGAACGAATCATCAGGAATGCCTCAGCCCTTGACGCTGATACCGCGGGACTTCAGGTCGTCGACCGTCCACTCCTGCATGTGCGCCAGCAGATCGGTGACCTTCTGCTCCTTGCTGACGACCTTGGCCCAGCCGCTCTGCATCTCCGTGAACATCGCGGTCCAGTTGGGGCCGAAGGTCCAGTCGGTGGTGACCGTGTTCAGGCTGTCCTTCACGACCTGCTGGGCCGGTTCGTAGTTGTCGCCGAGGAGCTTCTGGGAAACCGCTTCCCCGACATACGCGTCGCTGTCGGCCAGGGCCGGCATCACGCCGTTGCCCGTCTCCGGGCTCGCCATCGTCTTCACGGCGCCCAGGTCGGTGGACATCCACAGCGCGGCCTCGGCGGCCTGCTCCTTGTGCTCGCACTGCTCGGTCACCAGCGTCACACTGCCGGTCAGGTTGGTGCCCGCCGGGGTCTTCGCCGCCTCACCCGTGTACGTCGGCCACGGCGCGAGCGCCCACTCCCCGAAGGACTTGGTGAAGTTCTGCACCATGCCCGCCATCTGCCAGGTGGAGATCTGCCGGGTCGCGGTGCCGCCGTCGTCGTAGTTGCGCTGCACGGCCGCGTAGTCGGCGAAGGACAGCTTGGAGTTGAGGTCGTTGTCGATGATCTCCTGGATCACCTCCGCGGCCTTGAGCGTGCCCTCGTCCTGGAAGTTCACCTTCCAGGAGTCGCCGTCGACCGAGTACCAGTGCGCCCCGGCCTGCATGGCCAGCACCTCAAGGGTGCTCGGGTCCTCACCGGCGAAGTTGGTGATCTTGACGCCGTGCTTCTTCAGCTCCTTCCCCGCTGCGATGAAGTCGTCCCAGGTCGCGGGCGGCTCGATGCCGTACTTCTCGAAGATGTCGGTGCGGTAGATCGTGAAGTTGGGGGACGAGCTGGTGGGAACGCCGTACACCTTGCCCTGCACCTGCGCGCTCGCCCAGGAGCCGGTGTTGAACTTGTCCTTCTCACCCTCGACGTACTGCGTGATGTCGGCGAGCGCGCCCTCCGACACCCAGCTGGTCACATACTCGGCGGTGTTCTGGACCAGACAGGGCGCGTTGCCCGCCTTGACCGCGTTGGTCAGCTGGGTCTGCATGGCCAGCTGGTCGGTCACCTTGGTGTACTTGAGCTTGACGTCCTGGTGACTGGCGTTGAACGCCTTGACGACGGCCTCCTGGCCGTTGGCCCAGCCCCAGTAGGGGAGGGTGACCGGACCCGAGGCATTCGAGTCCCCGGTGTCCCCGGAGTCCGACCCCCCGCATGCGGAGAGCAGACCTGTGAGCGCGAGCCCGGCCACGGTGGCGTGGGCGATTCTTCTCCGGGGGCTGCTGAAGTTCATCTGACCGTGATCCTTCGGAATTAGGCGTCTCAGAACGAGAGGACGGCGGCTCGGTACTGGCCAGGAAAGACGGCCGAAGGGCGTTGGCTCACGGCCCGGTCGGGCCGGCCAAGCGCAAGCTGTAGTAACCGGTTGCTGTGGACGGTAGGCGGATTGATGCCGTCCTAGCAAGAGGTACGGCGCGATTTGTTGGGCCAAGTCGAGAAACTGCGGGGAAAGCGTTTACGAAACGAACGACCGTGGGGGTGAGGACGGGCCGGTGGCAGCCCTAGCCGCGCAGCGTAGACGGGGGTTTCACCGAGTTGCGTACGACGACATGGGTGCCCAGCACCAGGTGGTCGCCGTCGGCGCCCCTGCGGCGGTCCGGGCCCACCTCGCGGCGGTCGGCGACCGCACGCAGCGCGACCCGGCCCATCTCCTCGTACGGCACGTGCACGGTGGTGAGCTGCGGCGTCAGCTGGGCGGAGAGCGGAATGTCGTCGTAACCGACGATCGAGACGTCCTCGGGCACGCGCAGCCCGGCCGCGCGCAGCGCCTGCATCGCACCGGCGGCGACCACGTCCGTACCGGCGAGCACCGCGGTGAAGCCGGGCGTCTCATACAGTGCCCGCGCGACGGCCGCGTACCCGTGCTCGTAGTCGTACTGGCCGTGCCGCACCAGATCCGGATGAAGCTCCACGCCGTACGCCTCGAAGGCGCGTTGGGCGCCCTTCAGCCGGCCCTGGGCGGTGGTGAGTTCCGCGTGTCCGGGCAGGACGAGCACCCGTCGGTGTCCGGCCGAGAGCAGATGGCTGGCCATGGCGTAGGCGCCGCCCTCGTTGTCGTAGTCGACCGTCGTCGCCGGGACGTCGCCCTCCAGCGGGGGGCGGCCGACCAGCACCAGATGCGAGCCGGCCGCGTCCAGGGAACGGGCGAAGCGGGCCATGCGCAGCTGGTACTCGTCGTAGTCGTAGGCCCCGCCCAGCAACACCACCGCCGCGACGCCCTGTTGGCGCATGAGGTTGACCAGGGCGAGTTCTCGCTCGGGGTCGTCTCCGGTGGTGCCGACCAGGGAGAGCCAGCCGCGCAGGGTGGCGGCGCCCTCGACTCCCTTGGCCACGTGGGCGAACGCCGCGCCGGTGATGTTGTTGATCAGTATGGCCACGGTGGGGGTGCCGCCGCCCGCGAGGGAACGGGCGTGGGCGTTGGTCACGTAGTCCAGGTCCCGGACGACCTTCATCACCCGGCGGCGCAGGTCCTCGGAGACCGGGTAGTTGCCGGACAGCACCCGGGAGACACTCGCGACGGAGACGCCCGCCCGTGAAGCGACGTCACGGATGGTGGCCCGTCCGGCATCCCCGGCCGCTTTGCGCTGACTCACCCCTGCGGCTCCTTCACCATCGTGCTCTCCTCACACCCGCGGCCGGCCCACCCCGACGCCGGGTTCCGAAACCGTATCCCATGCCTGCACCGGGCCACTTGGCCTGTGGATAACGGGTGCGGGCGCCTGCGGCGGGCTGTGCGGGTGGGTGGGGTGCGGTGCGGGTGCCTGCGGCGGGCTGTGCGGGTGGGTGGGGGTGGCTGTAGCCGCTGCGGGGGTAGCCGTAGCGCTGGCGTGGGCCTGTGCGGGTGGGGGTGGGGTGTGCGTGGTGCCTGCGCGGGTCCGCGTTGGTGGGTGCGGGGTAGCCGTAGCGCTGGCGTGGGCCTGTGCGGGTGGGGTGTGCGTGGTGCCTGCACGGACCCGCGCAGGTGGGTGCGGGGTGTGTGGGGTGTGCGTGGTGCCTGCGGCGGTCCGTGCAGGTGGGTGGGTGTGTGACGGCGATGCCTGCGGCGGCCCGTGCGGATGGGCGGGGATTCGCGTAGCGCCTGCGGGGCGTGGTGGGGCGGGGCCTTGCCGACGGTGTCCGGCCCCGGAACGTCGCGGAGCGTTCTCCGGGCAGGTCGCGGGCGCTGACGCGGCAACCGCCGCCGGCGGACACACCCGGCGCGTCCCCTTGCCGCCGTGCGCGACCGCGGGTGCGTTTCGGGTGTGGTTCATTCGGGTGCGGTTCAGGCGACACGGGTCAGGTCCGCCTGTCTTACCTCGTGCATCACCGGTAGCCCCGCCGCCAGGCGTTCCGACTCCTCTACGACGATCCGGCCCAGCCGCTCCAGCTCGTTGCCCAGCGAGCCGGCGATGTGCGGCGTGAGGAACACGTTCGGCAACCGGTACAGGGGCGAGGAGGCGGGCAGCGGTTCGGGTTCGGTGACGTCGAGGATGGCGTGCAGGCGGCCGGAGACGAGTTCTTCGGTGAGGGCGTCAGGGGCGATCAGGGCGCCGCGGGAGGTGTTGATGAGGACGCCGCCGTCCTTGATGAGGGCGAGGCGGCCGGCGTCGAGCATGCGGTAGGTCTCGGGGATGTCGGGGGCGTGCAGGGTGACGATGTCGCTGGCGCCGAGGAGGTCGTCCAGCGGCAGGAGGCGGGCGCCCAGGGCCTCGGCCTCGGCGGACGTGACGTAGGGGTCGTGCAGCAGCACCGTGAAGTCGAACGGGCGGAGCAGCTCCAGGAGGCGGCGGCCTACGCGCGAGGCGCCGATGACGCCGATCCGGCGGCCTACGTTGCCGGTGTGCGCGGTCTCGGCGTGGGTCGGCTGGGCGTGGGTGGCGCGGAACCGTTCCCGGTGGGTGAAGGTGTCCTTGCCGGCCAGCAGGATCATCGCGAGGGTGTATTCGGCGACGGGCAGCGCGTTGCCGGTGACGGCGCTGGAAACGGTGATCTTGCGTTCCCAGAGGGACTCGCCGACCAGTGAGCGCACCGAGCCCGCGGCATGCAGGACGGTGCGCAGCCGGGGGGTCGCGGCGAGGGCGTCGGCGTCGAGGCGCGGACAGCCCCAGCCGGTGATCAGCACTTCGGTGGCGGCGAGGGTGGCTGCTGCCGCGGGGTCGGTGAAGTCCCGTACGACAAGTGCCGTGTCGAGGTCGGTGGCCTTCTGCAGCCGCGCCATGAGGGGCGGGGGGAAGAGCAGGGGCAGGTGCACCGGATCCATCGCGAACACGGCCCGCGGCGGCTGTGGGCTGGGCATGTCTCTCCTGAGGCGCTGAGTGGAACAGCTGACGGAAAACGGTTTCAGAAAGCGTCTTCTACCGTAGGTCTGCGGGGAAGCAGTGGTCAATCGGTTGGTGGGGGAGCAGACTTGAAATCGGTTACTTGTGGCTCCCAGGCTTTGGTGGTGCCGACGTGGAACCGGCCGGAGCTGGGCTGTGCCATGCCTCGCGGCAACCGGTTCCCGACCTGTGGCCGATGTCGCTGAGGTTACACAGACTTTTCGAAAGTTCGCCAAGAGTCTTGACGTGGTTTCCGGACAGGAAGAAGCTCTGCCCCACTGCTCGACAACCGGTTGTCCAACCTCACGGTCGGCTTTCGACTCACGTTCGAAATATCGAACAAAACGAAGTGAGAGGTAGTGCGTTCATGCACCCACGTGCCGGTGCCTCCCTGAGCCGCCGCCGATTCCTCGCCCTGTCCACAGCAGGTGCCACGGTCGGCGCGGCAGCGCTGAGCGGCTGCGCCCTTGAGGTGTCCACCGGGGTCGGCGGCGGCTCGGGCGAGACCGTGACGATGATGGTCAAGGCCGACGACATCACGCCCGAACTGGTCCAGCAGGCCCAGAAGGACACCGGCATCACGATCGAGCGGGTGGACTACGACATCACCAAGCTGATCGCGATGCTCACCGCGGGCAACCCGCCCGACCTGGTGCGCGGTGTCGGTGCCACCGACGGGGCCTACTTCGCGGCCCGGGACGTGATGCAGGACCTCGACCCGTACTTCGCCAAGAGTGACGTGCTGAGGCTCGACGACCTGGACCCGGTCAACGACCTGTGGCGTTACGACGGCCGGTCACAGGGCAAGGGCCCCCGCTACGGCATGGCGAAGGACTTCTCCCAGGACTCCATGTTCTGGTACAACACGACGGTCTTCGACGACAGGGACGTCCCGTACCCGGCGGAGACCGAGCCGATCACCTTCGAGGAGTGGATCGACAACGCCAAGCGGCTCGTACGCCGGTCGCAGGGCCAGACGCTCGTCTTCGGCGGCAGCTACAGCGGTCTGACCCGGACCACGCTGCTGGCGACCATGACGGCCTCCGCCGGCGGCAGCCTCTTCAACGACGACTTCTCCAAGGTCGACTTCACCACCCCCGAGGCCCGCAAGGCGCTGGCCTGGTACATCGACTACTGCAAGCTCAAGGTCGGCCCCAGCCTCATCCAGCCCGACCCCAACGGCTGGGACGGACCGACCTTCCAGGCCGGACGGATGGCCATGTCGAACTCCGGCTACTGGCTGGGCGGCATGATCAACACCGACCCGAAGCTGGCGAAAGTCGCCCGGCTCGCCCCCGCCCCGGTCTTCGCGGGCGGCGCCCGCATCAGCGCCTGCCAGGGCGGCACCGGCCTGTGGATGCCGAGGAAGGCGAAGAACAAGGACGCCGCGTGGCGGATCTTCGAGTGGTACTTCGGCGAGGCACCGGCCAAGTCCCGGGCGTCCGGCGGCTGGGGCATTCCGACCCTGAAGTCCCTGCGCGAGCTGATGCCCGCCCAGGAGGACTACCAGAGACGGGCGTTGCAGGTGCAGGAGAACGAACTCAAGCACTTCTCGGTGGTCGCCTTCACCCCCTACGCCACGGCGGACGCGATCGACGCGCTCTTCAGCCGGGCCGCTCCGGCCGCGATGAACGGACAGATGTCTGTCGACACGCTTGCCAAGAACCTGAACACGGTCATCAACGACCAGCTCAAGCGCGGTAAGGAGCAAGTGGGATGAGCGTCGATCAGATCTCCTCCGTGGCGGACCGGCCGCGCTCGTCCGCGGACGCCGGCCGGACGCGCCCCGCCAGGCGGCCGGGTGCCTCGATGACCGCCCGCAGACACCGCGCGTTCTACGTGTTCACCTCACCGTGGATCATCGGGTTCCTGCTGCTGACCATCGCGCCCATGGGGTACGCGCTGTGGCTGAGCTTCACGACGTTCGACGGCATCTCGCCCAACTGGCACTACGTCGGACTCGGCAACTACCGCGAGCTGATGAACGACTCGGTGACCTGGGACGCCCTGGGCCGCGCGGGCCTGTTCGCGGTGATCTCGGTGCCGTTGTCGATCATCGCCGGACTCGGGCTCGCCGTCCTGGTGAACCGGCCCATCAGGGCGCGCGGGGTGTTCCGCACCCTGCTCTATCTGCCGGCCGTGGTGCCGCCGGTGGGCGCGGGCATCGCCTTCAAGAACGTCTTCGACCAGAACTCCGGTGCCGCCAACGGTGCGCTGACCTTCTTCGGCTTCGACGCCGTCGGCTGGCTCGCCGACCCCTACGCCCGCTACGTCCTCGTCATGACGGTGCTCTGGGCCGCCGGAAACATCATGATCATCTCGCTGGCCGGGCTCCAGGACGTCCCCCGTGAACTCCACGAGGCCGCCCGCATCGACGGGGCGAGCGCCTGGCGGACCTTCCGCAGCATCACGGTGCCGCTGCTGTCGCCGGTGCTGCTGTTCCAGACGGTGACCGGCATGATCGCCTCGGTCCAGACCATCATGCCGATGCTGCTGGCGCCGCTCAGCACCCCGGCCGGGCTCACCACGGTCCCGCAGTCCAACTACACGTACATGATCCACGTGTTCTCGCAGTACTTCGCGCTCGGCCGCTACGGCTACGCCTCCGCACTGCTGTGGGTGCTCTTCGTACTGATCCTCATCGCGACCGGCCTCATCTTCAAGTTCACGTCGGGCGTGGTGTTCTACAACGTCGACCCGGAGGCGAAGAAGTGACGGCCACCAGTCTGAACCCCAAGCCGCCGCTCCGCGTGCGGATACGTGTCAACCGCCTTGTCCTCTACACGGTCCTCGTCGTCGTCACCGGCCTGTTCCTCGGCCCCTTCGGGTGGCTTGTGCTCACCGGCCTGAAGGCACCGGACGAACTGGCCGCCGCTCCCGTGCACTGGCTGCCCGACACCTTCCAGTGGCACAACTTCGCCGACGCCTACCAGCTCATCGACTTCCTCGGCTACGCCCGCAACTCCCTGATCATCGCCTCCATCTACGCCGTCCTGGTCACCCTCAGCTCCGCCTGGGTCGGCTTCGGTTTCGCCCGCCTCGACGCGCCCGGCAAGAAGACGCTGTTCGGCATACTGCTCGGTTCGATGATGCTGCCGCAGATGATCACCCTGCTGCCGACCTACCTGATCTTCGCCAAGCTCGGCATGGTCGACACCTACTGGCCGTGGGTGCTGTGGGGCCTGTCGTCCGCCCCCTATCTGGTCTTCCTCTTCCGCCAGTTCTTCGCCGGCCTGCCCCGCGAGCTGGAGGAGGCCGCGATCGTCGACGGCTGCGGCTACGCTCAGATCTTCTGGCGGATCTTCCTGCCGCAGTCCTGGCCGGTGCTCAGCGCGAGCTTCGTGATCGCCTTCACCTGGACCTGGGGCGACTACATCGCTCCCCAGCTGCTGCTGTCCACCGACAAGACCACGCTCTCCGTCGCCGTCATGACCACCTACATCTCCTCGGCCGGAACACCCATCGCCAACCTCCAGGCCGCCGCCTCGGTGATGTACGTCATCCCGATCCTGCTGATCTTCCTCGTCGCCCAGCGCGGTTTCGTCGCCGGGATGTCCACCTCGGGACTCAAGTAACGCACCCCCCTCTATTCCGCACCCCCCTCTATTCCGCACCCCCCTCTATTCCGCACCCCCCCTTTACTCAAGGAAGCTTTTGATGAACGACACTCAGAGCACCGGCCTGTCCCGGCGCACCGTCATCCAGGCCGCGGGAGCCGCCGCGGCGGCCTACTCCCTGGTCGGAACCGCGGCAGGCACCGCGGCGGCGGACGACAGACCGGAGGCCGCCGACCGGCTGGTGATCCACCCCGTCCCGGGCTCGATGCCGATTAACACCACCTTCGTCGTCAAGGCCCGCACGCCCGGCGGCCAGTGGAAGCCGGTACCGGTGCTGCGCGTCGGCACGAAGACCATCAACGAGAAGACCGGCGGCGGCATCATCCGGCAGACCTCGGTCGCCGGCCTCGACTTCACCGGCACCGTCGAGGTGCAGGTCACCTGGTCCAAGGGCGCCATCCCCTCCGCACGGATCCGCCCGCTGTCGTACGGCATCACCCCCGAGGTCAGCGGCGACACCCTCACCTTCAGCCTCACCGAGCCGCGCAACCTCTCCATCGAGATCGACGGCGACATCTACGGCAACCTGCAACTGCACGCCAACCCGATCGAGATGACACGGCCCGAAGCGGACGACCCCGACGTCATCTACTTCGGTCCGGGCGTCCACACCGTCCCGAACAACCTGCTGCAGGTACCCAGCGGCAAGACGGTCTACCTGGCCGGCGGCGCCGTGCTGAAGGCCCAGGTGTCGTTCAAGAACGTGGAGAACGCCCGGCTGACCGGCCGCGGCATCATCGCCGAGACGGACGGCGGCACCACGGTCGCGTTCTCGAAGAACATCGAGATCGACGGCATCCTCGTGATGAACCTCAAGACGGGTTACTCGTGCACCATCGGCCAGTCGAAGCAGGTGACCGTCCGCAACCTGCACTCCTACAGCAGCGGCCAGTGGGGCGACGGCATCGACGTGTTCAGCAGCGAGGACGTCCTCATCGAGGGCGTCTGGATGCGCAACAGCGACGACTGCATCGCCATCTACGCCCACCGCTGGGACTACTACGGCGACTGCCGCAACGTCACCGTCCGCAACTCGACCCTGTGGGCCGACGTCGCGCACCCGGTGAACATGGGCACGCACGGCAACCCGGAGAAGCCGGAGACGATCGAGAACATCGTCTTCAGCAACATCGACATCCTCCAGCACCGCGAGCCGCAGGTCCTCTACCAGGGCTGCTTCGCCCTCAACCCCGGCGACAGCAACCTCATCCGGAACGTGCGCATCCAGGACGTCCGGGTGGAGGACTTCACCTGGGGCCAGCTGATCAACATGCGGGTCATGGCCAACCGGTACAACGCCGCGCCCGGCCGGGGCATCCAGAACGTGTACGTGCGCAACCTCACGTACGACGGCACCCACGCCAACATGGCGATCATGACCGGCTACAACGCGGACCGGCCGATCGACAGCGTCACGTTCCAGAACCTGGCGATCAACGGCACGGTCGTCTACGACAAGATGCGCAAGCCGGGCTGGTACCTGACCACCGACATGGTCCCGATGTACGCCAACGAGCACGTGAAGAACCTCCGCTTCCTGGACTCGGCCACGGCGGCCTCCACCACCGCGCCCGAGATCACCAGCGCCGGTGAGGCCACGGCCACCGCACGCCAGGTCTTCAACCACCTCGTCACCGCGAGCGCACTGCCGACCTCGTTCAGCGCCGAAGGGCTGCCGAAGGGCCTGGACATCGACACGGCCACGGGCCAGATCTCCGGCACCCCGCAGGTCCCCGGCGCCTACCCGGTCACCGTCTCCGCCACGAACAGCGTGGGCACGGCGACCAAGTCCGTCACGCTCACCGTGCAGCACCCGTAACCCAGGAGAAACCGTGCAAGCCCTCAGCCCTCTCAGCAGACGAACGTTCCTCGGAGCGGCGGGACTCGCGGGCCTGGCCGGGAGCGGACTGCTGTCCGCCCTCGCCGCCACGCCCGCATGGGCCCAGGCCGCCGACGCGGCGTTCTCCTTCGCGCACCCCGGCCTCCTCCACTCCCGTGCCGACCTGGACCGGATGAAGTCCGCGGTGGCGGACGGCCGTGCCCCGATCGCCGCCGGCTTCGCCGCGCTGGCCGCCGACTCCCGTTCCCAGCACGGCTACGCCGTCCGCAACACCGGACAGATCACCACCTGGGGCCGCGGCCCCACCGACAACACCAGCCAGGCCGTCACCGACGCGGCCGCCGCCTACCAGAACGCCCTCATGTGGGCGGTCACCGGCGACGTCCGCCACGCCGACAAGGCCCGGGACATCCTGGACGCCTGGGCCGCCTCGCTCACCGGCATCACCGGCGCCGACGGCCAACTCGGCGCCGGAATCCAGGGGTTCAAGCTCGTCAACGCCGCCGAGATCCTCCGGCACAGCGGCTACGACGGCTGGCCCGAGGAGTCGATACGCCGCTGCGAGCGCTCCTTCACCGACGTCTGGTACCCGGCCCTGTCCGGCTACTGCCTCTACGCCAACGGCAACTGGGACGTCGCGGCGCTGCGCACCATCCTCGCCATCGCCGTCTTCTGCGACAACCGGGTGATGTTCGAGGACGCCCTGCGCTTCGCCGCCGCCGGCACCGGCAACGGCTCGGTCCTGCACCGCATCGTCACCGCCGCGGGCCAGGGCCAGGAGTCCGGCCGCGACCAGGCCCACGAGCAGCTCGCCGTCGGCCTGCTCGCGGACGCGGCCGAGATCGCCTGGCAGCAGGGCGTGGACCTGTACGGCTTCGCGGACGACCGGATCCTCGCCAACTTCGAGTACTTCGCCCGCTACAACCTCGGCGACGACTCCGTACCGTTCACCCCCGACCTCGACCGCACCGGCAAGTACATCAAGACGGCCGTGTCGGACCGGCAGCGCGGAGCGTGGCGACCGCTGTGGGAGATGGCGTACGCGCACTACGCCGGACGCCTCGGCAAGCCCGCCCCGTACACCGAGAAGGCCGTCTTCCGCGGCACCGGCGGGACGCGTGTGGTCGAGGGCTACCAGGAGGACCACCCGGGCTGGGGCACGCTCACCTACGCCGGGACGACGGCCGCCTCGCCCACCGCGCCGTCGGCCCCCGCCGGGGTCACCGCGAGCGGCGAGGGCCGCTCCGTCACCGTGACCTGGCTGCCGTCCGCGTGGGCGACGACGTACACGGTCCGCCGGGCCACCCGCCTCGACGGCCCCTACGAGGAGGTCGCCTCCGGGATCGGCACGCCGGCCTACAAGGACACCGGCGTACGCCCGGGACGGACGTACTACTACACCGTCGCAGCCGCCAACTCCCAGGGCAGCAGCGGCGATTCCCTGCCGACCGCGCTCACCGCCGGCCTTCCCGAGCCCTGGTCCACCCAGGACCTCGGTGAGGTGCGGATCCCGGGCTGGGCGGCCTTCGACGGGGAACGGTTCGTGCTGGAGGCGAGCGGCACCGCCGACACGTACCGCATCGCCCACCTCCCGCTGCCCGGCGACGGAGCGATCACCGCACGCGTCGTCTTCCCGCTCAGCTCGCAGTACTCCAAGATCGGCGTCACTCTGCGCGACTCCCTCGACGCGGACGCGGCGAGCGCCGCCATGCTGATCCAGGGGCTGCCGCTGCACACTTGGAGCGGAGTGTGGAGCGTCCGCCCGAAGGCCGGGGCGCCCGTCTCCGGCACCGGCAGTACCCCCGTGCCGCCGTCCCAGCAGACGGCGATCACCAGCGCCGCCGCGTTCCCGATCTCCGACCTCGGCACGCTGCCCGAGTCGGCGACACCGCTTGAGGCCCCGTACGTCGAAGGGGCGGGCGACGGATACCGGCTGCGGGCGCCCTACTGGGTCCGGGTGACCCGCAGGGGCCGCAGCTGCACCGGCGCGATCTCGCCGGACGGCGTCCACTGGACCGAAGTCGGCACGTCCGAGGTCGACTTGGGCCGCATCGCCTACGCGGGTCTGGTCCTCACCTCCTGCCTCGGTGTCGACGCGGAGTACGCCGAGACCGGCACCGGCGCCTTCGACAACGTCAGCGTGGTCTCCAGGGCCTTCGGCGAGGTCTGGTCCGTGCCGCGCCCGGACCGCGCCGCGACCGGCCTCACGGCCACCGCCGGAGCCGACGCGGTCGAGCTGGCCTGGACCGACCCGGACCTCTCCGCCCGCTACAAGGTGCTGCGCTCCACCGCGGCCGACGGCCCCTACGACACGATCGCCACCGGCATCGGCCCGGTCGGCTTCGGCACCCGCACCCGGTACGCGGACGCCACCGGCACGCCCGGCACGACCTACCACTACGCCGTGGCCAAGACCAACTGCGCCGGACGCGGGCCCCTGTCGGAGTCCGCCACGGCGACGATGCCGACCCCCTCGGTGCCCCGACTGACCTCCGCCGGCGCGGCGTTCGCGAACAAGGGCGTGCCCTTCGAGCACCTCCTGCGCGCCTCGCACGAGCCCATACGGTTCACCGCGGACGGTCTGCCGGACGGCTTGCGCGTCGACAGGCGCACCGGACTCATCTCCGGAACACCCACCCAGGCCGGCGAGTTCACCGTCACCACCACCGCCGGCAACGCCGCCGGTGAGGCCACCGGCACCCTCACCCTCACGGTCGGCACCCCGCCGCCCGCGCCCTGGACGTACGGCGACCTCGGAGACGTGATCCTCGACGACCGCGACTACGGCGCGTTCGGGGTGGTCGCGGTCCGGACGCCCGGCAGCACCGCCCACAGGGACGGGACCTTCACGGTGCGCGGTGCCGGGTACGAACTCACCGCCAACAACCAGGGCATGACCGGTCAGTTCGTACGACAGCCCGTCACCGGTGACTGCGAGATCACCGCCCGGCTCGTCTCCCGCACGGGCGCGAATGCCGACCGGGTGGGCCTGCTGATGGCCAAGTCGCTGTCACCGTTCGACCAGGCCGCCGGGGCGATCGTCACCGGCGGGACCACCGCGCAGCTCATGCTGCGCACGGCCGTCGCCGGCCGGTCGGCGTTCACCGGGAACGGGGCAGCCGCCCTTCCCTCCCTGCTGCGGCTGAAGCGCGTCGGGACCGCCTTCACCGCGGCGCTGTCCACCGATGACGGCGCCACCTGGACCACCGTCGCCACCGGCGAGGTCCCCGGGTTCGGTGACGCCCCCTACTACGTGGGCCTCGTGGTCTGCTCCCGCAACCAGCTGGCCCGCTGCACCACCGAGTTCGACGAGGTGAGCATCACCCCCATGTAGATCCTCTAGATCCTCCAAGGAATGGAGATGCACCCATGAGCCGCACTTCCCCCCACGAGCAACTCCACACACCAGAGGTGAGCCGCCGCGGTCTGCTGAAGACCGCCGGCGGTCTCACCGCCGCCCTCGCCGTCGGCGGGTCCACGGCCGTGCTGACGGGCGGCACGGCCGGCGCGGCCCCCGCGACC
This sequence comes from Streptomyces blattellae, assembly GCF_009709555.1. Classification (GTDB taxonomy): domain Bacteria; phylum Actinomycetota; class Actinomycetes; order Streptomycetales; family Streptomycetaceae; genus Streptomyces; species Streptomyces blattellae. Next base: position 67,041 of record NZ_WJBG01000003.1, on the reverse strand, counting down.
TTCACCCACCCCGGCATGCTCCACAACGCCGGTGACATCAACCGCGCCCGGGTGCGGGTGGCCGAGGGCACCGACCCCTGGCTGTCCGGGTGGAACCGGCTGACCGCCAACTCCCACTCCCAGTCGACCTGGGCGGCAAACCCGCAGGCCACCATCATCCGCGGCGGCGACGGCCAGAACTACGGCATCCTCTACAACGACATCCACGCCGCCTACCAGAACGCGCTGCGCTGGCACGTCGGCGGCACCGCCGCGCACGGCGACTGCGCCGTGCGCATCCTCAACGCCTGGTCCGGCAGGCTCACCTCGGTCACCGGCAACGCCGACCGGTTCCTGGCAGCCGGGCTCTACGGCTGGCAGTTCGCGCAGGTCGCCGAACTCATGCGCGGCTACGCCGGGTTCGACCTGAACCGGTTCAAGACGATGATGCTCAACGTCTTCTACCCGCTCAACGACCAGTTCCTCCGCCAGCACAACGACGCCTGCATCACCAACTACTGGGCCAACTGGGACCTGTGCAACATGGCCTCGATCATGGCCATCGGGATCCTGTGCGACGACGGCGCCAAGTACGACCAGGCCGTCAACTACTTCAAGACCGGCGGAGGAAACGGTTCCATCCAGCGCGCCGTGCCGTTCCTGTACAGCAACGTCGAAGGCTACGACCTCGGCCAGTGGCAGGAGTCCGGACGCGACCAGGGCCACACCATGATGGGCATGGGCCAGATGGGCGCCCTCTGCGAGATGGCCTGGAACCAGGGCGACGACCTGTACTCCTACGACAGCCGGCGCTTCATGAAGGCCGCCCAGTACGTCGCCAAGTACAACCTGGGCAGCAGCGTCCCCTTCACCACCTACACCTGGGGCACCGGGCAGAACTGCGCCCAGCAGTCCCAGACGGCGATCTCCGCCACCGCCCGCGGCGAGGTCCGCCCGGTCTGGGCGATGCTCCACTACCACTACAACCGGCGCCTGTACCTCGACGACAGGTACATCTCGCAGATGTGCTTCTCCATCGCGCCCGAGGGCGGAGGAGGTGACTACGGCTCCGCCAGCGGCGGCTACGACCAGCTCGGCTTCGGCACGCTGATGTACGCCAAGTAGCTGTTTCCGGGGCGTATGCCCCATCGCCCGCCAGGCCGTCTCGCGCACCGGAATAGTCGTTCGTGATGTGGTGCTCTGACATGTGCAGGGTGCACGAAGTGCGGCGAGAGCAGGTGGGCGCATGACGGCGGACCAGACGGGACAGGTGACGGAGCCGGCCGAAGACCCGGTGATCAGGACGCCGTACGGGGCCGTGCGCGGCCGGTACGAGCACGGCGTCGCGGTGTTCCGGGGCATCCCGTACGCGGCGCCCCCGTTCGGCACCCGCAGGTTCCGGCCGCCCGAGCGGCCGGAACCCTGGGACGGGGTGCGGGACGCGGGCGCCTTCGGGCCGACCCCGCCGAAACCGCCGTACTCCGAGGCCTTCGGGCAGTACCTGTCCGACCCGGTCGTCCCCGGCGAGGACTGCCTCAACCTGAATGTCTGGACCCCCGAGCCGGGCCCCGGCGCCCGGCTCCCGGTCATGGTGTGGCTGCACGGCGGCGCCCTGACCCGCGGCTCCTCGTGCGTGCCCGTGTACGAAGGGAGCCACTTCGCCCGCGACGGCATCGTGTTCGTCTCGGTCAACTACCGACTGGGAGTAGAGGGTTACGGACTGTTTCCGGACACCCCGGCCAACCCCGGTCTGCGCGACCAGCTCGCCGCACTGCAGTGGGTGCACGCCTCGATCGCGGCCTTCGGCGGCGACCCCGACCGGGTGACCCTGTTCGGCCAGTCGGCCGGGGCGATCAGCATCGGAGCGCTGCTCGCCGCCCCGCAGGCGCAGGGCCTCATCCGGCGGGCTGTGCTGCAGAGCGGGCCGCCGGAGGCCGCCGAGCGGGACAAGGTACGGCGGATGGTGCGCCGTATGGCCACCCGGCTGAAGATCCCCGCCACCGCCGCGGCCTTCGCCGACGTCGACCGGGAACTCCTCCTGCGCACCCAGGCCGACGTGGGCAGGCTCAGCAGCCCGGTGCTCGGCGGGCCCGCCTTCGGGATCGTGGTCGACGGCGATGTCGTCCCGCGCGACCCCTTGGCGGCCCTGACCGAGGGCGACGCGGCGCGGGACGTCGAGCTGATGATGGGCTGGACCCGCGACGAGTACCGGCTGTGGCTGGTGCCCGGCGGGCTCCTGGAGCGCGTCGACCGGCTCGGCCCGGTCGCCCTGGCCGGGGCCATGGCCCGCTGCCGCTGCGGTCACGAGGTGCCGCGCGGCTACCGCGCCCTCCACCCCGACGCGGGCACCGCCGAGATCGTCGGCCAGATGGTCACCGACCACCTGCTGCGCCTGCCGCTGCACCGCCTGGCCGACGCCCGCCCGCAGTCGTCGTACGTCTACGAGTTCACCTGGCCCTCCGGCCTCCCCGGCCTCGGCTCCTGCCACGCCCTGGAACTCGGCTTCGTCTTCGGCACCGGCGACCTCCCCGAGGCGCGGAAACTGGCCGGCGAGGGTGGACCGCAGGAGCTGGCGGACGCGATGCACTCGGCGTGGGTGCGGTTCGCGACCGATGGCGACCCCGGCTGGCGGCACTGGGACGGCACCCATCCGGTCCGCCTGTTCGGCGACGGCGAGCCGGAGATCGCCTTCGGCCCGCGCGACGCGGAACTCGCCCTGTGGGCGGCCGACGCACGGGCGCGGGAAGCGGTTCCGGACTCGGCTCCCGCGGACGGTGCGCTCGCGCGCGGCGCGGAAATCCGGTCGGTCGTACGACGGTTGCGGCTGCCGGGGTCGGTACGGCGTTCCTGACGCCGGGCGGGCCTCCTGCGGCTGGTCGGAGGGTCCTGAGGCGGGCCGGAGCATCCTGCGGCTGGTCGGAGGGTCTTGGGGTCGGGTGGGTGTTGCTGGGGTGGGGTGGAGGGTCTTGGGGTCGGGTGGGTGTTGCTGGGGTGGGGTGGAGGGTCTTGGGGTCGGGCGGGTGTTGCTGAGGTCAGGTGGAGGATCCTGAGATCGGGCGGGCGTTCCTGACACCGGGCGGGCGGCCCTGAGGCCGGGGGACGATACCGGGGCCGGTCACCTCGCCGCGACGGAGTCCCGCACCACCACGTGCGTGCCCAACAGCAGGTGCTCGTCCGGGGTTTCGGGGGTGCGGCCCAGTGCCGTGCGGACGGCGAGACGGCCCAGTTCCTCGTAGGGGACGTGGACCGTGGTCAGGGCCGGGTGGAGGTCACGGGCGAAGGGAATGTCGTCGTAACCGGCCAGCGAAACATCGCCGGGAACGTCCAGGCCCGCCTCGTGCAGGGCGGTGAGCGCGCCCGCGGCGACCATGTCGGTGGCGGCCACCACGGCCGTGAACTCCAGTCCCCGTTTCAGTGCCTCGCGCAGCAGACGGTGACCGGAGTCGCGGGTGAAGTCGCCGTGGAGGAGCAGCGCCGGGTCCGGCTCCAGACCGCGGGCGCGGTGCGCGGCGAGGTAACCGCGTTCACGGCCCTGCGCGGTGGTGTGGTCGGGCTTGCCGCCGAGGAACAGCACCCGGCGGTGGCCCCGGGAGAGGACATGGGCGACCAGGGCGTAGGCGCCGCCCTCGTTGTCGTACTCGATGACCGTCACCGGCGCCCCGGGCCCCAGCGGCGGGCGGCCGCACAGCACCAGCCGGGAGCCCGCCGACGCCAGCTGGTCGGCCATCCGGCGGGTGCGCTCGCGGTACTCGGGGGTGTCGGCGGAGCCGCCCACCAGGATCACGGCGGCGGCCCGCTGGGCGCGCATCATCTCGACGAACTCCAGCTCGTGCCGGACGTCGCCGTCCGTGCTGCACACCACGCACAGATGCCCGAGCCGGGTCGCCTCCCGCTCCACGCCGTGCGCCATGTGCGCGAACGACGGTCCGGTGATGTCCTCCAGCACGAACGCCAGCGTGGGCGTGGCGACACCCGCCACCGCCTTGGCGCGCGCGTCGGCGACATAGTCCAGCTCGCGCACCGCCCGCATCACCCGAGTGCGGGTCGCCGAACTCACCGGATACACCCCGCCCAGCACCCGCGACACCGTCGACGCGGACACACCCGCGCGCGCCGCCACGTCCCGGATGGTGCTGCGACTCGCGTCCGCGCTCTTCCTCGTCATGCTCCGCCCCGCCCCCTTCGTCAGCTGCGGCAACACGGTGGAAACCGGTTCCCAATCCGGAGGCTAGCAGTGGGAAGCGGCAGGAACGAGGGGCGGAACGCCGGGATCTCACGCTGCGCACGCGGGCCGGGCGAAGCCGGCTGCGGTTCGGAGGCGCCCTGTAGGGGCGCGGGGGACCGCGCGACCAGCCATGACGGCGCCGCAGACGGCCGACGGCACAGCGCCGCACTTCCAGCGGAGCGTTTACGCGGGCGCCAGCGTCCGCGCGATCGACGTGATCGCCTCCGGACCCACCCGGCAGCACCCGCCGATCAGCCGCGCCCCCGCCTCCTGCCAGCCCCGCACCTGCTCGGGCGCGAAGCTGGACCGGCCGGTCCAGGCGCGGGCCCCGGCGTCCCAGGCCTCACCGCTGTTGGGATACACGACGACCGGTTTTCCGGTGACCCGGGCCGCGATCCGGATCGCGGCGTCGACGTCCTCGGGCGCGCAGCAGTTCACCCCGACCGCGATCACCTCGTCCGCCTCGGCGGCCGGCCCGAACGCCTCCGCCAACGGCTGCCCGGCACGCGTACGATCCCCGTCGACCGTGTACGACAGCCAGGCCGGGACGCCGAGTCCACGCACCGCCCGCAGCAGCGCGGCGGCCTCGTCGGCGTCGGGAACCGTTTCCAGCGCCAGTACGTCGGGCCGGGCGCCGGCCAGCACTTCGAGCCGTGGCCGGTGGAAACGCTCCAGCTCATCGACGCTCAGCCCGTACCGGCCCCGGTATTCGGAGCCGTCCGCGAGCATCGCCCCGTACGGGCCCACCGACGCGGCCACCCACAGCGGCCGGCCCGTCCGCGCGCGACGAGCGGCCTCGCGGGCCAGCTCCACACTGAGCGTGAGCAGTTCGGCCGCCCGCGCCCGTCCGATCCCCCGCTTGCCGAAGCCCTCGAAGGTGGCCTGATAACTGGAGGTGATCGCCACGTTCGCGCCCGCCTCGAAGTAGGCGAGGTGGGCCTCGGTGATCGCCTCGGGCTCCTCGGCGAGCAGCCGCGCCGACCACAGCCCGTCACTCAGGTCGTGCCCGGCGGACTCCAGCTGGTTGGACATACCGCCGTCGAGAACGACGGTTCCGGCGGCAAGGGCCTCGGTGAGGGTGGCGTCCGCGAAGGACACGGCATCGGGGGTGTCGCTGGTCATGCACCGACGCTAGTCGAACACGCGACGAACAGCCGACTGGGTCCAGTAGATGGACGGGTGGCTCACGATGCGGGATGCCGGGTTACGATCACGCCCTTCCCAGACGCGCCCGTCCTCTTCGGCCCTCTCAGCCCGGAAGCCGCCAGGCGAGATGAGGCTGGTGCGCCCGCGCCCTGCGCCGGGGCAGGCAGACGGACTCGCCGCGGCCCAGGTAGCGGGCCGCGGCGAGAAGGTGAGGCGATGACCCGGCGGGGTCAGCTGCCGCTGATCGTGATGGTGAAGTCCGTGATCTGGACTGAGTTCGGGAACGTACCGATGAGCGTCGGTGCGCCGGTGAGGATGTCGATGCTGTAGAAGGACGCCCTGCCGTTGTACGGCGTGATGGTGGCGAAGGCGGTGTTGGCGGTCGTCTTGCCGTTGGTGAGGGTGCTGAAGATGTCGTAGCCGGCGTCGAGGTTCGCGTCGAAGCCGAGCAGGCCGGTCGGGACGAGGTTGCCGGCGTTCGGAGGCGACTGGATGGTGATCTGGTCGTTGAAAGTGTCCACGTTGGTGAGCGTGGTGCCGGTGGAGCCGACCAGGTCGTTGTTCGTGTACGCGGCGCCGGTCACGCCGGTGGCGGCCGTGGTCGCCGGCGGGATGTTCAGGCTGCTGTCGGTGGCCGTGGTGCCGTCGTTCAGGTTGTGGCGCAGGTTCTGGCCGTTGTTGCTGATCACCCGCAGCCGGTCGGCCGCCGGGTTGAAGTCGATGTCGAAGGTGGTGCCGTAGAGCGCGACCTGGAGCTGGGAGACCTTGGTGACGACCACGTTGTTGCTGCTACCGGGCGGCGGGGTGGTGATCGTGTAGATGCCGCCCTTCTCACCGAGGCCGTACATGAGACCGTTCTGCACCCGGTGGTCGATACCGACCAGCCTGGTGTCGCCGCTGAGTCCGGTGACATCCCGGACCCAGTTGAGGATCCCTGGGGCGTCGGTGGAGAAGCTGGCCATGGTCAGGCCGTCACCGGTGATCCCGAACGCCTGCAGGCTGGGAGTGGCGGTGACGGCGGCGGAGCCGGAGCCCGGCGAGGTCACGATGAGCGCGGTGGCCGCGGTCACGACGGCGGCGGCGGTCGCGATTCTCTTCCGGGTCCCGGATTTCATGGCTTTCAGCATTGTTGGCCTCCCGTTTGAACACAGGTCAGTGGGTGGCCCGCGCCCCGCGAATTCGGAGTGGTCCCTTTTCCGAATCGGTCCCTGCTCGGGCGGCGGGCACGGGTCTCATTAAGCCGAGGCCCCAGCCCGCTCACAAGGGAATCGAGCCACAAGTGCGCCCCGATAAACGAACTTTGCGCACTGTGACAAACACCGTGCCCGCACACCCTTCACGGTTTCACCCGGAGTGATAAACGGGCATCCGGTTTTCGTCTGTCGGCACCCCCCTCGCCCTGGGTGAACGGCATGCTGACCGACGAGGACCTGGCTTTCATCGCGTCGATGGGCGAGGTGCGGGCCGAGGCGGGCATGTCGCTGGACTCGCGCCAACTCGTCCTGGGCATCCACACCGAGCTGATGCTGCGCGAGATCAACGAGGCGACGGACACCCTGCGCGGGGGTGACCTCGACGAACTCATGTGCCTCATGCGCTGGATCGCCCCCGCAGGGCGAGCGCGGCATCCACGCCTACCGCGGCGGCTACGAGTCGGTGCTGCGCCGCCGTATGCCGTACGCCGAACAAGTCGCCATGCTGGCAAGGGCGTTGCCGTCGGAGAACGGCGCAGCGGCGGAGCTGGCCCAGCGCGCCGACATGGAACTGGCCGACGCCTACACGGTGTTGGTGGTCCGGGTCCCGGGCCGCCCACCGGGCGACCGCGACCCGGAGAACGACATCGAGGCCCTGCTGAAGACCCACCAGGTACCGATGAGGTGGCACACGGAACGGGAGCCCGCCGACGCCCCAGGCACGGGAGCGGAGAGCGGCGAACTGATCGCCCTGATCCCGGACTCCGCCCCTGCCGCACTGCCGCACTGCCGGATTCCGACCCCGAACCCGCCGTAGCCACTCTCGTCCCGGACCGCCCTTCGCCGACGCCCTCGGCCGCCGCTGTGCCGCCGGTGCCGCCACCGCGCCGGTGACCGGCCTGGCCTCGGCGCTCGAACGGGCCCGGCGGATCAGCAGGGCGGCCCCGCTGCGGACGTCGGCCCGGCTGAGACCGCACACCCTGGCCGACGTGTTCGTCGAACTGGGCGTGGTGGAGGTGCCGTTCGTCGACAGCTGGCTCCGCTCCACGGCCCGGCTCCTGGAGACGGGCCCGGACCTCTTCGTCACCCTCGACGCCTACTACCGCCACGACATGAACCGCGGCCCCGCCGCGGCGGCCCTCGACATCCACCCCCGTACCCTCGACTACCGCCTGCGCCGCGTAAGCGAACTCACCGACCTCGACCCGGGTTCGACACACGGCGTACGGGTCCTGACCGCGGTAGTCGCCCGGGACCTGTCGGGAGCGTGGCGCTGACCCGCAAGGCTTGACCCGCAGGGCAGGAAGAGGGACAGAACAGGACCACGAGGACGTCAAGGCCCTTCGGCCAGGAGGGCAAGTCGCCGAGCAGGCCGGTGACCTCCACCCCGAACGCCTTCTCGCGCACCGTGCCGTCGGCCTGGAGCGCGGCCTCCCACAGCGTGCGGCTGGTGCGCTGCTCCAGCGCGTCGACGCCGAGCACGGCGTCCATCTCGCTGGGTGAAGGTCCAACTGGTGGAGTACTCCCAGGTGTAGCAGGGGTGGAGTCATCCACCGGCGGAGGCGATCCAGGCGAGCAGGCCGTGGGAGAACCCGGCCCCGTCGGTCCGGAACAGGATCTTCTTGCGGTGGGGGCCGGGCAGTTGCTCAACGGCCTGCACGAAGGTGCCGATGTTGTCGTCGGTGTCGTTGCAGCCGGCGTCGCCGGGCCGCAGTTTCTGGGCGAGCATCTCGCCGCGGGTGTCGCAGTACACCAGCACGGGCACAGGCCGAAGACGCCCTTCTTGCAGGTGCCGGCGGCGCCCTCTTTCTCGGATGCGCCGGCCACCGGGGCGGCGTCGGAGTCCAGCACGGTCCAGCCTTCAAGCGGCCTGCCGTTCACGGTGATCCAGGGGAAGCCGTCCTCGCGCTGCTGGAGCAGCTTCCACACCCGGCGGCGGACCGCGGCGCGGGCCCGCGGTCGGGGGCTCGGGCGCCGAGAGGGATCAGCACTTGACCTAGCCATGACCGCTTAGCTACGCACCCCCTGAACTGCGCCCCCTTCGCTTGAGCGGGGGACCCCCATGCCGCACGGCGCCGCTCGCTCCCCCCCCACTCCGCCGCTGCGCCCGCGTTCCGCGCGGACGACGGGGCAACTCAGAACAGGCCATAGCTAGCCTTGCCGCATGCCTGTCCTGGATGGAGACGCCGAGGCGCGCGAGGTCCTCGGAACCGAAGAAGCCGTTTTCGAACCTCTCGTCCACAACCCCAAGAACGGTGTCACGGCGGGCGTCTGGCGGGTCACCGCCGGGGACCGCTCGGCCGTTCTGAAGCTGCTCACCCGCAACAAGGCGGCCACCGGACGGTGGGCCGCCTCGGACGAACCCCGGCACTGGAACCACTGGCGCCGCGAGGCCCATCTCTACGAGTCCGGGCTCGCGCAACTCTGGCAGCAGTACGGCATCCGCGCGCCCCGGCTGCTGGCCTGCGTCGAACGTGCGGACGGCGATGTGGCGCTGTGGCTGGAAGACGTGCCCGGCGAACCGGGCACCGCCTGGCCTCTCGCCCGGCATGTCGAGCACGCCCGCCGCCTGGGCGCCGCCCAGGGAGCCGTGCACCCGGACGACATGCCGTGGCTGACCCGCGGTTTCCTGCGGCAGTACGTGAGCAGCAACACGCTCGGCCAGGAACTGCTCGACGACGGCGAGGCTTGGCAACAGCCTCTGGTCCGAGACCACTTCCCCGCCGGCCTGCGCCATGACATGGTCCGCCTCCACCAGGACCGCGCGTGGTTCCTGGACGTCATGGAGTCCCTGCCGCGCGCCTTCAGCCATCTCGACCAGTGGCCCGCCAACGTCCGCTCCCACGGCCCGGACAGCGTCCTGTTCGACTGGGCTTTCGCCGGGGACGGCGCGCTCGGCGAGGACCTCGGCAACTACCTTCCCGACACCGTTTTCGATCTGTTCATCCCCGCCGCCCGGCTGCCCGGATACGCGGCACGGGCGTACGAGGCCTATCTGCACGGTCTGCGGGAGAGCGGCTGGCAGGGGGACGAGCGGCTGGTACGGCTGGGCGTGTGCGCGTCCGCGGTGAAGTACGACTGGATCACCGCCCTCATGCTCGCCCGCGCCGGTGAGGAGCAGCTCGACTACGGCGGCGCCCGTACCGTCTCCGCCGAACTCCGTTACCGTGAACGCGGGTTGACGCTCGCCTTCCTCGCCGGCTGGGCGGCCGAGGCGCGCGATCTGGCCCCGCGACTGGGCTTTCCGCAGGCACCGAGCGGACACTGACGCCTGCGCCGCCCGCTCGGGTCCGTCGCGCTGTCAGCGGAGTGGTGAGCGCGCGGTGGTGGTGCGGGCGTGGTGCCGTGGGCCGCCAGCGCCATGTGCCCCCCTACCCCGCATGCCGCCCGCCCCCGCGTCGTCCCCCGTGCCCCTGTGTCCCTCGTGTCGGCGGCACCATCAGTCCGCCCAGCAGGCCGAGTCCCAGCACATAGGGCCACCAGCCGAACGCGTCGCTCGTCGCGCTCGCCGTGCGCGTGTCCGTGGGCGTCGCGTCGGCTGCCGTGCGGGTGGCGAGGGTCGGGGAGGGGCTTGCGGTGGTCGCCGGGGTCGTTGCCGCGGTCGTCAGGGTGGCGTCGATGCCGTCGACGCCCCGGGAGGGCACGGTGACGACCGGGTCGCCGGTGAGGGGCACGTCGCGGTCGGCGAGCACATCGGCGGTGAGGTCCCGGATGCCCGCGGTGCCGGCAGGGGGAGCGGTGACCAGGAGAGCGACCGCCGCGAAGGCGCCCGCGGCCGCTGCTGTTCTGTGGGGGAGGCTGCTCACGTCCCAGGGGACGGAGCGGGGCGGCGGTGGATAACAGAAACTTCGCCGGACGAAAATCGGCGCGTCGGTCCCGTTGACCTCCTGGTGACACCCCCATACCTTTTCGGCGTTCGTAATCGCAAATGACGTTCGTGATATCGAACATCACACTTCTCGCCCCCCGAGAGGCAGCCTGTATGAGCCGCTACGAACCCCATGGCCTCGACCGCAGACGGATGCTGAAGGGCGCCCTGGCCGCGGGCGCCCTGGCAACCGCAGCCCCCACGGCGGCCCACGCCGCCACCGACGCACCCGGCCGGAAGACCGCACCCTTCGTGAACCCGCTCGTCCGCAACCGCGCCGACCCGCACATCCACCGCCACAGCGACGGCCACTACTACTACACGGCGACCGCCCCCGAGTACGACCGGATCATCCTGCGCCGCTCCCGCACCCTGAACGGGCTCGGCACCGCCGCCGAATCGGTCATCTGGACCAAGCACGCCACCGGCGACATGGGCGCGCACATCTGGGCGCCGGAGATCCACCGCATCGGCGGGAAGTGGTACATCTACTTCGCCGCCGCGCCCGCCGAGGACATATGGGCGATCCGCATCTGGGTCCTGGAGAACGCGCACCGTGATCCCTTCAAGGGGACCTGGGTGGAGCGCGGCCAGCTGAAAACGGCCTGGGAAACGTTCTCCCTCGACGCCACCACCTTCACCCACCGGGGCACCCGCTACCTCGCCTGGGCCCAGCACGAGCCCGGCATGGACAACAACACCGGCATCTTCCTGTCCAGGATGGCCGGCCCGTGGACCCTGACGGGACCTCAGATCCGGCTCTCCACACCCGAGTACGACTGGGAGCGCATCGGCTTCCGGGTCAACGAGGGACCGTCGGTCATCGCCCGCCACGGCCGGCTGTTCATGTCGTACTCGGCCAGCGCCACCGACGCGAACTACTGCATGGGCCTGCTCACCGTCGACGCGGACGCCGACCTGATGAACCCCGCGAACTGGTCCAAGTCGCCTACGCCCGTCTTCACCAGCAACGACACCACCGGGCAGTACGGCCCCGGGCACAACAGCTTCACGGTCGCCGAGGACGGCCGCACCGATGTCCTCGTCTACCACGCCCGCCAGTACAAGGAGATCGTCGGCGACCCGCTGAACGACCCCAACCGGCACACCCGCGTCCAGAAACTGGGCTGGAACCCGGACGGCACCCCCGACTTCGGCATCCCGGTGGCGGACACGGCCACGGAGACGGAGCTATCGTCATGAGACGTGCGTACGCGGTCCTGCTCGCCCTCTGCCTGGCGCTGGCGGGAGCCCTGGTCACCGCGGGACCGGCCCAGGCCGCCCCCCTGACGCTCCCCAACGGCGTCCAGTTCACGGACACTTCGGGCAACGCCCTGCACGCGCACGGCGGCGGGGTCATCAAGGTCGGCAGCTACTACTACTGGTTCGGCGAGAACCGCAACGCCGACAACACCTTCCGGTACGTGGACGCCTACCGCTCCACCGACCTGAGGAACTGGGAGTTCAGGAACCACGTCCTGACCCAGTCGTCCGCCTCCGAACTGGGCACCGCCTACATCGAGCGGCCCAAGGTCATGTACAACGCGTCCACCGGCGAGTTCGTGATGTGGATGCACAAGGAGAACGGCACCGACTACAGCGAGGCCCGCGCGGCCGTCGCCGTCTCCGACACCGTCGACGGCAACTACACCTACCAGGGCAGCTTCCGGCCGCTCGGCCAGCACATGTCCCGGGACATCACGACGTTCGTCGACACGGACGGCACCGGCTACATGGTCTCGGCGGCCAACGAGAACTACGACCTGCACATCTACCGGCTGACCGCCGACTACACCGGCATCGCCGGCCTGGTCGCCAACCCGTGGCCGGGCGGCCACCGCGAGGCTCCGGCGCTCTTCAAGCGGAACGGCGTCTACTTCATGCTGACCTCGGGTGCCACCGGCTGGAGCGCCAACCAGCAGCAGTACGCCACCGCCACCTCGCTCGCCGGACCGTGGACCTCGATGGCGAACGTCGGCGACTCCACGACGTACAACTCCCAGACCGCCTACGTCCTTCCCGTGCAGGGCACTTCGGGCACCTCGTACCTCTACATGGGCGACCGCTGGGGCAACTCCTTCGGCGGGACCGTCAACGACTCCCGGTACGTGTGGCTGCCGTTGACCTTCCCGACCTCCACCACGATGTCCATGTCCTGGTACCCGGAGATCACCGTCGACGCGGCCGCCGGGACGATCAGCGGAACGAGTGCGACGTACAACACGCTGATCGCCCGCAACAGCGGCAAGTGCGCGGACGTACCCAACCAGTCGCTGTGGCAGGGCGTCGCGATCAGCCAGTACACCTGCAACAGCGGCACCAACCAGAAGTGGTGGTTCAAGGACCTCGGCACCGGTTACTACCAGCTGGTCGGCCGCGGCAGCTCCCTGTGCCTCCAGGAGAACGCCTCCAGCGTCACCCAGGAGAACTGCGGCAGCTCGACCAGCCAGCAGTGGTCGGTGGTGACGTCCGGCTCGTACGTGAACATCAGGGCCCGCGCCACCGGCGAGTGCCTGGACGTGAACGGCGCGTCCACCGCCAACTCCGCCGCGGTCATCACGTACACCTGCAACGGAGCGACCAACCAGCAGTGGACGCGCGGGACATGAGCCTGTGGTATGTCACATGTGACATGTGGAATGTGACATGTGACATGTGACATACCGCGATGTCGTACGGGATCAGGGCAGCAGATCGATCGCGTCGATCGACGTCCCCGCACTGAGAAAGCCGGTGGTCCCCGAGCCGCTCGCCACGTAGATCTGCAGCGTGTTGTACGCGCTGGTGTCCGTCAGCCAGGCGGACGCCGGCACGCTGTAGGTGAAGGTGTGATTGTTCCCCCGGTACGAGCCGTTGGTCAGGGACCGGGTGCCCGGCTGGGTGGGCGGCGAGGGGACCGCCGAGGTCCAGGTGCCGTTGACGACGACCTGCGGGCGGCCGTTGGCGTAGGCCGTCGTCACGCCGATGCGCAGGGTGTGCGCGGCGGCGGCCTGGGCGGCGGTCAGCCGGAAGTAGACGATGATGCCGTCGTTGACGTCCTGCCACAGGTAGCAGGGGAAGGCCGAGGTCTCGCTGCCGCTGCCGATGACGACATTGCCGGTCCAGGACGCGGCGCGGACGTCAGAGGGATGGGCGTAGGTCATGAGGTCGGCGTTCTTGAAGCCGCTGGGGGTGCCGTTCCAGTCGTTGATGCGCCAGATCGCGCTCGCGTTGCTCGGGTCGTTGGAGGACGGGATCGTGATGGTGTTGAGGGTCGTCGTACCGCCCGCGGAAACGGTTACCGACCCCGTGTGAACGGCCAGCTCACCCTTGAAGACGGTCAGCGTGTACGTCCCCGGAAGGACGCCCCCGATGGAGAAGTAGCCGTCCGAGGAGCGGGCCGAACCCCAGTACTGCGCAGCCGAGTTGGCGAGCCCGACGGTATACGCGTACGACGTGTTCCGCCCGGAGATCCCGACCCCCGCCACCCGGCCGCGGCCGCTCGCGCCGACGTACCCCGCGATGCCGAGCGAGTCCGCCCAGGAGGTGGTGAGCGTGCCCGGGAACAGCGCCGAGGACGGGGCGCCGCCGTCCGTGAAAGCGATGACGTACGGGCCCTGGAGGCCGAAGCGCTGAGCCTCCGTCTGGTTCTGGCCGTAGTACAGGATCTCGTACAGGCCGCCGCCGCCCGGCCCCTGGTGCCGCAGCAGGGAGCGGTAGAACGGGCCGCCGGACGCCTTCTCGTGATTGCTGCGCACGATCCACAGGCCGACGCCGCCGCTGCTCCAGCCGATGTAGTCGTAGTCGATCACCCGGAGCTTCGAGTAGTGCTTCGAGCGGGTCTGTCCGTCGGACTTCGCGTACACGTCCGAGGCCTCGATCGTGGAGGTCGTGTACGTGCCGGAGTCGGGCTCGTCGTTGGCGAACTTGCCCGCGTTCACGCGCACGATGTAGCGGGTCGCGGAGACAGACGTGTCGGCCTTGTTGGTCCACAGGTAGACGTTGTTCTCGCCGCTGCGGGCCGCGTAGTAGTGCCGGAGCGTGCCGTGGGTGACGGAGATCAGGATCGTCGACCCCGACTGGCTGATCGTCACGGTGGACGAGCCGAGGCCGGACTCGACGTGCGAGTTCATGCCGCCGTAGCCCTGGTACTCCGTGCCGCGGTAGACCAGCGAGGTCAGGTCGCCGTTGGACTTGCTGACCTTGAAGACGAGGTTCGCGCCGGTGTCGACGACGTAGTTCGAACCGTCGTCGGACCAGCCGAAGGCCGCGGCGGACGCGGTCTGGGCGAGCGGCCCGGCCAGGGCCGCCGACCCTGCGGCGGCCGCCGTACCGAGCACGAAGGTACGGCGTCGGACGGGCCTGTTCCCGGATCCGGACATGGGGGTGCCTCCTTCGGAGATGTGGGGGTGCGGATGTGAGGCAGAGTGACAGTTGAATCACGTTCGCGAAAGGGCTTTCACGTCCCGGGTGTTGGTAGTTGTGTGAAATCGCGCCGAAGTCTAGAAAGCGCTTGCCAATGCGCGATACGGTCCAGCCGCCGGGCCTTGTCGAGTCGGCCGCCGTCGTCGTCTGTGGGAGCCGCGCATGAGACGTTTCACCCTGACCGCGCTGGCCGCGGTCACGCTGGCAACCGCGCTGTCCGCCGTGCCCGCCCACGCGCACGAACGGCCGCCGGACCCGGTCGGCTGCACGGCCACCGCCTGCCACTTCGACGTCCCGCCCGGCACGTACGACGTACGGGTGCTCCTCGGCGGCCCCACCGAGTCGAGCACCGGCATCACCGGCGAAACCCGGCGTGCCCTGCTTCCGGAAACGTTTACCGCCGCCGGTCAGCGCGTCGCCCGCAGCTTCACCGTGAACGTCCGCACCCCCCAGGGCGAGCCGACCGGACCCGACGGCACCGCGGGTCTCGACCTGGCGATCGGCGGCTCGGCTCCCGCACTGGCGGACATCCGCGTCACCCCGGCCCGCCGCGACGCCCGCCAGATCTTCCTCGTCGGCGACTCCACCTCCTGCGACCAGCCCGGCGACCCGTACGCCGGCTGGGGCCAGCAGCTGCCGCAGTTCCTCCGCAAGGGCGTGTCCGTCGCCAACTACGCCGACTCCGGCGAGAGCACGGTCAGCTACCTGCAGAACCCCCGGCTCTGGGCCACCGTCCAGCCGCTGATCCGGCGCGGCGACCTCGTCCTGATCCAGCTCGCCCACAACGACAAGACGACCGACGCGGCGACGTACCGGGCCAATCTGGAGACACTGGTCGCGGGCGTGCGCGAGAAGGGCGGAACCCCGGTCCTGGTGACCCCCATCGTGCGACGCTGGTTCAACTCCGACGGCACCCTGAACAACGACACCGCGCTCCTCGTCAACGGCCTCGGCGTCGACCACCCGGCCGTCACCCGCTCGGTCGCCGCCGCGCACGACGTCCCGCTGATCGACCTGACGGCGAAGACGAAGGCGCTCGTGGAGTCCTTGGGCGTCGAGGCGTCCAAGGCGCTGTACCTGTACAACGAGAAGCGGGACAACACGCACACCTCCGTGCACGGGGCCACGGTGTATGCGGAACTGGTCCGCGACGAACTCGTCGCCCAGCACCTGGTCGCCAAGAGCCTGGTGCGGGTGGGATGAGCCCCTGGGGCGCTTCGACCGGAACCGGAGCGCCCCAGGCCCTTGCCGGAAGGAAAGCGCTGCTGATGGAACTGGACCGCGACGACCGTGACCTGAGCCCGTACACCGGTTACACCCGTGCTCACTGGGAGGCCGCCGCTGACGCCCTGCTCGCCGCCGTCGAGCCGTACGCGACCGAGGACCGTGCGCTGTACCATCTGCCCGGCGACCGCACGAGCTGGTCGGGCCGGCTGTCGGACGGCCTGGAGGGCTACGCCCGTACGCTGCTGCTGGCCGCCTTCCGCCGGGACGAGACCGCGCTGGAGCGTTACGCAAACGGTCTCGCTGCGGGCGTCTCCGGCATCTGGCCGCGCATCGAGGACCGCAGCCAGCCGCTGGTCGAGGCGGCGTCGATCGCCCTGGCCCTGCGACTGACCCGCCCCCTACTCTGGGACCGCCTGGACGACGGCGTCCGGCAGCGCGCCGCGGCCTGGCTGGGCGACGCGCTCACCGCCGAAGCCTGGCCCTGCAACTGGGAGTTGTTCCCGGTCACCGTGGGCGGTTTCCTCGGGGAAATCGGTTACGAAACCGAGGCGTCCCGCGCGGCGATCGACCGCGGTCTGGAACGCATCGAGAAGTGGTACGTCGGCGACGGCTGGTACACCGACGGCGACGGCCGCAAGTTCGACTACTACAACGGCTGGGCCATGCACCTCTACCCGGTGCTGCACGCCTGGCTCGCCGACGACACCGGTCTGCTCGACCTCTACGGCGGCAGGCTCGCGCGCCATCTGGAGGACTACGCCCGTCTGTTCGGCGGCGACGGCGCCCCCATGCACCAGGGCCGCTCCCTGACGTACCGGTTCGCCACCACGTCCCCGCTGTGGCTGGGCGCACTGTCCGGCCGCACACCCCTGTCGCCCGGCGAGACCCGGCGGCTGGCCTCGGGAGCGCTGCGGTACTTCCTCGACCGGGGTGCCGTGGACGGCCGCGGCCTCCTCACCCTCGGCTGGCACGGCCCCGACGAGACGCTGCTGCAGGGCTATTCGGGCCCGGCGTCCCCGTACTGGGCGAGCAAGGGCTTCATCGGCCTGCTGCTGCCGCCCGACCATGAGGTGTGGACGGCGACCGAGGAACCGGGCCCGACGGAGCGCGCCGACGCGGTGACCGCGATCCGCCCGGTCAACTGGCTGATCCAATCGACCAGTTCGGACGGCCTGGTCCGCCTCCACAACCACGGCAGCGAGGACGTCCGCTACGACCCGTACTACACCCGGCTCGGGTACTCCACGGCGACGGCGCCCGCACCGTCGTACGACAACAGCGTGATCGTCGGCGACGACCCGAGCCGGACGGACATCGTGCCGCTGGGCGTGGGGGAGGGCTGGGCGGCGTCGCGGCACTCGGTAGGGGACGGGATCCGGGTCACCAGCGTGGTGCTCGCGCAGGGCTCCGTGGAGGTGCGGGCCCATCTGGTGGCGGGCGCGGAGCCGGGAACGCCGGTGCGGGTCACGGGCTGGGCCGCGCGGGACGGCGTACGCGCGGAACTGCTGCCGCTCTCCGGGCTGGACGACGCACTCACCGGCGCGACCGGCGACGGAGCCACCCTCTTCGTCGCCCTCGCCCGCCTCACCGCCGAGCCGGACCCCGCACCGCTCGCCGAACTGGTGGCCGTGCGCGTCGACGACGAGGACGGGATCTACGTCCGCTTCAGCGACGGACGGGAGGTCCGGGCACGGCTGGCGGATGGCGAGGGCGTCAGCGTAAAGGCCTCCGCCGTCGGCGTACGGGCCTCAGGGGCGGACGGCGGCTGACCGCGGGGCAGGTGACCAGCGGCGCCAGGATCCGGGCCCCGCGCCCCCTCCCGCCCGAATCGCGCTTTGCGCGGCTCGGGCGGGAGGCCCCATCGCCGCCCCTACGCCGCCGCGGGGCCCGCCCTCCGGGCGGACGACGGGACGTTCGGAACACGCCCTGGGACCTGTCCGGCGGGCGGGCCGCCGCTAGGGGGTGAGGCGGGCGATCTTCAGCGTCTTCGTGGTCGGGGACGCGCCGGTGAGGGGGGTCGCGTACGACGGGGTGACGGGCACGGACGCCCAGGTCAGCGTCCCGTCCTTCTGGACCGCGATGTCGCCCGTGATGCGGGTGCCGACGACGCTGTCCGCGCTCTGGAACTTGCCGTTCCAGTCGATGAGCCGCAGGTGGGTGCCCGTGAAGGTGCCGGTGCAGGCGCCGCTCGCGCACTTGGCGTTCTTCAGCGACTCCCAGGAGAGCAGGAGGCGGTTCTTGCCGTACGGGGCGACGCGGACGTTGACGTGTTCCGTGCCCTTGGCGCTGGTGAGGTAGATCGTCTTGCCCGCCTTGGTGCTGCGGTTCTTCAGGAAGGCCACCGCCACCTGGTGCGTGCTGGTATTCGGCTTCACCGTCCAGCCACGGCCGCTGGAGTCGTCCGGGTTCTTCTTCGCGGACGCGGCGCCGCGGGAGGCGAAAGCGGTTGCGTAACGGCCGCTGGACGACCTCACCAGATCGCCGGTACGGCCCGGGAACGTGCCGCCGCAGTACCCCGCCCAGCACTGCTCGCGCTGCACGACGGGCGCGTTGTCCGGAGCGCCGATCCCGGTCGACACGAACAGGCCCGAACGCCAGTCGTCGAAGCAGAGGGAGGTGAAGGCGCCGGTGGCCTCCGCGTGCAGGGCGATGCCTTCGTTGTGGCTGCACCCCCAGCTCCAGCCACCGCTGAGCTTGGCGCCCCTGGGGCCGACGTACGACAGCTTGTCGCCGAAGTGGCCGTCCGCGAAGCCGCCCGCGCCGTGCACGACGAAGTACGCGCCGTACTTCTTGCCGTTCCAGGTGAGCTGCCCGTCCAGCAGCGGGGCCGTGTCGTGGGAGGCGGTGCCGGTGAGCTTGGTGCGGAAACTCTGCTTGCCGTTTGTGTAACGGATGATCGCTGCCGCCGTCTCCTTCCACTTGTTGGTGTCGGCCACCCGGGTCAGCAGCGCGAAGCCGTCATTGTGCGCGACCAGCCCGCCGACCTCCTTGGCGCCCTTGACGACGGTGTCCGTACCCGAGCGCTTCCCCGCCGACGTCAGCGGCGTCACATGGATGCCGTCCGCGGCGGGCCAGGCGACACGCAGGCTGCCGTTCGGCGCGACGGCGGTCGCCGTCCGCGTCCACTCGCGGCTGTTGTTGTACCCGGCTGACAGGTAGCGGAACTTGGCAGGGAGAGTGACGCTGGTGCTGGTCGGCGTCAGCTTCGGTGCGGGCGTCGCCGCGCCGGCCGTGGCATACCAGGCGCCCACGAGGGCCCCGGCCGCGGCGATACCGGCGATGACGGGCTTGCGGGCCACCCGGTTACGGCGGTGGCTTGACGTTTGTCTTGCGGATGTCATGCCCTCTTGTCGCCACCGGCCGCCGGAAGGTTGCCCCGACCTGCGCGTCCTTTTCGTTGCCCGGACAAGCCCGACGACGGGGATGCCCTGATCGAGGGCGCGGGCCGGATGTTCATCACCGTGCCGGAGTCCAAGACCGTGACCGCCGCAACCCGGACGGCACCGACTGGGCGGTCCTCGCCGACCCCAACACTCATAACTTCCAGTTCTGGAGCACAGCCGCACTTCAGCGGGCATGGAAGAGGCTCCGCCCATGCGCCACGCGGGAGCGACGCACAGACGGGGCAGCCGACACGCTGAGCCTTGCTTGGGCCGTCCTCAGCGCGCCGGGGTCATTCGTTCCGGATCACTCGCGCGTGGTCAGTGAACACACGCCGGAACGTGTCGTGATCCGGGTTACGGCCCGTGTGACGCAGGCACCGGCTCCGATTCAGGCCACGCTGCGGAGTGCGACCAGCGCCGCGGTGCTCCCCAGAGCACACGTCAGGGCAAGAGCCAACAGCTTTCCGCCGCGGTTGCGATAGCTGCGCAGGGCCGCCCATGCTCCGGTGGCGCCAACGACGGCCAGAGCCGCGCTCACTACACGCATGGCGATGTCGGAGCCCGGCAGGACGGTCGCTGCAACGCCGCCCAGAGCCACCATCGCGCTGAGGATGCCTGCGAACATTGCTGCGTTCCACCAGGTGCGCGATGACAGTCGCTCCCGGCTGCCGTCGCCCATGTCATTCATCAGCATGTCTGGCAGGCTAAGCGATCGCCCGGATCGGCGGAGCCGACGAGAGGCACAGTCTTCCGTTGCCCCCGCAGTATCTGCGTGCGGCGCAGAGCCGGAGAGCCGGCGGGCTGCTGATCCGGCAGGAACAGTTGATCCCGGCGGAACAGTTCGGCTCCCGCCGAAAACAGTTCGGCGGGAGCCGAAGCAACCCGCACGTACGGTGCCCGGTATGAGCTTCGCCGACCTTCACCACGCAGCTGAGCCTTTGCTGCTGCCCAACGCCTGGGACCACGCCTCGGCGTCCGCGTTCGCCGCCCAGGGGTTCCCCGCGGTCGCGACGACGAGCCTCGGGGTGGCCGCTGCCGTCGGTGTGCCCGACGGCGTTTCGGCGACGCGGGAGCGCACTCTGCAACTCGCCCTCACTCTCGGCTCGGAGCCGTTCCTTCTCTCGGTGGACGCCGAGGACGGCTTCAGCGACGACCCCGACGAGGTGGGGGAGTACGCGCGCGAGCTGGCGGTCGTCGGCGCCGTCGGGATCAATCTGGAGGACCGCCTCGGGCCCGTGGACCGGCATGCGGCGAAGATCGCCGCGGTGAAGTCGGCGGCGCCCGGTCTCTTCGTCAACGCGCGCACCGACGCGCACTGGCTCGGAGACGGCGAGGACACTGTGAGCCGCGTCGACGCCTACCAACAGGCGGGCGCCGACGGCGTGTTCGTACCCGGGCTGTCCGATCCCCAGGAGATCGCCCGGCTGGTGAAGCGTCTCGACGTACCGCTCAACATCCTCTACTCACCCACCGGCCCCACCGTCCCCGCTCTCGCCGGCCTCGGCGTGCGGCGCATCAGCCTGGGCTCGCTGCTGTACCGGCGGGCGCTCGGCGCGGCCCTGGAGACGGTCGCCGGTATCCGGGCGGGCGGCACACCGCGGGGCGCGGCGCCCTCGGTCGCGGACGTGCAGGCGTTGGCCCGTACCCCGTGAGCCCGACTACCTCGTGAGCCCGACTGCCCCGTGAGACCGACGGCACAGACCGGAAACGGGCCGGCTGGTACCGTGGATACTTTCGCGGGTATCACAACCTTTGTACTCATCACCGGCGAGGGACCGAGGAACCATGGCCATGGACATCCCCGGCGACAGGCGACTGGCGGCTGCCGTCGTGATGAACGACGACCAGCGGGTGCTGCTGGTGCGCCGCAGCGAGAAGGAGCGGTTCCTGCCGCGGGTGTGGGGCGTGCCGTGCGGGAAGCTGGAGCCGGGGGAGAGCCCCGAGGACGGCGCGCTGCGCGAACTGAAGGAAGAGACCGGGCTGCTCGGCGAGATCGTCCGCAAGGTCGGCGAGTCGTCCTTCGTCAGCGACTACCGGGGACGCGAGATCAAGAACTGGCAGGACAACTTCCTGGTCCGGCCGTTGTCCGGGGAGATCAGGCTGCCCCAGCCCGACCAGGAGCACATCTGGCTGCGGCCGTCCGAGCTGACCCGGGTCGACATCGACGACTACAACCTCGACGTCGTACGCCAGGCCCTCATGAACCCCTGAGCAGTTCCGCCAGAGAGCCGAGCGCACCCAGGTAGTCCGCCGTGCTCAGCGGCACCTTCGCCACCGCCCCCGGATGCGGGCCCGCCGCCGTGAACACGTCGGTGCCGCGCCGCCGTTCGCTCCCCGTCTCCAGGAACAGTGTCACGGTCGGCCCGTCCGTGTCGCACCAGGCGCGATGCAGGGTGTGCGGCGGCAGGGCGTAGGAGCAGCCCGCCGCGTACTGCCCCACATGCGTCAGCCGCAGCCGGGCCGGGCCCGCCGGTACCAGCCGCCAGTCCGCCGACTGCTCCGCCAGGGACTCCTCGTACCGGTCCGCCGCGATCTGGCCGTCGCCCCGCACCTCGTACAACTCCATGGCCAGCCGTCCCCGGACGATGTAAGAGGCCAGCGGGGAACGGTGGTTGTGGATGTCCTCCGTGCCGATCCCGCCCGTGCCGGGATGCCACAGATGGGCGCGCAGCATGTGCCGGGGGCCGCCGTCGACCAGCAGGAGCTTGTCGAATCCGAGTACATGGCGGTACGACAGCCTCGCGCATCCTTCCGGATCGCCCTCCCCGGAGGCGAGTTTGGAAGTGACCCCGGAGCCCCTGCTGGGCCGGGTCACCTCGGCCTTCTGGACGCTCCAGTACTCCGCGGCCCCGGTCGGCGCGGCCGTCCTCACCTGGGCCGCGGAACGCCAGGGAACGGCACCCGTCGCGCTCGTCGCGGGCGGCTGCTGCGTACTGATCGCGGTCGCAGGGCTGTTCACGCCGATAGGGCGGTCGGGCGCCGGTTGACACGTACACCCTTCGCGCCTTCGCGTCGAAGGGAGGGCCCGCGCAGGGCCGGAACACACGCTCGGCGCGACGAGCGGGCTGTGCCCGGGTCGGCTCCGTCACCCGTTCACACCCGCGTAGTGCCTGAGGCTCCACCGCCACAGCAGCCGGGTCGCGAGATACGCCAGTACGCCCAGCAGCGGGGAGGCCGCCGCCAGCCAGTACGGGACGCCGGTGGTGTGGCCGTGGCCGGTCAGGACGGCGGCCGGGAAGTAGGCGACGAACGCGAGCGGAAGGCCGTACGTCAGCAAGCCGCCCACCGCCTTCGGCAGGACGTTGAGGGGGTAGCTGCCGAAGGTGCCGAGGAGCTCCTCCAGCCAGCGGCTCCAGTAGTCGGCGGCCGGGAAGCGCAGCGCGGCGCAGGCGACGACGGCGAACAGCGCCGCTTCCAGGAGCATGCCGCCGAGTACCGCCGCGATCAGGTACGAGATCCGGCCCACCGTCCAGTCCAGGTGACTGCGGCTGAGCGCGCCCGCCATCAGGCCCGCCGCGACGGTCAGGTCGCCGATCGCGTTGGTCGGGAAGTAGGCGAGCTGGACCTGGCGGTACACCGGCATGGGGCGGACCAGATAGACGTCGATCATGCCTTCCTGGATCTGCCGGCCGATGAAGTGCAGTCGCCCCAGCACCAGGACGAACAGCCCGTGCGCCAGCATCCGGATCGCCGGGATCAGCAGCACGTCCGAGCTGTCCCAGCCGCCCATCCCGGTGAACCGGGCCAGCAGCACCGTCGCGAAGACGATCACCGAGACCTGCCAGATCGCGCCGGCCGCGATGTTCAGCAGGAACTCTGTGCGGTACTCCATCGCGGAACGGATGTTGAGCAGCGAGATGCGCCACACGATGCGCACAGCCTTCAACGACATCTCAGCCCCCCTGCGAGATCACGCGCCGTGCGGCCTGCCGCCACACCCACCGGGTGAACAGCGCCAGCACGACGACCCAGGCCGCCTGGACGGCCAACTGGACGCCCGCGTCGGCCAGTTGGATCCGGCCGACGTAGATCGAAAGCGGTACGCTCAGCGTCGCCTGGAACGGCAGGAAACCGCTCAGCGTGATGAACCAGTCCGGGAAGTACCACAGCGGCGCGTAGACCCCGGACAGCAGGTTCTGCACGAAGATCAGGATCAGCATCGCGGAGTTGTTGCGGATGGTGAAGAAACACATCTGGTCCAGGACGAGCATCACGTAGTACAGCACCCACTGGCCGAGCAGCAGACTGACCGCGAACACCCCCGCCACGGCGGCCGACCGGGGCGGTTCGACCACGCCGGCCGCCAGACAGACCGCGAACCCGCCCAGCGCCCACGCGAGCCCGTACAGTTGCTCGCCGAGCGCACGCAGGGCGTAGTACCGCTGGGGCGGCAGCGGGCGCAGGTACCAGTAGACGATGGTGCCGAAGTGCATGTGCTGCAGCACGGTGTCCCGGCCCGCGTACTGGTCCAGCTCCCGCAGCCGGGAGGCGAGTACGGCCAGCACGGCGTACGTGACCGCCTGACCCTCGTCGAGGCCGGCGGTGGTGGAGGTGTGCGAGTACAGGCCGTGCCACAGCGACGCCACCAGCACCACCTGCACGGCCAGCCGGACCAGCACGGCGGTCATCCGGGGCGGCGTGTGCAACTCGCCGAGAGGGGTGACGCGGGCGGCCCGCCAGGCGTGCAGAACGGCCACGTCAGACCGCCTCGGCGTGGACGTAGGCGGCCCGCATCACATCTTCCAGGTCGGCCTCGTCGATGGCGACGCCCGTCACCTCGTACCGCTCGATGACCGTCTTCAGCGCCTGGTGCACCGTGGGCGCGTCGGGTCCGTCGGGCCCGAAGACGACCCGCGGGCCGTCCCGCCGCAGCACCGCGATGCCCGGCAGCGGTACGACGTCGGTGTGCGCGTCGGCGAGCGTGGCCCGTACCTGCCACGTCGAGCCGAACTTGCGGCGGATGTCGTCGAGGCTGCCGTCCAGGACGAGCCGGCCGTGGTTGATCAGGACGACCCGCTCGGCGAGCCGCTCGACCTCGGTCATGTCGTGCGTGGTCAACAGGACCGTACGGCTGCGCTGTTCGACCTGGTACCGGAGGAACTCCCGCACCTGCTCCTTGACCACCACGTCCATGCCGATGGTCGGCTCGTCGAGGAAGACCACCGGCGGGTCGTGCAGCAGGGCGGCGGCCAGGTCGGAGCGGACGCGCTGGCCGAGGGAGAGGTGGCGGACCCGGGTGTCCCAGAAGGAGGAGAGGTCCAGGAGGTCGTCGAACTCCTCCAGCCTCGCCGCGTGTTCGGCCTTCGGCACCTCGTAGATGTCCCGCAGGATCGCGAACGACTCGCGCACCGGCAGGTCCCACCACAGCTGGGTGCGCTGTCCGAACACCGCGCCGATGTTACGGGCGTTGCGCTCCCGCTCCTGGTACGGCACCACGCCCGCGACCCGGCACTCGCCGGACGTCGGTGTGAGGATGCCGGTGAGCATCTTGATGGTGGTGGACTTGCCGGCGCCGTTCGGGCCCAGCAGGGCGAGGAGTTCGCCGGGTGCCACGTCGAAGGTGATGTCCTGCACGGCGTGCTTGGCGACCCGCTCCGGGTCGACCAAAGACCGCAGTGTGCCGGTGAAACCCGGGCGGCGGACGGTGGTGTGGAAGGTGCGGGACAGGCCGCGGACCTCGATGCTTCCGCTCACGTCGTGAACTCCCTAGCTCGAACATGGCTCGAACACGAGTTGCGGCCGGTCGGCTGAAAGGGCCGACCGGCCGCGGGTGCGTCATGACCGTCGCAGAATGTCGATCAATCGGTCAATGGATTAATGGTTCGGCCAGTTGGACTCCTCGATCACCTGAAACTCCTCGATCACCCGAAACTCCTCGACCACCTAGGACTCGTCGATCCCTCAGGACTCGTCGCTCGTGGAGAACACGAACGAGAACTCCGCCGGCTCGGCCCGCAGGAAGTACCGCGGCAGCGGGCCGGGACCGCAGGACTGGGAGCCGATGCCGTGCTGCCCGTGGTCGAGGTTGACCCATACCGTCTCTCCGGGCGTGAGATCGGTGAGGTGCCCGGCCGCGTCCAGCTGCTCGTTCGTCCAGCGGCGCGCGCTGAAGTAGAACTCCGGGTCGCCCTCGATCCGCAGCCCGCCCAGCTCCGCCCAGCGGACGTCGGCGCGGGCGCCGTTCTCCTGCGGACGGACGTACGGCGTCTGCAGCTCGTCCACGGTCGAGTGCCAACGGCCCAGCTTGGAAGCCGACTTGGTGTCCGGGTACGCCTCGCCCGGCCCGCCGCCGAACCACTTCACCCGGTCGGCCCGCGGGAGTCCGAACCGGATGCCGAGCCGGGGCAGCGGCACGCTCCAGTCGCCCTCGGGGCGGACGGAGACGGTGAGCTTCAGCCGGGTCCCGTCGGAGGTCCAGCGGTACACGGTGTCCAGGCCCACCTCCCAGGCGGCGGGCGCCACCCGGGTCCGCACGGTGAGGGAGTCGTCCGCCGGCTCCACCGCGTCCAGGCGGTGTCGCATGCGGTGCAGGCCGAACTTGCGCCACAGCACACCGAACCGGACGTCCGACTGCCAGGGTGCCCCGTCGTCGTTGTCGGTGGGGGCCCGCCATACGTCGAGGCGGAGACCGGTCACATCGAGGCCGCCGATGGTCTTGAGCGCGCCGGTGCGCGCGTCGAAGGAGGCGGGACCGAGGTGGATGAGCTGCTCGCTCGCGGTGGGGCGGCCGACGGCCGCGACGGAGGGCTTCACCCGTTCTGCCACGGCAAGTTGGGCCCACGCCACCTCGTGGTCCTTCGGGGCCCAGGCGGTGTCGTCCGCCAGCAGCGCCCGGACCGTCCACTGAGCCTCACCGCTCGGCCCGTCCGGCTGCGGCAGCTTCACCTCGGCCGACTCGCCGGGCGCGAGCGCGGGCACGTTCAGCGCCCCGGCCTCGACCGTCTCTCCGTCCACCTGATACGACCACTCGAAGGCCAGCGCCGACAGGTCGGCGAAGTCGTACCCGTTCGTCACCCGTACGGTGCCGTCCGCGCCGTCGCCCTCGATGCGGACGGGCTCGATGACCTTCTTGTACTCGATCAGACCCGGCGACGGCCTGCGGTCCGGGAAGATCAGCCCGTCGCAGACGAAGTTGCCGTCGTGCAACTCCTCGCCGAAGTCGCCGCCGTAGGCGAAGCCCAGCTCGGGGTGGGTGATGCCGTGGTCGATCCACTCCCAGATGAAGCCGCCCTGGAGCCGGTCGTACGACTCGAAGAGCCGCTGGTAGTCGGCGATGCCGCCGGGGCCGTTGCCCATGGCGTGGCCGTACTCGCAGAGAATGAACGGGAGCCGGCGCCGCTTGTGGGTGCCGCCGTCCAGTTCCTCACCGATCCGTTCGACCTCGGCGTGGTCGGCGTACATCCGCGAGTACATGTCCGTGTCACGGCAGTCGATGTCGCCCTCGTAGTGAACGAGCCGCGAATCGTCCCGGCCGTGGATCCACTCGGCCATCGCGGTCAGGCCGCGGCCGGTGCCCGCCTCGTTGCCGAGGGACCAGATGACGACCGACGGGTGGTTCTTGTCGCGTTCGACCATACGGGCGGCGCGATCCAGCAGGGCCGGGGTCCAGCGGTCGTCGTCGGAGGGGTTGTCGCGCCAGGCCTGCTCGGTGAAGCCGTGCGTTTCGAGGTCGCACTCGTCGATGACCCACAGGCCGTACTCGTCGCACAGGTCCAGGAAGGCCGGGTGCGGCGGGTAGTGCGAGGTGCGGACGGCGTTGAGGTTGTGCCGCTTCATCAGCAGCACGTCCTCGCGCATGGTCGCCAGGTCGAGGGCGCGGCCCTGCTCCGGGTGCCATTCGTGGCGGTTGACGCCCTTGAAGAGGAGGGGCTTGCCGTTGACCTTGATCAGCCCGTCTTCGAGGGCGACCGTCCGGAAGCCGATGCGCAGCGGGACGCGCTCGCCCTCCGTCGCCAGCACCCCGTCGTAGAGATACGGGGTCTCCGCCGTCCACGGCCGCACCGGCACCGTCACCGGCTCGCCCGTCGCGACATCGACGTTCAGGGCGGGCACGGTCACCCGGCCGTCGACGTCGGAGTCGACGCGCAGGGTGCCCTCGCCGGTGGTGTGGTCGTAGGAGGCGTGCACGAAGAAGTCGCCCGCGCTGCCCGCCGGGCGGTGCAGCAGCGTGACGTCACGGAAGATGCCGGGCAGCCACCACTGGTCCTGGTCCTCCAGGTACGACCCCGCGGACCACTGGTGCACCCGCACGGCGAGGACGTTGCCGGCCGGCTTCAGCAGCGGCCCGACCGCGAACTCGTGCGGCAGCCGGGAGCCCTTGAACTCGCCGAGTTCCGTGCCGTTCAGCCAGACGCGGGCGCAGGATTCCACGCCGTCGAAGCGCAGGACGGCGCCGCCGTCGCCGGGCCAGTCCGCCGGCAGGTCGAAGAGGCGGACGTGGTCGCCGGTCGGGTTCTCGGTCGGGACGTGGGGCGGGTCGACCGGGAAGGGGTAGAGATGGTTGGTGTAGACGGGTGAACCGAAGGCACCGTCACCCTGGAGGACCCAGTGGCCGGGGACCGTGACCTCGGCCCAGTCCCCGGTGTCGTATCCCTCCTCCGCGAAGGAGTCGTCCTCGGCGTCCGCCGTCGCGGAGAGGCGGAAGCGCCAGCTGCCGTTGAGGGAGAGAGACGCGGCGTCGGGGGACGCGTACCAGGCGCGGGGCGGCAGGGCCCCGCTGCCCGGCCCGACGTCCTCGACGTAGTCGATGGCCGTGGATGGACGGAAAGACATCGGTCTCCAAGGTTTCGGTGGAGGGCGTCAGCCCTTGATGCCGGTCTGTGCGATCCCCTGGACCAGCCAGCGCTGGAGGAAGAGGAAGACGAACAGCAGGGGCAGGATGGAGATGGCGGTGGCCATGAAGATCAGGTGGTAGTTGACGGTCTGGTTGGTCATGTACGACGACAGCGCCACCTGGACCGTCCAGGCACTGGGGTCCTGGCCGATGACCAGCGGCCACAGGAAGGCGTTCCAGCCGTTGATGAAGGTGATCGTGGCGATCGCCGCGAAGAAGTTCAGCGAGTTCGGTACGACGACACGCCAGTACGCACCCCAGTAGCCGAGCCCGTCCACCCGCGCCGCCTCCTCCAGTTCCTTGGGGAACCCCAGGAAGTACTGCCGGAAGAGGAAGCAGGTGAAACCGCTGAACAGGCCCGGGATGATGAGGCCTCGGTAAGTGTCCACCCAGCCGAGGGACGAGACGAGGACGAAGCTCGGCACGAAGGTGACGGCGGCCGGGACCATCAGGGTCACCAGGACGGCGTAGAAGATCTTGTTCGCGTGCTTGTAGGGGATACGGGCGAGACCGTAACCGGCCAGCGAGCAGACGAGGAGCACGCCGACCGTGTGCAGGGTGCCGACGACCATCGAGTTCCACATCGCGCGGGCGAAGTCGACCGTGGGGTCGTCGAACGGCTCGGTGATGTTGCTCCACTGGATGTCCGTGGGGAAGAACTGCCAGTCCGAGCCGGTGATCTCCTGGTCGGTGGAGAGCGAGTTGCGGATCAGCAGGTAGAAGGGGATCAGGAAAAGGACGGCGGCGACGCTCGTGGCGATGTAGAGGCCGGTGGAGCTCATCACTCCGCCACGGCGCTTGCCGCGTGGCTTGTCGATCCGTGGTGTGGTGGTGGTCACTTGGCCTCCTCACCCCTTCCGAAGCCCATGATCCTGCCCTGGAACAGGGTCACGGTGCAGATCAGCAAGGTCAGGATCACGGCACCGGCGCTGCCTCTGCCGTAGTCCTGCTCCTCGCCGAGGGCGATGTAGTAGAGCTCGACGAGGGGTGGTCGGCCCCAGGTGGTGCGCTCCAGCAGGTTGAAGAACTCGTCGAAGGCTTGATAGGCCGCGACGAGCAGCAGCAGGATCACGGCCGTGGAGGTGGCGCGCAGCTGCGGCAGCGTGATGTACCAGAAGGTCTGCCAGCCCCGCTTCGCACCGTCGATCGCGGCGGCCTCGTACAGCTCGCCCGGGATGTTCTGCAGCGCGGCCAGGAAGAGAATCATGTAGAAACCGCACTGCAGCCACAGTCGTGCGGTGACGATGACCAGCCAGTACCACGGCGGATCGGGGTTGGCGAGCCAGGCGACGTTCCCGACGTCGAACACGCCCAGCACGGTGTTGGCGAGGCCGAAGCGGACGCCGTTGAAGATGGACATCTTCCAGATCAGTGACGCGGCGACATAGCTGACCGCGGTGGGCAGGAAGAACACCGACCGGAAGAACGCCCGCATGAACCGCAGCCGGTTCACCAGCAGCGCCAGACCCAGCGACAGCGCCCAGGTGGTGGGCACGATGATCGCGGCGAAGACGGTGAAGGTGACGAGCGAGCCCATGAAGTCGTCGTTGCTCAGCATCTCCCGGAAGTTGTCGAAGCCGACGAACTTCTCCGGCGTCACGGTGAACCGGGCCTCGAAGAAGCTGAGGTAGATGCTCCAGCCGATGGGGATGTAGACGAAGATCAGCAGCCCGGCGAGGAACGGGCCGGTGAAGAGCCAGAAGTTGAAGGTACGGCTGCCCCGCAGCCCCCGCCACGGCCCGGCCTTGGGAGCCTTGGCCGCGGCGGGGGGCGCGTGGTCGAGCTTGGTGGTTGTCGACATCGCGGAAATCCGTCCGGGGCTTATCCGAAGAGCTTCTTGAGCTCGGAGTTGACCTTGTCGTCGCACTTGTCGAGCTCGGCCTCCGGGTCATTGCCCTTGCGGACGCTGTTGGCGAAGACGTCCTCCGTGGCGGTGATCATCGCCTGCGTCCAGCCGATCCGGTCGAACTTGCCGTACTCGTTGAACAGCTTGACGCCCTCGGCCGGCAGACCCGACTTGAGCTTCTCGGCGCTTTCGGCGATCGAGGTGCGCGGCGGGATGTGGAAGCCGTAGGACAGGGCCCAGTCCTCCTGGTAGTCCTTCTGGTCGATCCACAGCCACTTGACGTATTCCTTGGCCTCGTCGACCTTGTCGCTCTTGGCGTTGACGAACATCGACCAGCCGCCGTTGTAGACGGCCGGCTGGCCGGCGTCGCCGATCTTCGGGAACGGCATGATGCCGAGGTCGTCGCCGAGCGCCTCCTGGAACTGCGGCATGGCCCACATGCCGCACCACTGGATGGCGCACAGCCCCTGGTTGAGCGCGGACGGGTCCCAGAAGTCGGCCGGGGCGTCGAGGAGCAGGTCGCCGCTGGTGAACAGCTTGCGCATCTGCTTGATGCCCTCGACGACGCCGTCCGTGTGGTAGGCGATCTTGTTGTTGTCGTCGAGGGTGTCGGCGCCGGCCGCGTAGATCAGCGGCTGGATGACGGCGTGCAGGTCGTTGCCGAGGAACAGGCCCTTGACGTCGTCGGTGGTGAGCTTGGCGGCAGCCTCCAGCAGCTCCTCCAGCGTGGTCGGCGGCTGGACGCCCGCATCCTCCAGCATCGACTTGCGGTAGAAGAAGAACTGCGGGTCGTCGATCATGCGGATGCCGTATATCTTGCCGTCGACCGTGTGCGAGGCGATGTCCGCCTGGTTGAAGTCGTCCTTGACCGGCTCGACCAGGTCGGTGAGGTCGGCCACCTGACCGCTGTCGATGAGCTGGTACTGCGGGTGGAACTCGAACACGTCGGGCGCCGAGTCGGTGAGCAGCGCCGCGAACAGCTTGCTCTCGAAGTTCGACCCGGTGATCCACTGCGTGGTCACGTCCGCGTTGTCGTACGCGTTCGCGTACCGCTTGATGGCCTGCTCGGTGCCCGCCTCGCCGTACGCGTGGAAGTACTGGACGAGGCTGTCGCCCGAGTCCCGGCCGGTGTTGCTGCCGCACGCGGCGAGCCCTCCGGCGGCGGCCAGCCCCATCGCGGCACGCAGTACGGTCCGGCGGTCCCAGTTTCTGTTGCTCAGTGCCGACATTTTGACGTCCTTGTCTTGAGTGGTGCTGCGGCTGCGGCTCCACGGCTCGATGGCCGGTGGCTCAACCGATGGCCCAATTCGGCTTGCGGTGCGGGGACGTTAACCTTCGGCTAAGCCTTCGGCAAGGGGTTGGACGAAGTCTGCACGAAGCGTTGTACGGCGTTCGGAATGCCGGACGCGACAAGGGGCGGGCGCCGGACGAGAACAGCGGTCTCGCGGGTGAGTCGCACGCATCCCTTCCGTCGTCAAGAAGGTGGTGCATTACGGCTCCTCGCCGGGGTGGCGCGCTTTGCGGCAGTCCTCTGCCCCAGGGACTGCAGTGCGCCTTCGAGCGCGAACGTGGCCGCGCCCAGGCACGCCGGGTCGGTGGGGATGGAGGAGAGGACGATCTCGGTGGCGGCCAGCGGACGCCTGAGCGCGTGCCGCCCGACGGCGTCGCGCACGTCGTGCAGCAGGGGTTCGCCGAGCGTGCGGGCGACCCAGCTGCTGAGCACGACCACTTCGGGGTTGAGGACGTTGACCAGGTTGGCGATGCCGGCGCCGATGTAACGCGCCGTCTCCCGTACGACCTTGAGGGCCACGGGGTCGTTCGCGCTCACGCCGAGCGCCAGCGCGTCGATCGTGGCTGTCTGGTCGTCCGGGTGGAGCAGCGGGCTCTGCGGGCTCAACTCCCGCAGGTTCAGCATGATTCCGGCCGCGCCGACATAGGCCTCCACACAGCCGTGGTTGCCGCAGCGGCACAGTCGCCCGTCCAGGACGAGCGTGGTATGGCCCCATTCGCCGGCGCTGTTGCTCACCCCCCGGTACAGCCCCCCGCCGAGCGCGAGCCCGGCACCGACGCCTGTTCCGAGGTTGACCACCACCGTGTCCCCGCGCCCCCGCGCCGCCCCGAACCACATCTCCGCGACCGCGCCGGCCCGCAGCGGATTGTCCAGGTAGAGGGGGTAGGCGATGACCTCGGAGAGCAGGTCGAGAAGCGGCACATCGTGCCAGTCCCAGTTGGGCGCGTACTCGGCGACCCCGGTGTCGCGGTCCACCTGCCCCGGCACGCTCACCCCGACGCCGAGAACGCGCGCGCCCTCAATGCCGGCCTGCGCGACCACCGAGCCGACGGCCGCGGCGACATGGACGACGACCTGCTGCGGGAGGCTCTCGCCGGGCCGCATGTTCTCGTCGGCGCGGGCCAGGACGTTCAGCGCGAGATCGAACAGCTCGACATGGACGTACGTCTCCGCGATGTCGACGCCGATCAACGCGCCCCCCGACGCGTTGACGGCCACGAGTCCCCGGGGGCGGCCTCCCGCCGAGTCCTCGAACCCGACCTCCGTGATCATGCGGAGGTCGAGCAGCTCACCGACGAGCGTGGCCACGGTGGCCAGGCTCAGCCCGGTTGCGGCGGCCAGCTCCTGCCGGGAGGTGGGCGATTCGGCGATGATCTGGCGCAGTACCTCGTAGCGGTTCGCGGTGCGGATGTCACGTGAGGTGCCGCGCTTCATCGAACTCCCCTTACTGGCAAGCGCCGGTGCACATCGTTCGGCCGGGGGTACGGGGGTTGTCCCCCGGAAAGGCACAGCACCGGGTCGGCCTCCATCCCCTCAGCTCGGGCCGGGTCGACGTCGGCACCGGCGCGGCGCAAGGCTATGGGCTGCGAAGACTTTCGACAAGGGGTTAGGAAAGGGGGTGTAGGAAGTCTCCCGCGTGTTCAGCCGGTCAGGATGTCCCGCACGAAGGCGTTGGCGAATTTACCGCCGGGGTCGAGCGACTGGGCAAGCGCCCGGAAGTCGCCGCGCCGCGGATACCGGTCCAGCGGGGCCACCGCGAACACCTTCCCCCAGTGCGGCCGGGCGTCGAGCCCGTCCAGCGCCTCCTCCACCCGCCGCACCACCGGCAGCACCGCGTCCGCGTCCTGGACCCAGGTGAAGTGCACGGCCACCGTGTCCCGCCCGTACGCCGGGCTCAGCCACTGGGTGTCCGCGGCGACCGTGCGCACCTCGCAGGTCTGCACGACGGGAGCGAGCCGCGTACGGATCGCGTCGAGCGCGTGCAGCATGTCCAGGGCGTACGGGCGGGGCAGCAGGTACTCCGACTGCAGCTCGGCGCCGCTGCTCGGCGTGAACTCGGCCCTGAAGTGCGGCAGCCGCTCGTGCCACGGCCCCGGGACGCCGAACTGCTCCGTGCAGTTGACCGCGGGCATGCCCGGCACCGGGTGCAGCTTCTCGGTGGCGGGCGCGGCCCAGGGGAAGTCGGGCAGCGGCTGGTCGGTACGCCGCTTCAGCCACACCTGCCGGAAGCCGGGCGCACGCCAGTCGGTGAAGAGGCTCACGCTGTACGCGGCTTTGGCGACCGTCTCGAACTCCAGCCGCTCCAGCGGGAGTTCGGTGAAGACATGCTGCTCCACCTCGAACGCCGGCTCCAGATCCAGGGTGAGCGCGGTGACCACACCGAGCGCGCCGAGCGAGGTGACGGCCCCGCCGAACCGGGCGTCCGCGCGCCCGATCCGCACCGTCGATCCGTCCGCCGTCACCAGCTCCACCTCGCGCACGGGCGCCGCCAGCGAGCCGTTGGCCACCCCCGAGCCATGGGTGCCGGTGGCGACGGACCCGGCCACCGAGATGTGCGGCAGGGACGCCATGTTGGGCAGCGCAAGCCCGCGCCCGTGTACCACCCGGGCCAGCTCCGCGTACCGCACCCCGCCACCGACCCGCACGGTACGGGCCGACGTGTCGACATCGATCTCGGCCGGCAGCCCGGCGAGTGACAGCAGAGCGCCCTCGGCCCCCGGCTCGGCGATCTCGTTGAAGGAGTGCCCACTGCCCAGCACCCGCACCCGGGCACTGTCGGCCACCAGGGACCTGAGCGCGCCGAGCGAGCGCGGGCGGTGCAGCTCCGCGGCGGTGTAGGTGATGTTGCCGGCCCAGTTGGTCACGGTCCCGGTCATACGGTCGCCCCTCCCCATGGGTGCGCAGATCCGGATGAGTTCGCAGATCCGGCAGGTCACGGCAGGAACCTACCGCGACGGGTAGTCCGGGTACGGATCGCGGTCGCGGTAGGCCCGCATCAGCCGCCGGCGCTCCTCCTCCGGGAGCGGGACCAGTGAGGTGACCGTGCCGTCGCTGATCCAGGACGTCAGCCGCTCGTAGGCGGCGAGCAGGGTGCCGGGCTGGGCGGGGCGGTCGCCCACCGTGGCGGGGATTTCCTCGTGGGCGTAGAAGGAGCGGTACGGGGTCTCGACCTCCCCCCAGTAGCGGTCGTGGTCGCCGTCGACGAGCCAGGAGAGGCAGGGGGCGAACACCTCCCGGGCGGTGTCACGCGCCCGTTCGAGCAGGTCCCGCTCGCTGTCCTCGACCCGCATCGGCACCGGCAGCACCCGCAGGGGACGCGGTGCGGACCGCTGGGCGGTGACGGCCGTCGCGGCCGTACCCTCGATGCTCTGCAAGGAGTAGGGGAAACAGGCGACAAGGTCGTCCGGCAGCGCGACGGTGCACATCCCGACCGTGGGGGCGGCGCCCGCCCGGCAGTCGACGAGGACGTAGTCGTAGGCCGCGGTCAGCTCCCCCCGAAGCGTCTGGAGGAGCGTTCCACCGCCGAGCGCCTCGTAGAAGCGATACCAGTTGAAGGTCGAGACGGCTGCCGCATACCGCGGCTGCTGCCGCCCCGCGGGCATCAGGTCCAGGCGACCGCCGGAGGACAGACGCAGATCGGTCCCGGTGACATACCGGGCGGGGCGCACCCAGGCCCGCAGCCAGTCCCCGTCGTCCGGCTCGTCCTCGGCGGGCGGCCTGAGCACCTCGCTGACATACCCCCGGACGAGCTCGATGAGGCCGTCGGTCGACCGCAGGTGCGTGTCGACGAGCAGCGGGTGAAGGAAGTTGTGCGCGCCCGGGGCTTCCAGGTCCCAGTCCACGACGAGGACCCGTCGCCCGGCCGAGGCCAGGATCCAGCCGACGTTGACCAGCGCCATCGTGCGCCCCGCGCCGCCCTTGTACGAGTAGAAGGTGACGATCCTGCCCCGGCCGCCGATGTCACTCGTCATGCGCCTCGGCCCTCCTCGGGGACGCCAGCCCGGGCAGGGGCGGGGCCAGCGGTCCGGTGGGCAGCCGGCGCGGGGGTGTCGCGTCGATGAGCCGGTTCACGGCGACCGCGACCATGACGGCCAGCACCTCGTCGAGCCGCTCACTGGTCACGCGGATGCGGAACAAGGGCTCATGCGGGTCGTTGCGGCGCACCCAGTTGCGCGAGAACACCTCCCGGACGCCGTCCCAGAGAGCCTCGTCGTCCTGGGCAAAGCCTTCGTCGTGCTCCCAGGGGACGATCACGCCGGTGAGGGGATGGTTCCGGCCGTCGAACGCAAGGAGCGCTGCGCGCAGTTCGGTGTCGCTGAGGCTCCGTGGATCGACGATCAGAATGCAGATCTGCGCCAGTTGCTCGGCTCTGTGCAGGCTTCTCGCCAGTGAGCCGTCGATGAGGTGCACGGACGTGGTCAGCCCTTCCTCCGTGATCACCCGCTGTACCCGGGGAGCCAGGGAGGACGCATCGGGCGTGACGAACACGCGGGCATGAGCGGACCGCTCGGACACCTGCTGTCCGGGGAAGGCGGACGGGACCGAGTTCAGATCGAGGTCCGGCGCGATGGGCAGGTGAAAGACTTCCGCCGCCCTGTGGACCGCGTCCGCGACGGACTGGACCACACGGCGGTAGGGCTCGCCGGACGGTTCGGTACGCAGCAGTTCCAGCAGCCCGTGCTGTGCGTACGGCTCGCCCTGGCCGGGGTCCAGAAGCTGGTACCGCGCCGCCGCATCGGGAAGTGAGACGGCCGGGGGAGCCCACTGGACGGGGACGAGCGCGCGGGCGTCGACATCGGTGAGTTCCCGGTACCGCGTCAACCTGTCCGAGAAGGCCGCGAACTCCCTTCCGCAGGACCAGCTGCGGAAGTACGACGGTGAGTACAGCGCCACGAAAGTCCGGCAGAAACCGACGGCACGGCCCAGCACTTCTGCCCAATCGGCAGCGAGCTTGACGTGCTCAAGGTCCCGGAAGGGCGGCTGCGCACGCAGATCCGCATCCCGGTCCCTGAGCTCGGCCACGAGATCGTCGTAGAAACGCATGACATAGGGCGCGCTCTCGTCGCCTGCCCAACTGAGGAAGAAATAGGGGGAGTCAGTGAGCCCGAGCCGGCGTCGACGCCGGCTCCGCGTCCCGCCCTGCGTCGGCGCGCGCAGCCGCGGCCCCGTACCCGTGACCACGACCCGTCCGTACGTCGTGAGCGGCGGTCGTACCTCGTCGGGCAGTACGACCTCGTCCAGTCCGTCCACGACGACGATCCAGGGCCGGGTCATGCTCCGCAGCCGGTCGAAGAAGGCCCGTACGCCGTCGTCCGTGCCGGCCGTGTCCGTGCCGGCGATCACCGCCTCCGCCTCGGCGTACCGCGCGCGGATCCCTGCCGTGCTGCTCCCGGTGACCCAGACGACCAGGTCCACCCTGCGCTCGTCCCACTCGCGGCGGACGGCGCTCGCGGCGTAGGACCGCTTCTCGGCCGCCGACTCGCCGCCCAGCACGATCAGTCCGAACCCGGCGGTGTCCTCCCAGTCCCGGGCGAGGGCGGCGGCCTGGGAAGGGCCGCCCAGCCAGGGGCGGGGGAGGTTCCCGATCAGGAAGCGGGCGGGCCGCTTGGGGACGGCGGCCGGGGGTGGCGCGGCGCCGAGGACGCGCAGGCGCGGCGGTTGGGGCAGGTGCCGGTTCACCTCGGCCATGAAGCCCCGGTCGCGGGCCAGGTCACCGATGCCGACCACGCTGAGCCGGTCCGGCTCGCCCGGTTCCCGTACGACAGTCCGGGCGAGGCCCAGCAACTCGCTCCCGTGGAACACGGGTGCGCCGGGCGGGACGGACAACGGCTGCGGGGCCGCGGGTTCGAAGCCGACGACATCACCGTGCAGGACGCCGGTCAGGAAAGAGGGCGGTTCTCCGGGCGCCGGGGAGACGACTGTGCGGCACGGCACGGGCGGTGCCGTCGGGGCGGGCTCGGCCCAGGCCGGAGTGGGGGTGGCGTCGACAGGACCGGCGATGCCGGCCTCGGTCAGGTACAGGGCGACGCCGAACTCCCGGCTGCGCCAGATCTGCCGGCATCGGGCTCGATCCCGCTCGCCGTGGCCACGGGACCTCATCGCCACAAGCGGGCCCTGGCCCGGCAGCGGCGGAGGTGTCGCCGCGAGAACCAGGCGCGCGGCCAGGAGGAC
This sequence comes from Streptomyces blattellae, assembly GCF_009709555.1. Taxonomy (GTDB): domain Bacteria; phylum Actinomycetota; class Actinomycetes; order Streptomycetales; family Streptomycetaceae; genus Streptomyces; species Streptomyces blattellae. The sequence goes on along the minus strand of NZ_WJBG01000003.1, from coordinate 29,475 downwards.
TCCGGCACCCGTCAGCTGGACATGACTTCCTCCGCTCAACTCGGTGATCCGTCCGAACTCGACGATGTGCACGAGGTCCGGCAGCCGTTCACCCGCCTCCTCGGCACCTCCGCTCCCGCCGTCCGAGATCCCCAGCCGCCGCCGGGTCGCCAGCGTCGCATGGGCGAACGGCTGTAGCTGGGCGGGCAGTTCACCGATGGCCCCCGGTGAGTGCAGGACCGCCGCGATGCCGTGCGGCGCGTGCGGATGGGTCTCCAGATGCCGGGTGAGGGCCCGCAGGGTCTGCCACGCGTCGTGGGTCGTCAGGTGGGCGCCGAGCCGGGACCGGGCGGGTTCGCGGAACGCCAGAACGGGGTCGTGCCCGGGGACGCGGGTCACGGTGAGCAGGCCGCTGGTGAGGAGTTCGGCGAGGTCGGAGAGCCGGGCCTCCGGTACGGCCTGTGCGCGCAGGGCGTGCAGCAGCGGCAGGGTGATCTCGGGCAGGTGGGAGCTGAGGATGGCGAGCCGGACGGCGGGCGCGGAGCCTGTGCGAAGGAAGGCGTCCGCGAGTGACGCGGGGTCGGCGGCGGGCTCGGCGTCGGCGGGTTCGGCGCGCGGCAGGCGCCCGGCGGCGGGGACGAGGACCGCGTCGCAGCCCTGTGGGTCACTGCCCATCAGGGTGCTCGCCCAGCGGCCGAGGGAGTACGGGGTGCAGGTGGCGACCGGGAGCGCCTGCCAGGGGCCGGGTTCCGTCGGGCGGCCGGGGTGTGGCCGCCAGCGCAGCGGTAGCCGGTGGCGCAGGGTGCTGTTGCGGCCGCCGGGGACGGCGGCGGTGGCGCGCACGGCGGGCAGGTCGAGGGCGGAGCGCCGCCACAGACGCGGCGGCAGCGGATCGACGAGGACGACGGGGACGCGCCGGCCCCAGTCGCCGAGCAGCCGCCAGGGGGCCGGCCCGTGCCAGCCGCGGGCGGCGCAATCGGAGAAGACCAGCAGGAGCCGTCGGCCGTGGGCTCCGCTGCCGTGGTGGGGCACCCGGTCCGGGGGGACCGGTGTGCCCCGGTGGTCGCGCAGCAGGGGCTGCGCGTCGGCCCACGTCCACTCCCAGGTGGACACCGTCCGGAAGGCGCCGAGGCCGCCGAGCAGCCGGGTGAGGGTGCGTGCGGTCTCGTGCCACACGCTCATCGACAGGGAGGTGTCCACGAGGGCGACGACTTCGAACCGCCGTTCCGGGCGAGGGGAGAACAGCGGGACGAGCGGCCCGCCGCGCGCGAAGTGGTCGACGGTGGCGTCGATGTCCAGCCGGGTCCTGCCGCCGCCCCGCCAGGTACGCCGGAACGGCCGCAGCGCACGGCCGACGGCGAGCGTCTCGGGCAGCGCGTCCGCGCGGCCCACGGACAGCGGGGTGCCGCGGACCCGGTCGCCGCTGCCCGGGGTGCGGGCGGACACCCCCGGATCGGGCGGTGCGGCGCCAGGTGGCGGGGCCGGGTCGGGCGGCGCCTCGGGCGGGGCGGGTTCGACGGCCGCCGGCTCGGGAGCCTCGGACGCGGCGGCGGCAACGGGGCCGGCGTCGGCCGAGCGGGCCGCGGCGAGCCACACGGCGTCCGCCATGTCGCGAGCGTCCGTGCCGTCCGGAACACACGCCACCAGCGCGGCCAACAACCGGTCGAGACCGTCGGGCACGGCACGGTTGGATCGGCGGTTGGGGCCGTTGGGTGCGGGAGGGTTGGATCGGTGGTCGGGTCCGTTGGGTGCGGGAGGGTTGGATCGGCGGTCGGGTCCGTTGGGTGCGGGAGGGTTGGGTTGGTGGTGGGGGCCGTTGGGTGCGGGAGGGTTGGGTTGGTGGTGGGGGCCGTTGGGTGCGGGAGGGTTGGATCGGCGGTCGGGTCCGTTGGGTGCGGGAGGGTTGGATCGGCGGTTGGGGCCGTCGGGTGCGGGACGGTTGGATCGGTGGTCGGGTCCGTAGGGTGCGGGAGGGTTGGGTTGGTGGTGGGGGCCGTCGGGTGGGGGAGAGCCCAGTCGGCCGTCAGGGCCGTCAGGCACGGGACAGCTCGGCCAGCAACAGGTCGTGCAGGGCCTGCCGTTGGCCGTCCTCGGGCGCGAAATCGCCGGTGAGCAGGGCCACCGCGTTCAGGAGCTGGTCGACGGCCAGGTGCTCGCCGCGTCCCACCCGCTCGGCGAACTCCCGGATCAGGTCCTGGGCGCCGCCGTCGGGCAGCCCGTCGAAGTGCGCGCGCACGATGTCCCGCAGCAGGTCCGCCGTCAGGCTCGGCATCGTGTAGCGGATGCAGCGGCGCAGGAAGGCCGGGGCGAAGTCCCGTTCGCCGTTGCTGGTCAGCACGATGAACGGGAACTGTGTGCAGTGGACCCGGCCGTGGACGACGGTGTGCGTGTCCTGGCTGTCCCAGAGGCGGACGCCGACGCTGCGCCGCCGGTGACGGACGAGTTCGGGGACCTCGTACTCGCCGCGCTCCAGTACATCGAGCAGATCGCCGGGCAGGTCGAGGTCGCTCTTGTCGATCTCGTCGATGAGCAGGGCCCGGGGTCGTTCCGCCGGAAGCAGCGCGGTGCCGAGCGGGCCGAGCTGGAGGAAGGGGGCGATGTCGTCGCCGTGCCGGCCGGCGAGCCGGTGGTGCCGGGCGGTCCGGCCGGTGGCACTGCGCAGGCTCTGGGCGTGGATGCGGCCCAGGGCGTCGTAGCGGTAGAGCGCCTCGGCCAAAGTGCTGCGGGACGTGATGTGCCAGCGCAGCACGGGCCCGAGATCGAACTCGTGCGCGACCTGTTCGATGACGGTGGACTTCCCTGATCCGGCCGGCCCGGTCACCAGCAGCGGGCGGCGCAGGTGCAGGGCCGCGTTGACGGCGTCGGCCAGGCCCGGCGGCGGCTGGTACTCGCGGTGCTGGGAGGCGCGCGGGAACGTCCGCCACGGCGGCGCGGGCGCCAGCGCGGCTCGTCGCCGTATCCCGTCGCCGTGGTAGTAGGGCTTCCAGGTCACGATTCCTCCTCCAGAGCGGAGATGACACGTCGTTCGAAGGGGCGGCAGAACTCAAGCCAGTACTCGTCGTGCCAGACGGCCCGGATGTCGCCCAGGCACAGCAGGCAGTCCCGGTGGGCCTTCCAGCGGGCGCGGTAGGCATCCACGAAGCCGCCGGGCAGGGTGTGCCACTGCTGCCGTACCACCCTCCGCAGGCGGTCGTCGGCCGGACGGGCGTCCTGGCGCGGCCACAGGACGATGGGCGCGTACGGCAGGAGCAGTTCCAGCAGGTCCGGGAGGTCCTCGGGGTGGTGGTCCACGCCCACCGCCGTGGCGTACTGCCCGGCCCTCAGCGCGAACTCGAGACCGGGCCGGTCGTGCAGGATTCCGGCGTCGACCCACTCCACCGGGACCCGTCCGCAGGCGGCCATGGCCTGGAGGGATTTGCGGGCTGCGTCGTTGGTCTCCGCGTTGCCCGCAGCGGGGTCGAGCCGGCCGCTCCAGCGGACCATGACGGAGTGATGGGCGCCCAGGAAGTGCTGACCGATCATCGCCTCCTCCGGCTGCCACCGGGCCACCAGATGCGCGGGCGCGGCCACGTCGACGTGCACCAGCAGGTCGGGGGCGGGCAGTTGGCCGCGTGCCCAGGACAGTGCCTTCCCGATGGCCAGGCCCACCCCCACGGGGTCGGGCGGGACACAGCGGGTGCTCCACTGGGCGGGACGGTCGGCGCCGCCGCGCACCAGATAGGCCTCCACCTCCTCCGGCCAGCCGGTCCACGCCCCGGCCAGGCTGATGACCAGCCGCAGCCGCTGCTGCTCGCGGTCCGCCGTGAAGTCCTTGAGCGCGTCGTTGAACGCCGTGGTCAGCCGGTGCTGCCGGGCCCAGGCACGCAGCGGGCTGTGCTCGGTGCCGAGCCCGGCGAGGTCGGCGAGGGCCGCGAGGAACCGGGCAAGTCCCTGCCCGGGCCTGCCGCTGTCGGCCGGCTGGGCCCGCAGGGCGGCGTACTCCAGCAGATCGCGCAGCAGCGCCCCGTCCTCCGGTACGGGCGGGAATCCGGCGAGGCGCCCGGCGGTGCGCAGCAGGTCGCTGGTGAGCGCGTCGTCCAGGGTGTCGTCGACGAGGTCGGCCACGCGCACGCACTCCAGCAGCGCGGTGGTCACCTCGGCGACCCGTTCGCGCCACAGGGGCTCCGTCTCGTCGCCGGGCCGGCCGGTGCGGGCGAAGTCGTGCAGCTCCTCCAGCACGGTGAGGGTCAGCCGCTCGGGGATGCGGGCCGTCCTGCGCCACATCTCCACCGCCTCACGCAGCACCCGCCGCCCGAGGGGGCCGACGCACTCACCGGAGCCGGCCGCGGGGTGCCGCGCGTTGCGGGCCAGCCACAGGCCCTGAAGGGCGTACGGGTCGTTGTCGTACTCGGCACGTCCGACGGCCTGGCCGCCGACCCGCTCCCGGAGTGTCCCGGTGAGGGTGCGGTCCACGTACAACGCGCTCCCGGCCCCGGCGACGCCCTGCCGGAGCACCTCGGTGAGGGCAAAGGTCAGTTTGAGGTCGCGGGCGTCCTGACCGGCGAGCGCCGCGGTCAGGACGGCCAGCCGGGCCCGGCCCGACCGCACCCCGCCCGCGAGCCGGCGGGCGTCCGGCACCGCGCCGCCCGCGTGGCAGGTGTCGACGAGCGCGATGACGCCGTCCACGCCCGCTGTGTCGGCGGCGTCGGACAGCAACTGCCCGACGTGTACGGCGGAGCCGGTGCTCTCGGTCGTGGAGCCGCCGACCATGTAGTACAGGTCGGTCTGCTGCGGCGGGGTGAACCCGTGCCCGAGCAGTGCCACGATCAGCACGGCCGAGTCGGCCCGCGCCCGGGCGACCGCCTCGCCCATGGCCGTGCGGACGTCCTCCGGCGAGAGGTCGTCGCCGATCAGCAGGGACCGGTGGGCGCCGATCCGGCGGGCACAGCCGCCCAGGACCGGATCGGTCAGGACGGCGTGCAGATCCCGCGCCGCCCGCCCGAGCCGCGTCAGACGGACCATGGAACCGCACTGGGCGGCTATCACCAGCACGTGCCGAGCCGTCGGACCGGTCATCGCTTCAGAGCCTCGACCACGGGTCCGGCCAAGGCGGGCTGCCGCAGGTACTTCGTCGCCGTGTGCACCCAGATCCCGTCGGAGTCGACCCGGTCGGTGACGGGCAGCACCCCCGCCCGGTTCGGCAGCATCCAGCGCCGCACACGGGGCCGGCAGACCACGATGTCGTCCCGGTCCCAGAAGTTGAGCCACCGTTCGACGGGCTCCGGGGTGCGGGCCGGCCGGGGCCGCACCCGCTGGAGCACCGCCGTGGCCGTGGCGAGCGGGGAGCCGAGTGTCACCAGCAGCCGGACCGGTCCGGCGTACCGCTGAAGGGCCTCGAAGGCCACCACCGTGCCGAGCGAGTGGGCGACGACCACGAGCGGCCGACCGGGCTCCATGCCCCGCAGCACCCGCTCCCGCACCCGCGCGTCCAGCGGCCGGCCGGCGGCGTCCGGCTCGCCGCGCCCCAGGTAACGGCCCACCTGGGCGAGCTGGCCCAGCAGCGACCGGCCGCTCGCCCACTGGGCAGCTCGTCGCAGCCCCGGGATCTGGAGCAGTGTGGTCAGGACCCCGGCCAGCAGACGCACGGGCTCACCGACCCCCTGCCGCTGGTCCGTTGCCCCGCCCCCGGTCGGCTCGGGCAACTGCTGCCGGGCGTCCTCCACCACCTGCAGCATCAGCGGGTCGTTCCTCTCCCGGGCCTGGTGCGCGAGTTCATCGATCAGCTTCTCGACGAGGTTCAGCAAGAAGGCCTCGTCTGCGTCGAGTGACGCCCCGACGGCGTCCCCCTGCCGCTCCCGGTCCAGGAACAGGTCGCTGTAGTCGGCGAATCGGACGTCGGCCAGCCAGCCCCGGGTCAGCCCCGAGACGGAGTCGCTGTGACCGGCCCGGCGCGCGCCGCAGGCCAGGGACTCCAACCAGGTGCGCCGTTCTTGTTCGGCGTTGCGCAGGGCACCGATGCCGTGCACAAAGACCAGTTGAGCTCTGCCCGAAGCGGCCACCCGTCCCCCCGCGGTGCTCTCATGTGCCACGTCCGGCCGGCCCGGCGCGACGTGGACTTGTAGCGATGCTTATCAGATGAGGTGACGCGTTTGCGTAGGAACGGCGAAACCTCTCGGGCCACAGGGAAGCGCCCAGCGGGGGCCCGGCACTCCGAGCCCACGGACGGGGGCCTACCGTGAGGAGTCGAACGCCTGAGCCGGGAGGAGGCACGGGATGGGCAGCCGTACCGCGCTGGTCGAGGATCTGATGGAGTGCTTTCCGCATGTGCCGCGGGAGGCCATCACGCCCCGGTTCACCACCTGGTGCCCCGAGTCGACGACCCCGCTCGGCAAGGCGAACCCGCTGGGTGCGCCGCTGGAGTACCACATCCGGCTCCTGGAGGCCTACCGCGCCACCATGGACGACTTCGGCCTGTCCTCGCCGCCCGGATACGGCCCGCCCGGATACGGCCCGCCCGGATACGGCCCGTCCGGATACGGCCCGTCCGGACCCCGCCGCCCGGTGTTCTCGGTCATTTCCTTCATGGACAGCCTTCCGGCGGAGGAGTCCGCCACGGTATAGGTGACCGTATGGGTGAGACGAACGGGGCTCGCATCCGTACAAGTGGCTGGAGTTGTGGGGGCACGACGGTCTGTCATGACATCTGAACACGGCGCTTGTCAGTTGTGTTGGAAACGTGAAAAGCTCGTGCTCTGCTGCGAGGTTCCACCCAACTCCGTTGCCAATATGGTGAGTTGACCTCGCTCGTGGATGCAGGAGACCCATGCCCGACCTGCCGACCCCCCAGGACGCCGCCGAGGCCGCGCTGTTCTCCGAGTGCTGGGACGCCGTGCTCTCGTACGCCGACCTGTGCACCGCCGGATCCGCCGCGGCCACCCGGCTGGCCACCGAGGCCTTCGCGCTCGGCATACGCGAGGCCCGTGCCGGTGAGACCGGCACATCCGGCAACGCCGGCCGCCGCTCGGCCCGGCTGCCCCGGATACCCTTGCTGCTGACGGCCGTTCGGACCACCGCGACGGCCTGGGAGACCGACGGCCAGGGCCACAAGCTCGACCCGGAGCTGCGGCTGTGGCTCAACTCGGACAACGCCGCCCGCTACACCGGACCCCCGCTGCAGCGCCCCCTCGCGCTGCGCGGCCTGCGCGACATGCAGGAAGCGGACGCGGCGCTGCTGTGGCTGGCCGAGGTGGAGGCCCTGCCGATGTCCGTCGTGGCACGTCGGCTCGGCCTCGACCCGGCCGCGGTCGCCGCCGAACTCGACCAGGTAAGGGGCCTGTTCCGGGACCGCTGCCACCGCAACCACCTCGACACGCCGATGGCCGCGCAGTGCCGCAGCTACGCCCGGCTGCTCGACGCGGTCACCCGCTCACCCCTCGCCGACACCCCGGACGACCTCTCCCGCCACCTCGCCCGGTGCGTGGAGTGCGCGGAGGCCGCCGCCTGTCTCCGGCTGCACGGCGGCGGGCTGCCGACCGCCCTCGCCAGCGGTGTGATCGGCTGGGGCGGCCTCGCCTATCTGGAACGCCGCCGCAGAGCCGCCGAGGTACGGCTGGGCGCCGGACGCCCGGCACCCGCGGACGTGCCCCCGAACCCCGGCGCGCACAAGGCGCGCGTCGTGCGGGGCGGCCTGCTCGTCGCCGCCGTCATCGTCTCCCTGCTGGCGCTCGCCGCCTCGATGATGCCCTTCGGTTCCACCGGCGACGGCGCCGCGGGACCCGGTGACGGCTCCGACCGCCAGCCGGTGGCCGACCCCGGCTTCTCCGAACCGTCCATCAGCGCGCGGCCCTCGGACTCGGCGACCGTCTCGCCCGAGCCGTCGGCGACCGGTGCCTCGGACCGCTCCGAGCGCTCGGCACCCGACCCGGAACCCCAGGGCACCACCTCCTCCACCGCCCGCGGCGGCGACCCGGACCCCGAGGCGAGCGCCCCGGCCGCCTGCGAGGTCGCCTACGACCTGGTCAACCAGTGGCCCGACGGCTTCCAGGCCACCGTCACCGTCACCACCGCCGAGGCCCTGGACAACTGGCGGGTCACCTGGTCCTTCAAGGACGGGCAGCAGGTCGGCCAGATGTGGGACGCGAGCTTCTCCCAGAACGGCTCCCGCGTCACCGCCACCGCCGCCGACTACAACAAGAAGGTCCCCGCCGACGGCTCCCTCGCCTTCGGCTTCCTCTCCTCCTGGCGCGGCAAGAACTCCCCGGCGTACGACTTCACCCTCAACGGCGAGAACTGCACGAAGGCCTGACGCCGGGGCGGGCGGAACCCCGGGGCCGCCCTTCGAGGGGGCACCCTTGACTACCACCTCTACGCCGTCATGCGACCGGTCTGGGATCTGCCGCGACTGGGCGCTGCACCACGCCGACCCCGCACTGATCGGCGGTCTGCCCGCCCGGGTCGGACACGGTGCGGTGCACGATCCCAAGGCTCGCGTCGGACATGAAGTGGATGTGGCGGTCATCGGTACGCCGACGGGCTCCAAGCCGCCGCTTCTGGCCATTGGCGAGGCCAAATGGAACGACACGATGGGCATCGCTCACGTCGAGCGCCTTCGCCACATCCGCGATCTCATCACCCAAGCGGGACGCTACGACACCACCAGCGCTCGACTTATGTGTCTCAGCGGCACGGACTTCCACGACAAGGCATACGCGGCCGCGCAGACTGCCCCTGACATCCAACTGGTCAACCTGGAGACGCTCTACGGCACGGAACGACCCGTGCCGTAATTCGGTGGCGTCGCGGCCTGACCGTCCCTAGTGTCAGTGCTGTTCGAGCGGTGACGGGAGGTCGCCGCGGGATGACTCGGCTTGGTTGGGGAGGTGTTGACCGATGGCTGTCACTGCGATGGGCGCTGCCCGCATCCAGAAGTCCGTCAACTCCACCTCCGTGGCCGCCGGCTGATCTTCGTTCTCTTCCGTCGCGCGCGAGTGCGCGCCGGGCCGGGGCCGCCCTTCGAAGGGTCACCCTTGACTACCACCTCTGCTTTCTCCGCTCTCGCTCCCTACGGCTGGGACGAGGCATGGGCGGACCAGTTCACCCCCTACGCGTCCGAAGGGCTGCTGCCCGGACGGGTGCTGAGGGTCGACCGCGGACAGTGCGACGTGGTCACCGCTGACGGGGTCGTGCGCGCCGACACCGCCTTCGTCACCCCGCACGATCCGCTGCGGGTCGTGTGCACCGGCGACTGGGCGGTCGTCGAACCCGCGGGCAACCCCCGCTACGTGCGGACGTATCTGCCGCGCCGTACCGCCTTCGTGCGCTCCACCTCCTCCAAGCGGTCCGAGGGGCAGATCCTCGCGGCCAACGTCGACCACGCGATCGTCGCCGTGTCCCTGGCCGTGGAGGTCGACCTCGGCCGGATCGAACGCTTCCTGGCCCTGGCCTGGGAGTCCGGCGCGCAGCCCGTAGTGGCGCTCACCAAGGCCGACCTCGTCCCGGACGCCGCCACCCTCGGCCATCTCGTCCAGGACGTGGAGACCACGGCGCCCGGTGTGCCGGTGCTGTCCGTCAGCGCCGTCGACGGCGCCGGGCTCGACGTCCTCGCCGCGGTCGTATCCGGCGGTACGTCCGTGCTGCTCGGGCAGTCCGGCGCGGGCAAGTCCACTCTCGCGAACGCACTGCTCGGCGAGGACGTCATGGACGTACAGGCCACCCGGGACGTCGACGGCAAGGGCCGTCACACGACGACCACCCGCAACCTGCTGGTCCTGCCCGGAGGCGGCGTACTGATCGACACGCCGGGGCTGCGGGGCGTCGGGCTCTGGGACGCCGGGACCGGCGTGGGGCAGGTCTTCTCCGAGATCGAGGAACTGGCCGTGCGGTGCCGGTTCCACGACTGCGCCCACGAGGCCGAGCCCGGATGCGCCGTGCTGGCCGCGATCGACTCCGGGGAGCTGCCGGTGCGGCGGCTGGAGAGCTACCGCAAGCTGCTGCGGGAGAACCAGCGGATCGTGGCCAAGACGGATGCGCGGCTCAGGGCGGAGATGCGGAAGGACTGGAAGCGGAAGGGGGCGGAGGGGCGCGCGGCGATGGAGGCGAAGCGAGGGCGGTGGCGGTAGCGGTGGCGGTGGCGGTACTCGGGGTGGGAGCCCCATCGTCCAGGCACGACCGCCCGCAGCCGGGTGAGTGTCCGATTTCCGCCAGCCGAGTGACCGCGGCCGGCGGAGACTGGAACATGTGATGGACGAAGACACCAGGTACGAAGCGGTGCGCAGCCGGGACGCGCGGTTCGACGGCGAGTTCTTCTTCGGCGTCCGGACGACCGGCATCTACTGCCGCCCCAGCTGCCCCGCCGTCACCCCCAAGCGCCGCAACGTCCGCTACTTCGCGACCGCCGCCGCCGCGCAGGGCTCGGGTTTCCGGGCCTGCCGGCGGTGCCGGCCGGACGCGGTGCCGGGGTCGGCCGAGTGGAACGTGCGCGCGGATGCCGTGGGCCGGGCCATGCGGCTGATCGGGGACGGCGTGGTCGACCGGGAGGGTGTCGCCGGGCTCGCCGCGCGGCTGGGGTACAGCGCGCGGCAGGTCCAGCGGCAGCTCACCGCGGAGCTCGGCGCCGGGCCGGTCGCACTGGCACGCGCCCAGCGCTCGCACACGGCGCGCGTCCTGTTGCAGACCACCTCGCTCCCGGTCACGGAGATCGCGTTCGCGTCCGGGTTCGCCAGCGTCCGGCAGTTCAACGACACCATCAAGGCCGTGTACGCCGCCACGCCCACCGGCCTGAGGGGTGCCGCGCCGAGAGGCCGTACGGCCACCCCGACGGCCGGCGTGCCGCTGCGCCTCGCGCACCGGGGCCCGTACCAGGCCGGTGCCGTCTTCGATCAGCTGGCGGACGACGCGGTCCCCGGCGTCGAGGACATCGGCGGACCACGCGGCCGGCGGACGTACCGCCGCACCCTCCGCCTCCCCTACGGCACCGGAATCGTCGCCGTCGAGGAGCGGCCGGGCCTGCCCCGGTCCGGGTCCGGCGGCTGGCTGGACGCGCGGCTGCACCTCACCGACCTGCGCGATCTGACGACGGCCGTGCAGCGGCTGCGGCGGCTGTTCGACCTGGACGCCGACCCGTACGCCGTGGACGAGCGGCTCGGCGCCGATCCGCGGCTCGCCCCGCTGGTCGCCGCCCGGCCGGGACTGCGGTCGCCGGGCGCCGCCGATCCGGACGAGCTGGCGGTACGGGCACTGGTCGGGCGTACGGCGGCCGAGGGCCTCGTACGGCGGTACGGCAAAGCCCTGGACGCGCCCTGCGGCAGCCTCACGCATGTCTTCCCCGAGCCGGCCGTCCTCGCGGAGGCCGAGCCGGACGGCCTGCTGGGTGCGCTCGCCGCCGCCCTCGCCGACGGTTCCGTACGCCTGGACCCGGGGGCCGACCGGGACGACGCGCAGGACGCGCTGCTCGCCCTGCCCGGGATGGACGCCCGCACGGTGGCGATCATCCGCACCCGTGCCCTCGGCGACCCGGACGTGGCCGTGCCCGGCACGGACGTCTCCGACAGCTGGCGCCCCTGGCGCTCCTACGCACTACAACACCTGCGCGCAGCAGGGGAGCTGGAGCAACGATGATCTACTACACCACGCTCGACAGCCGCCTCGGCCCCCTTCTTCTCACCGCCGACCCCGGCGGCACGCTGATGTCCCTCTCCCTGCCGGACCAGAAGGGCGGCCGTACGGTCCAGGACGGCTGGCGGCACGACCCCGGGCCCTTCCGGGAGGCTCGGGAGCAGCTCGCCGCGTACTTCGCCGGTGACCTGAAGGAGTTCCGGCTGCCGCTGCGCGGCGAGGGCACCGAGTTCCGGGAGCGGGTCTGGTCCGCGCTCGACTCCGTGCCGTACGGCGCGACCACGACGTACGGCGAGATCGCCGCCCGCATCGGAGCGCCTCGCGCCGCCGTACGGGCGGTCGGCGGCGCGATCGGCGCCAACCCGCTGCTCGTCCTGCGACCCTGCCACCGCGTGATCGGTGCGGACGGCTCACTGACGGGCTATGCGGGCGGCCTCGACCGGAAGGTGGAGCTGCTGACCCTGGAGGGCGTGCTCTGAGCAGCACGCCGCAGGGGCGCGGGGCCGCAGCCGCAGTCGATTCGCGGCTACCGCCGCGAGCGTGCGTGCCAGGTGTCGCGGGGCAGGTGCCGCGGGGCAGGTGTCGCGGGGGAGGCGGACATTCGAAAGCACGCCCTATCCCTCCTCCAGCCCCCAGCTGTGGATGCGCCGCGGATGGACGCGGATCACCTCCTCGCTGAAGTGGGGGCCCAAGTCGTGCGGGCCGATGAGGAGTTCGGCCTCGCCACGGATGTCGACGCCGCGGACCCGCCAGGGGCGGGCGCTGATCATGTCGTCGACGACGAGGGCGACCTTCGGGTTCTTCCGGAGGTTGCGCCACTTCTTGGTGGTGCCCATCTCCCGGCCGCCGATCAGGATCGTCCCGTCCTCCTGCGGGAAGATCCCGACCGGGTTCGCCTGCGGCTGGCCGTACGGGTCGACGGTGGCCAGCCGTCCCAGCCGCTGGGTCTTCAGATACGCGCGTTCGGCTTCGGTGAATTCCGCCATGGCAGCAGACAAGCACGTCGTGCGTGCCCGGCGCATCGGACCGTCGGCCCAGGGCCGCGGGCCTGCTGAGGGTCTGCTGAGGTCCTGCTCCCAGTCAGTGGCGGCCGGAGCGGGCCCGCGGCCGGTCATCCTGCCGCGCCGGGCAGCCCCCAGCGCGGCGCGTCCTCGTTGGGCCGTACGGGTGTGACGGCGAGGTCGGGCCGGTCGCCCGCGCGCGTGATCAGCGCCGACTCGCCCCTGCTCAGGGCGATGCGGATCGCGCCCTCACCGGCGTCCGTGTACCGCAGCGGCCGGCCGCGTCCGTCCCGTATCTCGATCGGCCCCGGGATGCCGTGCCGTACGACGCAGGGCACGCCCGCCTCGCTGACGAGCCGTACCCAGCGGGTGGCCCCGGCCTGGCGGACCGCCGACAGCACGAACGCACCCTGCGTACGGAAGCCGTGCACCGACAGGTCGGCCCAGGCGGCCGGGAGGGCCGGGAAGACGCGGATGACGCCGCCCCAGGACTGGCAGACCATGTCGTGCAGGGACTGGGCGGCCGACAGCGGGGTCTCGATGACCGGGCCGGACTCCTTGTACATGGTGTTGGGCTGGATGAACCGGGTCATCAGCTCGCCCAGGTACTTCAGTGCGTCCTCGCCCTTGCCGAGCAGCGCCGACATCGAGGCCGCGCCGGTGAACGTATAGCCCTGCAGGGCACCCTCGAAGCCCACCCAGTGCGCCAACGACTTCTCGATCAGGGCGCGTTCGTCCGCCGTGCGGCCGGTCAGCTCGTACAGCGGGTACACCGCGAGGAGATGCGAGTAGTGGCGGTGCGACTTCGCGAACGGGATGTCCGCGCCGATCATGAAGCCGTTCGCGTCCGTCGGATACGGCGCCCGCTTGGCCAGCACCTCACGCCAGCGCGGCGCCGACTCGTCGTCGATGCCGAGCAGTTCGGCCGACTCCAGGAGGGTGCGGCAGCCCCAGGTCAGCAGCATCAGGTCGTAGTTGCAGTCGCGTGAGTTGCCGCCGTACTCGGGGGAGAAGGTGGCGGGCAGGTGGAGCCTGCCGTCCGCGCCCGGCTCCAGGAAGTGCAGGTAGTAGGAGATCGCCTTGCGGAGGAGGGGGTAGAGGACGTCGCGCAGGGTGCGTTCGTCCATCGTGTGGCGGTAGCTGAGCCAGACGTTGTGCAGGGCCCAGGTGAGGTTGCCGACCTCGGGGGTCGGCGGGTCCTGGCCCGGGATGCCCACGCCGTAGCCGGTGAGGGTGCCCGCGGCGCCGTTGATCAGGTGGGGGTCGGTGGTGCGCGGGATGCCGAGGGAGTCGGCGCGGTACCGCGGGGCCATCTCTTGGGTCAGGTTGTCGCGGAACTCGCTCAACGCCCGGGTCACCGCGTCGAGTTCGAGGTGGTTGGCGCCGTGGATCAGCCAGTACTCCAGCTGCACGTTGAGGTTCCACCAGGTGTTGGGCCAGGGCGTCGACTCCAGCCAGGGGCCGCACGTCGCCATCACGGGCGCGTCCCGGCGGGCGGCGGACGCCGTCTTGTACAGCTGGATCCAGTAGAAGCGCTGGATCCGGGCGTCGGGCAGGGAGAGGAAGCTCTTGCGGTAGAACGCGTGCCACCAGGCGCGGTGGGTCACCGCCAGCGCCGAGTACGCAAGTCCGGAGGCTTCGCGTACCGCCTTCAGCGCCCGATCCAGCGCCGTGCTCTGCGGATACGAGTGCGCGACATGGACGTACAGCGTCCTGGCCGCAGGCTGGTCGTGGTCGTGGTCGTGGTCGTGGTCGTGGTCGTGGTCCTGGTCCTGGTTCGGGTTCTGGTTCTGGTTCGGGTCCTGGTTCTGGTTCGGGTCCTGGTTCTGGTTCGGGTCCTGGTTCTGGTTCGGGTCCTGGTTCCGCTCGCGCCACGCCGTCACATGCTGCCCGCCCGACAGCAGTGGCTGTACGGCGGCCGAGACGCCGGCGTGGTCGGCGACCTCGGCGGGCGGGTTGCCCTGATAGCCGTCCGGGAGCGGCCGGAACGCGGCGCGCGGGCTGATCGCCTCCGCCGGATGGAACACCCAGCGGAAGTCGCGCTCACCCGCGCTGGGCGTCACTTCCACGGCGAGCACCGAGCGGCTGGTGTGCACCAGGGCGCGGAGCGTGAGCGTCCCCCGGTCGGTGGTGAGCGTGCCGGTCAGCTCGGCGTCGCGCAGTCCGAGCCGCCAGTCCAGGCCGGTGATCGTGCCCACCGGCTCCAGGGTGAAGTGGCCGATCGGGAGCCGGGCCAGCCCGAACAGCGAACCGAACTCGGGGCGGTGGTCCTGCACCTCGGAGTGCTGGACGTTGAAGCGGACGGCGCGGGTCTCGGCGCCCGGCTCCGCGTAGATGCCCGAACCGAGGAAGCCGTTGCCCAGGTACGGGCCCTCGTACCAGGTGGCCGGGGCCCGCTGCCAGACCAGGTCCGCGTCGTCGAGGACGGTGCGCCAGGGGTCGGAGGTGTGGCCGCGGTCGTGGTCCGCCGCGGTCGCCTGTGCGGGAGGCAGGCCTGTGGCGAGGAGCGTCCCGCTCAGGGCGGATCCGGTGGCGAGGACGGTTCGTCTGGACGGGTTCGGCATGGCGTCACTCCCGAGCGGCTCTGTGACTCTGGCGATTCATCGGAGCTATCTCGGGGTGCAACGTAGGGATGGGGTTCCAGGTCGTCAATAAGGCAGGAGAGATCCGATCAATCGAAAGTGGTGGTATGTGACATACCACTGAGCCCCCGGCATCCGCATGTCAGCCCCAGAGCACCGCACCCAGCCACGCCCCGAAGATCAGCAGACAGGTGAACAGCTCCGCCAGCACGCTGGAGCCACCGTTGCGCATCGCCGTGCGCAGTGCCGCCCTCGCCTCGCCGTGGCGGCCCAGCCGGAAGCGCTCGTAGAGGTAGATGCCGCCGATGAAGCCGGGTATCGCGCCCAGTACGGGGATCAGGATGAAGCCGAGGAACGCGCCCGCGCCCGCGTACACCCCCATCCGGGGCGTGGCGCCGCTCGCGCGCAGGCGTCGGGGAGGCAGGGTCCAGCGGACCACCTGGGACAGGAGCAGCGCGACGGTGGCGCCCACGAGCACCCACCATGCGACGGGCTGCGGATCCTTCAGCGCCCACCACATGACCGCGGCCCATACGAGCCACGACCCCGGCACCCCGGGCACCAGCACTCCGCACAGGCCGAGCAGGATGACCAGTCCGACCAGCAGGAGGTCCAGGACTCCCATTTGTCCAGAGTGCAGGAGCGGGGGAGGAAGCGCAGGTCCCTCCCCGCTGACCTCGTACGTCCCCCACCACCGCGCGAGCAGCAGGGCGGGAACGGTGATTCGGTCGCCCAGACCGTGACCCCGGCCTACGACGGGCACGGCGCGTGCAGGGGATCGCAGGCCCGGGTCACTCCGGTGTCGCCGGGCGGTTCTCCCGTGGCGACGGGATCGCCCGGTGACTTCCGGTCCATCACGACCGGAGCGGATTTCCCAATGCCCCGTTTTCATCCGGCCCGTGCGGTGGACAATTGGGGGCATGAGCCAGCAGGGGGGAAATCCCATCGGTCACGAGGACGACTGGTGGGGGCAGCTGTACGACGACTCCACCGACGACACGGGGCCCACGGCCGCGCCCGACTCACTGGACGACCGGTTCGCTTCGGCGGCGGGGACGGTGGGGGACGGGAGCGCCGTCTCGATGCCGGGAGCGGGTTCCCCGCCAGGGCGGCCGGCCTCGGGGGTGGCAGTGCCCCGGCCGCGCGCCGGGGCCGCACCGACGGGGGGTGCTGAACGGCACCGTGCGCCCTGGGAACCCCCACCCGCCGCACCTCCGCCTCCGGCGACCTTCCCGCCCGGTCCCATGCCCCCCGGCTTCACCGACCAGCCCTCCTCGACGACCGGCGCCGCCCGCACCTCGACGCAGCCACCGGCCACGACAACACCGACGTCACGGGCACCGCAGGACACGCCACCGGCCCCGCAGGACACCCGTCGCACCGACGCACCGCCCACCCCGACCGGCACGGAAAGTGGCCCTCCGGCCCCCACCCGACCGGGCACGGCCACCGAATCAGCCCGCCCCACCCCCCGCCACGGCACCGAACCCCCTTCCGAGCCGCCGCCCTCCCGCGCGCCGGCCGAGATCCCCAAACCCCCGCGGCCCACGCACCCGGGCGCCGATCCTCATCCAGCACCGCGGCCCGCCGGTCCGGGCGCCGAGTCGGCCGCCACCGCCACTCGGAGCGACCTGCCCACCACCCCGCCCCCACCCCTGGACTACGTCGGTTCCGGGCCTCCCACCTACGATGCCGAACCCACCGCGCTGCCTCCCGCCGACCCGGACGAGCTCGATGACCTGGTCGCCGACACCGTGCTGGACGGAGCGCACTACGGGGCCTGCTTGTTGCGGGCCGTTTCGGTGCGGGGGGACTCCGCGCGGTACCGGGGGGAGCCGCGCCGCGACTCGTTGCTGACCGCTCGGTTCGGCAGTGGTGAGCAGGCGCTGGTCCTGGTCGCGATGGCCACGGGTGCCCGGGCCACACCGGGTGCGCACCGGGCGGCGGCCGAGGCCTGTCACTGGATCGGGCGGGCCGTGGGCCGCAGTCATGCCCGGCTCAGCGAGGACATCCGGGCCGCCCGGCGCGGTGACCTGAAGTCGGGGCTGCACCGGCTCACCGACCGCAGCCTCGGCAAGCTCCGCGCCGGCGCGGCCGAGCAGGGCATCGACCCGGACGAGTACGCGGCCACCCTGCGCTGTCTGCTGCTGCCCGCCGACCCCGAGTGCCGTACCCGCGTGTTCTTCGGCGTCGGCGCGGGCGGACTGTTCCGGCTCAGGGACGGCGAGTGGCACGACATCGAGCCGCCGGTCGGGGACATCACCGGTGAACCCGTCGTCGGCTTCGGCTCGCTCCCGCACGAGACGCCCGAGGGCGACCGGCTCACCATGGACCTGGGCATCCCGACGCCCCCGAGCCCGTACGAGCCCGCGCCCGAGCCGCCCCGCGACCCCTTCCGCTTCCGCGCCTGCGTCGCCCGCCCGGGGGACACGCTCCTGATGTGCACCGGCGGCCTGGCCGAACCGCTGCGCGGCGAACCCGAGCTGTGCGAGTACCTCACCGGCCGCTGGTCGGGCCCCACCCCGCCCGGTCTCGCCGCGTTCCTCGCCGACACCCAGACCCGGGTCAAGGGGTACGCCGACGACCGTACGGCTGCCGCCGTTTGGGAGGCATAACGGCCCCCGCTGTCGCCGCCACGCTCGGTTCCGTGGCTGTCGCCAAGCGCCACCGAACCTCCACTGAACATGGCCCGGCAGCGGCGATTTCCGGCCAGCTTCTCCGGCCGCGGGAGCCGGTCGGACCCAACCGCCCCACGGCTTCGTCGCGTACGGCGGCATCGGCAGGGCGCCATGGGCAGTCGGGCCGATCTCCTGCAGCCGCGTCCCCGTACCGCGGTCGCCGTACGAACGGCTGCCCGATGTGCCCCAAGGCGCCCTCCACCAGGGTTCGCCGGCTGCGTGGCGGCTGCCGCACGCATGGCCGAACAGCCGGTCGTTGACGATTCCGCATGACTGTCGGGTGAGCCAACGGGCATGGATCCCCGTGAACGTGTTCGAGGCAGGAGGGGAACCGACATCGGCACGCGGGCGGGGGTCATGAAGAGGCAGGCACGAGGAGGCGGTCCCACGGCGATCGGGGCCTTCTCGGCTCGGACAGTGGAGGAAGAGGCCGACGGCGCTACGGCGCAGCCGCCGCAGCTGCGGCGCAGACTCGGACGCGCGGACCTGCGGGCGGTACCGGAGGCACGCAGGGCACTGCGCGAGCTGTTACGGCAATGGGGCAGACCCGGCCGGTCGGAGATAGCGGAACTGCTCACCAGCGAACTCGTCACCAACGCCATCGTCCACACCGACAACGACGCCGTTCTGACGGCCTTCGTCGGACCCCGTGGACTGCGGGTGGAAGTACGGGACTTCGTCGCCCGCAGACCCAGACTGTGCGTACCGGACGCCGACGACGGTACGCACGGCAGGGGCCTGGTCCTGGTGCAGTCCCTCGCGGACGCCTGGGGGGTACGGACGCACGGGGTGGGAAAGGCGGTGTGGTTCGAACTCGACGCGGGAGGCGCGTGACAAGCGAAAGGGGGTACGGCCCCGGGCCGTACCCCCTGATGTCGACTGACGTCGACTTTGTCCGTTCCTAGCCGAACTGCTGCTCCAAGTCCTTGAGCTTGCGCTCCAGGGAGTCCAGGCGCGGCAGCGCCATGGTGTCGTCCTCCGCGGTGAGGTCGACGGTGATCGGGTCAGAACTCTGGCGGACGGGCTGAAGGGACGGCCGTGAGCGCACGGGCAGCTGCTCCGGCGCGGATATGGCAGGCTCCGCGGTGACTCGGTCGGCGCCGCGCTCCATGGCGGGCACCTCCATCGGCCGTCCGGGGCCGCGTCCGACGAAGCCGCGGTGGCCCCGGCTGATCGCCTTGAGCTGGGCCCGCTCGACCCGCTCCTGCTCGCGCCGGCGCAGTCGGGCGGCTTCCTTCTGCCGCTTGTCCTCGCGTACCTCGTCGACGGCCTCGTCCAGGCTGCGTACGCCCTCCAGGAGCATCAGCGACCAGGCCTTGTAGGTCTCGCGGGGCGCCCGCAGCCAGCGGACGATACGGATCTGCGGCAGCGGGCGCGGCACCAGGCCCTGCTCGCGCAGCGCGGCCCTGCGGGTCTGCTTCAGCGCCCGGTCGAAGAGGACGGCCGCGGAGAGCGACATGCCGGAGAAGAACTGCGGGGCGCCCTCGTGGCCGAGGCCCCTGGGCGCGTGCACCCAGTTGAACCAGGCCGCGGCGGCCGCGAACGTCCATACGAGTATCCGGGAGCCGAGTGCCGCGTCACCGTGGCTGGCCTCGCGCACCGCGAGCACCGAGCAGAACATGGCCGCACCGTCCAGGCCGAACGGGACCAGGTACTCCCAGCCGCCGGACAGGCTCAGGTTCTGCCGGCCGAAGCCGACCAGGCCGTGGAAGGAGAGGGCGGCGGCGACCGCCGCACAGCAGAACAGCAGGATGTAGGAGGCGGTGCCGTACATGGCCTCCTTGCGCCTGCGCCGCTCCTCGGCTCGCTCCCACGAGTCGTCCGCGCTCGCTTCCTTCCCCGAGGAGCGCTTGCCGCGCGCGAGCACCGCCACCGCCGCCAGCATGCCCAGGAGCAGCACGGCGCCCGGAAGCAGCCAGTTCAGCGATATGTCGGTCAATCTCATCTGGGGTCCCTTGCATTGGGATAGGGCGTAACGCCCGCCATAGTGGCCCAATTCCACTGGCCCTCAGGGGTTTTCGGGGCAAGAGGCCGCCAAGGAAGTGCAAGGGGATGCCCAGGGCGACGTTCCGCTCGAACTGCCGCTTGAGGGGCGAGAGTTGAGTTCGAACAAGACTACCCGTACGGATGGTTCGACGGAAAGTTCCTGCGGTAAGTGAGGAAATTGTGAATCGCCTGTAACCATGGGGCTGCCATGAACAGGGTTGATCTTACGGGACGCCTGGTGGTGCTGCTGCCTGAGGGGTCCTCAACCCGCCGCGGCGGCCAGGAGTCTGACGACCCGGTCCGCGTCGCAGGTGCGCGGGCAGGTGGCACAGGTGTCCTCGGGGTCCAGTGTGTAGAACATGCAGCAGCTCGCCCGGTCCCGGGTGGGCAGCGGCTCGCCGTCCGGGCCGGTCAGTTCACGGAAGGCGGCGGAGCCGACGTACGGCTTGGTCGCCCCCGGCAGCAGCAGCTCCAGCTCCCGCCTCGCCCGCTCCTGCTCACCGAGCACTTCGGCGATGTACCAGAGCCCCTCGACGACTTCGTCGGTCGCCATGCCCCACAGCGCGCGCCCGCGCCGCCGCATGCGCGGACCGAACCCGGCGAGCACGGGTGCCAGGTGCTCGGCGACGGCCTCCCGCACCTCGCCGCGCAGTGCCTCCTCGTCGGCGACGACGCGGGCGCCGGGCAGGGCGGCGGCGGGGTCGCCGGGCAGACAGGCGACGCTGTGGGCGCGGACGGCCAGGCGGCCGATGTCCACGCCCGGGGTCGTCCGGTCGTACGCGACGTCCGTCACGTGGAAGCGGGGCACCCGGCGGCTCAGGAACCACGGCACGGTGATCAGCAGGCAGGCCGGCCAGGCGTAGCGGTGCAGGCCGAAACTGGCGACGACATCCGGTCGCGCTCGATGTCCGTGGTCGCGCTGGACCTGCGCGTCGTCCCAGGCCAGGAACGCGTCGAGTCCGGCCCCGCCCGCCGCGAGGGCGTCGGCGGCGATCCAGCCGCCGTCCCGGGGGACCTGCTCCACGGCCCCGAGCTGCGTGATCGGCAGCCCCGGGAGGACCTCGGCGAGGCGCGTGTAGGCGTCCGCGAGGGCCGAGGGGGGCACGGGCATGCGGGACCGCCGATCTGGGTGTCTTTACGGGCCTACCTAGAGGTAAGGCTTACCTTACCCGCGATTCCTGGGATGTGAACCGGCCGCTTCTGGCCCTATGGTGCTTGACGGACGAGTAACAACCCGCCGTAATGACCCCAAGTACCGACAAGGCCGGAGGAGGACCCCGTGAAGCAGGGCACGCAGGGCTCCACGGAGGCGGGGCGTCCGGAGCGGACGCGGCCGCCGGCCGGCGGAATGCGGGTCCCGCACCAGCCGCGGGCGGCCGACGTGGAACGGCAGCGGGGCGCGGCAGCCGCCCCCGGGCCCGTGGCCGGCGACGTCCGGGGTGAGCACACCCACAGCGAGGCACCGATTCCGCGCCCCCGCCCCACCGTCCAGCGGTCCTCCGTGCGCGGGCAGATCCTCGACGCCCTGCGCACCGCGCTGGTCTCGGGCGACCTGACCCCGGGCGAGCTGTACTCGGCGCCCGCGCTGGGCGACCGCTTCGGCGTCTCGGCGACACCGGTGCGGGAGGCGATGCAGCAACTGGCCCTGGAGGGCGCCGTGGAGGTCGTGCCGAACCGCGGGTTCCGCGTTGTCGAGCGCGGCGCCCGCGAGCTGGCCGAGCTGGCGGAGGTCCGGTCCCTGATCGAGGTTCCGGTGCTGCTGCGGCTGGCGCGGACGGTGCCGGTGGAGCGCTGGGCGGATCTGCGTCCCCTCGCCGAGGCGACGGTACGGGCGGCCGCCACCGGCTGCCGGGTGACGTACGCGGAGTCGGACCGCGCCTTCCACCGCGGGCTGCTCGCCCTGTCCGGCAACGAGCAGCTCGTGCACCTCGCCGAGGACCTCCACCGCCGGGCCCAGTGGCCCCTGGTGGGCGGCCTCGCCGGTCGCGGGCGCACCGAGCTGCTGGCCGACGCGGCGGAGCACACGGCACTGCTGGACGCGTTGATCTCACGGGACCTGGAGGGCGTCCGGGCCCTGGTGGGGGAGCACTTCGCGGGGGCGGCCTGAGCGCACGCGGGCTCAGGCCGTGGCCGCCGGTGGTGCCGGGGGCGCCAACTCCCGTCCCAGCCAGGTCGGTACGCCGCCCAGCAGCCGGAACAGCCTGCGTGCCTCCTCCCGCAGGCGTGAAGCCTCCGGCTCCGCTTCCGCGTCCGCCAGGGACACCAGCGCCGGCGCCGTACCCACGAGATAGCCCAACTCCTCACGGATGCGCAGGGATTCGGCGAAGCCGTGCCGTGCCTCCGCCAACTCGCCCTCCCGCAGCGCGAGTCCGGCCAGATGGCGCCAGGTGAACGACAGCAGGAGCGGGTCGGAGTGGGCCGTCGCGCCGGCGTGCGCCCGGCGGTACGCGGCGCGCGCCGCCTGCGGGGAGAGCGTCAGGTTCTCGGCGAGCAAGCCCCGCCGGAAGTCCAGCAGCGCCCGGCCCGGCGCCCCGGGAGGGATCAGCGCCGCCGCCCGGCCCAGCGCGGCCCGCGCCTCGTCCGCCCGGTCCCGGACCGTGTGCAAGGTGGCCGCATAGGCAAGTTGCCCGCGTTCACAAGCGGCCGCGCCCCGCTCCTCGTCGCTGTGCGCCATCGCCTCGGCCGTACGCAGCCCGTCCTCGGCCTCCTGCCAGCCCTGCTCGGTGTACAGGCACCGTTCGACCAGCAGCGCGGCCCGCTGCAACGCGGACGCCGGGGTGTCGGGCCGGAGCAGGGCCGCCGCATCCGCCCAGCACGCGCGGGAGCGCAGCCGCCATACCGCGGTCTGGAGGGGATCGTCACCAGGGGTCGTTCCGGAACCAGACATGGCGGAATGCGCCACATTGCCCTCCCCGAGCGCGCCGTCGAGCTATGAGTGGTGGCGGCATCTCAGCACGAATCGTCGGCCCTGGCCAAGAGGGAGTGTGAAAGTTTTCACTTGCGCTAAACTCGTGCAGCCAGTCTGTGAGCCCTTTGAAGGCACGAACCGGTTTTCCGGGGACACGGTTGTGGCCGGCGCTGACCAGCCTGGTGTCCTCGGGGTCCCCCGGTGCGGGGCACGCCACCGGTCCCGCGCCCGCCAGGGCGGATGCGACCTCGATGCCGCAGCCAGCGGTGCCGAGGAGTGCGACGAGGTGTGAACTGTCGGGCGAGGCCTGGCTGTTCACGGCCGAGAAGGTGACAGAGTCGTGGGACACCACGTGGGGCGGGAGCGGTACATCGCGCCGCCCGCCACCTCACCTCAACTCAACTCACTTCACTTCACCTCAACTCAACTCAACTCATCCGCAACGCCAGGAAGAAATCGAGCTTGTCCTCCAGCCGTGACAGGTCACGGCTCGTCAATTGCTCGATTCTCCCCACCCGGTAGCGCAGCGTGTTGACGTGCAGGTGAAGACGGGTGGCGCAGCGCGTCCAGGAACCGTCGCAGTCGAGGAACGCCTCCAGGGTGGGGATCAGCTCGGCGCGGTGCCGGCGGTCGTAGTCCCTGAGCGGGTCCAGCAGCCGCGCCGTGAAGGCACGCCGTACGTCGTCCGGGACGAAGGGCAGCAGCAGCACATGCGAGGCCAGCTCCTGGTGGCCCGCCGCGCACACCCGGCCGGTGCGTGCCGCCGCCACCCGCCGGGCGTGCCGGGCCTCCTCCAGCGCCCCGCGCAGCCCCTCCGCCGAGTGCACGGCCGCGCTGACACCGAGGGTGACCCGCCCGTCCTCGTCCAGACCGGCCGCCAGGGGGTCCCGTACGGACTCCAGGAGCGCGTCGGCGTGAATCCCCGTCTCGGTGCCGTCGTGCTCGGCCGACACCGCCGGCAGGGGTACGAGGGCGACCGCCTCGTCGCCGGTGTGGGCGACGGCGATGCGGTCGGAGGGCTCCGGTCCCGTCGCCACCGGGTCGGCGAGGATCTCCTCCAGCAGCGACTGGGCGACCGGCCCGCCCTCGATGTCACCGCCGTCCCACTCGACCCGGGCCACGACCACCTGCCAGTGCGGTGCCGTGCCGAGCCCGGGCAGCAGCACCGGCGCGGCCACCCGCAGCCGGGCCGCGATCTCGGCGGGCGCGGCACCCGTCTGCACCAGCTCCAGCACCTCCTGCGCGAGCCGTCTGCGCACCGTACGGGCGGCGTCCCGCCGGTCCCGCTCGACCGCGATCAGCTGGGCGACGCCCTGAAGCAGGTCGAGCCGCTCCTCGGGCCAGTCCCCGGCGTCCGCCGCGACGGCCAGCAGCCAGTCCGACAGCACCGTCTCGCGCACATCCCGGGCGCCCTGCGGGGAGCGGTCGTCCCCAGCCGCCGCCGGGAGGTGCCCCCAGCCGCGGATCGGGAAGAGCGCGTACGGAGCGGCGCCCAGCGTCACCCGGTGCGGTCCCCGTCGGCCGGTGCGGGCGGCCGCCAGATGCTCGGCGGCGAGCTCGGCGCACGTGTCGGCGGACAGCCCCGGCCCGCCCGCCTTCGGGCCCGCGACGAGCCGCCCGGTCGGCGAGAGCACCCAGGCGCTCAGGTCGAGGTCGGAGCCGAGGAGGTCGAGGACCACGTCCGGCCCGCCGCCGGCCGGGCCCGAGGTCATCATCCGCCGGTGCCGGTCGACCACCGCCGCGAGGTCCCCGGCGCGCTCGCCCGAGACCTGCCGTACGACATGCTCGGTGATCGTCGCGAACGCCACCGACTCGTGCACCGCGAACAGCGGCAGCCGGTGCCTGGCACAGGCGACCACCAGATCGTCCGGGATGTCCCCGAGCCCGGCCTCACCGGCGGCGAGGGCGGCCACGCCGGCCGCCACCAGGATCCGTACGAACGGCTCGGAGTCCGCGGCGTCCCGGTGCCAGGCCAGGCCGGTGAGCACCAGCTCCCCGCCGGAGAGATAGCGGCTGGGGTCCCTGAGGTCGGTGGTCATCACACCGCGGACGGTGCGGTCCAGCTCTCCCTCGCCGCCGAGCAGCCTGAGGCCCAGCGCGTCGGTCTCCAGCAGTGCGCGCAGCCGCATTCTCGTCGCCGCCGTTCTCTGTCTCGAAATCTACGATGAATCTTGATGGGCCATGGTGGGAGGCCCGCTCGGCGGGCAGGGCTGTGCCTGACGTTTCGACACGGAAACAGGGAGGTTATCGATGGCCTCCGTTCATACGAATCTACAAGATGACCGCGCTGGCCAGCCAACTCCTTCATGGTTTCCGTGACTGACCGATGAGCCGCACCGCGCTGTGTACTGACTCCGATCCGCGTTAAAAGAACATGAACGAGCAAGTCGACGAAGAAGAGAGCCGGTCATGGACTTCCTTCGCCCCGCCAGCTGGGAGGAGGCGCTCGCCGCGAAGGCCGAGCACCCCACCGCTGTGCCGATCGCGGGTGGCACCGATGTGATGGTCGAGATCAACTTCGACCACCGTCGGCCCGAGTACCTGCTCGACCTGAACCGCATCGGCGACCTCTGCGAGTGGGAGGTCGGCGAGGACACCGTGCGGCTCGGTGCCTCCGTCCCGTACACCAGGATCATGGAGCACCTGCGTCCCGAGCTGCCGGGCCTGGCCCTCGCCTCGCACACGGTGGCCTCCCCGCAGATCCGCAACCGCGGCGGCGTCGGCGGCAACCTCGGTACCGCCTCCCCGGCCGGCGACGCCCACCCCGCGCTCCTCGCGGCCGGCGCCGAGGTCGAGGCCGAGTCGGTGCGCGGCTCCCGGCTCATCCCGATCGACGAGTTCTACACCGGCGTCAAGCGCAACGCGCTCGCCGCCGACGAGCTGATCAGGGCCGTACACATCAAGAAGGCCGACGGGCCGCAGCAGTACTCCAAGGTCGGCACCCGCAACGCCATGGTGATCGCCGTGTGTGCCTTCGGTCTCGCCCTGCACCCGTCCTCGCGCACCGTCCGCACCGGCATCGGCTCGGCCGCCCCGACCCCCGTACGGGCGAAGGCCGCGGAGGAATTCCTGAACGCGGCGCTCGAAGAGGGCGGTTTCTGGGACAACGGCAAGATCGTCACCCCGTCGGTCGCCAAGCAGTTCGCGGACCTGTGCGCCGCCGCCTGCAACCCGATCGACGACGTCCGGGGCACGGCGAGCTACCGCCGGCACGCGGTCGGCGTCATGGCCCGCCGCACGCTGACCTGGACCTGGGAGTCGTACCGCGGTACCGCCGCTCGCACGGAGGGAGTCGCCTAATGCGCGTCAATTTCACGGTCAACGGCCGTCGGCAGGAAGCCGACGACGTGTGGGAGGGCGAGAGCCTGCTGTACGTGCTGCGTGAGCGGCTCGGTCTGCCGGGGTCGAAGAACGCCTGTGAACAGGGCGAGTGCGGATCCTGCACGGTCCGCCTTGACGGTGTGCCGGTGTGTTCGTGCCTGGTCGCCGCCGGTCAGGTCGAGGGCCGCGAGGTCGTGACCGTCGAAGGGCTCGCCGACTACGCCAAGCAGCGCGCCGAGCACGGCGGTTGCGCGACCGGCGCCTGCGGTACGTCCGGTACGTCCCTGGAGGACGCCCGGCCGGGGGTCCCCCCGGACGAAGCCTGGGGGAGGGCCGCCAAGGGGCAGGACTCCCAGACCGGCGAGGGCACCGGCTCGTCCCCGCACGCGGCGCTCGCTCCGATCCAGCAGGCGTTCATCGACGCCGGTGCCGTGCAGTGCGGCTTCTGCACGCCGGGTCTGCTGGTCGCCGCCGACGAGATGCTGGAGCGCAACCCGAACCCGACCGACGCCGACATCCGCGAGGCGCTGTCGGGCAACCTGTGCCGCTGCACCGGCTACGAGAAGATCATGGACGCGGTCCGGCTGGCGGCTGCCCGGCAGGGAGAGGCGGTCTAGCACCATGCCCACCATCGGCACCCCCACGAAGATCACCCAGGGCTCCCGGACCAAGGGCGGCATCGGCGAGTCCACGCTCCGCCCGGACGGCATCCTCAAGACCACCGGCGAGTTCGCGTACTCGTCCGACATGTGGCACGAGGACATGCTCTGGGGCCAGATCCTGCGCTCCACGGTCGCGCACGCGGAGATCGTGTCCATCGACACCGGCGAGGCCCTCGCCACGCCGGGCGTGTACGCCGTCATGACGTACGACGACCTGACGGCCGACGTGAAGAACTACGGCCTGGAGATCCAGGACACCCCGGTCCTCGCGCACGGCAAGGTACGCCACCACGGTGAGCCGGTCGCCATCGTCGCCGCCGACCACCCGGAGACCGCGCGCCGCGCCGCCGCCAAGATCAAGGTCGAGTACCGCGAGCTGCCCGTCATCACCGACGAGGCCTCCGCGACCGCCCCGGACGCGGTCCTCGTCCACGAGCACCGCGACGACCACCACGTCGGCCACGTCCCGCACCCGAACGTCGTGCACCGCCAGCCGATCGTCCGAGGGGACGTCGCCGCGGCCCGGGAGCGTGCCGACGTCATCGTCGAGGGCGAGTACACCTTCGGCATGCAGGACCAGGCCTTCCTCGGCCCCGAGTCCGGCCTCGCGGTCCCGGACGAGGACGGCGGCGTCCACCTCTACATCGCCACCCAGTGGCTGCACAGCGACCTGCGGCAGATCGCGCCCGTCCTCGGCCTGCCCGAGAGCAAGGTCCGGATGACGCTGTCCGGCGTCGGCGGCGCGTTCGGCGGCCGTGAGGACCTGTCGATGCAGATCCACGCCTGTCTGCTCGCCCTGCGCACCGGCAAGCCCGTCAAGATCGTCTACAACCGCTTCGAGTCCTTCTTCGGACACGTCCACCGCCATCCCGCGAAGCTGTACTACGAGCACGGCGCGACCAACGACGGCAAGCTCACGCACCTGAAGTGCCGGATCGTCCTGGACGGCGGCGCCTACGCGTCGGCCTCCCCGGCGGTCGTCGGCAACGCCTCCTCGCTGAGCGTCGGCCCGTACGCGGTCGACGACGTCGACATCGAGGCGATCGCCCTCTACACCAACAACCCGCCCTGTGGCGCCATGCGCGGCTTCGGCGCGGTCCAGGCGTGCTTCGCCTACGAGGCCCAGATGGACAAGCTCGCCGCGAAGCTCGGCATGGACCCGGTGGAGTTCCGCCGGCTCAACGCGATGGAGCAGGGCACGATCATGCCGACCGGCCAGCCGGTCGACTCCCCGGCCCCGGTCGCCGAGCTCCTGCGCCGCGTCAAGGCGATGCCGATGCCGCCGGAGCGCCAGTGGGAGAGCAGCGAGGGCGCGGACGTACGGCAGCTGCCCGGCGGTCTGTCCAACACCACGCACGGTGAAGGCGTCGTCCGCGGGGTCGGCTACGCCGTCGGCATCAAGAACGTCGGCTTCTCCGAGGGCTTCGACGACTACTCGACCGCCCGCGTGCGGATGGAGGTCGTCGGCGGGGAGCCCGTCGCCACCGTGCACACCGCGATGGCGGAGGTCGGCCAGGGCGGCGTCACCGTCCATGCGCAGATCGCCCGCACCGAGCTGGGTGTCGCGCAGGTGACCATCCATCCGGCGGACACGCAGGTGGGCTCGGCGGGTTCGACGTCGGCCTCGCGCCAGACGTACGTCACGGGCGGCGCGGTGAAGAACGCCTGCGAGCTGGTCCGGGAGCAGGTCCTGGAGATCGGCCGCCGCAAGTTCGGTACGTACCACCCGGCCTGGTCGACGGCGGAGCTGCTCCTGGAGGGCGGCAAGGTCGTCACCGACGGCGGCGAGGTCCTCGCCGGCCTGGTGGACGTCCTCGAAGGCGAGAGCGTCGAGGTCGAGCAGGAGTGGCGGCACCGGCCCACCGAGGCCCTCGACCTGCGCACCGGCCAGGGCAACGGCCATGTCCAGTACAGCTTCGCCGCGCACCGTGCCGTCGTCGAGGTCGACACCGAGCTGGGCCTGGTCAAGGTCATCGAACTGGCCTGCGCCCAGGACGTGGGCAAGGCCGTCAACCCGCTGTCCGTGCTCGGCCAGATCCAGGGCGGCACCGTGCAGGGCCTGGGCGTCGCGGTGATGGAAGAGATCATCGTCGACCCCGAGACGGCCAAGGTCCAGAACCCCTCCTTCACGGACTACCTGATCCCCACCATCCTCGACACCCCGACCATCCCGGTCGACGTCCTCGAACTCGCCGACGACCACGCGCCCTACGGCCTCCGCGGCATCGGCGAGGCCCCGACGCTCTCCTCGACCCCGGCCGTCCTCGCGGCGATCCGCACCGCGACCGGCCTGGAGCTGAACCGAACGCCGGTACGCCCGGAACACCTCACGGGCACGGCGTAAGCGGCAACGTCGCAACGCCCGCCGCCGCTGCGGGCAGTCGTGCCTCCCCCAGTGCCTCAAGGGCCTGGGGGACCCCCACGGCGGCACGGGTGGGCGCGGCGGCACCCCGACGCCGGGCAACGCTCCACCCACGGCCACCCCGGCGCCGGTCAAGTCCAGTACCACGTTTCGTCTCGGGCCGTCCCCCGGGCCGTGATCATCAGGTTCCTCCGTGGATACTCCGCCGTTCACGGCGGAGAGGAAACGGACTCCTGCGGAGCAGGGCAGGGGGCGGGGTTTCGCCGCCAGGGCGAAAGACCGTGCTCTGACCAGCAGATTTGATCTTCACGTGCAGTATTACTAGTTTGTGAGCGTGACCGCGACGCAGGTGAAGCGGGCGTTCAAGTACCGCTTCTATCCCACGGACGAGCAGGCAGCCGAGC
>NZ_WJBG01000099.1 GCF_009709555.1 Streptomyces blattellae | reverse complement strand
ACCACGTGCCGCCACCGAGCTCACCACGTGCCGCCACCGAGCTCACCACGTGCCGCCACCGAGGTCACCACGTGCCGCCACCGAGGTCACCACGTGCCGCCACCGAGGTCACCACGTGCTGCCACCCAGGTCACCACGTGTCGCCACCGAGGTCAGCCGTCCGTGACCCCCGTCGACGGCGGTGCCTGCGTGCCCGGCCTGGAGCGGACCTCGTCGGTGCACTCGTAGCGTCGGACGGGCTGTGTGTCCGGGCCGCCGAGGATGACCGAGCCGTCGCCCTCGGCCGCGGCGGAGTCGGACAGGGTGCAGACGATCTGGGCGAGGGCGTAGGAGGTGAGGCCCGCGGGCGGGATGCTCAGCCGCAGCGCGTCCTCGGGGTCGCCGGGGCGCGGGCCGCCGACGGTCATGCCGCCGCGTACGTCCGTGGTGTACCCGGCCTCCTTCTCGCCCGCCGACGGAGTCTCCGCCAACTCGTCGAGCAGCCCCTGCGCCACCAGCACCCGCCGCTCGGAGTCCACGGCGCCGTCCGGCATCCGCACGGTCCGGTCGACGGCCACCAGCGACGACCGGCACAGCAGGAAGACCTGCACCGGCAGCCCGCCCGAGGCCTGCGGCGAGACGTCGTGCCCGGCCAGCGAGCACTGCACGCGCGACGGCGCGGGCCCGAAGTCCGTCGGCACCTCGGTGGCCCGGATCCCGCACCCGGCGAGCAGCACCGCGAGCAGCACGGCCAGCACGGGAACGGCCGCCCATCGGCATACGGTCATCAGGCCTTCCCCTCCGCGGGCTTGCCGTTCATGTCGCCGTTCTCCCGCGCCGTCAGCTCCGACGCGTCCCGCGGCAGCGACAGCGTGAACACCGCGCCCCCCTCGGCGGAGTTGGCGGCGGTGATCTCGCCGCCGTGGATGTGCGCGTTCGCCAGGGCGATGGACAGGCCGAGCCCGCTGCCGTCGGAGCGCGGCCGGGAGGCGCTCGCCTTGTAGAAGCGGTCGAAGACGTGCGGCAGGACGTCCTCGGGGATGCCGGGCCCGTGGTCGTGCACCTCGATGATGACGTCCTCGACGGCTTCCCGGACCGACACCCGCACCGGCGAACCGCCGTGCTTGAGCGCGTTGCCGATGAGGTTCGCCAGGATCACGTCCAGGCGGCGGGGGTCGAGCCGGGCGTGGATGCCGCGCTCGGCGTTCAGCTCCACCGCGTCCAGCCAGGCCCGTGCGTCGATGCAGGCGGTGATCTGGTCGGCGACGTCGACGTCGTCCAGGACGAGCCGCGCGGTGCCCGCGTCGAAGCGGGTGACCTCCATCAGGTTCTCGACCAGGTCGTTCAGCCGCCGGGTCTCGCTGACGACGAGCCGTACGGCGGGCTCGATCATCGGGTCCATCGACCCGGACTCCGCCTCCAGCTCCTCCTCCAGGATCTCCGTCACGGCGGTGATCGCGGTGAGCGGCGTACGGAGTTCATGGCTCATGTCCGCGACGAACCGCCGGGACGCCTCGTCCCGCGCGGCCATGTCGTCGACCCGCTTCTCCAGCGCCTCGGCCGCGTCGTTGAACGTCCTTGACAGGTCCGCCAGTTCATCGGTCCCGGACACCCTCAGCCGGGTGTCCAGCTTTCCCTCGCCGAGCCGCCGGGCGGCCACCCCGAGCCGGTGCACGGGCTTGAGTACGGTGGTGGCGGCGGCCTGCGCGAGCAGCGCGGAGCCGATCAGCGCGAGGCCCGTGGCGATCCCCAGCGACCAGGCGAGGGAGTTGAGGTCCTTCGCCTCCGGCTCCAGCGACTTGAGCATGTAACCGGCCGGTCCGCCGCCGATCACCTTCGTGCCGGCCACCAGATACGGGGTGTCCCGGTCGACTATGCGCTGCCAGTACAGGTGGTACGCGTACTCGTTGTTCGCGTTGACCTCCTGCTTCTTGTTCACCGCCGTACGCAGCGACTTGGGCACGTCCTTCAGCGCGAAGCCGTCCAGGGCACCGGAGTTGCCGTACACGGTCCGGCCGGTGTCGTCCCGGGCGACGAGCAGCACGCTGAAGCGCTGGCTGCTGTTCGCCATCTGGCCCGCGGTGTCCTGCAGTTCGTCCTGTGAGGGGTGCTCGGGCAGGGCGCCCGCACGGTTCTGCATCTCCTGCTGGAAGTCCGCCAGCACCGCGTCCTGGGTACGGGTGAGCACGGCCTCGCGGTTGAGCCAGTACGCGATCGCGGACGCGGACACCGCGGCGGTCAGCGCGACCAGCCCGAAGACCACGACCAGCCGTAGCCGCAGACTGGTGAAACGCAGCCGTGCCAGCTGTCCCACGCGCGCCGCGGCCCAGCCGCGGAAGCCCCCTTGCGCTGGTGTCACTGAGGACTGTCCAGCCGGTAGCCGACCCCGCGCACCGTACGGATCAGCGTCGGGGACGACGGCACGTCCTCGACCTTCGCACGCAGCCGCTGCACACAGGCGTCCACCAGCCGTGAGTCACCGAGGTAGTCGTGCTCCCACACCAGCCGCAGCAGCTGCTGCCGCGACAGCGCCTGACCGGGCCGTCGGCTCAGCTCAAGCAGCAGTCGCAGCTCGGTCGGCGTGAGCTGAAGATCCTCGCCGTTCTTCGTCACGGTCATCGCCGCGCGGTCGATCACCAGGCTGCCGAAGGTCGCCGCGTCGTTCGCCTCCCGTTCCCCGCGCCGCAGCACGGCCCGGATCCGGGCGTCCAGCACCCGGCCCTGCACGGGTTTGACGACATAGTCGTCGGCACCGGACTCAAGGCCGACCACCACATCGATGTCGTCGCTGCGCGCGGTCAGCAGAATGATCGGCAGCTGGTCCGTGCGCCGGATGCGCCGGCACACCTCGAACCCGTCGATGCCGGGCAGCATCACATCCAGCACGATCAGGTCCGGCCGCTGCTCACGGAGCAGCTTCAGTCCGTCCTCACCGGTGGCAGCGGTGGCAACCCGATGTCCCTGGCGCGTCAGTGACAGCTCCAGGGCCGTACGGATGGCGTCGTCGTCCTCGATCAGCAACAGGGAAGGCACGGGGGTCATTCTGGCCCATGGCGGGCCGGGGTTTCGACACTTGTACGGCTACGTGCACGTAGCGCGCTTTCCCATGACCGGACTGTGAGCCGGCTGAGGCAGACCCCTGTGACAGGTCTGTGACAGTCGGCGGACACGGCCATGAAGTCGGCTCGGCAAGCTTTTGGGCACAGGCAAGGAAGCGAGGCCGGACCGGGCCGAGCGAGACCGAACACCGGGGACTCCACGACGGGGGGCGCGAGATGAACACGCTGCACAGCACGAGCGCGAGCGCAGTTGTCACGCGTCTGCACGACGTGCACGGGGGCCGGGGTTCCGAGAAGTCCGGTGCTGTGAGCGGGCGGGGGTGCGCTCGCGGCACCGGGCGTCAGCACACCGTCTATATGACGGTGGTTGACGCCTTCACGGGGGAACCGCACAAGGGAGCCGCGTACAGGGAGGACACGGGGGAGCGTCGCTCGCTGTCGGAGGCGGAGTTCACCGCCTACGTCCGGGAGCGCCGCGCCTCCCTGTACGCAACCGCCTACCACCTCACCGGCGACCGCTTCGAGGCCGAGGACCTGCTCCAGAGTGCCCTCTTCTCGACGTACAAGGCGTGGGACCGGATCAGCGACAAGGCCGCGGTCGGCGGATACCTCCGCCGCACCATGACCAACCTGCACATCAGCGCGTGGCGCCGCCGCAAGCTGAACGAATACCCGACCGAGGAACTGCCGGAGACGCCCGGCGACACGGACGCGATGCGCGGCACCGAACTGCGCGCGGTCCTGTGGCAGGCGCTGGCCCGGCTGCCCGAACTCCAGCGCACGATGCTGGTCCTCCGCTACTACGAGGGCCGCACCGACCCGGAGATCGCGGAGATCCTCCACATCAGTGTCGGCACGGTGAAGTCCAGCATCTGGCGTTCCCTGCGCCGGCTGCGCGAGGACCAGGTCCTCAGCTTCGGCCGTGACGAGGAGGAGTCCTTCGGGGAGCTCGTCGCCTGAGGGTCTGGGGGAGCAAGTAGCGGGGGATGCCAGGGGGAAGTACGGGGGAAGTACGGGGGAAGTACGGGGGAGCGGTACCGGGGGAACCAACGGGGTCACGGGGGACAGCACGGGGACAGCGGGGGAGCACAAAGGGAGCGGGACTGGAGGGCCGGGGGGTCCGTCCAGTCCCGCTCCCCTTTTTTGCGCCTAAACCGGCGCCGCTCTCGCGGACTTGGTCGCTCGCCGTCGGGGTTCCTCAATTGATGGTTGCGGTGTTCTTCGTTGCGGTGTTCTTTGCCGTCATACACCGCCCAGCCGCAGCGCCGGCCAGCCGCCCCATCGCCTCGTCCCGGTCGCAGGCGTGTGCGCCCAGGCCTGTCTGGCGGGCCACGATGGAGCGCTCGGCGCGCATCAGTCGCCAGCCGCGGCGCAGCAGGAACGGTACGGACTTGCGGCCTTCCTTCAGGTCCCGCAGGAAACGGCGGCGGAAGGTGCGCACCGGCCCCCGGCTCAGGCACAGCGCGTCGGCCAGGATGCCCAGCTCACGGCAGCGGGTGACGATCTCGGCGGCGAAGATGCCCTCGGCGATGAACAGCGGGGTGCGGCCGATGTCGACGGTCTCCGTGCCGGTGCGGGCGCTGCGGGAGATGTCGTAGAGCGGGACGTTCGTACGACCCGTGCGGCACAGCTCCGTGACGGCGGCCACGGCGGTGTCCGCGTCCCATGAGCCCGGGTGGTCCCAGTCGATGTCGGAGCTCCCGAGGACCTGCGGCAGCGTCGGGTCGTCGCCCTCCTTGTAGAAGTCGTCGAGCCTGAGGACCGGAAGGCCGGAACGGGCCGCGAGAAGGGACTTGCCGGAGCCGGAGGGGCCGCAGAGCAGCACGACTCGCGTCGGTATGGGTGGGTGGGCGCTCACGGAAGACCAGTGTGGCATTCACCTGCCGTTCACTGAACCCCGCGGGTCGGCTTTGCAGCACGCGTCACACCTGACAGCAGAACAGCAGAGAGCGGCGCTCACCCTGGACGGAGGGAGCGCCGCTCCTGCGTGTGTGCCCAGCATGGGCGATTGCTTGGGGGTGGAAGTCCCCTGGGGGAAGAGGTGGTGCTAACCCCGAGCCGGAGGCAAGGGCGTCATCGTGAGGTGGGGTCTGGAGGAAGCCCGAGGCGAGACCTGGGTACCGAGGAACGCGAATCGCGTATGAGGCGTACTGGTCGGGTGAGCCTGCACGAGAAGGCGATGCCCGTCACTGCCAAGAGGGCCAGTGCGTAAACGCGGCGGGGATCCAGGGACAGTGATCGTTCTTACCTGGGGAGATCTGTCCGGGTGTCGGTTGTGCTGAAGTTGTCGCCGCGCCGACGGTCCGTGCCGGGAGGCGCGGGCTGACCGGGCAGAAGTCAGCAGAGGTCGTAGTACCAGCCGGGATGGCTGCCGGTGCGTGGCGGGCTGGGAAGGGCCGAACATCGAGTGGAACGGGTGATGTGGTGGTTGCTCGTGCTGGTCACGTGGACCGCAGTAAGTCCGCTTCGGCGGTGCCGACCGGGAAGGGACCGGTGCATTCCGGAAGTGTCCTGGCGGAGCGTAGTGGCCGGTCGGCGCACTCCACGGAGGGCGTTCACCGGGAGCGGGAGTCTTCGCTGTGGGAGTTGATGCTCTCGAAGGAGAACCTGCTCGCGGCGCTCAACCGCGTTGAAGTCAACCGGGGTGCTCCCGGGGTGGACGGCATGACCACGGCTGAGCTGAGGCCGTGGATCGCGGTGCACTGGCCCGAAGTGAGGGCCGAACTCGACGCGGGCATCTACCGGCCGGCGCCGGTCCGTCAGGTGATCATCCCCAAGCCTGGCGGCGGTGAGCGGATGCTGGGGGTGCCGCGGGTGCTGGACCGCTTGATCCAGCAGGCCATCGCGCAAGTGCTCGTGCCCATCTTCGACCCGCAGTTTTCGGGGTCGTCCTTCGGGTTCCGTCCCGGCCGGTCCGCCCATCAGGCGGTCCGTGTCGCGCGGCGGGCCATCGAGGACGGACACCGCTGGGTCGTGGACCTTGATCTGGACCGGTTCTTCGACCGGGTTCAGCATGACGTCCTGATGGCGCGGGTGGCGCGCAAGGTCGATGACCGCAGGGTCTTGAAGCTGATCCGCAGGTATCTGGACGCCGGGATCATGGTGGGCGGCATCAGGATGCCGAGCGCGGAGGGGACCCCCCAGGGTTCCCCGCTGTCGCCGGTCTTGTCGAACATCATGCTCGACGACCTGGACCGGGAGTTGTTCAAGCGCGGTCACCGGTTCGTGCGTTACGCAGACGACGTTCGTGTCTTCGTGCGGAGCAAGCGAGCCGCTTGCCGGGTGCTCGCCTCGGTCACGGCCGTGGTCGAGCAGCGGTTGAAACTGAAGGTCAACCGGGACAAGTCGAAGGTGGTCCCAGCTTCTGTCATGACGATGCTGGGGTTCGGCTTCTATTTTGCCCGGCGTGGGAAGGTTGGGATCCGCGTCGATCCGAAGGCGGTCGTCCGTCTGAAGATGCGGCTGCGGGAGCTGACCTCGCGCCGGTGGAGCATCGCGATGAACGAACGTATCGCGAAGATCAACCGCTTCATCGTTGGCTGGATGGGCTACTTCCGGCTCGCGGACGGTGCGCATCTGTTCCGCGAGCTGGACAAGTGGCTGCACCGCAGGATGCGGCAGATCCGTTGGAAGGAATGGAAGATCCCCCGGGCCCGCCGGGCCATGCTGCGCAAGCTCGGGTTCAACGAGCAGTTCTCCCGTGAGTGGGGGAACAGCAGCAAGGGCTACTGGCGGATCGCGGGCTCCCCCGTCCTCGCGCGGGCACTGCCCAACTCCTACTGGGACGACCTCGGCCTGAAGACGCTCAAGCCGACCTGGCAACGGTTGAGATCAGCTTGGTGAACCGCCGGATGCGTGACCCGCATGTCCGGTGGTGTGGGAGGAGGGCCGGGCGACCCGGCCCTCCTACCCGATT
>NZ_WJBG01000098.1 GCF_009709555.1 Streptomyces blattellae | reverse complement strand
CGGTCCGAGATGGCCAGCAACGCCCGCACCGTATGCAGACGTTCGCCGCCGGTGCTGCGCTCTTCGACCATGTCGCCGCTGTCCCCCACGGCGTCAGCGAGCAGCCCGAAAGTGTCGTCCTGACCGTGAAACCCCGAGTCGGGCGGCTTTCCTCGGCCCACTCGTATTCGGCGAGGGGGACCTTGCCATCCTCGCTGTTGATCATGCATTTAGCAAGGACACCGTTCGGATGCCAGCGCTTGAACTCTCCGGACACGAACTCCGTTGCGCGTGCAGGTCACGCGGCTCACCAGATGTCCCGCCAGGTAGTCCTCTGCGCCCCCTGTATAAGGCTCCTCGGCATAGAGCAACCGATGATCGAAGCCGATGCCGACCTCGTCGTCGTCAATGTCGATTCGTCGCATTTCGCTACCACGGGAGCTTCACAGCCGAGCACGGATGTCCTTGGCGATTTCCATGAGGCTCGACAGGTCCTCAGCCGGCATGACGTAGTCGAAACCCCTGATCCGCTCCAAAAAATCTTTCGGCAAGGCGACATGATGGGTTCTCACATAAAACCAGAGATCTCCCCGCCACACCCATTCTCCGTCCGAGTAGATGGAGTCGCCGCCCATGACGGTCTCGCCAGAACCTAGAACGTCCTCGGATGAACCCATGACGCTGAAAAGGTCATGCCCGGCCAGCAGATACTGGACGATCCCTCGCTCATCTTCATATGCGGAACCCGTGACATAATCCCGCACGCTCCCTCTGGGCGCTCCAAAAGACGGCGCCCAAAGCTCTTGAAAGTGATCTGCGATCTTCATGAGAAG
Organism: Streptomyces blattellae; assembly: GCF_009709555.1. Taxonomy (GTDB): domain Bacteria; phylum Actinomycetota; class Actinomycetes; order Streptomycetales; family Streptomycetaceae; genus Streptomyces; species Streptomyces blattellae. The sequence goes on along the minus strand of NZ_WJBG01000098.1, from coordinate 1,597 downwards.
CCTTTTCTACAGCATGGGGAGGAACGTTCGCCAGTAACCACCATTGAAGATCCTTGGAGTCTGGCCAGGCCCCAGGAACCGATCCGTTCCCACTTTATCCGTGGGCGCTTTGACCGGGACACCCAGCTCGTTCGCAACTGCCTGGGCCGCCGGGATGGGGTGGCCTGCGGCGTCTGTGGCAACCGTCCCGGAGTGACAAGAGATGAGACGCACTGGCCCTCCGTCGTAGCTGGGGTTGTTCCTGATGGCTTCAGCGATGTGCGTCGGGTGAGTATTCGGGGCCGGGAAGTCAGCTCCAGCCTCGTTCCTTCGACCTGGCTCAAAGTACCCCTGCCTGTTTCCATGGACGACAACGTCGTGGTACCCGTCCATCGGCTTGACTCGGTCGAAGTTGGCCATGGTGTTCCGGTCGTATCCGATCGCAGTCGAACCCTCCCTGAAGTACACATGGTCGCCCGAATCCAGAATGATGTCGCCTGGTTGTTTGGGCGGAACGGGAAGCGTCGACTCGGGGGCGACTCGTGCCTCATAAGTGCGGCGGTTACCCATGAGCTGAGTGTCGTCCGCACCCATGTGGAGAACTTCGTCTCCGCTGACATCGGCAAGATCATCGCTGCGGATGTCCGGATCATCCGAAGTGTGGTCTCCGCCCGACGGGCCGTCGGCTTCCGAGTGAGGGCTGGGCCCCTCGTCAGCATGGTTCCCGCCAGGAGCATCGTGGCCGGAATGGCTCACATCGTCAGTGTGGCCCACGCCGGAGGCATGATCACCGACATGGGTACTACCGCCAACGACATCGTGCCCCAGAGCCCCTGGCCGGAGCGGCGTGTCAACGCCATGCGTGCCCCCGGCGATGAGGTTGTCCGCAGAGGACGCCGAACCACCGACACTGTGGTCACCCCTACCGCCGATCGGGCTGTCCGCACCCACGAGAGCCGGTTCCCGGACCGATGAGTCCAGACGTGATACGTCAGCGCCCGCGGCCGGAGTCCCCGACCTCGGCCTGTCGACCACATCGGTGGAAGCGTTATCGACGCTGTCGACCATGTTGCCGTGCTCGTCGAGGAGATTGCCGTCGCCGTCCATGTACTGGGCGAGAACACCTTCGGAGGTCGGCAGCTTCGTCGTGCCCGCCGGCAGCACCGGCGCATTGTCCGGGAGTTGGAAGTTGCCGTCCGGCAGCCGGGTCGCCCCCTCCGGGACGGCTGCCCCTTCCGGCAGGTTCACCGTGCCGTCCGGCAGCCTGACCGCGCCCTCCGGCAGGGTGATCGCGTTCTCCGGGAGGGCGGGGATATCGATGGTGCCGACCCCCCTCAGCGCCGCGCTGATGTCGCCTATCTTCGACAGGCCGGCGCCCGCGCCCCTGGCGATATACGTCATCGGGTCGAGGACCCGGCCCGCCCTCCCCGCAACCGACAGCGCCCTGGCCACCGCACCCGCCCGGCCCGCACCCGCCACACCGGCACCCGCGCCGCCGGTGAACACGGTCGTCACCACGTTGAAGGTGACCGCACCAGCGGCCCGCGCGGGATTCTGGCCCCACTGGTCCCACGCCAGCAGCGCCTTGCCCGTCTCCCGCATCGCGGTGCGTGAGTCA
>NZ_WJBG01000097.1 GCF_009709555.1 Streptomyces blattellae | reverse complement strand
TCAGACACCCCATGTCGTTTGGTGTCAAGCGGTATGGGGTTGTGCGTGGTGCGACCAGGCGGTTGCTTCGTCGTAGAGGGTGCGGGTCTTGAGGCATCCGTGGAGGATGCCGACGAGCCTGTTGCCGACCTGGCGGAGGGCAGAGTTGTAGCCGGCCTCGCGGGCTCGCTGCTTGTCGTAGTACCGGCGGGCGCCGGGTGAGGCCCGCAGGGCGGAGAACGCCTGGCGCTGAAGCGCGTCGGCGAGCCGGTTGTTGCGCACGTAGCGGGCCTGGACGGTGTGGCTCTTGCCGGAGGCCCGGGTAACGGGGCTGGTTCCGGCGTAGTTCTTGCGGGCCTTGGCGGAGCTGTAACGGGTGGGATCGTCCCCGAACTCGGCGAGCACCCGGGCGCCGGTGATCTCTCCGATGCCGGGCATGGAGAGGTAGATCTCAGCGTCCGGGTGCGCGAGAAAATGCGCCTTCACCTGCTCTTCCATCGCGGCTATCTGTTCGTTGAGGGCGATCAGGAGACGAGCATGGGCGGTCGTGGTGGCCCCGTAGGCGGCGGCCACCGGCTCGGGCAGTTCCAGGTGCTTCTCGCGCAAGGCGGCCTGGATGGCCCCGGCCTTCTGGTCCCGGTTGTGGCGTCGGGCGCGGGCCAAGATGGCGGTGATCTGGATGCGGGTGAGCCTGGCCGCCGCCTGGGGGGTGGGCGCCTTGATGAGCAGTTCCAGCGCGTCGGTGCTGGTCAGCTCCAGGCTCGCGTAGGCGTTCAGGGCTGCGGGGAAGTACTCGCGCAGCGTGTTGCGCAGTCGTTGGAAGGTGCGGGTGCGTTCCCAGATCAGGGTCTGGTGGGCGCGGGCGACGACCTTGACGGCCTGGGCCTGGTCGCTGTCGCCGGCGATGGGCCGCAGCTGGTCGCGGTCGATGCGGACCATGTCGGCCAGCGCGTGGGCGTCGCCTCTGTCGCTCTTGGCGCCGGAGGTGCTGTACCGCTCCTTGAACCGGGCGACCTGCCGAGGGTTGATCGCGTAGACCCGGTAGCCGGCCGCAAGCAGGGCCTGCACCCAGGTGCCGCGGTCCGTCTCGATCCCGACGATCACGTCGCAGGGGACGAGGTCCTCACCCGCATGCTTCGCCACAAGCTCGTGGAGCTTGGTGATACCGTCCGCGCCCTCGGGCAACCTTGCGGTCGCGAGGCGGCGGCCGGTGGTGTCCTGGACTTCGACATCGTGGTGGTCCTCGGCCCAGTCGTCGCCGATCAGCAGCAACTCATCCTCCAGGTCAGGTACTTCCCGGTCATGCAGCCCGCGGAAGACACGGCACGCGGCCTAATGGATCCAGTGCTCACGCTCAGCTCGGCGGGCACGCCACCCCATCAGCGGTCATGGCCTTCCGGCCAACCAGCAGGGGCACGGTCTGACCACAGAACTCACAGTGGTTCCGGCGACATAAGTGCTCACCTGCTGGCGGCTACGGCACCGAGTCTCTCCGACCCGGCAGCTCCCATTAGGCGACCAGGAAGTCGGCCTGGCCGGCCTTGGCGCCCTCCAGGAACACGATCATCTCGTCGCGGGAGTAGACCAGCGCGGGACCCTCGGGGTCCGTGGACTGGCGGAAGGCGACGCTGCCGTCGGGCAGGCGCTTTGCTTCGACGCAACTGCCGCCGTTGGTACCGCTCCAGGGCTTGTGCCAGCCCTCGGTGCCCAGATCGGTGGCCGGCATGCCGCTGTAGATGGGGCCCTTGGATCCCATGGATCACAACTCCTTACGCAGTTCACCCAGGATGGCCCGGGTTCGATCAACCGGTTCCGCCTGCACGGACATCCGGTCCAGTACTTCGAGATAGGCGCCGACGTCCTCCGGCCGGTCCACGTAGGCCGCGCCGGCCAAGCTCTCCATGTAGACGATGTCGGGCAGTTCCGAGAAGCCGAATCGGAAGTGGTGGAACGGTCCGAAGGCACCGGGGTGGGCGCCCGCCGCGAAGCGCATGATCTGGATCCGCACCTTCGGCAGGTCCAGGGCCTCCTGCAGCCGGTCGATCTGAGCCCGCATCACCTCGGTCCCGCCCACCGACCGGCGCAGCACGGTCTCGTCCAGGACGGCCCAGAGGGCCGGCGCGTCCGGCTTGGCGAGGAGGTCCTGGCGTTTGAGCCGCAGATCGACGCGGCGGGCTGTCTCCTCCTTCGGATCGTCGGGGAAGCCGACGCGCATCAGCGCGCTGGCGTAGTCGTGTGTCTGCAACAGGCCGGGGACGTAGTGGGGTTCGTAGAGACGGATGACCGAGGCTTCGCTCTCCAGGCTCACGTATGCCTTGAACCATTCCGGGAGCACATCGCGGTACTGGTACCACCACCCGGGCTGGTTCGCCTTGCGGGCGAGTTCGAGGAAGTCCTCGATCTCCGTTGCCGTGACGCCGTACGTGCGCAGCAGCTCCTTCACGTACGGAATGCGCAGCCCGACCTCGGCCTTCTCGATCCGCCGGACCGTGAGCGCGGTGACCTCGATGGCGCGCGCGGCGTCCTCGAAGGACACTCCGGCCTGCTCCCTCAGCTGCTTCAGCCGCTTGCCGAGGACCATCCGCAGAACGGTGGGCGCGCTGCCGCTGGAGCGGTTCTCGCTCACGTCCTACCTCCCTCGGCGGCCATCACAGCGTGCAGTGTGCCACGCGGTCCACGACACAGACAGAGCGATGCGGATCGATTCGAAATTATCAGAACGCCAGTTGCGTATCGAGTATCTACGCGACCATAGTTCTCGTGGGACCTCCCGCGCGAAGTGGCGCGACGAAGGTCAACGCTGCCTGGCCGGCGATGACTTGACGGCCAGGCAGGTGCGACGCAGTACATGAACTGATGCGAGACCTGGATGGCCACCGTGACCGACGGACACGCAAGGAGCCCTGGCAAGGGCCCCGCCGGAGGCAATGCGGCACTGGCGACCGCGCTGAAGGAGGCCGGCTGTTCCTACGCCTCCCTCGCCCTTCGGGTCAATGAACTCGGCCACTGCCAGGGCGCCGACTCCAGCTACGACAAGGCGTCGGTGACCCGCTGGCTGCAGGGACAGCAACCCCGCGGCAGAACCCCGGAGCTGATCGCCGCCGTGCTGTCCGAACGGCTCGGCCGCGCCGTGTCACCCACGGACCTCGGCTTCCATCCCGACCGGCAACGCCCGGTCGTGGCCAGGACGCTGACGTACGGCGAAGACATGGCGGACACCCTGCACGCGCTCGCCGAACTGGGGTCGACCGACATCTCCCGGCACAGCCTGCTCGGCTCGGTCCCCTTCGTCGCCGGCGCCCTGACCGACCCTCAGCGGGAGTGGCTGCTGTGGCTGCTGGAGAACCAGGACGCGGGGCAGTTGACGCCGGTGGCCGGTGGCGGCCCGGTCGAACAGGTGCACGCGATGATCGCCATGTTCGACGAGATGGACAACCACTACGGCGGCGGCGGGGTGCGCACCAGCATCGTGCACTACCTGTCCACCGAAGTGGTCCCGATGCTGCAGCGGCGCGGTACGTGCCCCCAGGTGCAGCGCCCCCTTTACACCGCCGCGGCGCGGCTCGCCGCGATGGCCGGCTGGAGCTCGTACGACGCGGGGGAGTACGGGCTGGCGCAGCGCTACATGATCCAGGCGCTGCGCCTGTGCGCCGAGGGCCGCGACCGGGTCCTGGGCGGGCAGATCCTGGCCGGACTGTCCCACCTGGCCACCAGCCTCGGCCGGCCCGACGAGGGGGTGTGCCTGGCCCGGGCGGGCATCGTCACCGCCAAGGAAGCGGGCAGCCCGCTGGGCCTGATGCGCCTGTACGCCATGTCGGCCCGCGGACACGCGGCCCAGGGGCATGCGCGCGAAGCGGCCGACGCGCTGCGCCGGGCCGAGCGGCAACTGGACGCCAGCCGGGGTGCCGAACAGGAATCGCCCTGGGTGCGCTTCCTCGACCACCACTATCTGCAGGCCGAATCGGCGCTCTGCTTCCGCGACCTGGGACTCGCCGCCCAGGCCGAGCGCACGGCGAGCGAGTCGGTGAGCGCCCATGCCGACCGGCGCAGGCGCCAGGCGATCAGCCGCTCCGTACTGGCCACGGCCCATCTGCAGCAGGACCGGCTGGACGAGGCCGTCGGTACCGCCACCGAGGCGCTCGACACCCTGGCCACCGTGCACAGCGAACGCTCCATCCAGGCTCTCCGCGACTTCCGCAGGCGGCTGGATTCCCGCCGTCACGAACCGCTCGTACGGGAGTTCGCGCGCCGGTCGCGTGCGGTGCTGGGGGCGGCGGCGTGAACGGACGAGCTGCCTCAGTACCCGTCCGGGGACGGGGCGTTCTGTGCCCGGTCGACCGGCACATGGGCCCCCGAGACGCCGCTCGACCAGTCCGACAGCAGGAACGCCACCACCCGCGCCACCTCCTGCGGCGCAACCGGTTCGCCGCCCGGCAGCTCCGCCGCCGCGAAGCAGGCGAACCGCTCGGGATCCTCCCGGCGCATGCGGTCCCAGCGTCGGCCGGGGATGAGCATCGATCCCGGGGAGACGGCGTTCACCCGGATCCCGTCCGGGCCGAGTTCACGCGCGAGCGACGCGGCCAGGTGGATCTGGGCGGACTTCGCGACGCCGTACTGGACGGGTGGACCCGGCTTCCAGCCGGAGATCGAGGAGATCAGTACGACCGAGCCGCCGCCCGTGTCCCGCAGATGCGGGATCGCGGCACGCACCAGCCGCACCGCATGGCCGACGTTCAGCTCCCAGGTCGCGGCCCAGTCCGCGGTGTCCGTCCGCTCGAAGCCGCCGCCGCGAGAGCCGCCCGCACACGCCACCACCCCGTCCAGGCCGCCGAGGCGTTTCGCCGATGCCGTGACGAACCGCTCCAGTTGCTCCGGCTCGGTGACGTCGAGCGCCCGGGTGAACAAGGGCCTGCCGTCCGCGCCCCGCAGCACGCCGGCCAGCGCCTCCAGGTCGCGCGCGGTACGCGCGCACGTCGCCACGTGCGCCCCTTCGGCCACCAGCAGCCGTACGATCTGCTCGCCCAGCCCCCGGGTGCCGCCCGTGATCAGCACACGCTTGCCGCGCACGCCGGGCCCTCCATGGGGCTCCTCGCGTGCCCCCGCCCGGGTGCCGTGCGCGTTCCTCACACCCCCGAACATACCTCCCGCACCACTACGCACCCGCAACCGGACAACCCGCACACCCCCTGGTCCGGCCGCCGTTCCGGTTGTTGGCTGCATATGCAGCCAACGCTTCTGCCACCGCGCTGCACCCCACAAGGAGGCTCCATGACGGCACCCAGGGCCCAGCGCCACAAGCCGTCGCCTTCCCCGGCACGTGCCCCCCACGCAGACCGTGCCCCGCTCGGTCAGCCACAGCCCACCGTGATCCCGGTGAACAGACGATCCCGCCTGCGCTCCACGGTCCCCGCCCAGCCCTCGCGTGCCGCAGACGTGCGGCGCATGGTCACCGACCAGCTCCGGCGGCTGCGGCTGTCGCCGGATCACCTGGACAACGCGGTCCTCGCCACGGACGAGTTGTTCGCGAACGCGGTCCAGCACGCGCGTACCGGCCCCGGCGACATGGTCACCCTCACCATCGAGAGCACCGAGCACGAGCTGCGGGTGACCCTCGCCGACCGCTCACCGCTCCTGCCCCGGCTGCGCACGGCGGATCGAGCCGAGGAGTCGGGTCGTGGACTGGCCATCGTGGCCGCGGTGTCCGACGACTGGGGTGTCGCACCCCCGGAGCCCGGCAGCCCGGGCAAGCGGGTGTGGTTCACCCTGGAGCTGGGGGTGGCGCCGTGAAGAGCGCGCTGGGGCAGCCGACGCAGGCCGGGGAAGGGACATGCACCACGGACGAGAGCCGTCGCACCGGCACGTCGGTACGTTCCGACGACGGTGCCGCAAGCACCGAGGCGGGCCGGACACCGCAGGAGAGCGCGGCACATCCGTCGCCGACGGCCGCCCTCGCCGCGGAATTACAGCACCGCGCCGACCATGAACGGGACCTCATGCGGCGGGCGCAGGCCGACCCCACCCCGCGGCGGCGGCAGGACATCATCGCGTGCCGCCGCGCCAACGCCGATGCGCTCAAGGCCGTCGTCCACCGCCATGGCTGGCCGACCGACGACCAGGTGGGCGCCTCCGCCTCGACCGCGGCCCTGATGATCCTGCTGCACGCCCCGGACCTCGACTTCCAGCTCTCCTGCCGGGACCTGATCGCCCAGGCCGCCCTGGACGGCCGCTGCCCCGCCGTCCACCTCGCCTACATCGCCGACCACTGCGCCGTCGAGCAGCGACTGCCGCAGTTCTACGGCACTCGCGTCAACCCCGTCACCCTGCGCCCGTACCCGGTACGCCGGCCCGAGAGCCTCGACGAACGCCGCCGCGATGTCGGCCTGGGTCCACTGGCGGAGCAGATGGAGGCGCTGACCATCGAGGTCGGGGATCGCGTTGTCCCATGAACTACCGGGACACCCTGATCGGAGGGCGAGGTGACTCCACGGCGGAGAGGGGCCGGGCAATGGACTCAAGCGACCGGCGCTCCGCGGGGATGGCCAGGACCGCGGCCACGATCCCGGCCGCGGTCATGACGGACGCGCCCAGCCGGAACGCCAGGACCGTGTCCGCGACGACGCCGGATTCCGTGAGCTTGGCGAACAGCAGCGGGCCGGTGATGCCGCCGGCGGCGGTGCCGGTGACCTGGGCGGATGTGATGGACAGTCCGCTGCCCTCCTCGGAGAGCCGACCGGCGACATTGCCTACGACGGTGACCTCAAGTCCGTCGAGGATCCAGACCGTGCCGAGACCGACCACGATCATCCAGTGCCAGCGTGACCACGGCAGCCGATCCAGACGCGCGGGCACATCGGTGGTGACGGTGCCTGTTTCGCCGGCCATGCTCATCGCCGCGTCTCCGGTGGCCTCGGGCCGCCCGCAGTTGGTCGGGTTCGGCTTGCTCACGGACGCCTCGGATCGGACACGGGCCCGCACTGAGGCGACTCGGGGCCGGGTTCCCGCGCCGGTGCCCAGGAAACTCCGGTGGGGGGCCGGCCCTGTCCTCCGGGCGCCGCACGGGACGGCCACAACTCACGATGTGGGCCCGGCGGGCCGGGCCCACACGTGTGTCACTTCGGCAGACCGGCCGGGTCGGTTGCCCACCGGGTGTTGGGCTGCTCGGCGAGCCGGAAGGTGAGGGAGCCGCCCGATCGCGTCAGACCGGCGCCCGTCCAGGACTTCCGATACGCCCGCCCGTCCAGGCGTACGGCGTCCACGAACAGGTGTGTGTCGTCGGCGTCGGGGGCGCTGATGGTGATGTCCTTCCGGCCGGGCCGGTCCAGCACCGCGGTGGGGAAGACCGGGGCTCCCAGCAGCAGGGAGGCACTGCCCGGCGTCTGCGGATACAGGCCCAGGGCGGCGAAGACGTACCAGGCGGACATGGTGCCCAGGTCGTCGTTGCCGGGCAGGCCCGCGGGCCCGGTGCCGTAGACGGTGTCGAGGATCTGGCGCACCGTAGCCTGCGTCTTCCACGGCTGGCCGAGGGCGTTGCAGAGCCAAGGGGCGTGGATGCCGGGCTCGTTGGTCGGGTCGTAGCGCAGCGGGTCGCCGCCGCGGACCGACCAGGAGCCGTCCGCCTTGTGGAAGAAGCCGTCCAGCCGCCCGGCGGCCACCTCCCGGCCGCCCATCGCCTCCGCCAGTCCGGCCACGTCCTGCGGCACCATCCAGGTGTAGGTGGCGCTGGTGCCCTGGGCGAAGCCGAGGTCGCCGGCCGGGTTGAAGGGCGTGACCCAGGAGCCGTCGAGCCGCCGGGCCTGGATGTAGCCGGCATCGGCGGTGGCCTGCGGGTTGAAGACATTGCGCCAGTAGGCGGCGCGTTCGCTGAAGACCTTGGCCTCCGTCTCCCGGCCCAGCAGCTTCGCCCACTCGGCGAGCGCGGAGTCGGCGACGGCGTCCTCCAGGGTCTCGGCGGCACCGCCCCAGCAGTGGCACACGTCCTGGGCGGCATAGTGGGAGCTCAAGTACTGGGCCAGGTTGGGGCGTTGACCCACGCACTGACCGGGGCAGCCGGCGTCCGAGAGCCCGTCGGCGTGGGGCACCGTGGCCAGGCGGACGAGCGAGTCGAACGCGCCCTCGTAGTCGAAGTTGCGCACGCCCATGGCGTAGAACGTGGCCGGCGTCGCCGCGGACGGGTCGCCGGTCATGACATGGGTGGCGCCGCTGATGTGCACCCAGCGGTCCCACACACCGCCGTTCTGCCGGGCGAAGTTGTACAGCGACTGCGCGAAGTCACCCGCCACGGTGGGCTTCAGCAGGGCGAGCAACTGGACCTGGGCCCGATACTGGTCCCAGCCGGAGAAGTTGCTGTACTGCGCCCGCTGTCCGCGCACCAGCCGGTGCACGGCCTGGTCCATTCCCCGGTAGCGGCCGTCGGTGTCGCTGATCAGGTTCGGCTGCATGAGGGAGTGGTACAGCGCGGTGTAGAAGGTCTGGCGGCGGGCGACGCTGCCGCCCGCGACCCGGACCGAGTTCAGTTCACGGTCCCAGGCCAGGGCGCCGGCCGCGGCCACACCGGCCACGCTCGCGTCCGGCTCGATCTCGTCCCGCAGGTTGGCCTCGGCGCCGGCGAGGCTGACGTAGGGAGGAAAGTGACGTGCGCGACCTGGGGGTGAAGGCGGGGTGAACGGTGCGGCGCGCGGGTTGCCCGCGGATGCCGAGTACTCCGTCGCCGTCCGTCGGGCGCTCGCCGCGAACTCCCTCGCCGTCGCGGGTGTCATCGCCCACCCAGAACGGGCACGCAGAACGGGCACGCAGGCATGCAGAACAGGCATGCGGAACAGACACGACCCGCTCATCGCGGCGTCGGCTGCCCGCGTCGGGTCACCCGTCCAGCATCCAGGCCCGGGTACCGAACGAGGCACATGCCCGTGAGGCCACCGCCGCCGCTCCTCGCAACGCCTCGACGAAGCGTTGTGAAGTCAACCGGCCCTGAACCGCGAGGCGATACGCGAGGGTTCCGTGCAGGACATCACCGGCTCCCAGGGTGTCCGCCACCCGGACCGGCGGCACGTCCACCGTGCCGCTGTCGTCCGGGCCCGCCCACACGATGGGCTGTCCGCCCCGGCTGACGGCGGACCAGACAACCCCGTGGTCCCGCAGAAAGCGCAGCGTGTCCGCCGGTGTGTGGGTGCCGGGCGGGTGGAAGTCGTCCGAGCAGACGGCCACGTCGATCGACGGCAGCAAGTTCTCTGTGCCGGTCTTCCAACTGCCGCCGTCGAGAAGGGTCCGGCAGCCGGCGGCACGCGCGGCGTGGGCGGCAGCCACGGCCAACTCCATGTGATGGCCGTCGACTTCGACGATGTCGCAGCCCGCCACCATCGCGTCGAGGCCGTCGGGCGGAACGAGCCGGTGCCCGGTCGCGTTGGTCGAGGCGACAGCGCGTTGCCCACTGGATGCGGTCACCAGAATGGACGACACGGTGGGCGGTTCGACCGCATCGGCCGTCAGGTCGGACACGGTCACGCCCAGCCCGTCCAGGTCCGCTGCGACCGCACGTCCCAAGGGATGAGAGCCGATCGCGGTGAGCAGCCTCGCCGCACCGCCCGAGTGAGTGAAGGCCGCGGCCGCGTTCGCCGCCGGACCGCCTGCGGCCACCACCTGCTCACGGGCCGTCAGTTTCTCGTCGGCATCGGGCACATGGTCCACGAGCTGGATGACGTCCAGCGTCGACAAGCCGACGAACAGACCTACCGGGCGGCGTCCCCTCGTTGGCGGCTCCACCCGGCAGCACCTCCCCTGCTTGGGCGCTCAGTCTACGATCGGCACCCGGACGGGAACGGGCAGCCCGGTGACGTGGCGCGGTGGTTCAGGGGACGCGGGCCACTCCCGCGTAAATGCCGCTGCCTAACGCGATCGGGCGCTCGAAGTCCGGTATGTGCCATGCGTGTTGGGCGACCGTACTCGGACCTGTCATCTGCCCTGCGGGAGAGGCGACTCGGGCAGCGCGGCATCGTATGAGGGTGCGATCTCCGCGGGGATTCGGAGAGCCGCCGGGGTCTGTCGGTCCGTAGCGCGGCTGCGTAGGCTGCACCGGGTGCCGGGTGCCGGGTGCCGGGTGCCGGGTGCCGGGTGCCGGGTTGTGGACGTCGTACCGCCTGTCGGAAGGGACTGCATGGTGAGGCTCCGCAGCGCGCAGTGGTACGCGGGTCAGGACCGCAACGCCTACATCCACCGCGCCTGGATGAGACGCGGCGTTCCCGGTGACGCCTTCACCGGCCGACCGCAGATCGCCATCGCCAACACCGCCTCGGACCTGACCCCTTGCAACGCGCACCTGGACGAGGTCGCGGCCTCGGTGCGAGGCGGCGTGTACGAGGCGGGCGGCATACCGCTGGATCTGCCCGTGGTGTCGCTGGGCGAGACGAACGTCCGTCCCACCGCCATGCTCTGGCGCAACATGGCAGCGATGGCCACGGAGGAGATGCTGCGGGCCAACCCGATCGACGGTGTCGTCCTGCTGGGCGGCTGCGACAAGACGATCCCGTCGCTGCTCATGGCCGCCTCCTCGGTCGATCTGCCCGCTGTCGTCGTGCCCGGTGGCCCGATGCTGACCGGGACCTTTCGCGGGACACCGCTGGGCTGCGGCACGGACCTGTGGCGGTTGTCGGAGGAGGTGCGTGCGGGCACGCTCTCCGAGGAGCAGTTCACCCGTTCCGAGTCGGCGATGATCCGCAGCCGCGGGCACTGCAACACGATGGGCACGGCTTCGACGATGGCAGTGGTCGCCGAGGCCCTGGGCACGGTGATGCCGGGAACGGCCGGAACACCCGCCCCCGACAGCCGTCTGCTGGAGGCCGCGCACCACACCGGCCGGCTCGTCGTGGACATGGTCGCGGCCGACCGGCGGCCGGGCACCCTTCTGACCAAGGCGTCCTTCCACAACGCGATCGTGGCGCTGGCCGCGGTCGGCGGCTCGACCAACGCGGTCGTCCACCTCCTCGCGATCGCTGGCCGACTGGGCATCGACCTGTCGCTCGACGACTTCGACCGCATCGGCTCCCGGGTACCGGTCCTGGTGGACCTCCAGCCGGCCGGCCGCTTCCTCATGGAGGACTTCCACCGCGCCGGGGGACTGCTCGCCGTGCTGCGTGAGGTCCGTGACCTGCTCGACCCCGACGCGCTGACCGTCACCGGCAAACCACTGGTCGACTCCCTCGACGACGCTCCGATCTGGGACAGCGAGGTCATCCGCACCCGCTCCGAACCGCTCGTCGCCGAAGGCGGCATCGCCGTCCTGCGCGGCAACCTCGCCCCCGACGGGGCGCTCATCAAACCTGCCGCGGCCTCCCCGCACCTGCTGCGTCACCGTGGCCGGGCGGTCGTCTTCGACTCCATCGAGGACTTCCACGCCCGCGTCGACGACCCCGGACTGGACGTCGACGCCGACTCCGTCCTCGTCCTGCGCGGCTGCGGTCCCAAGGGCTACCCCGGCATGCCCGAGGTGTCGAACATGCCCTTGCCGAAGAAGCTGCTGGAACAGGGCGTCCGCGACATGGTCCGCGTGTGCGACGGCCGGATGAGCGGTACGGCGTACGGCACGGTCGTGCTGCACGTCGCCCCGGAAGCCGCGGCCGGCGGCCCTCTCGCACTGGTTCGGACCGGTGACTTCATCACCCTCGACGTCGAGGCCCGTCGCATCGACGTCGACGTACCGAACGACGAACTCGCACGCCGAGAGCCCAACCACGCCACGGTCGACGGCTTCGCAAGCCCCCGGCGCGGCTGGGAGCGGCTCTACGTCGACCACGTGCTGCAGGCCGACAGCGGTGCCGACCTCGACTTCCTGGTCGGCTCAAGCGGGTCGGACGTCACGCGTGAGTCGCACTGATCGCTGGTGTCGCCGACATCGCCGACATCGCCGACGCCCCGATGCTGCTGCCGCCTGGGCGTTGGATTCCGGTCCGGCCGTTGGGTGGAGAGCCGAAGTCCTGTCCTCGTATCGATCGGTGAGGCTCGGGCAACTCCGTTAGCCGGAAGATCCCTGCGCGGAGATCGTCTGCTGCGACGAGCCCAAGCAGAAGATCTGGCTCGCCCACGTTGCTCGCGGTGTACGCCTGACGCAAGCTGGTCGTATGGGTGCGGACGACGGCCCTACGCTGATCACGTCCGTCCAGCGGGCCCTGCGCCTGCTGGAGGCGGTGAGCGCGCACGAGACCGGCGTGCCGGCGAAACAGCTGGCACGTGAGACGGGCCTGCCCCTGGCGACCGCGTATCACCTGTTGCGGACACTGGTCCACGACGGATACGTGCGGAAGCTGGACGACGGCGGATTCATCCTCGGTGACAAGCTGCAGACGCTGCAGACCACGGGCCGTGGACAAGCGCTGCTCAGCCGCGTCCGTCCCACGCTCGCCGCGCTGCGGGACGAACTGGCGACCGCCACCTACCTCACCTTCTACGAGGACGGCGAAATCCGAGTCGCGGAGATCGTCGACAGTCCTCGGACGCCCCGCGTCGACCTCTGGGTGGGTTTCGAGGACGCGGGGCACGCCACCGCGCTGGGCAAGTCGGTGCTCCGAGAGCTGGACGACGCCGCCCGCAGGGACTACCTGTCCCGTCACCACCTCGCCGACCTCACGCCACGGACGGTCACCAGCCTGCCGGAACTGCTGCGGCGGCTGGACTCCTCACCCGTCGCCCCGGCCGTCACGGACCTGGAGGAATACGCCCTCGGCACGGTCTGTGTCGCCGTCCCCGTCTACAGCAGGGACACGCTCGGCTCGCTCGGGGTGTCACTGCCGGCGGACCGGCTCTCGCGGCTGCCCGAGATCCGGGCCCGGCTGCTCCCGACCGCGAGCCGCGTCACCAGGAGCCTTTCGCTCACTATCTGAAAATCCTCTTCTTGCGGATGCCCGCCCTGACCCCGTTCTCTGGATGAAACAGGCATTTCAGGAGTGTGCTCGGCGCACAGGTGAGGACTGCGGACAAACATGAGTCAGGCCCGAGACCATGGTGACGACCACTGGCCGATGCGGCTGTTCAGAGACCGGGTGGCCGGCCCCAGGGCTGGGGCCCGCAGGCGTGCCGTCGCGCAGTTGGCTGCCGGTACACCCATCCTGCCCGTGCTGATCGTCTCCGTGGTCGTGCTCGCCGATCTCGCCGATGGAGCGGGGATGATCTGGCTGCCCCTGCTCGCGGCGGGGCCGGCTCTGGCCGCCACCACCAACGGACCGCGCGGGGTGCTCTGCGTCGGTCTCCTCGCGGTGGGGCTCGGCGCGACGCTTGGTGTCCGGGACGGTGTTCCGGGCCGTGAACTGGGCGCCGTACTGTCCGCCCTGGTGGCCGTCACCCTTGCGAGCGGCCTGGCCAGCGCCTTGCGCGGGCGCCGAGAACGGGTACTCGCGGCCGTCCGCTCGGTCGCGGAGACCGCCCAGCACGCGCTGCTCAGGCCCGTGCCGGCGATCGTCGGCCCGTTTCAGGTGGCGGTCCGGTACAGCGCCGCGGCGGCAGAGGCACGTATCGGCGGGGATCTCTACGCGCTGATACCGACCCCGTACGGAGTGCGGCTGATCGTCGGCGATGTGCGCGGCAAGGGGCTTCCGGCCGTGGGGACCGCCGCGCTGGTCCTCGGTGTCTTCCGTGAGGCCGCCTACGACGAGCCCGATCTCCTCGCCGTGGTCGAAAGGATCGAACGGAGTCTGGCGCGCAACCTCGGTCACGACGACTTCGTCACCGCAGTGGTCGCCGGATTCCCCGAAACAGGACACCTGGAGGTGGTGAACTGCGGACACACCCCTCCGCTGCTGGTGCACGCCTGCGGGACCGTCACGGCGGTCGAGTCCACGCGTCCGGCCCCGCCCCTCGGACTGCGCGCCCTGACGGGTGACATCCCCGGCCTGCGGGTGCTGCCCTTCGCCGACGGAGATCAACTGCTCCTCTACACCGACGGAGTGACCGAGGCCCGCGACCGGGGCCGTGCCTTCTATCCGCTCGCCGAGGGCCTGGAGCGCCACGTCTCCGACGAGCCGGCACGCACCCTCGGCGCGATCCATGACGAGCTGCTGGCCCATGTGGGCGGTCGACTGCACGACGACGCGGCCCTGCTCCTGATCCGCAAACCGGCCCCTTCCGAATCAGGGCTTGCCGAACCGGCCGTCCCCGAAGCGGAAGCTGCCGAACCGGCCGTTCCCAGCGCGGCTGTTCCCGAGCCGGTGACCTCGTCCTGCAGCCGCTGATCGTCCCCGCCCTCCTCGTGCGTGACTCCGCGCCGCTGATCCGGCACGAGCTCCACTCGCGCTCAAGCGGAGGCAGGTGCTTCGCAGAGGTATCGCCCGGGCGTTGGACGTGGGTGTCCGTGCGCGCTCGTCAGGTGGTGGAGCGCAACGGACTGGTCGACCGGAAGGTTCACCCCACGGTGCCGCCGGGGTCGAGTCCACCCTCACCGAGCCCGGTCGGGCCCTGCGCATGACGATCGACGGACTGTGCGCCTGGACCCACGAATACCTCGCTCACATCGAGTCCGTCCGCCACCGGGGTGAGAGATCAGCCCTGCCAGGGAGTCGGCACGCCTGAGGTCCGGGTCGATGCCTGTCGGCAGGTATCGATCGCGGCCGGATCGAAGCTGGTCGTCATCGGCGAGTGGGTGGCCGGGGACGCCGACGAGGTCAGACGTGGCGGAGGTGACTGTCTGATGCCGGGGTACGGCGAGGAGGCAGGGGCCGGCCGGGACGGTGTCGGTGCCGTCGCCTGCATTCGCCTCGTGACCGAGCCGTCCTGCCTCGCTGCCATCCGGGAGTCGTACGACACCGTTGCCACCGCCTGTGCCGAACGCATCCCGGATCCGGGTGAGTTGGATCCGATGTCGCGGGGGGTTCTGGGGGCGTTCGCCGAACGACTGGCGAGTGTGGAGGGTCCCGGCCGTCACGCGGTGTGTCGAGGCTCAGGCAGCCGGCAAAGCACGGTCAACGATTCGCTGCTCCTGTCGGCCGAGTTCCTCGATCTCCATGGCCATCACGTCGCCGACCTTCAGATACGGATAGCGCCCGGACAGCGCCACGCCTTGCGGCGTGCCCGTACTGACGACGTCGCCCGGCATGAGCAGCATGTGCCGGCTCAGGTGCACGAGGATGTCGGCCACTGAGAAGATCATGTCCGCTGTCGTGGAGTCCTGGCGCAGCTCGCCGTTGATCCAGGTCCGCAGCCGCAGGTCGTCCGGGTCGACTTCGGCAGCCGGGCGCAGTACCGGGCCGAGCGGGTTGAACGTCTCGGCACACTTGCCCTTCGACCATTGACCGCCGGACGTCTCAAGCTGGAATGCCCGTTCCGACAGGTCGTTGGCCAGCGCATAGCCGGCGATGTAGTCGGCGGCCTGGGCGGGATCGCTCAGGTAGCGCGGGGTTTTCTTGATGACGACGGCGAGTTCGACCTCCCAGTCCGTCTTGGCCGAGCCGACCGGCATGATCACATCGTCGTTCGGCCCTATCACGCACCCGGGATGCTTGAGGAAGACCACGGGGTACGGCGGCGGGGCGGAGCCGGATTCGGCGGCATGAGCGGCGTAGTTCATGCCGATGCACACCACAGCCGTAGGACGAGCGATCGGAGAGCCAAGTCGCCGGCCGGAAATGTCGATCTCGGGCAGCTCGCCGGCATCCAGGGCCGCCCGGAGTCGCTCGGTGCCGTCTGCTTCGAGAAACGGACCGTCGTAGTCGGCGGTGACCGGTCGGGCGTCGAAGGTGCGGCCTTGCGAGTCCCGGACAGCCGGCTGCTCGGCACCGACGGCGCCATGGCGCATCAGTTGCACGTGCTCACTCCTCAATGGATGATCCGATGACGGCGGTACGTCGCACCGCCTGCGTCACAGCGAGGTCGCGCCTGCCTCCGTGCAGCCCATTCGCTGGGAGATCTGCTGGGCCGTCGAGCGGACGTACGTGATGGTGCGTTCGATGAGAACCGGGGTCTTACGGACTTCCGGTATCGACACGCTGATCGCCGCGCGCGCCCCGCTGCCCCGCCCCGACACCGTGGCGGCGATGCAGAAGACGCCAGGCGTGTACTCGGAGTTGTCCGTCGCGTATCCGGTCGTGCGGATCTCCTGCAGACGGGTGAGGAGTTCGGGCAGAGAGACGATGGTCTGCGGGGTGTACCGCACGAATTCGACGTCGGCGAAGCGGGCCTTGACCTCGGAGTCGTCGAGTTGGCTGAGCAGCGCCTTGCCGATGCCGGTGGCGTAGGCGGGCAGGCGCACCCCGACGCGGGAGGCGAGTCGGAGTTGCTGGTCGGAGTCGACCTTGGCGACGTAGACGTTGTCGATGCCATGGAGCGTGGCCAGGTGCACCGTCTCGTTGACCATGTTGCGAAGGGACTCCATGTAGGGCAGCGCCACCTTCTCCAGATCGGAGGCCGCGACGTAGCTCTGACCGGCCTGCCAGAGCCGGATGCCGACCCGGAAGCGCCGGCTCTCCGGATCCTGCTCAAGGAATCCGCGGGAAGCCATCGTCATCAGCAACACGTAGGTGCTGCTCTTGGGGAACTCGAGAGAGCGCTGGATCTCGGTGAGCGTGAGTCCGTCGCGGTGCTCGGTGAGCAACTCAAGGATCGCCAGCGTGCGATCGGCTGACTTGACTACTGAGCTCATTCTCGTCCCTCACGCGGGTTCATGTGAACCGTCGGTCGCTGCCGGTACCGTACCAACGACCTTGGTTTATCGGGCACTTGAGTGTCCCTCGCGGGCCTGTCTGCGCAACTCGGCCTTGCGGATCTTCCCGGATGCGGTCTTCGGCAGTTCGCCGAACTCGACTCGATCGGGCACCTTGAAGCCGGCCAGACGCGTGCGCACATGCGCACGCAGCTCATCCGCTGTGGCCACCGCTCCGCGGCGCAGGGTCACCCAGGCGACCGGCCGTTCGCCCCACCGTGCGTCGGGTACGGCGACCACGGCCGCTTCCAGCACCGCCGGATGGCCGGCCAGCGCCGCCTCGACCTCGATGGAGGAGATGTTCTCCCCACCGGAGACGATCACGTCCTTGGCCCGGTCCCGTAGTTCGAGGTAGCCGTCGGGGTGCAGCACTCCCAGGTCGCCGGTGCGCAGCCAGCCGTCCTGGATCGCGGCGCGAGTCGCGTCCTCGTCCCGGTAGTAGCCGAGCATGACGTTGTTGCCCCGCAGTACCACCTCGCCGAGCGTGCTGCCGTCACGGGGGACGTCGTTGCCCCACCGGTCCAGCACCCGCAACTGCCCGCCGATCACATTGGGCACGCCCTGCCGGGCTTTCAGCACCGCCTGCTCGCTCACGGGCAGTGCGTCCCATTCGCTGCGCCAATCGCAGATCACGGCCGGCCCGAAGGACTCGGTGAGCCCGTACAGGTGGGTTATGGCCAGGCCCAGTTCGGCGCAACGCTTGAGCAGGGCGGGGGAGGGCGGGGCTCCGCCGACGGCGACATGGGCCGGCGTGCCCCGCAGTGGAGCCGCCGCATCGGCTTCGATGAGTGAGATCAGCACGGTCGGTGCCGCGCACAAGGTGGTCGCGCCCTCAGCGGCGAGCAGCCGCCATGCCTCGTCCGGCTCCGGCCGGGGCAGGCAGACATGTGTGCCCCCGGCGGCGGTCACCGCCCAGGTGAAGCACCAGCCGTTGCAGTGGAACATCGGCAGTGTCCACAGGTAGACGGTGTCGGCGTTCAAGGCGAAGTGGCTCACCATCGCCAGCGACTGCAGGTAGGCGCCGCGATGGTGGTACATCACCCCCTTGGGGCGTCCGGTCGTGCCGCTGGTGTAGTTCAGCGCGATCAGGCCGCGCTCGTCGTCGGTCGCGGCACGATGCGTGTCGGCCCTTGCGAGCAGCCGTTCGTACTCGTCATCGGCCGCGAGAAGGTCCAGGTGCGTACCGGCGTCGGCCAGATGGCGGGCGATCGTCGCGGCCTGTTCGGCGAAGGCCGGATCGTGGACGAGCGTTTTCGCTCCGCAGTGCTCGACGATGTAGCTCAACTCGGCGGCAGACAACCGGATGTTGAGCGCGACCAGCACGCCACCGGCGTAGGGGACGCCGAAGTGGGAGTCAAGCAGGACGTGGTTGTTGGGTGCCAGCACGGCCACCCGGTCCCCGGGAGTCACGCCACGGCTCGCCAGCAGCCCGGCCTGACGCAGGCAGCGGTTCCGGAACTCCGCGTAGGTCAGCCGGAGTTCCCCGTCGACCACCGCGGTGCGGTCGGCGTGGACGTCAGCCGACCGATCCAGGAAGACGACGGGTGTCAGCGGTTCGACCCAGGGGCCGGGGGACGGCGAGTCCGCGCGGGTGCTGCACTTCATAGGGCTCTCACCTCACTCTGGCGGCCCGGCCCATGGTGAGTTGAGTTCTACATGCTGTCAATGGGTTCAGGTAAGTGAACCTAGTGCGTTGTCTGGGCGGTTCAGGGATGCCGATGAAGTGATCATGCGGCGCATTCGGGCGCCCAGAGGTTCACCACCATGAACCATGGTTTTCATGGTTGACACGCAATGAAAGCGTGCCGCACGCTTCCGGCGAAACGGCTTCGGGTCAACGCTGACGACGGAGGGTGAACCGTGCATCGCATGCAGACGTCTCTTCTTCATCTCGCCAAGAGCGGTCAGCCATCGTGACCCCGCCCACCGAGACGCCGGGCGCCCTCTACTCGCTGCGTGCAGGTGGGCGGAGGGATCCGCTCGGAATCCCAGCGCTGAACCCGACTCTCCTGAGCTGGGCGGTGGCCGCCCATGCCGGCCTCGACCGCTCGGCCCCCTTCCGGGTCGCGGTCGCCGCCACGCCGGACGGCCTGCTCGGCGGGGGGAGTTGCTCATGGCGGGGAACCAGTGCGCGACCATGGCTGGAGTACGACGATCCCTCGCTGAAGTCCCGGGAGCGGCGTTACTGGCAGGTGACGGCAGCAACGGCGTCCGGGCAGACGGTGACCAGTCCGGTGGCGTCCTTCGAGGCCGGCCTGGCCTCGCGCGCCGAATGGTCGGCACAGTGGATCACCACGCCACCGCCCGCGTTCCCCCGCGAGTCGTGGGATCCATGTCCGTACCTGCGTCACGCGTTCGACGTGGACGACGCGGCCGCAGCCGCCTCCTCCCGCCTCTACATCACGGCTCTGGGCCTGTACCGCGTGTGGCTCAACGGCGTCGAACTCACCGCCGACGCGCTGTACCGCCCGGGATGGACCGACTACCGCACCCGTGTGCACCACCAGACCTACGACTGCGGTCCGGCACTGCGAGCGGGACGCAACGTCCTCGCCGTCACGCTGGCCAAGGGGTGGTACGCGGGCCGGCTGGGACTCATGCGTGAGCCCGGCTTCTACGGTGCCCACCCGGCGGTGCTCGCCCAACTAGAGTCGGGCGAGGGCCCGCACCGCGATGTTCTGGCCACGACCGGCGAGCACTGGCGTGCGGCTCAGGGTGCGCTGCTGGCCTCCGACCTGCTGTGCGGCGAGCTCCAGGACCTGCGCCAGGAACCCGAGGGCTGGCGCGAGGCCGGATTCGACGACGGGCAGTGGGCCGCGGCCGAACTCGTGGCGGAGCCCGGCGCGGAGGTGGTGCCGCAGCCGCATGACCCGATCACCCGGTTCGCCCACCACAAAGGTGTGCTGGTGCACCAGCACGCGCGAGGGCCGGCGGTCTTCGACTTCGGTCAGAACCTGGTCGGGTGGACCAGGCTGCGCACCACGTGCCTGCCCCCGGTCGAGCTGATCGTGCGTCACGGTGAGGTCCTCACGCCGGAGAAGCTCGTGTACCGCGACAACCTGCGGGGCGCGTTCCAGGAGGACCGCTATGTCGTGCCCGATGCCGGGCCGCACGAGCTGGAGCCTTCCTTTACCATGCACGGGTTCCGCTACGCCGAGGTGTGGGGACTCCCGAGCGCCGAGCCTTACGGTCAGCTGGAGTTGCTGCCCACGACCGAGATCGAGGCCGTGTCCATCACCGGGCTGCCCGCCCAGGTCGGCTCGTTCGCCTGCTCCGACGAGCGGCTGGACCGCCTCGCCCGCATGATCGAATGGACCGTTCGCGACAACTTCCTGGAGGTCGCCACCGACTGCCCGCAGCGCGACGAGCGCCACGGCTGGCTGGGCGACGCCGGGGCGATCGGGCAGACCGCCGCCTACCACTTCGACCTGGCCGCGTTCCTGGTCAAGTTCACCCAGGACGTCGCCGACGCCCAGGGCCCCGACGGGGAGATCCGCAACTGGGCACCCGCCGTCCCGCCGGCCGACTCCAGGCCCGGAGCCCCGGGATGGTCGGACGGCTACATACGGCTCGTCCACCTGCTGGTCCAGCGCTACGGCGACCTGTCGGCCGCGGCACGGCTGTTCCCCTCGATGCGGGCCTTCCTCGCGCACGTCGACCGGGCCAACCCGGACGGGCTGCGCATCAACGAGGTCGGTTCCGATTTCGGCGACTGGCTGTCGCTCCCCGAACGCGAGGGCCTGTCGTTGCACACCGGCTACGCCTACACCGGCGCCTATTCGACCACTCCGCACCCGATCCACGACACCGCGCACAGCTACCGCTCGTTCGTCCAGCTCGCCGAGATCGCGGCCTGGCTCGGCGAGGACGCCGAGGCGGCACGCCTGAAACACCGGGCCGAGGAGATCAGGCGGGCCTACCGCACCGCCTTCGTGCTGCCGGACGGGAGCATCGAGGACGCGACCCAGACGGCGTACGCGCAGGCCATCGGCTTCGGCCTGCTCGACGGGCCGGACGCCGAACTGGCCGCCGCGCACCTGCGGGCGGCGGTCGTACGCAGGGGCCACATCACCACCGGCATCCACGGCGTACAGCATGTGCTGCCGGCTCTCGCCCGGCACGGACACGCCGAGTACGCGGTCGAGCTGCTGCTGCGCCAGGAGATGCCGAGCTGGCTCTACATGCTCGCGTCCGGCGGGACGACGATCTGGGAGAAGTGGGACGGGATCAAACCGGACGGCACGCTCTCGACCGCGGAGATGAACTCCTTCAACCACTGCGCGCTCGGATCGGTGGGGCAGTTCCTCTTCGAGGGCATCGCCGGACTCGACGCGTCGACCCTGACGTGGACGGGCGAGGTGTCCATCGCTTCGCTCTACCCCCGTGCCCTCGAATGGGCCAGGGCCTCCTACCTCAGCCGTGCCGGTGCCGTCGAGAGCTCGTGGCGATGGAACGGCGACGTCGTCGAGCACGACATCCAGGTGCCCGGCGCGGCGACCGCCCGGGTGCGGGTGCCGTCCGGCGGCCGACTCGAAGTGGACGGCGAGGAGCGAGGCGACGAGACGGTCCTCGGTCCCGGCCGACACGGCTTGCGCGTGCGGGGGCTCGTCGGGGGGCTGATGTCGCGATGACAGGAAACGCGATGACGAGAGAGACGACGAGAGAGACGACGAGAAAGACGACGAGAAAGACGACGAGAAAGACGACGAGAAAGACGACGAGAAAGACGACGAGAAACTGGAGACTCGCCCGCCTTTTCCTGCTCAGGCTGCTGCGCCTGGCCGCGGTGCTGTTCGTGGTGTCGGTGCTGTGCTTCCTCAGCCTCAACCTGCTGCCCGGCGACCCCGCCCGGACGATCCTCGGAGTGGCCGGCTCGTCGCCGGAGGCGGTGCGATCGCTGCGGCATGAGCTGGGCCTCGACCAGCCGTTGCTCTCCCGGTTCTTCACCTGGCTGGGCCACGCCCTCACCGGCGATCTCGGGCGCTCCTACGTGTCGGGGCAGCCGGTCTCGGAGATCATCGCTCAGCGCGCCCCGGTGACCCTCGAACTCATTCTCATCAGCCAGCTGATAGCGCTGGTGTGCGCGATCCCGTCCGCCGTGGTGGCGGCGGCCAAGCGGGGCTCGCTGGTCGATCGGGGCATCAGCCTCTGGGTGTTCGGAGTGCTGTCGACGCCGAGCTTCGTCATCGGCTTCATCCTGATCTACGTCTTCGCGGTGCGGCTCGGCATCTATCCCGCCAGTGGGTACAACTCGCTGAGCACGGGGCTGGGCAATCATCTCGGTTCCCTCCTGCTGCCGGCCCTCTCTCTCGCCGCGGCGCCGTTCGCGCTGTACCAGCGGGTGTTGCGGGCGGATCTGGTCGAGACGTACGGACAGGAGTTCATGTCGGTCGCGCGGGCAAAGGGAATCTCGCCCGCGAGAGCAGCCGTGCGGCACGCCATGAGGCCGAGCATGCTCGGCCTGACGACATCGGTCGGCGTGACCGTCGGCACGCTGATCGGCGCGGATGTGATCGTCGAGTCACTGTTCAGCCTGCCCGGCCTCGGCGCCGAGTTGGCGCACGCGGTGAGCGGGCGGGACTACGTCGCGGTGCAGGGCATCGTCTTGGTGATCACTATCGCGTTCGTACTGGTCAATGCGTTCGTCGATCTTCTGTACGGCGTGATCGACCCACGCCTTGGGGCATCGTCCTCGACTGCTGGAGTCAAGGAGCGTGTGGCATGAGCCCGGAGGCAGGTATGACGGCCGTCGCGGAGCCGAGTGCCGTGGCGGAGATGGGCGAGCGCCCCGCCGTGAAGCGCGCGCGTCGGCAGTGGGGGCTCACGGACGTGCTCGCGATGTCGTGGCTGGCCCTGCTCGTGTTCGGCATGCTGTTCCTCCCGACGCTGCTGAACATCGACGCCGACACGATGTCCCCGGCCGATCGGCTCACCGGCCCTTCCGCGCACCACTGGCTCGGCACGGACAACTACGGCCGTGACCTGCTGGCCCGTGCGCTGGCCGGAGCAAGGATCTCGCTGTGGATCGGCTTCGGATCGGTTGCGGCGTCAGCGCTCGTCGGCGTGCCGATCGGCATGCTCGCGGGGTATCTGGGCGGTTGGCTGGACCGGATCACCTCATTCGTCGTGGACGTGGTCCTCGCCTTTCCCGGTCTCGTCCTCGCGCTGGCCCTCGCGTCGTTCCTGGGGCAGTCGATCACCAACGTGATGATCGCGATAGCGGTGCCCATGTGTCCCGTGTTCGTGCGACTGGCCAAGGCGCAGACCCTGTCCGTGGCGCGGCGTGAGTACGTGGAGGCGAGCCAGGTGATCGGCACTCCGGCCCGTTCGATTCTGCGCCGTGACGTTCTCCCCAACATCACCGAGGCGATGCTCGCGTTCGCCCTGGTCAGCGTGGGCCACGCGATCCTGATCGAGGGCGGCCTGAGCTTCCTGGGCATGGGCATGCCCCCCACGGTGACGAGCTGGGGCGGGATGATCAACTACGGCCGCGGCTTCATCAGCTCCAACCCTGCGCTGATCGCGGTGCCTTCGGCGTTCATGCTGCTCACGATCCTGAGTCTGAACCTGCTCGCCGACCGCTTCCTGGGCGGACGCGCGGGAAACACCGGAGGTGGCCGATGAACCAGGCAGCCACGGAGCGACTGCTCACCGTCCGGGATCTCCGCGTGGAGTTCCCGACCGCCGACGGAACCGTCCGTGCTGTCGACAACGTCAGCCTCGACCTCGGTTACGGCGAACGCCTCGGCATCGTCGGGGAGTCCGGTTCGGGCAAGAGCGTCCTTTCCCGCACGATCATGGGCTTGACGCGCTCGCGGACGGCGCGCGTCACGGGCGAGGTGATCCTTGACGGGCGTTCCGTGCTCGACCTTTCCGAACGGTCCCGGCGCTCGATGTGGGGTCGCGACGTCGCGATGGTCTTCCAGGATCCACTGAGCTCGCTCCATCCGATCATGCCGATCGGGGAGCAGATAGCCGAGGCGGTGCGCCGCGATGCCTCCGTCACCCGCCGCGAAGCCGGAGCCCGTGCCGTCCAGTTGCTCGAGACGGTGGGCGTCCCGCTCGCGGCGCAGCGGGCGAAGGCCCGTGCGCACGAACTGTCCGGCGGCATGCGCCAGCGCGTGGCCATCGCCATGGCGATAGCCTGCCGGCCCAAGCTGATCATCGCTGACGAACCGACGACCGCTCTCGACGTGACGGTGCAGGCCCGCATCCTCGACCTGTTCGACGAGCTGTGCCGCGAGTTCCGTATCGGACTGGTGATGATCAGTCACGACCTCGGTGTCGTCGGGCGGCACACCGACCGGATCGCGGTGATGTACGCGGGGCGTATCGCCGAACGAGGCCCGGTCGCCCACGTCTTCGCACGGCCGGCCATGCGGTACACCAGTGCACTGATGGCGGCGATCCCACGCCACGACGGCGCTCGGCGCACCCTGCCGCGACCGATCCGAGGGCTGCCCCCGAACCTGGCAGATCCACCCGCCGGCTGCCGGTTCTCACCCCGCTGCGCTCACGCCGGCGACGCATGCCACGAGGCTGCGCCGGCACTGGTCGAGGTGGAAGGGGAACCCGGGCACGAATACGCCTGCTGGCATCCCGGCTCGGATGTGACGCCTCCCGGCGGTGCCGGGCAGGGACAGGGCCCGGCACCCGCCCACCCCACGTCGAGCGAGGTGCTGCGATGAGCGTGGCAGAGGTCCACGAGCCGGTGGGGGCCGGAACCGCGGCGCCGGTGCTCGAACTGGTCAATGGCTCGGTCCGCTACGGCGGCAGTGGCACACCGGCGATATCGAACGTCTCCCTTGCCCTGCGACCGGGAGAGATCCTCGGCCTGGTGGGTGAGTCCGGCTGCGGCAAGTCGACCAC
Organism: Streptomyces blattellae; assembly: GCF_009709555.1. Lineage (GTDB taxonomy): Bacteria > Actinomycetota > Actinomycetes > Streptomycetales > Streptomycetaceae > Streptomyces > Streptomyces blattellae. Next base: position 8,227 of record NZ_WJBG01000097.1, on the reverse strand, counting down.
GGCACGCGCGATGCTCGGGCTTGCCCCCCTCACCTCGGGGCGGGTACTGCTGCACGGCACCGAGGTGGTGACGAATGACAAACGCCTGACGAAGGACAAACGCCTGCGCGCGGCGGTTCAGGCGATCTTCCAGAACCCGGCCGCGTCGTTCAACCCCAAGCGATCCCTGCTGGATTCGGTCGCCGAACCGCTGCGGGTGCACGGCACGAACTCGGCCGCCGAGCGCCGGCGCCGAGCACTGGCGGAGCTCGACCGGGTGGGCATCACCGCGGCGATGGCCAGTCGTCGGCCGCACGAGGTGTCGGGCGGCCAGTGCCAGCGCGCCGCCATCGCGCGCGCGACGATCCTTCGGCCGGAAGTCCTCGTCTGCGACGAGCCGGTGTCGGCGCTGGACGTGTCGATCCAGGCGCAGATCCTGGAGCTGCTGTCCGAGCTGCGCTCCGAGAACCGGCTCGCGATGCTGTTCATCTCCCACGACCTCGGCGTCATCGCCGCGCTGTGCGACCGTACGGCCGTCATGTACGCCGGGAAGATCGTCGAGCAGGCCGACGCGCTGGAGCTCGTGCACGCGCCGCGTCATCCGTACTCGGTCATCCTGCAGGACTCGGCACCGTCGCTGGACATCTCCGCCGAACCGGTGACCCGGCTGCCCTCCCGCAGCTCACCCGACGTGGTCGACGGACGGCAGCTCGCGGGCTGCGGCTTCGCCGCGCTCTGCCCGTCCGCCGACGACCTCTGCCACACCACGCACCCACCGCTGGCCCCTCTCAGCCAGGCCCACGACACAGCCTGCCACCACCCCTACACCCCCGAGCCCGCACCTGCCGAGGGCTCGTCCCGCCCAGCAGCGGACTAGCGCGCACCGCGCCGCATCTCTCTCCGCTCCCAGGACCATCCACGTCACCCCTCACGAAGCCGGTCATGGTTCCGCCCTGCCCCAGGCGTCTCGCGGTCGACGCACGGGCCTCAGAAAGGTCAGACGGATGAAAACCCGAACAACAGCACGCCGTGCCCCAGCCCTGCTCGCGATGGCCACGGTCACCGCAGTGCTCGCAGGTTGCGCCACGACCACCGACGGCTCGAAGTCGGGCTCCGGCGACAGCGCGAGCCCGAAGACGGGCGGATCGCTCACCGTCGCCGCCGGTACCGAGGTCACCACGCTCGACCCTGCCAAGGGCTCGGCGAACGCAATGGCCCTGACCGGTGAGGCCATCTACGACACGCTCATGGCCGTGCCCGAGCTGGGCGGCCGTCCGCAGCCCAACATCGCCACCTCGATGACCGCGAGCCCGGACCAGATGACGTGGACGATGAAGCTGCCGACCGGGCTGAAGTTCAGCGACGGCACCGCCTTCAACGCGGCCGCGGTCAAGTTCAACATGGACCGCGCCATGGCACCGTCGTCCACCGCCGCCGCGCTGCTGTCCTCGGTGAAGTCCGTCGAAGCCCCCGACGACACGACGGTGATCTTCCAGATGAAGGCACCGTTCGCGGACCTGCCCTATGTCTTCAGCTACGACGGCTCGGGAACCGCGGGCTACATCGCCTCGCCCACCGCGCTGAAGAAGTACGGCGACGAGTACACGGCGCACGCGTCAGGAGTGGGCCCCTACATGGTCGAGTCGTGGGCTCCTGGCAAGCCCGAAGTGCTGGTGCGCAACCCCCACTACTGGAACAAGGACAAGAAGCCGGCGTACCTCGACAAGGTGACCATCAAGACCATCGCCGACCCGCAGAGCGCCTACCAGGCCTTGCAGGCCGGAGACGTGGACCTGATGGGCACTGTCGACCCGACCGTCATGAAGGACGCGAAGAACAACAGCGCGGTCAACTTCGTCCAGGGCGTGGGGCAGGACCAGGACAGCATCATCCTCAACCTGGCGACGCAGCCGTTCAGCGATATACGGCTGCGGGAGGCGGTCTCCAAGGCGCTGGACCGGCAGGCCATCGCCGACCTCACGACCGAAGGTCTCGGCAAGCCGGCGGTGAGCCTGTTCCCGGAGGGCGATCCTCGGCACAGCGACAACACCGATCCCGGATACGACCTGGCAGGGGCCAAGGCGCTCGTGAAGGAGTACGAACAATCCACCGGCAAGAAGGCCGCCTTCACCTACACCTGCAACAACTCCCGCCCGGCGACCGATGTGATCGTCTCCCAGCTCAAGGCCGCAGGATTCGACGTGAAGCTCGACACCCTCGACACCTCGTCCTGGGTCGGCGCCTTCTTCGCCAAGAAGTACACCGCGGTCTGCTGGACGATGGCAGGCTTCCTGACCCCCGGCGGACTGCCCTACCGGTTCCTGCACTCGACCGGTGACCTCAACACGGGCGGCTTCAAGAACGCGACGTTCGACAAGCACGCCGACGCCGCGCGGGCCTCCTCGGACCCGGCGACCCAGAAGGCCGACTGGATCGCCGCGGACAAGGTGCTCACCCAGCAGCTGCCGTGGGTGTGGACGACCAGCGCGCCGACCGGGTTCCTCTACGGCAAGCGGGTCCACAGCGCCGACCTGCAGAACCCCAGCCGTCTGCGTTACTACGTGCCCACCTTCAACAACGTGTGGGTCTCGAACTGAGCCGCCCGTCCCGGCCGGCGGGGCGCGTCCCGCCCCGCCGGCCGGCACCGGTACCACCAGCACGGAAGGACAGCAGGCATGGAGTGGAACGGACGGGGCGCGCTCGTCACCGGCGCGGCCTCCGGCATCGGCGCGGCCACCGCGGCGGAGCTGGCCGGACGCGGAGCCAGCGTGCTCTGCCTCGACATCGATGCCGACGGTCTGGCCCGCACCACCGAGCGGATCGAAGCCGCCGGCGGTCACGCGAGCGGGGTCACCGTCGATGTGGCCGACCGCGAGGCGGTGGAGGCGGCCGTGGGCCGGCTGGAGGCGGGCCTCGACTTCGTGGTCAACTGCGCCGTCAGCTTTCTCGCCCGCGGGCTGAACGTCAGCACCGAGGACTGGGACCGGGTCCTGGCTGTCAACGTCCGGGGGATCAGCAACGTCGTCCAGGCGGCCCATCCGCTGCTGGCCCGCGCCGACGGCGCCGCGATCGTCAACACCGCCAGCATCTCGGCGCACATCGCGCAGCCCTCACGGTGGACGTACAACGCGACCAAGGGCGCGATCGTCACGCTGACCAAGTGCATGGCGATGGACCTCGCCGAGGACGGCATCCGGGTGAACGTGGTCAGCCCCGGCTGGATCTGGACACCTGAGGTCGCCCGCGCCGCGCAGGGTGACCGCGCGAGGTGGGAGCCCGTCTGGGGCCGTTACCACCTGCTGCGCCGGCTAGGGGAGCCGGAAGAGGTGGCCCGCGCCATCGCCTTCCTCCTGTCGTCCGACGCCAGCTTCATCACCGGGGCCGAAGTGCCCGTCGACGGCGGCTACCTCGCCATGGGCCCTGAGGGACTGGGCGACACCGCGTCGTTCGCCGGCTCGGCCTGACGGCAACCGGCTACCGAGCCGAAACCATCGAACAGAGGAACCGCTGTGACGACCCGAATTGTCATTACCGACACCAATCTCGGCGACGGCTCCCATGAACGCGCGGTGCTCGCCCCCGATTTCGAGGTGAGTTGCCACGCCGCCACCACCGAGGACGAGGTCCTCGACGTGGCCAAGGGCGCCGACGGGCTGCTGGTGCAGTGGGCGCCGATCACCGACCGTGTGCTGGCCGGGCTGCCCGGACTGCGGGCGGTGGTGCGCTACGGCATCGGCCTGGACAACATCGACCTGGCGGCGGCGGCGCGTCACGGTGTGACGGTGAGCAACGTCGACGACTACTGCCTCGCCGAGGTCGCCGACCACAGTATGGCCGCGATCTACGCCCACAACAGAAGACTGACCGCAGCCTCGCGCCGCGTCACCGATGTCGCCTGGGGCATCGCGGGCTTCGCCCAGCCCCTGCCGCCGGCAAAAGACCCTGTCGGCGTCGCGGGCTTCGGCCGTATCGGACGCGAGGTGGCACGCCGTGCCCAGGCTCTCGGCTTTCCCGTGCATGTGTGGGACCCGTACGTCGGTGACCTGCCGGCCGGAGTCTCGCGCTGGGGCAGCCTGCCGGAGTTGGCCAGGGCGGTGAATCACCTGACGCTCCACATTCCCTCGACCGAGCAGACGCGTGGCCTTGTCGACGCGGACGTCCTCGCCGCCCTGGGGCCGGACGGGCACCTGGTGAACACCGCGCGCGGTGCGCTGGTGGACGAAGCCGCGCTGCTGGACGCACTGAAGGCGGCCACGCTGGGCTTCGCCTCGCTCGACGTGCTCTCCAGCGAACCGCCCGTCGGCCCGGCCGCGGAACTCGCCGGGCACCGCCGCGCGCTGGTAACCCCGCACATCGCCTACTTGTCCACGTCATCGCTCCCGGCACTGCGCGTGCGGGCCGCACAGATACTGCGCGACCTGCTCGTCGAAACGGCGTGACCCGATGCGCGCCCTGGTATTCACCAAGCCGAGCACAGTGGAGCTGCTTCACGTCGCCGACCCGGTTCCCGCACCGGGTGAGACCTTGGTCCGCGTCTGCGCAGTGGGCATCTGCGGCAGCGAGTTGCACGGAATCAGCAGCAGCGACTTTCGCCGACCCCCGCTGGTGATGGGCCATGAGTTCTCCGGCACGACCGAAGACGGGAGGCGGGTGACGGCGAATCCGCTGCTCAGCTGCGGCACGTGCGACCTCTGCACGATCGGTCAGGACCACCTGTGCCGCAACCGGTCCATCATCGGCATACACCGGGCGGGAGCCTTCGCCGAGTACGTGGCCGTTCCTTCCGCCGCCCTGCACACGCTGCCGGACTCCATGAGCTTCGACACCGCGGCGCTGATCGAGCCCCTGGCCAACGCGGTGCACGCGCTCAACCTCGCCGCCCCGCCTCCGGGAGCCCGTATCGCGGTTCTCGGCGCGGGCACGATCGGACTGATGGCGTTGCTCGTCGCCCGGCAGTACTCAACCGATGTCTCCGTGTGCGACCTGGCCGAGGACCGCCTCGATGTCGCCGTCCGCCTCGGTGCCGCGAACACCGGGCCGGACCTTGAGGGCGAGTTCGACGTGGTGATCGACGCCGTCGGGGCTGCCGCGACCCACGCGCTGTCGGTCCTGCGTCTGCGCCCCGGTGGCAGCGCCGTCTGGATCGGCCTGCTCAGTGGGGATGCCGCATTCGACGGCCAGCACATCGTCCGGGAAGAGAAGCGGGTGATCGGCTCCTACTGCTACACATCGGCGGAATTCACGCACGCGGTGAAGCTCGCCCGTGACGTGCCGCTGGACTGGGCGACGCCGTTCCCGCTCGACGACGGCGTCTCGATCTTCACCGAGCTCATGCACGGACGTCACGACGTGGTGAAGGCGCTGCTGCACCCGTGAACGCATTGTGCCGTGAACAGCACGAAGGGAACCAGATGTTCGGAGTACGACTACTGCACATGGGAGACGGAGACGTCCCCGGCCCCGAGGTGTACTGGATGTCCGACTGGGACAAATGGTACCGCCTGGCTTTCCAGGCCGCACTGATCCAGGGAGACGGAGTCACGGCGCTGGTCGGCACCGGCCCGGCCGAGGATCTCGGCCCGATGAACGCGCAATGGGCCGGATTCCTCGGCGAACGCGCCGCGATGCGCCGAGCCCCGGGGCAGTGGATGCCGGAGCAACTCGCGGCACTCGGCATCGCGCCCGACGACGTCACCCACGTACTGCTCACCCCGCTCCAGCTGTACACGACCTCGAACGTGCCGCTGTTCGGCAACGCTCAGATCTGCCTCACGGAGCGTGGCTGGACCCACTTCCACCGCACCAGGAGGCACCCCCACGACGATCGATGGTCGTGCCTGCCGCGGGACGTGCTGCGCTACCTCACGGACGAAGCGTGGGACCGGGTACGCCTGCTCGCCGACGAGGACGAGGTGGTGCCCGGGCTGCGCACCTGGTGGGCTGGATCGCATCACCGGGCGTCGATGGTGGTAGAGGCAGACACCACCGCCGGCGTGGTGACGCTGACCGACGCCTACTTCATGCGTCGCAACCTCGACACCGACCACCCGATAGGCATTTGCGAGAACATCTACGAAGCTCTCGCGACCCATGAGCGAGTGCGGCGCACCGCCGACATACCGCTCACACTCTACGATCCGGACCAGCTCCAGAACCATCCCGACGGGATAGTCGCCGGCACACCGGGAGTGTCATGAATCAGGCGCTGGCAGGATTTCGTAGCCGGTGATCACCACGGGAACGCGGCCCGGTCGGTGCAGCGGCGTCTCAAGCAAGCGATCAGGACGACGCGTTGCCGATAAAGGCGGGACACCAGCGGGGCCGCACACCGAGGTGAGTTGACTGCCTCGGTAGAAGATGACGGCGAGCAGTCCGCCCACGGCCACGAGCGCCGGCCCCGGCACCCAGAAGTGCTTCACCACCGGCACGACAGTGCCCACCGGCCCACGCGGCTCCACCCCGACCTCAATGAACCGGGGCGGCCGGCCCCGGTGCGATCCCTCAGGCAGGAGAATGCCGTAGGGACACGATTCCGCTGCTGATCCATTCCTGCAACGTGGAGACGGCCTCGCCCTCGACGCCTCAACGTTTCAGCTTGACTCTGTCGGGGATCTTGGAATTTCCCGGTGCGGCAGCAAGATCGACGGGCATGCTCGTGTGGTTCCGATGACCGATGCAGCTGTCGAGGTGCTCGTTGTCCCTTCGTCCCCGTTCCGGTGAGCAGGTCCCGTCTCTGACTGCGGAGGTTGCGCGGGCGAGCAACCCGGGTGGTACGACGGCGATATGGGTGCGGTGACCGGGTCTGTACGCTCACCGATGTAATTGATGATCATGGAAGAGACATCAAGCGACTGACACCGTGACCGAGTCCGCGACCGCCGATGACCAGGCGGAACCGTCGCTGGAGAGTGCGGCGGTCGAGCAGAAGCTCATCGAGCAGCTCGTCGCGCAGGCCCGGAGCAAGGGTCTGCAGCTGACCGGCGAGGGCGGGCTGCTGCAGCAGCTGACCAAGACGGTTCTGGAGTCCGCCCTGGAGGGCGAAATCACCGACCATCTCGGCTACGACAAGCACGACCCGGCGGGCAAGGACGGCGGCAACTCCCGCAACGGCACCCGCTCCAAGACCGTGCTGACCGACATCGGGCCGGTCGAGATCGACGTCCGCCGCGACCGGGAGGGTTCCTTCGAGCCGGCCATCGTCAAGAAGCGGCAGCGCCGGCTGAGCGGCGTCGACGAGATGGTCCTGTCGCTGTCCGCGAAGGGCCTCACCCACGGCGAGATCTCCTCGCACCTGGCCGAGGTCTACGGCGCCAGCGTGTCCAAGACGACCATCAGCACGATCACCGACAAGGTGATGGACGGCATGGCCGAATGGCAGAACAGGCCACTCGACCGCGTCTACCCGGTCGTCTTCATTGACGCGATCAACGTCAAGATTCGCGATGGCCAAGTAGCGAACAGGCCGATCTATGTGGCCCGGGCGGTCACCGCCGAGGGGCACCGCGACATCCTCGGGCTGTGGGCCGGCGACGGCGGTGAGGGCGCGAAACACTGGCTGCGAGTGCTCTCCGAGCTCAAGAACAGGGGCGTCGATGATGTCCTGATGCTGGTCTGCGACGGACTGAAGGGACTACCGGACGCGGTCGGTGAGGTCTGGCCGCGAACTGTGGTGCAAACATGTGTAGTGCACCTCCTGCGGGCCTTGTTCCGTTACGCGGCCCGACAGGACTGGGACAAGATCGCGAAGGCGCTCAAGCCCGTCTACACCGCGCCGACCGAGGACGCGGCCACGACACGGTTCCTGGAATTCGCCGAGACCTGGGGCAAGAAATACCCGGCGATCGTCCGCCTCTGGGAGTCCAGCTGGGCGGAGTTCACGCCTTTCCTTCAGTTTGACGCGGAAATACGCCGCACTGTGTGCACGACCAACAGCATCGAGAGCGTCAACGCCCGCATCCGCAAGGCCGTCCGTGCCCGCGGGCACTTCCCCACGGAGCAGGCCGCGCTCAAGTGCGTCTATATGGCCGTCATGAGCCTCGACCCGACCGGCGCCGGCCGCAAACGCTGGACCATGCGCTGGAAGGGCGCCATGAACGCCTTCGACCTGGCCTTCGACGGCCGCCTCACCGCAGGCCAACTCTAGCCAAACCAACCCCAGTTACACCGCTCGCTTTACAGACCCACAACCGGCTGCGCGGCAAGGTCCGTGAGAGCGAGGGCCGGGATGCGGAGCCGACCGCGGCTGTCA
>NZ_WJBG01000096.1 GCF_009709555.1 Streptomyces blattellae | reverse complement strand
GCCGGGATGAACGCCGGGCAGATCGCCGACCGCCTCAACGCCGAGGGCCTGCGTCCACCGAAGCGCAGCAGGACGTTCACCAAGAACGCCGTCCGTGACCTCCTGCGCTCCCTGGGGATCCAACGCTCACGCACCCCGGCCCGCCAGGCCCGCCCTGATCTTCACGAGCACGAGTGGTGGCTGCGTGACCTGGCAGAACACCTCCAGATGTCCGAAGTCACCCTCGACGCATGGGTGCGGCGCGGCTGGGCCACCGGCTACCTCCATCCCCAGGCCGGACTGCGGATCGTGCGCGCCGACCCCGCCGAGGTCGAACGCCTGCGCACCCTGCACCAAGTGCCCCGCGGGCAGCACAACCGCCGCCCCTGGATGAACAATCAGGCAGCCAGCACGAACACCGAACCGGAAGGAGAGACCGGCGATGAAACCGAGCCGCAGGTATGACAGCACTGCGGCTTGCTTCTCTCGACTTCGAGGAGCTGCTTGTAACCGAGCGCGATGTCCTCGGTGGTCATCTTGGGGTCGGAGGTGCGCAGCAGGTACTTGCCGTCCAGGTTCTCCTCGGCCTTGATCTTCGCGGCGTCGATGCGCAGCAGCCCGCCGGGCGTGACGCGCAGGTAGCGGTTGAGTCCGGGCTTGGTGGAGATCACCCCGCGCAGCTCGGCCCGCTTGGCCGGTGTGAGCTTGTCGGTGTTGTCGATCAGGTCGGTGAGGTGGGCGACGAGGCGGTCTCTGGTCTTGGCGTCGCGGTCGGCGGCGTCGGGGTTGAAGCAGATGACGAACCGCTCGTCCTCGCGGATGCGGACCTCCTTGACTCTCAGGTTGTCGCGGACGTCCTGGTAACGGCCCTGGCGGGCCAGTGCCTCGGTGGCCTCGGCAGACCCGGAGCGGAGTTTCTCGCCGATGATGTAGTGGTGGTCGCCCGTGCGCAGGTGGTGGCGGTTGCGTTCGGAGGCGAAGCCGCGGTCGGCGACCCACACGATCCTGGAGAGTGTCCAGTCGCGCATGTCGTCCTTGACCTGCCGGATCAGCGCCGAGTCGCTGGTGCAGCCGGGCCAGGACCATATCCGCACCGGGATGCCGGTGCGGGTGACGGCCATCCCGATCACGACCTGCGGCAGGTCGTCGCGGTGGTCCTTGGACTTGCCGAACGACCGGAACCCCCGCACCTGGTGCTCGTCACTCGCCTCGTCCTCGGCGACGGGCCGGCCCCGTTCGTCCCGGGGGACGGCCTCGTCGGCGTCCTCGGTCTCGAAGTAGGTGGAGGTGGTGTCGAAGAACAGCAGGTCGACCTCCAGGTTGAGGAGGTTGGCGACCTGGTGGAACACCTCTTCCTCGAGCGTGGCGGAGATCTCGATCAGCCAGTCCATCGCCCGGTAGCAGGCGTCGTCGCTGGTGGCGGGCAGCCCGTCGATCGCGACGTCGTCGTTGACCCACCGGGCCGCCGCGAGCTTCGATGACGGAGCCAGGGCCCGGTTGGCGACCAGCGCGAACAGCACCCGCTCCGCGCTGGCATCGAGGCGACGCTTCTTGAGCAGCCGTTTCATCGTCTTGCCGATCTCCAGCTGCTGCCAGAGCCCGTCCAGCACCCAAGTGCCGCCCAGCGGCCGGGACTCCACGAAGACCAGTCCGTCGGCCGTCGCGGCCAGGGCAGCGTCGGGGTCCAGGAACCGGGTCACCGAGGCCACCAGCCGCTGCAGCGCGTCCCGGTTGGAGGCGTCCTCCCGGCCGAAGTTGTAGATGACCTGCACTTTGGACCGCTTCGCCGCCGGGTCCCACACGTTGTGCGCCAGCTGCAGGTAGCGCACCACCGTGCCGTCCTTGTTCCGCCGAGGAGTCGACCGCAGATACATGGACTAGAACCTAGCGCCCAAACCCCAGGCCCGTCAGGGAAATCACCTACAAGCGTGTATCTAGGACGATCCTCGATTCCCACCAACCGACACACCGCTGACCAGCAAGTTCGACCTCATCCAAGGCCCAGAACCCCGATTAACTGCGGAACCCGGGTCTGAGCGGGCTCCACTTCCGCACTCACCACCGGGGAGGATTGCCGGTAGGATAGGTAGCATGAGTGAGCCTACTGGCAAGTACTCGATCACCATGCCGCGCGACATCGCTGAAGCGGCCAAGGCTCGCAGCGGCCCCTCCGGCCTGTCCGCCTACGTCGCCGCCGCCGTCGCCCGCCAGATCGAACGCGACAACCTCAACGAACTCATCGCCGTCGCCGAGGCCCAACACGGCCCCGTCACGGACGAGGAGGTCCAGGCCCTGCGCGAGCAGCTGCACCATGCCCGGCAGCAGCAGACACAGGGCGGGGCCGACGCCGCGTGACCCGCTCCCCCGCCCTTCCAGGCGGCACGCTGGTTCTGGACAGTGAAGGGCTGGCCAAGGCCGTACTGCGCGACCGGTCCGTTACCGGATGGCTCGCCCTGGCCCGCGCCGACGATCTGCGCGTGATCACGTCCGCGGCCACCCTGGTCGAGGTCGTCCACCCCCGGATCAACCGCCCCGCCCTGGAGTGGACCCTGTCCCGCCTCGTCGTCGAGCCGGTCACCGAGCCGATCGCCCGCCGCGCCGCGGCCCTCCTCGCCGACGCCGGCCTGCACGGCCACAAGTACGCCATCGACGCCATGCTCAGCGCCACCGCCCTCGCCGCCCCCGGGCCTGTCACGATCCTGACCTCCGATCCGGAGGACGTCACCATGCTGTGCGGCGGGCGCGTCACCGTCATCAAGATCTGATGTGTCCGCCGGTCACCGCTTGCGGCCGAAGCATCCGCTCGCAGTGGCGCCGACCGGCGGTGTGCCTTACATGTAGTGGGCGTATCGGGTGGCCACAGCCTGATCGGGTGGGCAGAAGCGCAGGACGGACTTGACCTGGTTCGCGGTGCGCAGGGTGACGGGGAGCCGTCCGTCCAGGCGGGTCTGGTTCCAGTTCATCTTGGTCAGGGCGAGGACTTCGGCAGCCAGTTCGCGCGGGTCCCGGGCGGCGATGACGGGTCTGATGCCGATGGGGCGCGGGATGTACATGCCGGGGTAGGTCCGGTAGAACTCGATGCTCCCTGTGGCGTACAGCGCGAGTTCGCGTTCGCCGAGGACAGCGAGGGTGCCACGCAGGGGTGGCGCGTCGCCGGGGCGGAAGGTGGCGGCTCCTTCGCTGCTGGTGACCCAGCTCATCTCCAGCGCGTCGATGAACCGTTCGTCCGCGGCATCCTGGAAGCCGCCTGTCTCCTCGCCGGTGAAGGCCGAAGTCTTGTGCAGCACGATGCGGGCCGGGGCGGTGTGGTGTTCGCGCCGGTAGGCATCCAGTGCCTGGAGCAGGAGGGCATGTGCGTCGGCGCGTGCCAGGTGGGGCTGGCGGTCGGTGCGGCTGATCCGTGCCGGTCCTCCGCGCACGATCACACCGTCCCCGCGTTCGTTGAAGACCTGGGCGACCGAGGTGTTCAGGGCGCTTCCGTCGTCGCTGCGGTAGAACGCGATGCCGACGTAGCAGGTGGTGAGATCGGTGGGGCTGCGCAGGAGGCGCCAGGGCACGCCGCCGGCCTTGTAGTAGAGGGCGACGTGGAGGTTCCAGGCGCGGCTGGCCTCGTCCTGCCGGCTGTGGCCCTCGGGAGGGCGGGTGGCTTCGTCCCAGGTGCTGCGCCGGATGATCTGGATGGGCTGGCGCAGGTTCAGCAGCCGGGCTTTGAGCAGGTCGTGGAAGTTGGCAAACTGCCCCAGCGGCGGATCGTCAGCGGCGTCCTCCGAAGGACTAACGGCTTCGCCCGTACGGCCTGATGATCGGCGGATCGTCTCGACGAGTTGCTCGGGTCTGGCGACCAGGAGGACGTCGACCCGGTTCTCGTCGGCCAGTGCCCTGATCTCTTCCGCGTAGATGCTCACAGCCCTGGTCAGAGCTGCCGGGCCGTCGGCGGTCTCGATGGCGCGCAGGTCCCGGCTGCTGATCGCGCGCGTGTTGCGGTCGCTGAAGACCAGGGTGGTGTGCAGACCGCGGTCGGTGTCGCAGCCGGGGAATTCCGGGAAGAGATGCGGATACTGCTCGTCCTTGGCCGCGATCGGCTCCCGGCAGCGCTCCAGCCACCGGCGCAGCCCCTCGAGTTGATCCGCGGGACCGACCAGGCCGACGCGGATCGCCCGTGGAGCATCGGCCGCACCGAGATCGGCGGGACCGTAGTTCGTGATGCCGAACCGAGGATCGATGTGCCGGGCCGCACCGCCGAATTCCAGCTCGGGCTCATCAAGCACCACGGAGTACATCACTGGCCTCGCCTCCCACTGCCCGTGCCTCTCTGACGGGACGTCCGCCGCCCGGCGGACCTGGCCTTGTTTCCGGGGCTTCTTCGCCGGGGAGCGCCAGGGTCGACGTCGCTGTCCCCGTCCTGGAGCAGACTGAGAAGAGGGTGTGTCAATTTAACGGCTGATCTTGGTTGTTGATGGTCAGTTGTTGCTCGGGGTGAGGCGGCCATCGAAGGCGATCTGGAACGCGTTCAGGGGTGCTTTCCAGCGCATGGTCCACCTCTTGCGGCCCTTGCCGGTCGGGTCCAGGCTCATCAGCGCCATGTAGATGCACTTGAGGGCGGCGGCCTCGTTGGGGAAGTGCCCGCGGGCCCGGACGGCCCTGCGGATGCGGGCGTTGACGCTCTCGATCGCGTTCGTGCTGCAGATGACCTTGCGGATCTCGACGTCGAAGGAGAGGAAGGGCACGAACTCGGCCCAGGCGTCCGACCACAGCTTCACGATCGCCGGATACTTTCGGCCCCACGTCTCCTGGAACTCGAGGAACCGCTCCGTCGCCGCGTCCTCGCTGGGCGCGGTGTAGACGGGCTTGAGAGCCTTGGCGACCTTGTCCCAGTCCTGGCGGGCCGCATATCGGAACGAGTTCCGCAGCAGGTGAACCACACACGTCTGGACGATCGTGCGAGGCCAGACGGTCTCCACCGCCTCGGGAAAACCCTTCAGCCCGTCGCAGACCAGCATCAGCACGTCGTCCAGGCCGCGGTTCTTCAGCTCGGTGAACACGTGCAGCCAGTACTTGGCGCCCTCTCCGCCGTCGCCGGCCCAGATGCCGAGGATGTCGCGGGTCCCGTCCACCGTCACCGCCATCACGACATAGACCGGACGGTTCGCGACCTGCCCGTCCCTGATCTTGACGTTGATGGCATCCACGAACAAAACCGGGTAAACAC
>NZ_WJBG01000095.1 GCF_009709555.1 Streptomyces blattellae | reverse complement strand
GCAGCCCGATGGGGGAGGCGAGTTCGGTATGAAGTTCGACATGGGTGCGCAGACGCTGCAGAACCTGCAGCGTGGTTCGCGGGGGTCGAGTGACGATCTGGGTGTGTTGATCCAGCAGTTGGTGCAGGCGGCGGCGCCGCTGGAGGGCAGGTTCAACGGTTCGGGTCGGGTGATGTTCGATCAGTTCAAGGCGCGGGCGGACGGAATCACGAGGGAACTGAACGGGTCGCTGGCGGCGATTGTGGGCGGTCAGTCGGGTATGGATTCGGCGTTTTCCTCGGGTGATCAGGAGCAGGGGGACAACGCGCGGCAGCAGATGGGGGCTGCGAACTTTGATGCGGCGCGGTTCCGCTGAGCGTGGGCTTCGTTCTGTCAGGACCTCTGTGTGGGGTTTGGTTCGTCTTTCGGGGTGTGGTGTGTGATGGCGGGTGCGGGTGCTGATCGTCGGTCGTATGACACGGGTGCGTCGTCGGATGCGCAGGCGAATATCCAGGCGGTGATCGCTCGTCTGGAGTCGGTGATCGATGATCGTGACCGTCAGGTGAAGGCGGCGATGGCGGACTTCACGGCGGATGGGGTGGCGGATGAGTACCACGGCAAGGAGCAGCGGTGGAACAGTGCCTCGAACGAGGTGCGGAACATCATCGCTTTGCTGAAGTCGACGCTGGAGAAGAACGACGCTACGGCGCAGTCGACGCTTCAGCGGGCGAAGGCTGCGGTCGACAACATCGGCTGAGTACCGGTTGGTTGGTGTCGTGGTGCGCAGAGGTCTGTAGGGCTGTGGGCGCGTCGGGGATGCGGGGGCTGTAGTGCCGGGCTGGGATCTGAGGCCGCAGGGTATTTCGGGTGTGTTGAAGACGACAGGTGAGACGGCGTCGGAGCTGGAGGAGTACGGCACGGCGTTCGGTGATCATCTGACGTCGGCGGCGACGAGTGCGGGCACGATTTCTGCCGAGGGCGGCGGGGGCGGTCAGGACGGGGAGCAGGCGGCGGGTGGTCTGGTGGCGCTTGCGTTGTCGCAGTATGCGGAGCGGGCGTCGCGGGATCTGCAGTACGTCGCGGCGCGGGCGGGTATGTCGTTGCAGGGTGCGGTGGACGCGACGACGGCGTATCTGGACGGTGATGAGGAGATGGCCGCGGAGGCGCAGCGTGCGGCGCTGGCCGAGCCGAAACTGGACATGCCGGGGGCGGGCACGTCGTGATCCAGCCAGGGGAGATACCTCAGTTCACGGGTGACTTGGCGCAGCTGGAGACGGACTGTGCGGACCTGAGGAGGGACGCGGGGGATGTCCGCAGGACCGGCCAGGACGTGCATTCCCAGTTCCAGGGCCTGTCGGCGTACTACACCGCTCCCGAGGCGGAGCAGCTGTTCGCGACGACGAAGCCGGTCCAAGACCGCGCGGACGCCTTCGCCGACGACCTCGAAACGGTCTCCGGCGCCCTGTCGTCGTACGCCACCGAGGTCCGCCCCCTCAAGGACAAGCTGGAGCAGCTGAAGGCGGACGCGACGACGTTCGTCGCGTCCGTCAAGGATGACGACGAGTGGGAGTACGACGGCGGCAAGGTCGAGGAGCACAATCAGATCCGGGACGAGATCACTGCGACGGTGGCGGCGTTCTGGGCGGCGGAGCGGACCTGCCACAACAAGATCACCGCTCTGTGGGGCGGCACGCAGATGGTGGCGGGGGACGGTTCGGAGCGTGCGGACCAGTACGGGTTCAGCGCCGGGGACATGGCGAACGCGAAGCTTCCCTGGGGTGACCCGGTGGAGGAGAAGCACCACTGGTACGAGGTCGGCCACTGGGTGAAGTCCTTCGTGTGGGACGGCCTGATCGTGGACGGCGTCTGGGGCACGATCGTGGGCCTGGGCACGCTGGTCGGCTTCGGCGGCTGGGAGGCGATGGGCCAGGTATGGAAGGGCCTCGCCCAACTCGCCACCGGCCTGACCTTGAGCATGATGCCGGGCGCGCAGGTGGCGTTCTGGGCCATG
>NZ_WJBG01000094.1 GCF_009709555.1 Streptomyces blattellae | reverse complement strand
CTGCTTCATGTCCCGCCAGCCGCGTTCAAGGAGCAAGCCGCAGTGCTGACATAGACGAGGACGCGACGGGGAATGTCCCTGTCATCGGGGTTGATGCCCTGTTGGCGCTGGCCGGAACGGTCCGCCTGCTGCGGGACCGGCAGAGCGAGACGGGCGAGGGGGGTGGGTCGCGGTGGCAGGAGGAGACGCGGCTGTGCCCCCCAGTCGAAGCCCGCGATAGCGGGCGCCCCGAGCTGGGAGTCGTTCCCGGAGGTGAACCGGGTGGTGGTCCAGCGGTTGCTGGGCCTGCTGGTGGAACGGATGGCGACAGCGACACCTCCCGGGAGCCGGGACGGGGGTGCGGGCGATGACGACGGTCAGGCGGCCGTGGGAGCGGCTGGAGGGCAAGGTCCAGCCGTGGCATCGTGATCGTCTTGCCGCGGTGTATGTCCGGCAGTCGACTGCCGGCCAGGTCAAGGACCATCAGGAGTCCACGCGGCTGCAGTATGCGCTGGTCGAGCGAGTGGTCGCGCTGGGGTGGCCGGCTTCGCGGGTGCTGGTGATTGATGAGGATCTGGGGCATTCCGCGTCCGGGGTCGATGTCCGGCCCGGTTTTCAGCGTCTGGTCTCCGAGGTGGGCCTGGATCATGTGGGGATCGTGCTCGGGATCGAGATGTCGCGGCTGGCGCGGACGGGCCGCGAGTGGCATCAGCTGCTGGAGTTGTGCGCGTTGTCGGGGGCTCTGCTCGCGGACCCGGACGGTGTCTACGACCCCGTTGATCACAATGACCGGCTGTTGCTGGGGCTGAAGGGGACGATCAGTGAGGCGGAACTGCACCTGATCAAACAGCGGATGTGGTCCGGGCGGCTGGCGAAGGCCCGGCGCGGTGAGCTGGTCGTGGCGCTGCCGGTCGGTTACGTGCGCCGCCCGTCCGGCGAAGCGGTCCTGGATCCCGATGAGCAGGTCCAGGCCGTGGTCCGCCTCGTCTTCGATCTGTTCGACCGGCTTGGGACGGTCAACGCGGTGCTCTGTTATCTGGCCGACAACAGCATTCAGTTGGGGGTGCGGCTGCGCGAGGGGCCCGAGCGGGGGGAGTTGCGGTGGCGTCGTCCCAGCCGGGCCGGAGTGCAGAACATGCTCCGTCATCCGGCTTACGCTGGAATCTACGCCTACGGCCGCAGCAGGATCGATCCGCGGCGCCGTCAGGCGGGGCGGCCGTATACCGGCCGGGTGCGTACCGAGCGTGAGGACTGGTACGTCTACCTTCCGGGCCTGCTGCCCGCCTATATCAGCGTCGAGCGGTACGAGCGGAACTTGCAGCGGATGGACGCCAACCGGGCCCGGGCCGAGAGTATCGGCGTGGTGCGCGACGGGCCGGCCCTGCTGGCCGGGCTGGTGGCCTGCGGGCGCTGCGGGAAGAAGATGTCGGTGCGCTACCAGCGCGGGGCGGGCGGGAAGCTGCACCCGGCCTACGTCTGCGGCTCGGACAAGACGACCTTCGCGACCGGGCAGTGCCAGCAGCTGGCCGGCGGCTGCGTGGACGAGCACGTCACGGTGTTGCTGCTGGCCGCGATGGCCCCGGCCGCCGTCGAGGTGTCCCTCGCCGCCGCCGAGCAGGTCCAGGCCCAGCGCGCCCAGGTGGACCAGATCTGGCGGCAGCGCCTGGAGCGGGCCGAGTTCGCCGTGGACCGGGCCCGGCGCCAGTACCAGCTCGCCGAACCCGAAAACCGCCTGGTCGTACGACAACTGGAGAAGGACTGGGAGAATGCGATGGGCGAGCGGCAACGCCTGCAGGAGGAGTACGAACGTTTCCTGGCCGTGCGGCCCCGCACCCTCAGCGCCGCCGAGCGTGAGCAGATCCGCGCTCTGGCCGCTGACGTCCCCGGCATCTGGCATGCTCCCACGACCAGCGACGCGGACCGCAAGCAGCTGATCCGGCACCTGGTCGAGAAGGTCCACATCGAGGTGATCGGCACCAGCGAGAA
>NZ_WJBG01000093.1 GCF_009709555.1 Streptomyces blattellae | reverse complement strand
GCGGGGTGAGCCGTCGGCTCGTGTGGTCCGTGGTGGTGGGGGCCGCCGTCGTCGGGGTCGCCGTGAGCCTGGTGCTGACGTCGGTGGTCGGGGGAGGGGACGAGGGGGACGGGCCGGCGGTCGCCGCGAGCCCGTCCGCGGAGGCCGTTCCGTCGCAGCCGAGCGATCCGTACGCGTCGTCGCCGGAGCCGTCGTTCACCGAGGAGACGGCGT
>NZ_WJBG01000092.1 GCF_009709555.1 Streptomyces blattellae | reverse complement strand
CTGGAAGGTCCGTGTCGGTGTCACCACAGCGCGGGGTGCGCTTCGGTGTCCTGACGGCGGTCTCCCGTTTCCTTCTGCCGCGGGTGCGGCAGGGTTACGCCACCTGCCCGCCCGCCCCGGCCGGTGTGATGGCTGGGGCGTTGGCGGCGGGTCTTGCGGTCGGCTCCGCGGGGCTTCGACACGCGTGGCGTGTCCTGGTCTCCGGCCACTCCGGTACCAGTGGTGCAGGCCGCCGCGAGGGCGACGAGGTTGCGGGCTGCGTTCTCGTCCCGGTCCAGGACCAG
>NZ_WJBG01000091.1 GCF_009709555.1 Streptomyces blattellae | reverse complement strand
CGGGCCACCGTCGACTTCGCCAGGAAGCGGGGCCGGAAGTCCTCCACCGCCATGGCGTCGTGGTCGCGGACCACGCGCTTGGCCCATTTACGGCCGGTGTCCTGGCGCTGCCGGGCGATCTTCGCGTAGGTCTTCGCCCGCCCCTTCTTCGCCTCCCCGGTAGCCCTTGGAGGCGGCCTGTCCCTTCGTCGGCTTGCGGCGGGCCATCATGCGGTCGTACCGCGACAGCCTGGCCTGTGCCTTCTTC
>NZ_WJBG01000090.1 GCF_009709555.1 Streptomyces blattellae | reverse complement strand
TTCAAGGAGCGGCAGCGCCGCACGGTCGAGGGCGCGAAGATCCTCGCCGAGCGGCTGACGGCGCCGGACGCCCATGCGGCCGGGGTGAACGTGCTCTCCGGCGGCACGGACGTGCACCTGATCCTGGTCGACCTGCGCGACTCCGAGCTGGACGGCCGGCAGGCCGAGGACCGCCTCCACGAGGTCGGCATCACGGTCAACCGCAACGCCGTCCCGAACGACCCGCGCCCGCCGATGGTGACCTCGGGCCTGCGCATCGGCAC
>NZ_WJBG01000089.1 GCF_009709555.1 Streptomyces blattellae | reverse complement strand
GTCTTCGTATCCTCAAGCCAACCAGTTGTCGTCCCGATACCCGACGACACCTACTCGAAGGTTCAGCAGTTCGCCCGCACGGCACGGGTCTCATGGACCGATTCCCTGATCGCGCTGTGGGGGGTCTACACCGCTCTGGTCGACGGTCGTGACCGCGTAGCGGTCCGGGTTCCTCTGATGATGCGCGACGATCGCGAATCACTGAAAACACCAAGCGCGATCTCAAGGGCAATCCCGGTCGTCACCGAGATCAGCCCGTACCACATCTTTGCCGATGTCCTTGAGCCCGTCGCGGACCAGTTGAAGACTTCCCGGCGTCACGCAACGGCCGAAGATCACCAAATCGCCCGTTTGTGGCCGAATGGCCAAGCATCGTATCTCGCACTCCCGACGATCAACATCAGACTCTTCGAATCAATGCCGCGCCTGGGCGACATCGACGCGATCCCTGAAACGATCAGCACCGGCCCGGTCGGATCACTCGACCTCGCGATCTACCGCCACCCCGACACCGGAATCCGGCTAGAGCTGTCCACAGGATCCGCCACGAGCGATCCGCTCTTGCATGCCGAACAATTCAGCCGTTTCCTCAACGCCG
>NZ_WJBG01000088.1 GCF_009709555.1 Streptomyces blattellae | reverse complement strand
GCGGCCGGCGCGATCGGCATGCTCTTCAAGGAGAACGCCTCCATCTCCGGCGCCGAGGTCGGCTGCCAGGGCGAGGTCGGCTCGGCCTGCTCGATGGCGGCCGGCGGCCTCGCCGAGGTGCTGGGCGGCAGCCCCGAACAGGTCGAGAACGCCGCCGAGATCGGCATGGAGCACAACCTCGGCCTCACCTGCGACCCGGTCGGCGGCCTCGTCCAGATCCCCTGCATCGAACGCAACGGCATGGCCGCGGTCAAGGCCGTCACCGCCGCCCGGATGGCC
>NZ_WJBG01000087.1 GCF_009709555.1 Streptomyces blattellae | reverse complement strand
CGTGCTGGTCATGGCAACTACCGAGAGAGCCCAGGAGACGACGGCCGGTAGCGAAGTGCCGGTAGTCGGCGCACTGGTCCGTGACACCGCCACCAACAAGGACGGCGTGTACATGGGGCAGTGGGCCGGACGGCACATGATCCGGCCCCTGGGGGGTGGCCTGGAGTGGGACGCCACCAAGGTGCGCCCCTTGACCGCGCGGGAGGAACTGAGCGCCCGGCTCGCGGTGAAGAACTCCGGGAATCGGTGGGGGAA
>NZ_WJBG01000086.1 GCF_009709555.1 Streptomyces blattellae | reverse complement strand
CCGAACCCGGCATCGGCCACGCGGCGGGCGAGCCGCTTGTTGCGCAGCATCCCGGCGACGTTGAGGTCTTCGACCACGACCGTGCCGTACTCGGCGCGCACGCGGGTGGTGAGTTTGTGAAGCGTGTCGGTGCGCAGGTTCGCCACCCGGTGGTGGATCTTGCTGCGCCCGGCGTTGGCCTTCTCCCACCGTTTCGACGGCTTCTGGCCGGTCCGGCGGTCCGGTCCCTGCCGCCGGGAGACTCGGCGGGAATGGAACCGCAGCAGCTTCAGGGCGCCGTCCAGGTGCTTCGGGTTCGGCTCGTAACGTACTTCGCCGGAGCTGTCGGCCAGCACCGCAAGATGTTTCACCCCCAGATCGATCCCGACCGCAGCGTCCGGCCGGTCGACGCGGACGATCTCCCGGGCGGTCTCCACCTGAAAGGAGACGAACCAGCGCCCTCGCTCGTGCCGTACGGCCGCGGACAGGATGCGCGCCGTACCGGCCTGGACACGCGTCAGGAGCTTGACCGTGGGTTCGTGAGCGCGGATCGCACCCAGCCGGGGCAGGGTGACGTGCCGGCCGTCCGGCTCGACACGGATCGTGCCGGTGGTGAACCGGCAGGCCAGACG
>NZ_WJBG01000085.1 GCF_009709555.1 Streptomyces blattellae | reverse complement strand
GTGGGCATGGGCCAGCGGGCACGTTCGAGGGTGCGGATCCTGAGCTCATGGTCCTGAACATCCGACCGGATGTCCTTTGCCTCGTCGAGGAAACCGTCCACCTTGTTCTCGATGCGGCCGACCGTCTGAGCCAGGTCTCTCACCTCCTGGTACATCTGGGCGTTGCTGATGTAGACACCCGCGTCCGGGGCCGTCATCAGCTGCCCGTTCTGGCCTGCCGGTTCGGCACCGCCCAGGTGAAGCCGAGCGCGGCGAGGACGGCGATCAGCGCCGCCCATCCTTCGGCGGCGGTGACGGTGTCGTCGGTGACGGCGACGGACAGCGATCCGGCGCCCGCGGCGA
>NZ_WJBG01000084.1 GCF_009709555.1 Streptomyces blattellae | reverse complement strand
TGTCGTTGCTGCTGGTCACGCTGTGCGCGACGGCGGCCGGGTTCGGCTCGTACCGGGCCATGGCGCAGTGGGCGGCGGCGGCCGGGCCGGTGGAGTTGCTGCGGCTGGGGCTGCGTCCGTGTGGCCCCTTCCATCTGGTGCGTACGCCGAGTGCGGACACGTTGCGACGGGCCTTGACGCTGGTGCGTCCCGCGGATCTGGAGGTGCTGCTGCGGGTGCGCGGGCTCGACCTGGAGACGGTGGCGGTGGACGGGAAGGTGCTTCGCGGGTCTGGGAACAGTGAGTCGGTCGCGGTGACGGTGATCGGTGCGATGGCGCAGAACGGGGCGCTGGTCGCGCAGCAGCGGGTGGCGGACAAGAGCAACGAGATTCCGGCGCTGGCGCCGCTGTTGTCGGTGCTCGACCTGCAGGGGGTGGTGGTGACGGCGGATGCACTGCACACGCAGGTGGAGACGGCGAAGGTGCTGGTGGAGGAGATGGGCGCGCACTTCGTGCTGGTGGTGAAGCGGAACCAGCCGGCGTTGTGGGAGGCGTGCCGGTCGGTCCCCTGGAGCGAGGTGACGGCCCGGTACAAGGAGAGCGAGGTGGGTCACGGCCGGCGGGAGACGCGGGTGGTGCAGGCAGCGACGTGGACATCCCTGGCGTTTCCCCACGTCAGACAGGTTGCCCGGATCATCCGGCACCGCATCGACCGGGTGACGGGCAAGCGGACGCGGGAGACGGTCTACCTGATCACCGACCTGTCGGCGTCCGAGGCGTCCCCGGAGATGCTCGGGCGGTACGCGAGGGGCCACTGGGGCGTGGAAAACAAGAT
>NZ_WJBG01000083.1 GCF_009709555.1 Streptomyces blattellae | reverse complement strand
TTTCGACTACGGGGGTCTTACCCTCTACGCCGGACCTTTCGCATGTCCTTCGCCTACATCAACGGTTTCTGACTCGCCCTGCCGCCGGCAGACGACAGAAAAGAGATCCCACAACCCCGCACACGCAACCCCTGCCGGGTCTCACACGTATACGGTTTAGCCTCATCCGGTTTCGCTCGCCACTACTCCCGGAATCACGGTTGTTTTCTCTTCCTGCGGGTACTGAGATGTTTCACTTCCCCGCGTTCCCTCCACATACCCTATGTGTTCAGGTACGGGTGACAGCCCATGACGACTGCCGGGTTTCCCCATTCGGACACCCCCGGATCAAAGCCTGGTTGACGACTCCCCGGGGCCTATCGCGGCCTCCCACGTCCTTCATCGGTTCCTGGTACCAAGGCATCCACCGTGCGCCCTTAAAAACTTGGCCACAGATGCTCGCGTCCACTGTGCAGTTCTCAAACAACAACCAGTACACCGTCACACACCAACCACATCAGTGCTTCACCGGCGCCGGCA
>NZ_WJBG01000082.1 GCF_009709555.1 Streptomyces blattellae | reverse complement strand
GACAGCGAACGACCGTCAGACACGTGGCCTCCACGTGGACGAGTAAGTGCGGAGATAGTTAGCGTACGAACTACTACCCGTTGCCGCAAGGCTCAGGACACGACCGACAGGGGACCTCTCACCGAGCGGCGCGGAAGGCATGGCGTCCCGACCGGCGGACAGAAGCCGCCGCGTCTTCGAACGGGCCCTGCCGGGAACCGGGACGGCTCGACGCGGGAGCCGGTCGACACGGTAAGCGGACCGCCATCCCCGGATCGGCGGCCGAATCGCGCGGCACCCGGGCGATCACCAGCTCCCATCGCTTCGCCTCGACTTCCCGAAGCCGTCTACCCAACTCCTCGGCGAGCCGTGATCCGGCGACGGATCGGAGGCGGACCCTCGCGACAGGCGCGGCAGAGTCCGAGACCGCCCCGCCTCTCCATGAGGCGATCCTCGCCGTGGACACCGGCCGCCAACCAGCGCGGGTGGCGTCCCGCCGATGGTGCGGCCGGTCAAGTACGAGGAATGCGGAGGTCATCGCCCGTATCGACGTGGCTGGGAGCCGCCATTGGTGCTGACGGCAGGTCAGCCGCACACGGGGCGGGCGCCGCGTCCCCTGCGGCCGGCCGACGCGCG
>NZ_WJBG01000081.1 GCF_009709555.1 Streptomyces blattellae | reverse complement strand
GGGTTCTGGCTCACTTTTGGTGCTGAAGTGACGGAGGGTCACTGTTGGTGTCGGCAACGGCCCGAGGTCACGCGGCCAGGAGGACGCGCTTGCGCAGGAGGTCCAGACCCGCCCGGCCGAACATCTGCCGCTTCAGCATCTTGATCCGGTTCACCTGCCCCTCCACCGCCCCCGAACTGAACGGCAACGTCAGCCCAGCCGTCACCGCCACCTGATCACCAACGACACCGTTCACGAACGAAAGCAG
>NZ_WJBG01000080.1 GCF_009709555.1 Streptomyces blattellae | reverse complement strand
GACGTCGTACCCGCCGTCCCTGAGCGGTGACTTGAAGAACGGCGGCAGCCACAGGCAGTCCACCCCCAGCCACTGCAGGTAGTCCAGCTTGGCCGTGATGCCCTTGAGGTCTCCTACGCCGTCGCCGTTGCTGTCCTGGAAGGAGCGGACGAGGACCTCGTAGAAGACGGCTCGCTTGAACCACTCCGGGTCCCGGTCCTTGGCCGGCGTGTCCTCGAACGTGTCCGGGACGGGCTCGTTGACGATCATTTTGTGGGTGACCCTCCGATCTGCGGGGACGGTCGCAGGACGGTCAGGATGTGCGCGGGCCTGCTGCCCGGCTCAAGACGCACATAGTTGGCCCTGCCCCAGTGATAGGTCTCGCCGGTGAGCTCGTCGCGCACCGGCACCGACTCGTGCCAGTCCAGGCCGAGTTGCGGCATGTCCAACGAGACCGTGGCCTCCTGGGTGTGGTGGGGATCGAGGTTCGCGACCACCAGAACCGTGTTCGAGCCGCTCCGCTTCGAGTACGCGATCACCGCTTCCTGGTCGGCGTGGTGGAAATGGAGATCACGCAACTGCCGCAGCGCCGGATTCGCCCGGCGGATGGTGTTGAGCCGGGTGATCAGCGGGGTGATGGTGGCCCCCGCGCGTTCGGCTGCTTCC
>NZ_WJBG01000079.1 GCF_009709555.1 Streptomyces blattellae | reverse complement strand
CGCGGCAGAGATCACCCACCCACCAAACGTCAAGACAGCGAGTTGTTAATCGGCAAGCCCTTAACTGAACGGCATTGGGTCAAGAAGGGCCGTGAACGGCTTTCTAAGGGCCGAATAACCCCGAGCCGGCTCGGGGTCCCAATATGACCCTCAAGGGCGCCCAGAAGGCCGCCTAAGCCGTTCGGTTGCCTCGCCGGTAATTGCACGGTCCGCAGGCAGGCCGAAGGTTATCAATGTGGTTCGTTCCACCCTTGCTCAACGGCAAGACGTGGTCAGCAGTCGTTGCCTTAGCCACGTTGCACAAGGCACAGAGCGGATTGGATTGGAGAAGCCAACGCCGGTTCCGCTGATACTCCGTTGTGTATCCACGCTGCCAGGCTGTAGGCCGTACACGCATAGCCTCACGCTGCTTAGCGCAGGGCTGACGCAAGGTCCGGGATTGAGACGTTTCCGCAGGTGAGCGGTCCGTGACGTGGAA
>NZ_WJBG01000078.1 GCF_009709555.1 Streptomyces blattellae | reverse complement strand
GAAGAGCTGGAGATGCCTCTGGCTCTGATTTTGGGCGAAATGGAGAGCACCGGTGTCAAGGTGGATGTTGATCGTCTGAAGCGTATGGGCGAAGAACTGGGCGCCAAGTTGAAAGAGTATGAAGAGAAGATCCACGAGATCGCCGGTGAACCGTTCAATATCAATAGCCCGAAACAACTGGGTGTGATCCTGTTCGAAAAGATTGGCCTGCCGGTTGTCAAAAAGACCAAAACTGGTT
>NZ_WJBG01000077.1 GCF_009709555.1 Streptomyces blattellae | reverse complement strand
GACTTCGTGCCGGTGGAGTCGCGCTGACGCTTGCTGGTGAGGGGCGCTGGTGGTCCGGTGCCCCGTCACTGGGCTTGGCCCTGTGGTTGCCGCGGGCGTGGTCGAGCGTGATGTCGTGCCGGACGGTCGAGGCGCGCTGAGCCTGTCATCGCCGGGCGCGCTGGCCGTTCACTGGGGCGGGCGCGGCGGGCCCGGCGGGTGAGCCGAAGGGGCGGGTCGGGTTCTGGACGCCCGGCATCGGCGCCCCGGAGGCGGACCAAGCCTTGAAAAAAGCATGAAGAAGGCGCCCTGGCGGCGGTCCCCCCACGGGCCGACGTCCAGGGCGCCTTCCCATGTCCCGGTGCGGATTCCCCCCACGGGATCCGGCCGGGCGTCTGTGAGAAACCAGCGCCTGAATCGCTGTCGAGCAGACTGCCGAGGCAGCCTTTGAGCAAAACGAGCGGAACTCGTCGTACTCCTGGGGTGTGCGGCCTGCCGGGACAGCGCACGATCGGGAGGGCCGCTCAAAGCTTCCCGTCTGTACGTGCCCCGGCAACGCGGCTCTGAGGAAGTCCCCCAAGACATCCTCAGATGTCAGTAGGCGCCCCCCAAGACGCTTTCTGACATCGTCAACTTAGACCTTCGAACCCCTTCGATGGTTACCTTCACATCACTGTGATCTGCGTCTCTCGCATATGTCCGGTACGTACGCAAGAGCCCCGATTTCCTGATCGGGGCCCCATCGTAAGGATGATGCGGGAGCCTTGTGAAGAGCTTATGTGAGGGTCGGTGCGGACTCCAGAGGGTCTCTCACCTCTACTTCCGCGTAACCAGCGGTAACTTCAGCGGAAGGTCCGCAGCCGGAGGCTGTTCGTCACCACGAACACGGACGAGAAGGCCATCGCCGCCCCGGCGATCATCGGGTTCAGCAGCCCGGCGGCGGCCAGCGGCAGCGCGGCCACGTTGTACCCGAACGCCCACACAAGATTGCCCCTGATCGTGGACAGCGTCCTCCGGGACAGCCGGATCGCGTCCGCGGCCACCCGCAGATCCCCCCGCACCAGCGTCAGATCGCCCGCCTCGATCGCCGCGTCCGTCCCCGTGCCCATCGCCAGCCCGAGATCGGCGGTGGCGAGCGCCGCAGCGTCGTTGACGCCGTCACCGACCATGGCGACCGTACGTCCCTCGCGCTGCAACCGCCGTACGACGTCGACCTTCTCCTCGGGCAGCACCTCGGCGATCACCTCGTCGATTCCGACGGCCCGCGCGACCGCCTGAGCGACCGCCCGGTTGTCGCCGGTCAGCAGCACCGGCGTGAGCCCCAGCGCGCGCAGCTCCCGCACCGCCTCCGCGCTGGTCTCC
This sequence comes from Streptomyces blattellae, assembly GCF_009709555.1. Classification (GTDB taxonomy): domain Bacteria; phylum Actinomycetota; class Actinomycetes; order Streptomycetales; family Streptomycetaceae; genus Streptomyces; species Streptomyces blattellae. Next base: position 16,435 of record NZ_WJBG01000077.1, on the reverse strand, counting down.
TTGACGGCGTCCGCGACGGCGACGACACCGCGTGCCACTCCGTCCCAGCCGACGACGACGGCCGTACGACCGCTGCTCTCGGCCGCGTCCCTCGCGCTCGCCAGCTCCGCCGGGAGTGCGGCCGTGTACTCGACGAGCCGCCCCACGGCCACCTCACGGCCCTCCACCCGCCCGCGCACGCCCCGTCCGGGCACGTTCTCGAACCGCTCGGCCGGCGGCAGCGGCCCGACGCGCTCCTCGGCGCCCACGGCGACCGCGCGGGCGACGGGATGCTCGGAGGCGTGCTCCAGGGCGCCGGCGAGGCGCAGCAGCTCCCGTTCGTCGACGCCTTCGGCGACGTACACCTGCTGGAGCGCCATCCGGCCGGTGGTGACCGTTCCGGTCTTGTCCAGGACGACCGTGTCGACGCGGCGGGTGGACTCCAGGACCTCGGGGCCCTTGATGAGGATGCCGAGCTGGGCGCCGCGGCCGGTGCCGACCATCAGGGCGGTCGGGGTGGCCAGGCCCAGCGCGCACGGGCAGGCGATGATCAGGACCGCGACGGCCGCGGTGAACGCGGCGACGGTGTCGCCGGTGACGCCGAGCCAGGCGCCGAACGTGGCGACCGCGATGAGGATGACGACCGGCACGAAGACCCCGGAGATCCGGTCGGCGAGCCGCTGCACCTCCGCCTTGCCGTTCTGCGCGTCCTCCACCAGCTTCGCCATCCGGGCGAGTCGGGTGTCGCCGCCGACCCGGACGGCCTCGACGACCAGTCGCCCGCCCGCGTTGACCGTGGCGCCGGTGACCGCGTCCCCGACCGTCACGTCCACCGGCACGGACTCGCCGGTCAGCATGGAGGCGTCGACGGCGGAGGAACCCGCCACGACCGTCCCGTCGGTGGCGATCTTCTCCCCGGGCCGTACGACGAACCGGTCGCCGACGGCCAGCCGGGCCACCGGAACCCGCACTTCCGCGTCTCCCCGCAGAACGGCGACGTCCTTCGCGCCCAGCTCCATCAGCGCCCGCAGGGCCGCCCCCGCACGGCGCTTGGAGCGGGCCTCCAGATAGCGGCCCAGCAGGATGAACGCGACGACCCCGGACGCCACTTCGAGGTAGACCGTCGACGCGCCGTCCATGCCGCCGGCGGTCAGCCGGAAGCCGTCCCGCATGCCCGGCATACCCGCGTCGCCGAAGAACAGAGCCCACAGGGACCAGCCGAAGGCGGCCAGCGTGCCGAGCGACACCAGCGTGTCCATGGTGGCTGCGCCGTGCCTGAGGTTCGTCCAGGCGGCCCGGTGGAAGGGCAGGCCGCCCCAGACGACGACGGGCGCGGCGAGGGTGAGCGCGAGCCACTGCCAGTAGTCGAACTGCAGGGGCGGGACCATCGACAGCACGATGACCGGGACCGCGAGCAGCGCGGAGACGGTGAAGCGGTGGCGGTAGGGCGTGAGTCCGGGGTCCTCGGGCGACGGCGCCTCGCTGACGGGCGCGGGCTCCTCCGCCGTATAGCCGGTCTTGACCACCGTGGCGATCAGGTCCGCGACCTCGGTGCCCGCGGGGTGGGTGACCCTGGCCTTCTCCGTCGCGAAGTTCACCGTGGCCGTCACGCCGTCCATGCGGTTGAGCTTCTTCTCGACGCGGGCCGCGCAGGCGGCGCAGGTCATGCCGCCGATGAGCAGCTCGACCTCGCAGGTCGCGGCTATCGGTGCCGGGGAGGCGGAGGCGGAGGCGGAGGCGGAGGCGGTGGTGGTGGAGGCGGTGGTGGTGCCGGTCATGCGCTCAGAGGCTCTCGGAGTGCGCTCACGGTGATCTCGGGGGGCTCTCGGAGTGCGCTCAGGCCGTGCCGACGAGCTCGAAACCGGCCTCGTCCACGGCGGCGCGGACTGCTTCCTCGTCCAGCGCGGACTCCGAGACGACGGTGACCTCACCGGTCGAGGCGACGGCCTTCACCGAGCTGACCCCGGGGAGCTCCGAGATCTCGCCGGAGACGGCGCCCTCGCAGTGTCCGCAGCTCATCCCGCTGACCTTGTACGTGGCCGTGATGCTCATGTCGTACTCCTCGTGGAGGCATGTGGGGCTGAGGGGACCCAGGGGGGAGCCCCATACTCATAGGATATACCCCTAGGGGGTATTTCCCAAAAGTGGGGTGCGACCAGGCACGATGGTGCCGTGGACGACAGCCGGCAACGCGCGGGCACGCACCTCGGAGGCTGGGAGACATGCGCGCAGTGATGTTCGAGCGGTACGGGGAACCGGCCGAGGTCAAAGAGGACGTGCCGGACCCGGCACCCGCCCCCCACGGCGTGCTCGTGCGGGTCGAGGCGACCGGCCTGTGCCGCAGCGACTGGCATGGCTGGCAGGGCCACGATGAGGACATCACGCTGCCGCACGTGCCGGGCCATGAACTCGCCGGTGTCGTCGAGGCGGTGGGCGACCGTGTGACCGCATGGCGGCCCGGTGACCGGGTGACGGTCCCCTTCGTGTGTGCCTGCGGCACCTGCGCGTCCTGCGCGGCGGGCGACCAGCAGGTGTGCGAGCGCCAGACCCAGCCCGGTTTCACCCACTGGGGCTCCTTCGCCCAGTACGTGGCGCTGGACCACGCCGACGTCAACCTCGTCGCGGTGCCCGACGGCATGTCGTTCGCGACGGCGGCCTCGCTGGGCTGCCGGTTCGCGACGGCGTTCCGGGCGGTGGTGCAGCAGGGCCGGGTGGCGGCGGGGGAGTGGGTCGCGGTGCACGGCTGCGGGGGCGTGGGCCTGTCGGCGGTGATGATCGCGGCGGCGTCCGGGGCGCGGGTGGTCGCCGTCGACGTATCCGAGCGAGCCCTGGACCTGGCACGGAAGTTCGGGGCGGCCGAGTGCGTGGACGGGACGAGGACGCCGGACACCGCCACGGCGATCCGCGAGATCACGGGCGGCGGTGCCCACCTCTCCCTGGACGCTCTCGGCGCACCCGCGACCTGCGCCGCCTCCGTGAACGGTCTGCGCCGCCGCGGCCGGCACGTCCAGGTCGGGCTGCTGCCCTCACCCACGGGCACCACCCCGGTCCCGATGGCCCGCGCGGTCGCCCTGGAACTCGAACTCCTCGGCAGCCACGGCATGGCGGCTCACACCTACCCGCCGATGCTGGAACTGGTCCGGACCGGCGCCCTGCGGCCCGACCTCCTGGTCACCTCCACCATCACCCTGGACGCGACGCCGGCGGCCCTCGCCGCGATGGGCACGGCACCGGGAGCGGGTGTGACCGTCATCGAGCCGTGGGCCTGACGGCTGGGTGTCCGGGAGAGGACCGTGCCCCACGCGGGCGCGGGCCGTTCAGTCCTCTCGACGTGCCCGGTTGCCCGGGCGGGCGGCGACCCACGCCCGGACGGTGTCCGCGTACCAGTAGGGCTTGCCGCCCTCCACATGGTCGGGCGGCGGCAGCAGCCCGTGCTTGCGGTAGGAGCGAACGGTGTCCGGCTGCACCCGGATGTGCGCCGCGATCTCCTTGTAGGACCAGAGCCGTCGGTCGGTCATGAGGTGTACCTCCCCGCGCGCACCGCGGTGGCGGCCGGGGACGGCCGTCGGGGGGACCGGGCGCTGCGCTGGCGATCACAAAGCCTGCGACCGGTGAACGACGCGGAGTGAGCGCAGGTCAGGGCCTGTGTACCGGGTGTGACGGAAAATCGGCGTACACGCGACATGTGTGACACGAGGGGGGCGTTTGTGACAGAGGTGAAGCGCAGGCGCGCGCCGGATCGAAGGCGCGGCGCATTGACAACGCGCGCATGCTGCGACGCCCTCAGGGGCGCGGGGAACTGCGCGACAAGCCCCCACCGGCCCGCACTCGCCCTGCTACAGAACCCGGCAGGACCATGAGGCGCCCGGCACCCCCGGAGGGCTGCGGCACCCCCGGAGGGCTGCGGCACCCCCGGAGGGCTGCGGCACCCCCGGAGGGCTACGGCACCCCCCGGAGGGCTACGGCACCCCCCGGAGGGCTACGGCACCCCCCGGAGGGCTACGCCCCGCACGACCTCAGAAACGCCCGCGTCCGCCGCGCGATCGGCAGCGGCGCATCCGCCTCACACGGATACATGTCCTGCTCCACGATCGCGAACAGATCCACGTCCAGCCGCTGCGCGGCCTCCAGCACGGGCCCCAACGCGGGCACGCCGGACGGCGGTTCGCACATCACGCCCCGCGCCACCGCGGGACCGAACGGCGTCCCCTCCGCCCGCACCTCCGCCAGGATCTCCGGATCCACCTGCTTGAGATGCAGATACCCGATCCGCTCCCCGTACGTCTCGATGAGCTTGACGCTGTCCCCGCCGCAGTACGCGTAATGCCCGGTGTCGAGACACAGCGACACCAGCCCCGAATCCGTCCCGTCCAGGAACCGGACGACGTTCTCCTCGCTGTCGATGTGCGTGTCGGCGTGCGGGTGGACGACGATCTGCAGGCCGTACTCCTCGCGCACCCGGCTTCCCAGCCGCTCGGTCAGCGAGGTGAGGTTCCGCCACTGCTCGGCGGTCAGCGAACTCGGCTCCAGCACCTCACCGGTCTTGTCGTCCCGCCAGAAGGACGGGATGACGACCAGGTGCTTCGCCCCCATGGCCTGCGCGAGCACCGCGTTGTCCGCGACGTGCGCCCAGGTCTTGTCCCACACGGCCGCACCGTGGTGCAGGCCCGTGAAGACGGTCCCGGCCGACACCTTGAGGCCACGCCTCGCGGTCTCCTCGGTGAGCACGGCCGGATCGGTCGGCAGATAGCCGTACGGGCCCAGCTCGATCCACTCGTAGCCGGACTGCGCGACCTCGTCGAGGAAGCGCTGCCAGGGAACCTGCCGCGGGTCGTCGGGGAACCACACACCCCAGGAGTCGGGCGCGGACCCGATCCGGATGCGGGACAGTGAGGGCTGTGGTGACAACGAAGTCATGGCGGTCAGCTTCCGTTCGCACGACAGCCCTGTCAAGCTCTGGTCCGAATGTCAGGACAAAACATTGACAGGGCTCGCCATCGGGGTCTAGAAAGCCGGAGAGAGCCGATACGAAGGGAACGCGATGGCGTACGACCTGATCACCATGGGGCGGATCGGCGTGGACCTCTATCCGCTGCAGACGGGTGTCCCGCTGCCGCAGGTGACGTCCTTCGGCAAGTTCCTCGGCGGATCGGCGACCAACGTCGCGGTCGCCGCGGCCCGCCTCGGCCGCCGTACCGCGGTGATCACCCGTACCGGCGACGACCCGTTCGGCACCTACCTGCACGAGGCGCTGCGGGACTTCGGCGTCGACGACCGCTGGGTCACCCCGGTCGCCGGGCTGCCGACCCCCGTCACCTTCTGCGAGGTCTTCCCGCCGGACGACTTCCCGCTGTACTTCTACCGCCGTCCCAAGGCCCCGGACCTGGAGATCGACGCCCATGACCTGGACCTCGACGCGATCCGCGAGGCGAGCGTCTTCTGGGTGACCGGCACGGGCCTGAGCGAGGAGCCGAGCCGTACGGCGACCCTCGCGGCCCTCGCCCACCGGGCCAAGGCCGGCACGACGGTCTTCGACCTCGACTGGCGCCCCATGTTCTGGAACGACACAGCCGTGAGCGGCCCCGACGCCGCCCGCCCCTTCTACACCGAGGCCCTGCGCCACACCACCGTCGCGGTCGGCAACCTCGACGAGGTGGAGGTCGCCACCGGCGTCCGCGAACCGCACGCCGCCGCCCGCGCCCTGCTCGACGCCGGCGTCGAACTCGCGGTCGTCAAGCAGGGCCCCAAGGGCGTCCTCGCCGTCAACCGCCAGGGCGAGACGGCCGAGGTCCCGCCCCTGCCCGTGAACGTTCTCAACGGCCTCGGCGCCGGTGACGCCTTCGGCGGGTCCCTCTGCCACGGCCTCCTGGAAGGCTGGGACCTGGAGAAGACCATGCGGCACGCCAACGCCGCCGGTGCCATCGTCGCCTCTCGACTGGAGTGCTCGTCCGCCATGCCGACCCCCGCCGAAGTGGAAGCCGCGCTCACCGCGGGAGCCGTGCTGTGACCGTCGACATCGAGGCGCTGGTGCGCACCCGCAGCCACCATCCCGAGGCGATCGCCGAAGCGGCGGCCCGCCGCACCCGCCGGCCGCTGACAGGCGACTCGGGCCGGCTGATGATCGTGGCCGCCGACCACCCCGCCCGCGGCGCGCTCGGCGTCGGCGACCGCAAGCTCGCCATGGCCAACCGCGCCGATCTGCTGCAGCGCCTGTGCCTGGCGCTCGCCAGACCCGGCGTCGACGGTGTCCTCGCCACCGCCGACATCCTGGACGACCTGCTGCTGCTCGGCGCCCTCGACGGCAAGGTCGTCATGGGCTCGATGAACCGCGGCGGCCTCCAGGGCGCCTCCTTCGAACTCGACGACCGCTTCACCGGCCACCGGCCCCAGGACATCGAGCGCCTCGGCTTCGACGCGGGCAAGCTGCTGCTGCGGATCGACTACGACGACCCGGGCTCCCTCACCACCCTGGAGTCCACGGCCCGCGCGATCGACGACATGGCAGCCCGCCGGCTCCCCGTGTTCGTCGAGCCGTTCATCAGCCGTCGTACGCCCGAGGGAAGGCTCCGCAACGACCTCTCCGCCGACGCCGTCACCAAGTCGATCGCCATCGCCTCCGGCCTGGGCGGCACCTCGGCGTACACCTGGCTGAAGGTTCCCGTCACCGACAACCCGGACGACATGGCCCAGGTCATGGAGACCTCGACCCTGCCCGCCGTGCTGCTGGGCGGGGACGTCGGGGATGACCAGGACGGCGCGTACGAGAAGTGGCGCGGCGCCCTCCAACTGCCCACCGTGCAGGGCCTGGTGGTCGGCCGTTCGCTGCTGTACCCGGCGGACGGCGATGTGGCCGCCGCCGTGGACACCGCCGTAGGACTGCTGTGAGGGCCGCATGAGCAACGAGTTGTACGTTCCGAAAGGCACCGCCGCCGACGGGCGCTACGCGCTCGACATCGATCCCGAGCGGGCCGGCTGGACCCACTCCAGCCTGCGGATCGTCGAGCTGGAGGCGGGCGGTTCGCACACCTTCACCACCGGTGAGAGTGAGTGGATCGTGGTGCCGCTGAGCGGTGGTTGTACGGTGCAGGTGGAGCACGAGGTATTCCAACTCCTGGGCCGGGAGAGCGTGTTCGCGTCGGTCACCGACTTCGCGTACGCGCCCCGTGACGCCCGGGTGCAGATCGCCTCCGGCGCGGGAGGCCGCTTCGCCCTGGCAGGAGCGAAGTGCGAGCGACGACTCCCCGCCCGCTACGGCCCCGCGCCGGAGGTTCCCGTCGAGCAGCGCGGCAGCGGCAACTGCTCCCGCCAGGTGCGGGGCTTCGCCGCAGCCGACGCGTTCGAGTGCGACAAGCTCATCGCGGTCGAGGTGATCACACCCGGCGGCAACTGGTCCTCGTATCCGCCGCACAAGCACGACGAGCACCGGCTGGGCGAGGAGGCGGAGCTGGAGGAGATCTACTACTTCGAGATCGACGGTCCGAACGGCTTCGGCTATCAGCGCGTATTCCCCTCCCGTGAGGGCGGATCCGATGTCCTCGCGGAGGTCCGCTCCGGAGACGCCGTGCTCGTCCCCGACGGATGGCACGGCCCGTCGATCGCCCAGCCCGGACACGACATGTACTACCTGAACGTCATGGCCGGTCCGGGTCGGACACGGGAGTGGCGGATCTGCTTCCACCCGGCCCACGTAGAAAGCACTGGGGGTTACCGATGACCTCGACGACGAGGCTGACGGTCGCGCAGGCGCTGGTGCGCTTCCTGTCCGTCCAGTACACCGAGCGGGACGGCATACGGCACCGGCTCATCGACGCCACCTGGGGCATCTTCGGCCACGGCAACGTCGCCGGACTCGGCCAGGCGCTGGTCGAGTACGCCGACGCCATGCCCTATCACCAGGGCCGCAACGAGCAGTCCATGGTGCACGCGGCGATCGGCTACGCCCGCCAGTCGGGCCGGCTGTCCACGCACGCGGTCACGACCTCCATCGGGCCGGGCGCGACCAACCTGGTCACGGGCGCCGCGCTCGCCACGATCAACCACCTCCCGGTGCTGCTCCTCCCCGGCGACATCTTCGCCACCCGCCCCGCCGACCCGGTCCTCCAGCAGCTCGAAGTGCCGTACGCGGGCGACATCTCCGTCAACGACTGTCTGCGCCCGGTGTCGAAGTACTTCGACCGGATCCACCGCCCCGAGGCGCTGATCCCGGCGGCCCTGCAGGCGATGCGCGTGCTCACCGACCCGGTGGAGACCGGCGCGGTGACGCTCGCGATGCCCCAGGACGTCCAGGCCGAGGCCCACGACTGGCCGGACGAGTTCTTCGCCGAACGCACCTGGGTGGTACGACGGCCGGGAGCCGACCCGACCGAACTCGCCGAGGCCGTGCACGCGATCCGGGCCGCCCGGCGCCCGCTCGTCGTCGCGGGCGGCGGCGTCCACCACAGCCGCGCCGAGGAGGCGCTGGAGGAGTTCGCCCGCACCACCGGCATCCCGGTCGCCTCCACCCAGGCGGGCAAGGGCTCGCTGCGCTTCGACCACCCGCAGGACGTCGGCGCCGTCGGCCACACCGGCACCGCGACCGCCGACGAACTCGCCCGCACCGCCGACCTGGTGATCGGCGTGGGGACGCGCTACACCGACTTCACCACGGCCTCCGGCACCCTCTTCACCGGCGAGAACGTCCGCTTCCTCAACCTCAACATCGCCCCGTACGACGGCCACAAGCTCTCCGGCCTGCCGCTGATCGCGGACGCCCGCAGCGGTCTCGCGGAGCTGACCGAGGCGCTGCAGATGCACGCCCACCGGGTCCCCGACGCGTACGTCACCGAGTACAGCGAGGACAAGGAGCGCTGGGAGCAGCGCGTCGACGCCTGCTTCGAGGCCGACGAACCCGATGTACGGCCGACGCAGCCGCAGGTCATCGGCGCGCTGGACGCCATCGTCGACGAGTCGGACATCGTCATCAACGCGGCCGGCTCGCTCCCGGGCGACCTGCACAAGCTGTGGCGGGCGCGGTCGGCGGACCAGTACCACCTGGAGTACGGCTACTCCTGCATGGGCTACGAGATCCCGGCCGCGATCGGCGTGAAGCTCGCGGCGCCCGACCGGCCCGTGTGGGCGCTGGTCGGCGACGGCACCTACCTGATGATGCCGACCGAGATCGTCACGGCTGTGCAGGAGGGCGTCGCGATCAAGATGCTGCTCGTGCAGAACCACGGGTACGCGTCGATCGGCGGCCTGTCGGAGGAGACCGGCGGTGAGCGGTACGGCACCGCGTACCGCTTCCGGGCGGCCGACGGCACGTTCTCCGGCGCCCCGCTGCCGGTGGATCTCGCCGCCAACGCCGCCAGTCTCGGCATGCGCGTGCTGCGCGCGAAGACCGTGGCCGACCTGCGGGAGGCGCTCGCCGAGGCGCGCGCCGCGGACACTCCCACATGTGTCTACGTCGAGACCGAAACGGCAGACACAGTGTCGGGGGCGCCTCCGGCGCAGGCCTGGTGGGATGTACCTGTGGCCGAGACCGCGACCCGATCGTCGGCGGTGAAGGCCCGCGAGGAGTACGACCGGCACGTCACTGCCCGACGCCGCTTTCTGTGAAGGAATGACTGGAGTTCAGCCATGACGAAGATCGTCAACCACTGGATCGGCGGCAAGTCCGTCGAAGGCGCGTCGGGTACGTACGGGCCGGTCACCGACCCGGCCACCGGCGCGGTCGACACGAAGGTCGCGTTCGCCTCGGTCGACGAGGTGGACGCGGCGGTGCAGGCCGCCAAGGAGGCCTACGTGACCTGGGGCCAGTCCTCGCTGGCCCAGCGCACCGCGATCCTGTTCAAGTTCCGTGCGCTGCTGGATGCCAACCGGGACGCGCTCGCCGAGCTGATCACCGCCGAGCACGGCAAGGTGCACTCCGACGCGCTCGGTGAGGTCGCGCGCGGCCTGGAGATCGTCGACCTGGCGTGCGGCATCAACGTGCAGCTGAAGGGTGAGCTGTCCACGCAGGTCGCCAGCCGCGTGGACGTCTCCTCGATCCGGCAGCCGCTCGGTGTCGTCGCGGGCATCACGCCGTTCAACTTCCCGGCGATGGTCCCGATGTGGATGTTCCCGATGGCCATCGCGTGCGGCAACACCTTCGTGCTGAAGCCGAGCGAGAAGGACCCGTCGGCATCGGTCAAGCTCGCGGAACTGCTGGCGGAGGCCGGTCTGCCGGACGGTGTCTTCAACGTCGTCCACGGCGACAAGGTGGCCGTCGACCGCCTCCTTGAGCACCCGGATGTCAAGGCCGTCTCCTTCGTCGGCTCGACCCCGGTCGCCCGCTACATCCACACCACCGCCTCTGCCAACGGCAAGCGGGTCCAGGCCCTCGGCGGCGCCAAGAACCACATGCTGGTCCTGCCGGACGCCGACCTGGACGCGGCGGCCGACGCCGCCGTCTCCGCCGCCTACGGCTCGGCGGGCGAGCGCTGCATGGCGATCTCCGCGGTGGTGGCCGTCGGCGCGATCGGCGACGAGCTGGTGGAGAAGATCCGCGAGCGCGCCGAGAAGATCAAGATCGGTCCCGGCAACGACCCCGCCTCCGAGATGGGCCCGCTGATCACCAAGGTCCACCGCGACAAGGTGGCCTCCTACGTCGAGGGCGCGGCGGCCGAGGGCTGCGAGGTGGTCCTCGACGGCACCGGTTACACCGTCGACGGCTTCGAGGACGGCCACTGGATCGGCATCTCCCTGCTCGACAAGGTGCCCACGTCCGCGAAGGCCTACCAGGACGAGATCTTCGGCCCCGTCCTGTGCGTGCTGCGCGCGGAGACGTACGACGAGGGCGTGGCCCTCATCAACAGCTCGCCCTTCGGCAACGGCACCGCGATCTTCACCCGGGACGGCGGCGCCGCCCGCCGCTTCCAGCTGGAGATCGAGGCCGGCATGGTCGGCGTGAACGTCCCGATCCCGGTCCCCGTCGGCTACCACAGCTTCGGCGGCTGGAAGGACTCCCTCTTCGGCGACCACCACATCTACGGCAACGACGGCACCCACTTCTACACCCGCGGCAAGGTCGTCACCACCCGCTGGCCCGACCCGGCCGACGCCCCGGCGGGCGTGGACCTGGGCTTCCCGCGCAACCACTGAGGGAACGACCTGAGCCCGGGCACGTCATGCGCCCGGGCTCAGTCGTGTCACTGAGCGCCGGCTTCCACAAGAGTCTCGGTGATGTCACCGGTCTGCGCGGCGGGCGGCACCTCGACGTCGGCCGTGGCGCCGAACTTCTCGAAGTCCATGGTGACCTTCATGGCGCCGGTCTCCTGTATCAGACGTACCGGCAGGTCCTTGTCGCCGACCCAGACGTCCATGGTCAGCGAGCCGTCGGGGCCGACCATCGAGCCGTAGAGGGACTCGTCGTCGCCGTACAGCTCCTTGAGCTGGCCCATGTTGCTCTCGTCGAGGACGGCCCTATAGTGCGTCGTCCGCTGCCCGTTCACGGTCTGGGTGCCGAGGTCCTCGACGTCCTCGGCGTACTTCAGGCTCTTCATCGAGGCCGACGGACTGCCGCCGGAACTCCCGCTGAGCGCTTGGGCGGCGTCCTCGCCGAACACGGCCGTACCGTCGATCTTCATCCACTCCTTGCCCGCGAGGGGGCCGGAGGGCTGCGGGTCGACGTCGTAGTAGTAGTCGCCGTCCACGAACAGGCAGCGGATGCTCGGCGCGGCCGTCAGCGTCTGCATCTGCGCGGCCTCGGTGTCCATCTCGACGTCGAAGGCGTACCCGTCGCCCCAGGAGTACGTGCCGGCCATGGCGATCGGGGCGCCGCCGTTGACCGAGGTGGTCATCTTCACCTCGGCGGACCCGAGTTCCTCGGTCCGGTCCGCGGCCCGCGACAGCACCGCCATGATCTTGTCCGCGTTGCCGGCCGCCTTGACCGCCTGCTCCGCGGTCTCCTTCGTGGCCTCCGCGCCGCACCCGGCCGTCGCCACCAGCGCCGCCGCCGTGAACCCCACCCAGGCAGCGGTGTACTTCTGCTTCATCTGTCCCCACCCGTAGCTGTGAATCGACTGTGCAGGAGACCCTACCGAGCCCCACTGACACCAGCGCCCACAGCCCGGTGATCGTCACCGCGCCGCCGACCTGACCAGGTCCCGCAGCCGCTCGACGTACAAGCGCATGTTCTTGTACGCGATGTCGGTGTCCGGATAGCGGCTCGCGAACCACAGGCCCTCGTGCAGCCGGTTGATCCACACGCACACCTGGTCGCCGTACGACACCCGCACCAGTCCGTACGCCGCCAGGTCGGACCAGTCCGCGGAGCGGGGCAGGCCCCGGCCGTCGACGAACGAGACGATGGAGTACAGGTCGGGCGAGGTCGGACGGAAGTCCGAGCCGAGCAGCCGCAGCACCCGGGCGATGGGCATGCGGGCCAGCGACCGGTTGGCGTGCATCTCGGCACGCACGGCCTGCAGCGCGGCCGGGAAGTCGAGTCCCGGCCCCAGGGGGATCTCGATCGGCGCTCCGCCCACGAACCAGCCCACGGTCTGCGACCACTGGGACTTCACCCGGGTGTGGAAGGGCACGACCGTGCGGTAGACGGACTGCCCGCCGATCTCCCGGACGATGAGGGCGGTGGCGGCCAGGACGCCGACGAGGCTGCCGCCGTAGGGCCGGCAGCAGGCCTCGAAGGCGGCGGCGTCGTCCGCGTCCACGAGCGTCTCCCGCATGAGCTTCTGGGCCGGCAGCCCGGCGCCGGGGTCCAGGCCGAGGTCGACGGGGAAGTTCGGCAGCCTGCCGTCGCAGCGGCCGATGAACTCCCGCCAGCGGGCGACGATCTCGTGGGTCTCGTCGATCCGGTCGGCGTCCGCCCGCTCGATCTCGCAGAAGTCGACATAACTGCTGACCGGTTCCTGCCGTACCGGAGTGCCCCCGACGCGTGCCGCGTACAGCTCGTGGATCTCGGCGGGGATGCGCTGGATCGAGTAGGAGTCGACGTTGCTGTGGTCGAAGGCCATGTACACGCTGGTGGAGTCCGCCCGCCCGACCGCCGTGTAGATGAGGTTCGGCCAGCGCAGCGCGTCCGCCGCCGTGTCGAAGCGGTCCTGGAGGTGCTGGACCAGTTCGTCCGCGTCGGGGAAGTCGCCGATGTCCTCGCGGTGCAGGGACACGGCCTCCGGGGCGAGGGTGAAGCGCCGTAGTTCGTCGCCGTCCGGCCGGAAGCCGCTGCGCAGCGTCTCGTGCCGCAGGGTCCAGTCCCGCAGCGCGTCCTGCAACGCGTCCAGGTCGACCCGGCCCGGGATGTCGAAGGCGGTGCCGAGCCAGGTCGGTACGAACAGGCCGTCCTCCCGCACACTTCGCGCCGTTTTGATGTGCGACTCCTGGATGTACGCCGGTGGCCGGGTGTCATCCGGCAGGCCTGCCGCCGTCTCGACGGTCGCGGGACTGAGCGTCCACTCGACGAGCCGTCCGGGCCGGACCTCGCAGCGCTGGATGTCAGTGATGCGCACAGGGCGTCTCCGTTCGCGAAGGGGGCAGACCTTCAAGGATCTGCCGGTGCGGTCCGGGAAACCCGCCGTGTCGTGATCTGTGTCGTGATCTTTCAATATCTTTCAATTGATCGAGTGGCGTTCCGAACGGCCGTGCCAGGCCTCCGTGGGGTGCGGCGATGGGCCGTCGATCGTGCAGGTACCGCCGTCGCGCATACCGCGGTCGCGGTATGCGCGACGGTGCGCGTACGCCCGTGGGAGGTGAGGGGGTTCCGCCCAGAAGCTGGCGGGGGCTGTCAGTCCGGCCGCGTACCGTTGACGCATGGATCTTCGATTGCCCGGACTGCGCGGGCCATGGTGGCCGCGGCGGCTTCTTGCCGCCGCGGCCGCCGTTGTCGTCCTCGCCGGTGCCGGTACGTGGACTGCCGTCGCCTCCGACGACGCGCCCGCGGTGCACCGCGCCGACCGGGTCATGGCCATGGGTGACGGGGTGCGCATCGACACCTCGTACTTCACCTCCGGCGGGGCCGGCCGCCGCCCCGCCGTCCTGCTGGCGCACGGCTTCGGCGGCAGCAAGGACGACATGCGCGAGCAGGCCGAGGACCTCGCCGCCGACGGGTACGCGGTACTGACCTGGTCGGCCCGCGGCTTCGGCGAGTCGACCGGCAAGGTGGGGCTCAACGACCCGGACGCCGAGGTCGCCGACGTCTCCAAGCTCATCGACTGGCTGTCCGAGCAGCCGCAGGTCCAGCTCGACAAGAACGGCGACCCGCGCGTGGGCATGGCGGGAGCCTCGTACGGCGGCGCGATCTCCCTCCTCACCGCCGGGTACGACGACCGGGTGGACGCCATCGCCCCGTCGATCACCTACTGGAACCTCGCGGACGCCTTGTTCCCGAACGGCGTCTTCAAGAAGCTGTGGGCGGGCGTCTTCGTCAACACGGCCGGCGGCTGCGACAACTTCGAGGCGCAGCTCTGCGAGATGTACGACCGGGTCGCCGAGTCCGGCACCCCGGACGCCCAGGCGCGACAGCTCCTTGAGGAGCGCTCACCGTCGGCCGTCGGCGACCGCATCAAGGTGCCCACACTGCTGATGCAGGGCCAGACGGACTCCCTCTTCCCGCTGGGCCAGGCCGACGCGGCGGCGAAGGCGATCCGCGCCAACGGCGCCCCCGTCGACGTCGACTGGATCGCGGGCGGCCACGACGGCGGCGACATGGAGCAGAGCCGGCTCAACGCGCGCGTGGACTCCTGGTTCGACCGCTACCTCAAGGACGACAAGAGCGCCGACACCGGCCCCGCCTTCCGGATCACCCGTACCGGCGGCGTCGACTCCGCGGACGGCGCGGCCGTACTGCGCGGCGCGAGCGACGACACCTACCCGGGCCTGGAGAGCGGCCAGAAGTCCGTCGCCCTGACCGGCCGCGAGCAGGACGTCGACAACCCGGCCGGCGCCAACCCGCCCGCGATCTCCTCCCTGCCCGGCCTCAGCGGCGCGGGCGGCCTCGGCCAGCTCTCCTCCCTCGGCGTCGGCGTCTCGCTGGACTTCCCCGGCCAGTACGCCGCCTTCGAGTCGGCCCCCGTCGGCGACGACCTGCGCATCACCGGATCGCCGACGGTCACCGTCCACGTCAAGTCCACCGGCGACGACGCGGTCCTCTTCGGCAAGGTGTACGACGTCGGCGAGGGCACCCAGCAGGTGCTGCCGTCCCAGCTGGTGACGCCCATCAGGGTCGAGAACGCGAAGGCCGGCCAGGACGTCACCATCACGCTGCCCGCCATCGACTACAACATCGACAAGGGCCACCGGCTGCGGCTGGTGCTCTCCTCCACGGACCTCGGCTACGCCTCCCCGGCGGCTCCGGCGACGTACACCGTCTCCCTGAAGAGCGACCTGAAGGTGCCGACGGCCTCCGGTGTGACCACCGCCGCCGCCCCGCTGCCGTCCTGGGTGTGGTGGCTGCCGCTCGCGGGCGCCGTCGTCGCCCTGGCCCTGCTGCTGACCGCCCGCCGCCGCACCGTGTCGGCGCCCCCGGACCCCGCGCTCGCCGAAGTGCCGCTGCAGATCACGGACTTGAGCAAGCGGTACGCGAAGTCGTCCGACCGGTACGCGGTCAAGGACCTGTCCTTCCGGGTCGAGAAGGGCCAGGTGCTCGGCCTCCTCGGACCGAACGGCGCGGGCAAGACCACGACCCTGCGCATGCTGATGGGCCTGATCAGCCCGGACGGCGGCGAGATCCGTGTCTTCGGCCACGCCATCCGGCCGGGCTCCCCGGTGCTCTCCCGGGTCGGGGCCTTCGTCGAGGGCGCGGGCTTCCTGCCGCATCTGTCCGGCCGGGAGAACCTGGAGCTGTACTGGGCCGCGACCGGCCGCCCCGCCGAGGACGCGCACATCGAGGAGGCCCTGGAGATCGCGGGCCTCGGTGACGCCCTCGCCCGCGCGGTGCGCACCTACTCGCAGGGCATGCGCCAGCGCCTCGCCATCGCCCAGGCCATGCTGGGCCTGCCGGACCTGCTCATCCTCGACGAACCGACCAACGGCCTCGACCCGCCCCAGATCCGCGAGATGCGCGAGGTGATGATCCGGTACGCCGCCGCCGGACGCACGGTGATCGTCTCCAGCCACCTGCTGGCGGAGGTCGAGCAGTCCTGCACCCACCTCGTGGTGATGGACCGGGGCAAGCTCGTGCAGGCGGGCCCGGTAGGGGAGATCATCGGCGGCGGCGACACACTCCTCGTCGGCACCGGTACGCCGCCCCAGGGGCCCGTCCTGGAGAAGGTCGCGGCGCTGCCGGGCGTCACCTCGGCCGTGCCCACCGACGACGGGCTCCTGATACGGCTCGACGACGACGGCACACCACAGCGTCTGGTCGCCGAACTCGTCCGCCTCGACATCCCCGTCCAGTCGGTCGGGGCGCACCGCCGCCTCGAAGACGCCTTCCTCACCCTGATCGGAGGCTCCGCATGAGCACGCTCACGGATGAGGGCGCGGTGCGCAC
>NZ_WJBG01000076.1 GCF_009709555.1 Streptomyces blattellae | reverse complement strand
ACGAAGTCGTAACAAGGTAGCCGTACCGGAAGGTGCGGCTGGATCACCTCCTTTCTAAGGAGCGCATAGCCGACTGCAGGCAAATGTCTTGCACGGTTGCTCATGGGTGGAACGTTGATTATTCGGCACGGTCATTCTTGAAGGATCACTAGTACTGCTTCGGCGTGGAACGTGAGTCGGGACGGAGGGCCGGGCCGGGCACGTTGTTGGGTGTCTGAGGGAATGAAC
>NZ_WJBG01000075.1 GCF_009709555.1 Streptomyces blattellae | reverse complement strand
GGGGACTCACAGGAGACCGCCGGGGTCAACTCGGAGGAAGGTGGGGACGACGTCAAGTCATCATGCCCCTTATGTCTTGGGCTGCACACGTGCTACAATGGCCGGTACAATGAGCTGCGATGCCGTGAGGTGGAGCGAATCTCAAAAAGCCGGTCTCAGTTCGGATTGGGGTCTGCAACTCGACCCCATGAAGTCGGAGTTGCTAGTAATCGCAGATCAGCAGTGCTGCGGTGAATACGTTCCCGGGCCTTGTACACACCGCCCGTCACGTCACGAAAGTCGGTAACACCCGAAGCCGGTGGCCCAACCCCTTGTGGGAGGGAGCTGTCGAAGGTGGGACTGGCGATTGGGACGAAGTCGTAACAAGGTAGCCGTACCGGAAGGTGCGGCTGGATCACCTCCTTTCTAAGGAGC
>NZ_WJBG01000074.1 GCF_009709555.1 Streptomyces blattellae | reverse complement strand
GCTTGCTCGACGCTGCGCTCCCCCTACGCATCCTGCTTTGCCGCCGCCGAATGCTGAGTGCGGCTCCATCAATGCCTGTTCGCTCCTCCGCCTACCCTGGCATCCAGCACCATTCCGCTGCGGCCCCATGATCTCCACGGTCACGACTCCCGGAAGCGCAAAACTGGCGGTGGCAGGCCTCGCCGGTGCTACAGAAGGCGCAGCTGAGTCGGGTGTACTCCCGCTCGAACTGCCCAGCGGACTCGGCTACCTGTCCGAGGAGAAACGGACCATGGCCGTGCCAGGCCGACGACCGGGTATCGACGGCGGCGATTCACCCATGGAAGCGATCTGGCAGGCTACGGTTGCCGGGCCTGGATCGGAGGTCATCATGATCCAGATGGTGACGCCCGCCATGGAACTCGCAGATGCCTACCGGAACATTCTGCTCGGCGTCGCCCACACCTTCTCCTTCACCGATCCGAACAAGAGCAACAGCCCGGACGAAAGGCCCGAACCCGGTTCTGCCGCGGCTGCGATGAGGAGTGACTTCGGATGACTCAACCGCCTCGCCACCGGATGTCGACCAGGTTCTCCGGCACACCAGAAGCACCATGGTCAAACACGTCTCGGCTCGAGCCGTCCTGGGCGTCGGCCTCATCGCGGTCCCGTTCGTGTTGCAGTTTGCAGGGGTCTCCGTCTCCACCCTCACCGTGCTGCCCGTTATCCCGGGTCTGTTCCTCCTGCTGTTCCTTTACCTCCAGGTAGGCCTTGGGCGACGGCTCAAAATATGCGAAAAGGTGTTGCGTACGTATCCACTGGAGTACCGCTCCCGCGTAGTCAAGAAGCAGTCGCAGCGGTTGCTGCTCGGGGATGTACACACCATCAAGCTTTCGGTTCGCGGTCAGCACGGCGCACCCTCCATGCCGTCAACGCATCGACAGTCCGCCGGTGGCCCGAGGCAGCAGAGAACAGCGGCGCCTGGTTCGCCGGTGATCCCGTGTTCGGCGGCGTCATGATCGTGCCCGATACCGGCGATCTGCTCTTCCTGCAGCCCGCAGACTGGGACAAGTTCGCCTCGGAACGCGCCCAGGCCAGTCCGAAACGCCGGGCGAGGGCTGAACAAGCCGGGATCTTCCAACTGTTGGAGAAGGAGCCGAACCCGATGGCCGGACTCGGCAACTGACGCATCGGCAGCGTGTACATTTCGAAACGCCCGCCGACGGAGCCTGTCACCCTTGCAGTGCGAGGGCGCTTTGGCAGCCTCCTCGCCCTTGTCGCTGTGAGCGATCGGCGATTGGCACGCTGGTCGAGCGCGCGACCCGGAACACGGTGCTTGTCCACCTGCCCCGCCAGGACGGCTACGGCGTCGCGTACCAAGAACGGGCCGCCGCTGGCCAGTTACGGCGCGACCATCACGTTGTTGAGAAGGCCTTGTTGCCCGCATCGGCATTGGGTGTAGCTCTTCTGCGGGGACTGGTTGAGCTGGGTTGTTGAGCCTGTGGCTGTGGTCCGTG
>NZ_WJBG01000073.1 GCF_009709555.1 Streptomyces blattellae | reverse complement strand
GGTCGTGCCATGACTCGATCCTTTCACGAAATCGAGTCTCCATTCGAGCCGGGGCGGTTCAGTGGCCGCGGCGCAGCGGTCCGTAGACGAGTTCGTGGATGATGCTGCCGTCGAGGGCCACGCGCCCCGGTGCCGCGAGGAGTTCACGGTAGGGCCGGGTCGGGTCCACGTGGTCCAGGCGGGCCGCCAGGTGCTGGATCGGGAAGCCGTGGTGGGCCAGCTGGGCGATGAGGCCGTTGCGGGGGATGCCCTCGGCGCCCTCGATGACCAGCGTCCGGTAACACAGGAGTGCCGGCGGGAGGTTCATGCCGTCGCCTCGGGGCCGACCCGGGTGGTTCGGCGCGAGGCGGTGCGGCCGGGGCGGGTGGCAGGCACGGTCCGGCGAGGGAGTCGGGGCGACGCGTGCATACCACTTCCTTCGAGGCGACGGACCTGCTCAGTGTGGCCGGACGACCCGCACGGCGGGAGTGGCCGTGCTGGTTGTCCGGTTGTGCGCGCGTAGTGGTGTGCCGGGCGGGTGGCGGGGTCAGACACCCCATGTCGTTTGGTGTCAAGCGGTATGGGGTTGTGCGTGGTGCGACCAGGCG
>NZ_WJBG01000072.1 GCF_009709555.1 Streptomyces blattellae | reverse complement strand
CACGGACCACAGCCACAGGCTCAACAACCCAGCTCAACCAGTCCCCGCAGAAGAGCTACACCCTTCGGCATTTCCTGCTGAGTGTTGATGGCTGCGAGGGCGAATGCCAGGCGATAGTCATGTGCTGCGCCTTCAAGCGGGACGCCATCCCCCCCACCCGGCTCCCCGCTCTTCATGCCCCGGAAGCTACACGCTTGCTCGACGCTGCGCTCC
>NZ_WJBG01000071.1 GCF_009709555.1 Streptomyces blattellae | reverse complement strand
CAACGTCAGCCCAGCCGTCACCGCCACCTGATCACCAACGACACCGTTCACGAACGAAAGCAGCGGCTTCCGATCGGATCCGTTGATCACCGCGCGACTGAGCGTCAAACCCTGTGAGCATGCTCGTCCGTGAGGGATGTGAAGTGGGAAGACGCACTATTCCCGCAGGTGGATGGCTTGGTGATCGAAGAAGTCGAGCTCGGCGAGGATCACGTCCGCGTCGCCGCCCGGGCTGTCGCCTCGCAGGCGGTCTGCCCGCAGTGTGGTGAGGCGTCCGGGCGGGTCCACAGCGGCTATGAGCGTCGACTCGCCGACGCGGCCGTGGGCGGTCGACCTGTGGTGATCCAGCTGCGGGTGCGCCGGTTCCGCTGCGCCAGGCGCTCCTGCACCAAGAGCACCTTCGCCGAGCAGATCGCCGGGCTCACCTTCCGGCACGGCCGACGCAGCACACGCCTGCACGCCGTCCTCCAGGTCGTCGCGCTGATGCTGGCCGGCCGGGCCGGCACCCGGCTGGCGAGCGTCCTCGATGCTCCTGCCAGCCGCTCCACGCTCCTACGGCTGATCCGGGCCATGCCCGATCCGCCGACAACTACGCCGAGAATTCTGGGTGTTGACGACTTCGCCCTGCGACGGGGCCACGTCTACGGCACCGTCCTGATCGACATCGAGACCCGCAGGCCGATCGACCTGCTGCCCGACCGCGAGGCTGCAACCCTTGCCCGCTGGCTTGCCGAACATCCTGGTGTCGAGATCATCTGCCGCGACCGGGCCACCGCCTACGCGGAAGGCGCCCGTGCGGGCGCCCCGGACGCCACGCACGTGGCCGATCGCTGGCACGTCTGGCACAACCTCGTCGAGGCGGTCGAGCGCTGCGTCACCCGGCACGCAGCCCACCTGCGCGAACCCGAACCACCACCGGCCTCCGAGGCATCAGCCGCCGCCCTCGCGGAACTGGAGAAGATCGCCACGGCGGGCCACCCGGCCAGTACTGCCCACCGGTACGCGGACCGGACCCGCGAGCGCCACCGGGCCGTGCATACTCTGGTCGACCAGGGCCGCCCGCAGCGCGCGATCGCCCGGGAACTGGGCCTGTCCCGCAACACTGTCCGCCGTTTCGCCCGCGCCACCACCTGGCAGGAACTGGTGACCGGCAAGTGGCAGGGCCTCCCCAGCATCCTCGATGACTTCAAGCCCTACCTCCACCAGCGCTGGAACGAGGGCTGCACCACCGCCGCCACCCTTTTCGAGGAGATCACGGCCGCCGGTTACCGCGGTGGCCTCACCGTTCTACGCGACTACCTGCGCCCACTGCGATCGGGCGCCCCACCCCGCGAGAAGGTCCGGCCACCCTCAGCGCGGGAGGTCACAGGCTGGATCACGCGCCACCCCGACAGCCTCACCTCGGAGGAGACCCTCAAGCTCAAGGCCATCCTCGCGCGATGCCCTGACCTCGACGCCACCGCCGGCCACATCCACGTGTTTGCCGAGATGATGACTGCCCGCACCGGCCACCAGCTCCCCGGCTGGATCGAGAAAGTCCAGGCCGAGGGCCTGCCCGAACTGCTTTCGTTCGTGAACGGTGTCGTTGGTGATCAGGTGGCGGTGACGGCTGGGCTGACGTTG
>NZ_WJBG01000070.1 GCF_009709555.1 Streptomyces blattellae | reverse complement strand
AAGGTCCAGTTGGAGGCCTCGGTGTCGACGAAGATGATCCGGGCGTCCTGGAACTGCTTGTCGTCGTCGGCCCAGACGTAGTAGTCGCCGTAGGGGCCTTCCGGGTTGGCGCGCGACTCCTGGAACCACGGGTGCTGGTCGCTGGTGTGGTTCATGACGAAGTCGATGATGACGCGCATTCCGCGCTGATGGGCGGCGTCGACGAATTCCACGAAGTCGGCGAGGTCACCGAACTCCGGCAGGACGGCCGTGTAGTCGGAGACGTCGTACCCGCCGTCCCTGAGCGGTGACTTGAAGAACGGCGGCAGCCACAGGCAGTCCAC
>NZ_WJBG01000069.1 GCF_009709555.1 Streptomyces blattellae | reverse complement strand
CGACTGCGTGCCACCAGCGGCGCAGGGTCTGGACGGCGAAGGCGGCTGTGTCGTGATCACAGCCGACGCTGACCCAGCCGGCATCCGCCGCCAGGTCGTAGATCCCGTACGGGATGGCCTTGCCCAGCTCCCGGTCTGGGAAGTCGTGTGTCTGCACCCGCACCGGCTCGCCCGCGCGGTGCCACTCCTGACCGGCGTTCTTGTAGTTGCCGACCAGCTCCTTCTTCTTGGTGTCCACGCTGACCACCGGGTCCCCGGCCGCCTGGAACTCCTTGGCCCGCTCGTTGATATAGCGGAACTGCGCATCCCTGTCCGGGTGCTGGGCGCCTTCGACGGTCTTGGCGTTGCCCTGCAGGCTGAAACCCTCCTCACGCAGCAGGGCCGCGACCGTATCCGCCGAGACTCGGTGGCCGGCCCGGGTCAGCTCCGCGGCCAGGCGCCGGGTCGACTTCGTCGTCCACCGCAGCGGCGACATCGGATCCCCGCGCACATCCGGCTCGACCAACGCCAGCAGTGCGGGCCGCAGCCCCGGATCGAGATCCACGACCCGCTTGCGGCCGCCGCCTTCCCGCCGAACCCGTCCCAACGGCGCTTCGCCGGACTCCAGTTCAGCCGCC
>NZ_WJBG01000068.1 GCF_009709555.1 Streptomyces blattellae | reverse complement strand
ACGGCGACTCGGTGAAGAACCAGAAACGCATCTCGCAAACCCCTCGTTGATCTCTACCGGACTGCGGCTGCGGCGGACTCGCACTCCGCCAGGAAAGAGCTGAGGTGCTGCACGAATACCGCCGGCTGTTCGATGTGCGGATAGTGACCGGCACCCTCGACCACGACCATCCGCGCACCCGGCACCGACGCCTGGAACGCCCGCCCGTAATCCACCGTCACGATGCCGTCACCAGCA
>NZ_WJBG01000067.1 GCF_009709555.1 Streptomyces blattellae | reverse complement strand
CATGGTCGACCAGCTCTCCGCGTTCGCCGACGAGGTCACCCGCGTGGCCCGCGAGGTCGGCACGGAGGGGCAGTTGGGCGGGCGGGCGCAGGTGCGGGGCGTGTCGGGCGTCTGGAAGGACCTCACCGACAATGTCAACTTCATGGCCTCGAACCTGACCTCCCAGGTCCGCAACATCGCCCAGGTCACCACCGCCGTCGCCAACGGCGACCTGAGCCAGAAGATCACCGTCGACGCGCAGGGTGAGATCCTGGAGCTGAAGTCGACGGTGAACACGATGGTGGACCAGCTCTCCGCCTTCGCCGACGAGGTCACCCGCGTGGCCCGCGAGGTCGGCACCGAAGG
>NZ_WJBG01000066.1 GCF_009709555.1 Streptomyces blattellae | reverse complement strand
CGCAAGCGAACCCACACGGACCGACGGACAACACACCGCGCACAACGCACCCGCAAACGCACCGACACACCGCCCGACAGACCTCACGCCGGGCGCAAGTGAACGATGTCCCCCGCCCCCACCGGCTCCTGCACGCCCTCCTCCGTCGCCAGCACCAGCCGCCCGTCCCCGTCGATCGCCACCGCCTCACCGGTGACCGACCGATCGCCGGGCAGCTCGGCCCGCACCCTCCTCCCCAGCGTCGCGCAGCCCGCCGCATACGTCTCCTGCAGCCCGCTCGCCCCGGGATCGCCGCCGGCCGAGCGCCACCGGCCGTACCACTCCTCCAGCGACCGCAGCACGGCCCGCAGCAGGGGGTCCCGGTCCGTGCTCACGGCCCCCGCCAGCGCCAGCGAACCGGCGGCCGGCACGGGAAGCTCGTCCTCGCGCAGGGTCACATTGATGCCGACGCCGACGACCACGCCATCGGCTCCGGCCCGCTCGGCGAGGATTCCGCCGGCCTTGCGTTCCTCACCGCCGACGGTCAGCAGCAGGTCATTGGGCCATTTGAGTGCCGTGTCCACGCCCGCGGCCCGCGACAGCCCCGTCGCCACCGCGACACCGGTGAGCAGCGGCACCCACCCCCAGCGGTACACCGGCACCTCCGTGGGCCGGAGGAGGACGGAGAAGAACAGGCCGGAGCGGGCCGGAGCCGTCCACTGCCGTTCGAGGCGCCCGCGCCCCGCGGTCTGCTCCTCGGCGACGAGGACCGCGCCCTCCTCCGCGTCGCCCGCGTTCGCCAGGGCCACGAGGTCGGAGTTGGTGGAGCCGGTGCTCGGCACGACCTCCACGTCCGACCACAGCCCGCCCTCCCGCACGAGCGCCCGGCGCAGGGCGGCGGCGTTGAGGGGCGGCCGGTCCAGGTCGGACCACCGGCTGCTGTCGTTCGGCTCTGCTGCATCTCGCGGCGTCATGCAAGCCAGACTAGGTGTGTTGAACGCCGCACTGCCGATTGGTAGGCACCCCACTACTCTACGGATGAGTAACAGTCCCCCCTTTTGAGCAGGCAGGGAGCGCCGTCCCGATGTCCGAGCCGGAAGAGCGTCACGAGATCCAAGAGTCCTCAGAGACCTCAGGGATCGACATCCACACCACCGCGGGCAAGCTCGCGGATCTCCAGCGCCGTATCGAGGAAGCGACGCACGCCGGCTCCGCACGCGCCGTCGAAAAGCAGCACGCCAAGGGCAAGCTGACGGCCCGTGAGCGGATCGAGCTCCTGCTCGACGAGGGGTCCTTCGTCGAACTCGACGAGTTCGCCCGGCACCGCTCCACCAACTTCGGCCTGGAGAAGAACCGGCCGTACGGCGACGGCGTCGTCACCGGCTACGGCACCGTCGACAGCCGCCCGGTCGCCGTCTTCTCTCAGGACTTCACCGTCTTCGGCGGTGCCCTCGGCGAGGTCTACGGCCAGAAGATCGTGAAGGTCATGGACTTCGCGCTGAAGACCGGCTGCCCGGTCATCGGCATCAACGACTCCGGCGGCGCCCGCATCCAGGAGGGCGTGGCCTCGCTGGGCGCGTACGGCGAGATCTTCCGCCGCAACACACACGCCTCCGGCGTCATCCCGCAGATCAGCCTGGTCGTGGGCCCCTGCGCGGGCGGCGCGGTCTACTCCCCCGCGATCACCGACTTCACGATCATGGTCGACCAGACCTCGCACATGTTCATCACCGGCCCGGACGTCATCAAGACGGTCACCGGCGAGGACGTCGGCTTCGAGGAGCTGGGCGGCGCCCGCACCCACAACTCGGCCTCGGGCGTGGCGCACCACATGGCCGGGGACGAGAAGGACGCGATCGAGTACATCAAGCAGCTGCTGTCGTACCTGCCGTCCAACAACCTCAGCGAGCCCCCGGCCTACCCGGAGGAGGCCGACCTCGCTTTCACCGACGAGGACCGCGAGCTGGACGTACTGGTCCCCGACAGCGCGAACCAGCCGTACGACATGCACACGGTGATCGAGCACATCCTGGACGACGCCGAGTTCTTCGAGACGCAGCCCCTCTACGCCCCCAACATCCTCACCGGTTACGGCCGCGTCGAGGGCCGCCCCGTCGGCATCGTCGCCAACCAGCCGATGCAGTACGCGGGCTGCCTGGACATCAAGGCCTCCGAAAAGGCCGCCCGCTTCGTCCGCACCTGCGACGCCTTCAACGTCCCGGTCATCACCTTCGTCGACGTCCCCGGCTTCCTCCCCGGTGTCGACCAGGAGCACGACGGCATCATCCGCCGCGGCGCCAAGCTGATCTACGCGTACGCCGAGGCCACCGTCCCGCTGATCACGGTCATCACCCGCAAGGCCTTCGGCGGCGCCTACGACGTCATGGGCTCCAAGCACCTGGGTGCCGACCTCAACCTCGCCTGGCCGACCGCCCAGATCGCCGTCATGGGCGCCCAGGGCGCGGTCAACATCCTGCACCGCCGCACCATCGCCGAGGCGGAGGCCTCAGGAACGGACGAGGCGACCCGCGCCCGCGTGATCCAGGAGTACGAGGACACCCTCCTCAACCCGTACATCGCCGCCGAACGCGGCTACATCGACTCCGTGATCATGCCGTCCGACACCCGCCGCCACGTCGTACGCGGCCTGCGTCAGCTGCGCACCAAGCGGGAGTCCCTGCCCCCGAAGAAGCACGGCAACATCCCCCTCTAGGAGCCAGCTCTAGGAGCCACCATGACGATCAAGGTCGTACGGGGCAACCCCACCCCCGAGGAGCTCGCCGCCGCCCTGGCGGTGGTCCGAGCCCGCGCCGCGGCAGCAGCAACAGAGCCGCCCGGCGCACCCCGTGACAGAGACTCCTGGTCGGACCCGGCCCGGATCGCAGCACACCGCGTGCCCCAGCCCGGGCCCACGGCATGGTCCCGCACATACTGGCCGGGCTAGCAGCAGCCCGGCCAGGGGCGCGGGGCTGTATCAATGTGCGGCTCCGCCGCGTGGGCGCACAGTACGGCAAACCCGGGGCACCACTTGAGTACGCATACTCAGGCGCCCTCCCCCCGCCCCGCCCCACGCTAGTGGCATGCTGTGGTCCGACCCTGAGAACGAGCCGCCCGAAGAACTGCGCGAAACGCAGCAGATGCTGCGGCGGCTCGGCTTTCTCATGGCCCTCGCCATGGTCCTGGCCATGCTCGTGATCGGCCTGACCTAGGGCCTGTCCGAGTTGCCGGAGCGGACCGTCGATACCCTGACCGCATGACAGACACGCCCCGCCGCCGCCTCGTCCTCGCCTCCCAGTCCCCCGCCCGCCTGAGCCTCCTCCGGCAGGCCGGCCTGGACCCCGAAGTGATCGTGAGCGGCGTGGACGAGGACGCCGTCACCGCCCCCACCCCCGCCGACCTGGCCCTTGCCCTCGCCGAGGCGAAGGCGTCGGTCGTCGCGGCGAAACCGGAGGTCAAGGGCGCCCTGGTGATCGGCTGCGACTCGGTGCTTGAGCTGGACGGACAGGCGCTCGGCAAGCCCGCCGACGCCGAGGAGGCCACCGCCCGCTGGAAGTCGATGCGCGGCCGGGCGGGCACGCTGCAGACCGGGCACTGCGTCTACGACACGGCCACCGGCCGGTATGTCTCCGGCGTCGCCTCCACCGTCGTCCGCTTCGGCGAGCCGACCGACGAGGAGATCGCCGCGTACGTCGCCTCGGGCGAACCCCTCTACGTCGCGGGGGCGTTCACGCTCGGCGGCCGCTCGGCGCCGTTCATCGACGGCATCGACGGCGACCACGGCAATGTGATCGGCATCAGCCTGCCCCTCGTACGCCGTCTGCTCGCCGAACTGGGCGTGGGGATCACGGAGTTGTGGGCGCCGGCGGAGGACTGACCGGGGAGCCGCCGTTGCCGGGCTTGCTGTCCCCGGGTTCTGGGGCGGCGGGCCGCTCCTCCGCGTCGTACGTCATCAGCAGCAGCACGATGAGGCCGAGCACCAGCACCATGAACAGGAACGCCGGCCAGCCGACCAGGCCCCAGGTGAGGGCGCCCAGCAGGCCGTGCACCACGGCGCCGCTGATCAGCAGGGCGCGGCCGAAGCCGGCGGGGCGGCGGTCGCGCAGGGCCACGAGCAGGGCGACCAGGCCGCAGAAGGCGAAGTAGAGGCCGAAGAGCACGCCGCCGATCTTCGAGGACAGCGACATGACGTCCGGGTCGAGGCCCGCCAGGGACATGTTCTGGCGGTCGACCACGACCCCGAGGAACCAGTTCAGCGCGGCGATGCAGAGCGCCTCCACGAAGAGCACGACCGCCACGACCCACGCCACCGGTCTGCGCACCACCGGTCCCCACCCACCCTCAAGCCGAGCCCCTGTTACCCCAAGTATGTTCGATACACCATGAACGCTACTAACGGGTAAACCACGGGACAAGGGTCCGGCGCTCGGCAAAGAATCATTGGGCCATTCGTAGGGACTCCACAAAGAAACCGGGTGGCCCGCAGCACGTGATGACAGAGACCTTGACCACAGAGGACGGCTAGGGTTGCCCGGAGGAGTCCTGCGTACCGAGGTGCGACAAGGGATTTCGCGGGTCGAGCAAGCCTCGTATCACGCTCCGTGTGGGCAAGCTCACCAGTGGGGACGGGTCGAAGTGCCGTGTCGGCAGTCCCTAAACTCGGCTTGTTTCAAGGAGGGAGCCTCAATCGTGCGCAAGGTGCTCATCGCCAACCGTGGCGAAATCGCTGTCCGCGTGGCCCGGGCCTGCCGGGACGCCGGTATCGCGAGCGTGGCCGTATACGCCGACCCGGACCGGGACGCGTCGCATGTCCGCGCGGCGGATGAGGCGTTCGCCCTGGGCGGTGACACCCCGGCGACGAGCTACCTGGACATCGAGAAGGTCCTGAACGCCGCCCGGGAGTCCGGCGCGGACGCGATCCACCCCGGCTACGGCTTCCTCTCCGAGAACGCCGAGTTCGCACAGGCGGTCCTGGACGCCGATCTGATCTGGATCGGCCCGCCGCCGCAGGCCATCCGGGACCTCGGTGACAAGGTGGCCGCCCGGCACATCGCCCAGCGCGCGGGCGCCCCGCTGGTCGCCGGTACGCCCGACCCGGTCTCCGGCGCCGACGAGGTCGTCGCCTTCGCCGAGGAGCACGGCCTGCCGATCGCGATCAAGGCCGCCTTCGGTGGCGGCGGTCGTGGTCTGAAGGTCGCGCGGACGCTCGAAGAGGTGCCCGAACTGTACGAGTCGGCGGTCCGTGAGGCCGTCGCCGCGTTCGGGCGCGGCGAGTGCTTCGTCGAGCGCTACCTGGACAAGCCGCGGCACGTGGAGACGCAGTGCCTGGCCGACACCCACGGCAACGTGGTCGTCGTGTCGACCCGTGACTGCTCGCTGCAGCGCCGGCACCAGAAGCTGGTCGAGGAGGCCCCGGCGCCGTTCCTGTCCGAGCAGCAGAACGCGGAGCTGTACCGCGCCTCCAAGGCCATCCTGAAGGAGGCCGGATACGTCGGCGCGGGCACCGTGGAGTTCCTGGTCGGCATGGACGGCACGATCTCCTTCCTGGAGGTCAACACCCGGCTCCAGGTCGAGCACCCGGTCACCGAGGAGGTCGCCGGCATCGACCTGGTGCGCGAGATGTTCCGCATCGCCGACGGCGAGGCCCTCGGTTACGGCGACCCCGGGCTGCGCGGCCATTCCTTCGAGTTCCGCATCAACGGCGAGGACCCGGGCCGGGGCTTCCTCCCGGCGCCGGGCACGGTCACCAGGTTCGACCCGCCGGCCGGTCCGGGCGTCCGCCTGGACGCGGGCGTCGAGTCCGGCTCGGTCATCGGCCCGGCCTGGGACTCCCTGCTCGCCAAGCTGATCATCACCGGCGCCACCCGCGAGCAGGCCCTGCAGCGGGCCGCCCGCGCGCTGGAGGAGTTCCAGGTCGAGGGCATGGCGACCGCGATCCCGTTCCACCGCGCGGTGGTGAAGGACCCGGCGTTCGCCCCCGAAATCACCGGCAGCCAGGAGCCCTTCACCGTCCACACCCGCTGGATCGAGACCGAGTTCGTCAACGAGATCAAGCCCTTCGCCGCCCCCGCCGACGTGGACTCGGACGAGGAGCCGGGCCGCGAGACGGTCGTCGTCGAGGTCGGCGGCAAGCGCCTGGAGGTCTCCCTCCCGTCCTCGCTCGGCATGTCGCTGGCCCGCACCGGCCTCGCGGCAGGCGCCAAGCCCAAGCGCCGCGCGGCCAAGAAGTCCGGCCCCGTGGCCTCCGGCGACACCCTCGCCTCCCCGATGCAGGGCACCATCGTCAAGATCGCCGTCGAGGAGGGCCAGGAGGTCAAGGAGGGCGACCTGGTCGTCGTCCTGGAGGCCATGAAGATGGAGCAGCCCCTCAACGCCCACAGGTCCGGCACCATCAAGGGCCTGTCCGCGGAGGTCGGCGCCTCCATCACCTCCGGCGCGGTGATCTGCGAGATCAAGGACTGAGCCGTACGACACCCTTCGTACGACATCCTGACGCGCCCGGCGGAGACCACAGCGGTCGGCCCGCCGGGCGCAGCCGTTTGCCGATGGCATTCTGGAGAGACAGCCGGGCGGACGAGAGGGCAGGTGGGAGCCATGGCGGTCTCGACCTCACAGGAGACGAGCCCGCCACGCCCCATGCGCGCCGACGCCCGCCGCAACTACGACCGCCTGCTCGCCGAGGCCCGCACCGCCTTCGCCGCCCACGGCACCGACGCCTCGCTGGAAGACATCGCCCGCCGCGCCGGCGTCGGCATCGGCACCCTCTACCGCCACTTCCCCAACCGCCACGCCCTGCTGAGCGCGGTCTTCGAGGACGGCGTAAGCGACCTCCTCGCCCGCTCCCGCGAGCTGCTGGGCACCCCGGACCCGTGTACGTCCCTGGTCACCTGGCTACGCGAGATCGTCACCCATGCAGGCGAGTACCGGGGCTTGTCGCGGGCGCTCATGTCGGTGTCGTACGACAACACCTCGGCCCTCGCGCGATGCAGCCACCCGATCCGCGAGGCGGGCACGGCCCTGCTGACGCGAGCCCAGGAAGCAGGCAAGGTCCGCCCCGACGTGGCGATCGGCGATCTCCTCCAACTGACCCACGCGATCGCGCTGGCAGCGGAAGAGTCGCCGACGGACCCGGACTTGGCGGACCGGCTGCTGAAACTGACCTTGCGGGGACTGACGTAGACGTCGCGGGGACCGACGTGAGGGGCGCGGGGCTGTGTCGGTATACGGCTCCGCCGCGTACGTGACCCTAACGCCGCCGCATATCCGCGACCCGCGCCCGCTGCTCCGCGCCCGCTTCACCCAGCACCGTGGCCGTACGCAGGGCCTGGCCCCCACCGGGAACTCCCCGCCGGGGCCCCGGCAGCGGCACGTCCCGGCGCTGCTGACGCGCCGGGACGGGATCACCGCCCCCCGCGTTTCCCGATGCCCCCGCGACGGCGATCTGCACCCCCTGGTCGGCCAGCGCCTGCAACTCCGTGGCCGCACGGTCGTCATGCGCGGGCGGCTCGTCCGTCACGAGGCGCGTGATCACATCCGTCGGCACCGTCTGGAACATCGTGTCCTGACCGAGCTTGGTGTGGTCGGCGAGGACGACGACCTCCGCCGCCGCCTGCACCAGCGCCCGGTCCACGGACGCCGACAGCATGTTGGACGTGGACAGCCCGCGTTCGGCGGTGAGCCCACTGCCGGACAGGAAGGCCCGCGACACCCGCAGCCCCTGCAAGGACTGCTCGGCGCCGCTGCCCACCAACGCGTAGTTGGAGCCACGCAGGGTGCCGCCGGTCATCACGACCTCCACCCTGTTGGCATGGGCCAACGCCTGGGCCACCAGGAGGGAGTTGGTGACGACGGTGAGCCCGGGGACCCGGGCGAGCCGGCGGGCCAGCTCCTGTGTGGTGGTACCCGCCCCGACCACGATGGCCTCGCCTTCTTCGACGAGGTTCGCGGCGAGATCGGCGATGGCCGTCTTCTCGGCGGTCGCGAGATGTGATTTCTGCGGAAAGCCGGACTCCCGCGTGAACCCGCCCGGCAATACCGCACCGCCGTGCCGGCGGTCGAGGAGTCCTTCTGCCTCCAGTGCGCGCACGTCCCGCCGTACGGTCACTTCGGAGGTCTGGACGACGCGGGCGAGCTCACGGAGCGACACGGCCCCGTTCGCTCGCACCATTTCGAGGATCAATTGGCGACGTTCTGCAGCGAACACGAAACTGACAGTAACCCCAACGACCGTCTGCTTTCAGCAGTTTGCGCCGAATAACAGAAGTTGTTCGCACAGGAAGGCGGGAAGTGGTATAGGGCCTAGTCCCGCCGACTATGCCGTACGAATGCTCGACAACTCCCCGTGACCAGCGGGGAGTCGGTTCAAGCCGTCAGGCGTCGCCGTTCGTCTTGCGGGTGTGGAGCTGGCGGGCCACCTCGGCGATCGACCCCGAAAGGGAGGGGTACACGGTGAACGCGTTCGCGATCTGTTCGACCGTCAGATTGTTGTCGACGGCGATCGAGATGGGATGGATCAGTTCCGAGGCGCGCGGCGCGACGACCACTCCGCCGACCACGATGCCGGTGCCCGGACGGCAGAAGAGCTTGACGAAGCCGTCGCGGATGCCCTGCATCTTGGCGCGCGGGTTGCGCAGCAGCGGCAGCTTGACGACCACGGCGTCGATCCTGCCGCCGTCGACGTCGGCCTGGGAGTAGCCGACGGTGGCGATCTCGGGGTCGGTGAAGACGTTCGACGAGACCGCCTTGAGGTTGAGCGGGGCCACCGCGTCGCCGAGGAAGTGGTACATGGCGATACGGCCCTGCATGGCGGCCACGGAGGCGAGGGCGAAGACACCGGTCACGTCACCGGCGGCGTACACGCCCGGGGCGGTCGTACGGGAGACCCGGTCGGTCCAGATGTGGCCGGACTCCTGGACCTTCACGCCGGCCTCGTCCAGGCCCATGCCCGCGGAGTTCGGAATGGCGCCGACGGCCATCAGACAGTGCGAGCCGGTGATGACGCGGCCGTCGGCGAGCGTGACCTCGACGCGGTCGCCGACGCGCTTGGCGGCGGCGGCACGGGAGCGGGCCATGACGTTCATGCCGCGGCGGCGGAAGACGTCCTCCAGGACGGCGGCGGCGTCCGGGTCCTCGCCGGGCAGCACGCGGTCGCGGGAGGAGACGAGGGTAACCCTGGAGCCGAGGGCCTGGTAGGCGCCGGCGAACTCGGCGCCGGTGACACCGGAACCGACCACGATGAGCTCGGCCGGCAGCTCGTCGAGGTCGTAGACCTGGGTCCAGTTGAGGATGCGCTCGCCGTCGGGCTGGGCGTCGGGCAGCTCGCGCGGGTGGCCGCCGGTGGCGATGAGGACGGCGTCGGCGGTGAGCGTCTCCTCTGTCCCGTCGGCGGCCCGTACGACGACCTTGCGCGATCCGTCGAGGGCCTGCATGCCCTCCAGCCGTCCACGCCCGCGCATGACACGCGCGCCGGCCCGGGTCACGGAGGCGGTGATGTCGTGCGACTGGGCGAGGGCGAGCCGCTTGACACGCCGGTTGACCTTGCCGAGATCGACCCCGACGACCCGGGCGGGCGTGTCGATGTGCGGGGTGTCGTCGGCGACGATGATGCCCAGCTCTTCGTACGACGAGTCGAAGGTGGTCATCACCTCGGCCGTGGCGATCAGGGTCTTCGACGGCACGCAGTCGGTGAGCACCGACGCCCCGCCCAGACCGTCGCAGTCGACGACGGTCACCTCCGCGCCGAGCTGCGCGGCCACCAGCGCCGCTTCGTATCCGCCGGGTCCGCCACCGATGATCACGATCCGAGTCACGTATGCAATTGTCCCGCACGCTTCGGGGTGGTCCTGCCCTGGGGGGCCGCCTGAGATACCACTGTTACGGGAGGGGCGGCCGGTTCGGCTGCCGTACGCTCGACCCATGTCGCTCTACGCCGCCTACGCCGGCAATCTCGACGCGCGGCTGATGACCCGCCGCGCACCGTACTCGCCGATGCGCGCCACCGGCTGGCTGAACGGGTGGCGGCTGACCTTCGGCGGCGAGCAGATGGGCTGGGAGGGCGCGCTCGCGACGATCGTCGAGGATCCGCTGGAGCAGGTCTTCGTCGCGCTGTACGACATCGCACCGATGGACGAGGAGTCCCTGGACCGCTGGGTCGGCGTGGGCCTGGGCATCTACCGCCGGGCCCGCGTGCGCGCGCTCACCCTGGACGGCGAGGAACCGGCCTGGGTGTACGTCCTGAACGGCTACGAGGGCGGGCTCCCCTCGGCCCGCTACCTCGGAGAGCTCGCGGACGCCGCCGAGTCCGCGGGGGCACCGCACGACTACGTGATGGAGCTGCGCAAGCGGCCCTGCTGAGTGCGGCCTGCCGAGTACCGTGCCGCCGGCCGGTTTCGCCGGAAACAACAAGGCAACGATCGCCATCCCGTGGGTTCCGTCATCTACGCGCGTAGGCCCAGACCAGCTACTCTCATGCGCGTGAACGCATCTCTTCTTCCGGACGACATCCAGGGCGATCCCTACGCCGCCGCCGACGCCGCCGCCGCGCGCCTGCGGGAAATGACCGGCGCCGAGACCCACGACGTCGCCCTTGTGATGGGCTCCGGCTGGGCACCGGCCGTGGAGGCCCTCGGCGCACCCGACGCCGAGTTCCAGGTCACCGAGCTGCCCGGGTTCCCGCCGCCGGCGGTGGAGGGACACGGCGGCAAGATCCGCTCGTACAAGATCGGCCACAAGCGCGCCCTGGTCTTCCTCGGCCGCACGCACTTCTACGAGGGCCGCGGCGTGGCAGCAGTAGCCCACGGCGTCCGCACCGCGGTGGCGGCCGGCTGCAAGACGGTCGTCCTCACCAACGGCTGCGGCGGCCTGCGCGAGGGCATGCGCCCCGGGCAGCCGGTCCTCATCAGCGATCACATCAACCTCACCGCCACCTCCCCGATCGTCGGCGCCAACTTCGTCGACCTCACCGACCTGTACTCGCCGCGCCTGCGCGCCCTGTGCAAGGAGATCGACCCCACCCTGGAGGAGGGCGTCTACGCCCAGTTCCCCGGCCCGCACTACGAGACCCCGGCGGAGATCCGCATGGCCCGCGTCATCGGCGCGGACCTCGTGGGCATGTCGACCGTCCTGGAGGCCATCGCGGCGCGTGAGGCCGGTGCCGAGGTGCTGGGCATCTCCCTCGTGACGAACCTCGCGGCAGGCATGACGGGAGAGCCCCTGAACCACGAGGAGGTCCTGCAGGCCGGACGGGACTCGGCGACACGGATGGGGTCACTGCTGGCGCAGGTGCTGGGCCGACTGTGAGGCGTCGCCCCATGCCCGGCTGGCTGATTTTCAGCCCGTCCGGCGTTTGAGGACGAGGGGAGGCCTTCCCGATCCCCCACCCACCCACTGCGAGCCGACCACAACGCCAGTCCCGGTATTTCAGCCCGCCCAACGCCTGAGGACGGACCAACCGTCCCGATCCCCCACCCACCCACTGCGGGCCGGCCACAGCGCCGGTCCGGGTATTTTCAGCCCGTCCGGCGTTTGAGGACGAGGCCGTTGAGGCCGAAGCGGGGGTCTGGGGGCGCAGCCCCCAGGGACGGGACGGGTAGGGGCGGCGGGGGCGAGGAACCCGGCCCGCACCCGACACCGTACGGACACACAACGAGAGGCACCCGACGTGCACGACGATCTCATCGCCCGGGCCCAGGCGTGGCTCGCCGAGGACCCCGACGCGGAGACCCGCGACGAGCTGTCCAAGCTCATCGACGCCGCGGACGTCACAGAACTCACCGAGCGCTTCGCCGGCACCCTCCAGTTCGGCACGGCCGGCCTGCGCGGAGAACTGGGCGCCGGCCCGATGCGCATGAACCGCTCGGTCGTCATCCGCGCGGCAGCAGGCCTCGCCGCGTACCTGAAGAAGAACGGCCAGTCCGGCGGACTCGTCGTCGTCGGCTACGACGCCCGGCACAAGTCCGCCGACTTCGCCCGCGACACCGCCGCCGTGATGACCGGCGCGGGCCTGCACGCGGCCGTCCTGCCCCGCCCGCTCCCCACCCCCGTCCTCGCCTACGCCATACGGCACCTGGGCGCGGTCGCCGGTGTCGAGGTCACCGCCAGCCACAACCCGCCCCGCGACAACGGCTACAAGGTGTACCTCGGCGACGGTTCGCAGATCGTCCCGCCGGCGGACGCGGAGATCGCGGCCGAGATCGACGCGATCGACGCCCTCGCCGACGTCCCCCGGCCCGACTCCGGCTGGGAGACGCTCGACGACGCCGTCCTCGACGCCTATCTCGCCCGCACGGACGCCGTCCTGACCGCCGGTTCCCCGCGCACCGCCCGTACCGTCTACACGGCGATGCACGGCGTCGGCAGGGACGTCCTGCTGGCCGCGTTCGCCCGCGCCGGCTTCCCCGCACCGGTACTCGTCGCCGAGCAGGCCGAGCCCGACCCGGACTTCCCGACCGTCGCCTTCCCCAACCCGGAAGAGCCCGGCGCGATGGACCTGGCCTTCGCCAAGGCCCGGGAGACCGAGCCGGACCTGATCATCGCCAACGACCCGGACGCCGACCGGTGCGCGGTGGCCGTCAAGGACGGCGCCGACTGGCGCATGCTCCGCGGCGACGAGGTCGGCTCCCTCCTCGCCGCCCACCTCGTCCGGCGCGGCGCACACGGCACGTTCGCCGAGTCCATCGTGTCGTCGTCCCTGCTCGGGCGGATCGCGGAGAAGGCGGGACTGCCGTACGAGGAGACGCTCACCGGCTTCAAGTGGATCGCCCGCGTGGACGGTCTGCGCTACGGCTACGAGGAGGCCCTCGGCTACTGCGTCGACCCCGACGGCGTACGCGACAAGGACGGCATCACCGCGGCCCTCCTCGTCACCGAGCTGGCGTCCGAACTGAAGGAGCAGGACCGCACCCTCCTGGACCTGCTGGACGACCTCGCCGTGGAGCACGGCCTGCACGCCACCGGCCAGCTCTCCGTCCGCGTCGAGGACCTGTCGGTCATCGCGGCCGCCATGCGGCGCCTGCGCGAGCAGCCGCCGACCGAGCTGGCGGGACTGGCCATCACCGACGCCGAGGACCTCACCCGCGGCACGGACAGGCTGCCGCCCACGGACGGCCTGCGCTACACGCTCGACGGCGCCCGGGTCGTGGTACGCCCCAGCGGCACGGAGCCGAAGCTGAAGTGCTACCTGGAGGTCGTGGTACCGGTCGCCGCGCACGACCGGCTGCCCGAGGCCCGCACGAAGGCCGCCGAGCTGCTCGCCGCGCTCAAGCGTGACCTGTCGGCGGCGGCCGGCATCTGAGCCGTACGCGCCCCCTTGGAGGCGGCCGGCACGGTGCCGAGCCGGGGTTCGTGGCCGTCCTCGCCCGCGCGGCCGGGCACCCGGCCGGCTACGGCAACGGCAACGGCAACGGCAACGGCAACGGCAACGGCAACGGCAACACCATCGAGCACGGCGACCGCCTCTGGCAGCGCACCAGTCCCGCGCCGGCGAGAAGTCGGACGGATCGGACGGAAAGGTCCGCGCGCTCCACAGAGGCTGAGCCGACCAGAACGGCCAGGACCACGATGCCGCGCAGCACGTCGAGGGTGCCTCCGCTGATCAGCATGACCGTGCCGAAGGCCACCAGGCCGCCGGCTGTCTCCCTGTCACCCGGCGTGGGTCAGCGGTGTCAAGTGAGGATCAGGAGGATGAAGACCGCGCACACGATGATGTTCACGAGCCAGCTGTGCGTGTTCATCCAGTCGCGGATCTTGGGCATGGCGGCTTCGGCATGGCGGCCGAACAGCAGACGTACCAGCAGCGGAAGCGCCGCGACGAGGAGGGTCAGGGCGATGAACGGCAGTGCCGAGGCGAACGACGCGTCGGTCTGGATCAGATTGACGCCCACGGTCAGCATGATCATGATGTCGGACGGCATCAGGAGGATGACCAGCAGTCCGACCTTGAACGCCTTGCGCGAGTCCGCGGTCATCAGGGTGCCGAGCCACTTCGGCGGCTCGATGGTTTCCCGCTTGATCCAGTTCTTGAGCGCGGCGGCGGCCAGGAGCGCCACGAGTACGTACTGGATGATCAGACCCGTGGAACCGTGGTCGGAGGAGTCACCGAGGTCGACAGCGTTGCCGAGAGCGGCTGCGAGGCCCATCGCGATGGCCACGCCCGCCGTGGCGGCGATGGCCACGCCGGTCAGAAACCCCAGCGACACGCGGACCGCCCTCGGCGTCGTCACGAAGATGATCGCCGACATGATCTGAGGTCCGATCATCATGGTGATGGCGAGCGGGAGGATCTGCAGGCCGTCCATAGCTGGTGGTCACCCGCTGAGGATCGTGCGCTTCTGGTCCTCGAACTCCGCTTCCGTCAGCACACCTTGAGCTTTCAGTTCACCCAGTTCTTTCAGCTGGGCGATCTTGTCCTCCGAGGACAGGGCCGGGGGCTGAGCGAAGGGCCCGGGTCGCGGTGCGGCCCGCCGGGCGTCCTGCTCGGCCCACCGGCCGGCCTGCCGCCGGGACACGCGGTTCGACACCGCCGTCGCCGTGCCGGCGACGGCGGCGGTGCGGGCGACGCCGCGAATGAGACCTGGCATGGTCGGCACCTCCTGTGCTCTGCGTGCTGTGCTGTTCACGTCCCGGTGTCGGCTGCGGCCTCCGCCGAGTCCAGTGCCGCGATCACTTCCTGGACGGGGATCCTTCCGGCGGCCACCAGTCGGGCGCCGCCGCGCCGCAGGGCTCGGGCGAAGGGTGCGGCCCAGCGGTTCTCGTACATCAGGATGGCGGCCGCGCTGCCGGGACCGATCGCCTTTCCGGCCTCTTCGATGTCGTCCTGCCCGAGCAGTCCCGAGGTGGCGCCTTCGAACGCCGTGAGGTCCGTGTCCGCGTCCCGGTTGAGGTCCGCGATGTCGACCGCTGTGACGGAACCGTCGTCGTCCTTGCGCACGAACACGAGGTCGAGGATGCGGATCAGCCCCTGGTCGACCAGGTCGACGAGGTACGGGAGGGCTTCTCCCGTGGGACGGCTGCCCGGGTATTCGACCACCAGGTAGTCGATGGGGCCGATGTCGTCGAATGCGTCGTCGTCGAATGCGTCGTCGTCGAATGCGTCGTTTTCGTTGCTCACGGCAACCTCTCAGGGTGCGAGAACCGGGTGCTCCTCCCCTCCTCGGCCGCGCATCCGCTGCCGAACCGCCTCCGGCAACAAAGCCCCTCATCCAGTGCACCACCCGCCTGGGGGATCCGCACACCGGGCGGCTCCCGCAGCCGCCCCAGCTGCCATGCGCCGTCCACCCGGCCTGGATATGGTTGCCATATAGGGAAAACGCGCCAAAACGCCTCGCCGCACGCGCGTTGAACTGCTCCCTCGCGAGCGACTCGCTCCCCGGTGGTTCCTCATCTGCATCCGGAGGTTCCGGAAGTCAGGTCGCCGGGGTTCGTCGCCGGGGCTCCGCTGAGCGCCACGGAGCCCGCCGTCCAGAACCCCAGGTGGCCGGGCCACCGTCGACTTCGCCAGGAAGCGGGGCCGGAAGTCCTCCACCGCCATGGCGTCGTGG
>NZ_WJBG01000065.1 GCF_009709555.1 Streptomyces blattellae | reverse complement strand
GAGGATTTCGGAGACGGGGTAGCGGGATTCCCGGCGTACCGCCATGAAGATCCGGGGCATCACCGGGAAATGGAACGCCATATGGCATTCATCGCCGCCCGACGCGTAGTCGCCGAAGTAGTCGACGACGTCCTCCGGCCACTGGTTCGCCTCCGCCAGCAGCACCGTGTCCGGATAGTGGGCGTCGATCTCCTTCCGTACCCGTTTGAGGAATTCATGGGTCGCCGGAAGGTTCTCGCAGTTGGTGCCCTCCTGCTGGTACAGATACGGCACCGCGTCCAGCCGGAAGCCGTCGATACCGAGGTCCAGCCAGAACCGCAGTGCGGAGATCATCTCCTCCTGGACGGCCGGGTTCTCGTAGTTGAGGTCTGGCTGGTGGGAGAAGAAACGGTGCCAGTAGTACTGCTTGCGGACGGGGTCAAAGGTCCAGTTGGAGGCCTCGGTGTCGACGAAGATGATCCGGGCGTCCTGGAACTGCTTGTCG
>NZ_WJBG01000064.1 GCF_009709555.1 Streptomyces blattellae | reverse complement strand
GAGGATTTCGGAGACGGGGTAGCGGGATTCCCGGCGTACCGCCATGAAGATCCGGGGCATCACGGGGAAATGGAAGGCCATATGGCATTCGTCGCCGCCCGACGCGTAGTCGCCGAAGTAGTCGACGACGTCCTCCGGCCACTGGTTCGCCTCGGCCAGCAGCACGGTGTCCGGATAGTGGGCGTCGATGTCACGGCGGACGCGTTTCAGGAACTCGTGTGTGGCGGGCAGGTTCTCGCAGTTCGTTTCCTCGGCCGCGTACAGATACGGCACGGCGTCGAGCCGGTAGCCGTCGATGCCCAGGTCCAGCCAGAAGCGGAGGGCGGCCAGGATTTCCTCCTGGACGGCAGGGTTCTCGTAGTTGAGGTCCGGCTGATGGGAGAAGAAACGGTGGAAGAAGTACTGGCCCCGGACGGGGTCGAAGGTCCAGTTGGAGGCCTCGGTGTCGACGAAGATGATCCGGGCGTCCTGGAACTGCTTGTCG